>JBAYQP010000112.1:0-2785 GCA_041677125.1 Desulfuromonadales bacterium | reverse complement strand
CGGCAGCCCGAGCGATGCCGGCAGCGGTCCCATGCCCAGCGCCTGCTGGACCTGCAAGTCCCCCGACGTGCCGCGCCTGATGGACAAGAACGGCGAGCTCGACTACTTCACCGGAAAATGGGCGCGTCTCGGCGGCGAAATCGTCAATACCATCGGCTGCGCCGACTGCCACGACAACAAGACGATGAAGCTGAACGTAACGCGCGATTACGCCAAGCGCGGTCTCGATGCCGAGGGCAGCCTGAAGTACGCCGACGCCTCGCACCAGGAAATGCGCACCCTGGTGTGCGCCCAGTGCCATTCCGAATACTATTTCAAGAAAACCGAGTACACCGACGACAAGGGCGAGAAGAAAACCGCCGGCGTCGTAACCTTTCCGTGGGACAACGGCTTTGCCGCCGAGCAGATGGAGCAGTACTACGATCAGCGGGATTTCTCCGACTGGACCCACAAAATCAGCAAAACCAAGATGTTGAAAGCGCAGCACCCCGGCTATGAAATGTTCATCACCGGCGTCCACGGCCAGCAGGGCCTGTCCTGCGCCGACTGCCACATGCCCTACGTTCGCGAAGGCGGCGTCAAGTACTCCAACCACCAGGTCGGCAGCCCGCTGGAGAACATCGGCAGCACCTGTCTGAATTGCCACAAGGGGACGGAAAAGGAATTCCGCGCCACCATCGAAAGAAAGCTTGAGCGCAAGAACGAACTCTCCCGCACCGCCATGGACGTCCTCGCCAAGGCCCACCTCGAAGCGGGCAAGGCCTGGGAGCTGGGCGCCACCGAAGAAGAGATGAAGCTGGCCCTGCAGGACATCCGCCACGCCCAATGGCGCTGGGATTTCTCCATCGCCTCGCACGGCTCCTTCTTCCACGCCCCGGAAGAGACCCTGCGCGTTCTGGGCAGCGCCATCAACAAAGGGCAGGAGGCCCGCGTGAAGCTGCGCACCGTGCTGGCCAAATACAACGCCGCCACCTATGAGGCCCCCGATTTCTCGACCAAGGAAAAGGCGCAGCAGATCATCGGCCTGCCCTTCAACAAACATGTGGACGAGAAGAAGGTTTTCCTGAAGGGCCTGCGGGAGCAGTGGATCGAAGAAGGCAAGGCCAAAGGCATTTACGATGCCAAATCCCGGGAGGGGATGCAGTTCAAGACCTCTTACAATTGATCTTGGCCGGCTGATTATCTGAACGAATACTATTGGCCCTGTCCGCTGCGCGCGGGCAGGGCCTTTTTTTATTATGGCCGCCGGCGCGGCATACTTGGCCTTGCGCCGATTTGCGTTAATCTTGGCTGAAATCGCTGCGGAAAAGGAGATGAAGATGGTCAAGGATCATGGACCGCAGATCAAGGATGACGCGCAATACGAAGCGCTGCGGCGCCAGGGGATGAGCAAGGAAAAGGCCGCCCGGATCGCCAACACCGATCGCCGGGAGGCGGGAAGAAAAGGTGGTAAAGCAGCAAAATACGAGGATTGGACGAAGAACGATCTTTACCGCAAGGCGCAGGAAGTCGGCATCGGGGGGCGTTCGAAAATGAACAAGGACGAACTTATCGATGCCTTGCGCCACCACTGACGACGCCGGAAATGCCGCAGGCGAAAATGCTTCGGCCGCAGAAGACGGCGTCAGCCTTTGCCGACCCCCTTCAGCCCTTCGGCCAGGGTGGGATAGCGTAGCTGTACGCCGAGTTTCTCGCGCATCCGGCGGTTGTCGAGACGGCGGGATTCGCTGAGATAGGAGATCATGAGGGGGGTCATCGCTTGGCGCGCTTCGGCCATGCCGATCTGCGGCGGGCGGGGGAGGCCGAAGGCGTCGGCGACGGCGTTGAAGTATTCGGTCATGGTGCCGGGATGACCGTCGCTGACGTTGAAGATATCGCCGTCCTCCCCCTTTTCGGCGGCGGCGAGGCAGGCCTGGGCCAGGTCGTCGGCGTGGATGCGGTTGGTGAAGGGGGCTTCCTCCTCGCGCAGGACGGGGTGGCCGGCTTGCAGTCGGTCAAGGGGAAAGCGGCCGGGGCCGTAGATGCCGGTGACGCGCAGGGTAACGACGGCGACGCCGCGCCCTTTGCCCCAGGCGCGCAGCATCTCTTCGGCGTCGAGGCGGCGGCGGGCGCGGGCGGTCTGCGGGGCGACCGGGGTTTCTTCGGTCACCCACGCATCGCCGGCATTGCCGTAGACGCCGCTGGTGCCGATGTAGACGATTTTTTCCGGTTCTTCGCCGGGCTCAATGGAGCCGCAGAAAACCCGCACCCGGGTGTCGATATCGCCGCCGCCCGGCGGCGGCACGAAATAGAAGACGCTCGCGCCCCGGGTGGGGAGGCCGGCGATGGGCCCCGGCTGGTCGAGGTCGGCGGCCACCGGGCGGAGGTCGAGGTTTTCGAGGGCGGCGGCCTGCTCCGGCAGGCGGAAGGTGGCGCTCACCGGGATGCCGGCTTTTTGCGCCAGATTGGCCACGCGGCGGCCGATGTCGCCGCAGCCGATGATCAGAATTTTTTGCATTCTTTTCCTCCAATGGGTGGTTCACCCAAGGTCAAGATCGAAACCGCGGGCGCTGCGCCCCTGCACCCGGCTGAAGACCGCGGGCGCTGCGCCCCGCACCCCGCCCTACTTTTTCTGAGGGCCCAGAAAAAGTAGGCAAAAAGAGGGGAATTTCCGTTCTTTTTCCACCGACCGCGCATCCATATCCGGCGCAACTCCGGGCGGGCGTTCCCATTTACTATCCTTCGTGGTCTGCAAACGGTCTACCCGGCCTTCTCTTCGCACAGCGGCGGTGCTGGTGACCTTCGG
>JBAYQP010000111.1:0-2887 GCA_041677125.1 Desulfuromonadales bacterium | reverse complement strand
CGCAGGGCGATGCTGGTATGGGTATAGCCGCCGGGGTTGATCAGCATCCCAACGACACCCTCGCCGCGCGCTTGATGAATGCGATCGATCAGTTCCCCTTCGTGATTGGACTGATAGAAGAGGGTTTCCACCTGAAGCGCGCCGGCAAGTTCCGCCAAGCCACAGTTTATATCCTCAAGAGTCTCCCGGCCGTAGATGGCCGGCTCACGTTTCCCGAGCAAATTCAGATTTGGACCGTGCAGGACAAGAATTTTCATCGAATTCTCAGCCGAGGCCCTCACGCAATGCGGGCGCATCACGCATGAGCAGATAGCGTCCTTTTCCGAAATTACCCTCGCTCCCGAGGGTGAGGGCGACAAAATAATCGGGGTTCAAGGCTCGGATGAGCATCTGGTATTTATCGGTTTTGATGAAGACTTCCTCCATCGCCCCGGTATTGAGAATTTCAGCCGCCTGCCTGATCTCTTTCAGGACGTTGGAATATTCAACCGCCATTTGCCCCAAATCGACGCCCTCGACCGGCCGAAAGAACTGGTCAATGGCGATACCGTCATAACCCATGAGCACGGCGCCAATACCACCGCCGGCGGATTCCACCATCCCTTGCAACACACTATTGAAGAACATGTTGCTTTCTCCTGCGAATCGCGGCCAGCCAGCCATTCAGCATTTCTGCCCGGCGACCAATGTGCGCATCTCCCTGTGCCACCGCAAAGGCTTCAGTCGGAGCACCTGGCGCAGGTTCTTCAACCATCGCCGCACCGGTATTTGCCTGCGGCTGGATCAGCAGTTTGATCTCGGCAATTTTTCGGCGCAGTTCTGTATTGTCCGGATGGTTCTTTTGCAGATCCAGATATACCTTCAACGCACGCTGCGGCAAGCCTTGTTTGAGATAAATTTCGGCAATCGTCGAAGTGGCGATCGGTTCGTTGTCTTTGCCCTCGTCCTCCTCTTCATTCGGCGCATTGGGCGCTGGCTCGGGGGGCAGAGAGGACAGCATTTTTTTGATGAAAGAATCATCTGGGGCCAGCTTGGCGGCGTCTTTCAGCAGCGCTCGGGCGCGGTCCAGATTTTTCTGCCGAACCAGCACCCTCGCCAACCCCTTGATAGCGGGAAGGCTTTCGTTATCCAAGGCATAAGCCGCCTCAAATGCGTCAGCGGCCCCAACGATGTTGTCGCGGTCAAATTGGGTTCGCCCGAGGACAACATACCCGGGACAAAATCGTGGCAACGCTTCAACACCCTTTTCCGCCACCTCCAAAGCATCTTCAAGCAGCCCCATTTGTCGATAGGCATCGCTCAACGGCACGAATGCCGTTGAATGCGGATCCTTCGCCATAATTTCGGTGTAGTTGGCGATTTTACTGAGCAGCGAGATGTCGGCGGAAGAGTTTGCCATTGGTCATCCACAGGGCGGGGATTCAAGGATACTGCGGAAAAGGCTTTCCGGATCCGGAATATCCCGGATTTCGTGTCCGCCGATTCCTTGGTTCAGAATCAATCGAAGGGTGCCTTTTTTAATTTTTTTATCCCGGCCCATGGCCCGCAGATAATCCGGTAGAGGAAACGACGGAGGCGCCACCGGAAGGCCGAAACTGCCGAGCAAGGAACACAAAGCACGCAGGTCTTCTGGTTTGCACAAGTTCAACGAGACGGACGCCGCCGCGGCGACCACCATGCCGATGGCAACCGCTTCGCCGTGCTTAACCTGACCATAACCGGACAAGGTCTCGACCGCGTGGCCAAAGGTGTGACCATAATTGAGAACCGCGCGTAAAGAGTCCTCTTTTTCGTCAAGTTCTACAACATCCGCCTTGATTTGGCAAGACCTCTTTACCGCTTGGACCAGCGCCCCCGCCGCCATGGATTGCAATGCTTCCCGTTCGCTGAACAGCCAATCGAAAAGGCCTTTGTCGCGAATCATGCCATATTTGATGACTTCGGCCATGCCGGATGAAAATTCACGGGATGGCAAAGTCTGGAGGGTATCGACATCGATGTGCACATGCATGGGCTGATAAAAAGCCCCGATCAGGTTCTTCCCCAAGGGATGGTTGACCCCGGTCTTCCCGCCGACCGAACTATCGACCTGCGACAGAAGCGTGGTCGGCGCCTGGGCGAAGGGGATGCCGCGCAAGAAGGTAGCGGCGGCAAAGCCGGTAATATCGCCGATAACTCCGCCGCCAAGGGCGATAAGGCCGGAAGTTCGATCGAAATTCTGGCGAATCAACTTATCGAATATCATTTCGAGAGTTTGGATGGTTTTAAATTCTTCCCCATCCGGTAGTTCGATGACAGTTGGGCTAAACCCTTTCTCGGCCAAGGAGGCAATGACTCGTTCGCCGTAAAGTCGATTTACCAGCTGATTTGTAACCACCGCGACCCGCTGGGGGAAATCAACCTTCTGTAGCGCATTGCCCAGGCCGTCGAGAATGCCGCTACCGACCCAGATGGGATAGCTTCGTTGGCCAAGACCAACAATCAGCTTTTCTGTCATCCAAGTGTCTCCCGCCGAAAGGTTAAGATCGTCACAACCAACTGCTCCTTGGCCACAGAGTCAAAAGGACAGGCAAAATGCCTGTCCTTTTGACTCTTAAATGGGAAGCAGACCCTATTGGACAATACGAGGGGTGATAAAAATCAAAAGTTCAGACCGCGTAGTGGTCTTGTTGTCGGAACGGAACAAATGGCCGATGATTGGAATATCCATGAGCAGAGGAACGCCGGCGTTGCTGGTGTTCTCGGTTTCGACGAAAATGCCGCCGATAACCGTGGTTTCGCCGTTCCGGACCAGCACCTTGGTTTTGGCTTCCTTCGTATCGATCGCAGGCGCGGTACCGGCCCCGGTGCTTACCGTCGAACCGATGGTGCTGTTGGTGGCGGAAAT
>JBAYQP010000110.1:0-3142 GCA_041677125.1 Desulfuromonadales bacterium | reverse complement strand
GCCCAGTTCGAGCACCCGCAGCAGGGCGACCTGGGTCTGTGGGGGAATATCGCCAATCTCGTCGAGAAAGATGGTGCCATGGTCGGCGCGCTCGAAAAAACCGATCCTGCGCTCCACCGCGCCGGTGAAAGCCCCTTTTTCATGGCCGAAAAGAGCGCTGTTGATCAGATCTTCGGTCAAGGCGGCGCAGTTGACCGGGATAAATGCTTTGTCATGGCGGGAGCTTCGAGCGTGAATGGCGGCGGCGATCAATTCCTTGCCGGTCCCGCTTTCACCGCGAATCAGCACCGTGGCGTTGGTCGGCGCAATACGGCGGATGCCTTCGAACAACTCATACATGACTGGTTCCTGGCCAACCAGATGTTCAAAATGGAGTTCTTGTGTTTCTTCGGCGTTGCCTTGCAACAGGCGCCGATGCTGAAGGATCTTGTCCAATTGCATCTGCAGGGTGGCGGCGTCGAAGGGCTTGAGAATGTAATCGTAGGCGCCTGCCTTCATTGCCCGCACCGCTTCGTTGGCCGAATTAACGCCGGTCAGGATCAAGACGAAGATGTCCGGGTAGCGCCGAAGGATTTCCCGCATAAGATCGATGCCGTCCATGCCGGGCATCGCCAGGTCGGTGAGGACGATATCGGCGGGGAAATTTTCGAGCATGCGCAGGGCTGAGGCGGCGTCCGCGGCCGTTTCGACCTGAAAACGTTTATCCTCCTTCATTTCACGGCAAAAAATACTCCGATAGGCCGCTTCGTCGTCCACATACAGAAGTCGAGATATTTTTTCAGCCATTGCCATCCCCTTTCTCCGCCTGGGACCGAATTTCTGCTGCCCCGGACGCCCCCCGCCGGTCGCCTGGGAGTGCTCTTTCATCGAAGGGCAGGCGCAGGGTGAAGGTTGTGCCCACGCCGACCTTGCTGACCACCTCGATCGAACCATGATGACGGGTTACGATATCGTAAACGATACTCAAGCCAAGCCCGGTGCCGACACCCAGATCCTTGGTCGTGAAAAAGGGTTCGAAAATGTGGTCGAGTTGGTCGGCGGGGATCCCGCTGCCCGTGTCGCGGATCGAGAAGTAAATATGGCGGTCTTCGAACCAGGTCCGAAGGTGAATTTCTCCCTGTGCGGCAATCGCCTGGGTAGCATTGATGAGCAGATTGAGAGAGATTTGGTCGATCTGCCCGGCGTAACAGAACAGCCGGGGAATTTCGCCATAACTGCGCACGATTTCGATTCTGTCGCCGAGCTGGTGCCGAATGAGCACCAGACTGCTGTCGATGCACTCGTGCAGGTCGGTGAGTTTGCGCTGCGGTATTTCCTTGTGCGAAAAGTTGCGCAGATTCTGTACCGTCTGGCTGATGCGCATAGCTCCATTACGGCATTCGTCCAGCATGACGGGCATTTCTTGAAACAGCTCGCGGACCCCGAAGTCCTGCCAGCTTTTCTCCCAGGCGGCGATCAGATCCTTGTCGGCCCGGCTGTTGATCAAGGTCGCCTGCAGGTTGACGAACTGATCCAGCCGCTGCAGATAGCGGCCGAATATGACCAGATTGTGGCTGACAAAACCAACCGGGTTGTTGATGTCATGGGCGATGCCGGTCGCAAGCTGGCCAATACATGCCATTTTGTCCTGATGCAGAATGGTGGCATGTTTTTCCTGCAGTTCCCGGTTCATCTCGTTAAGCGCCGCCGTTCGCTGCGCCACCCGCTCTTCTAGCGTTTCGTTGAGTCGCTGCAGTTCGGATTCCGCTTTGCGCCGATGGCCAATTTCCTCTTCGAATTGAGCATTTACTCTTTTGACGTTGGCGACCTCGTCGTTGAGGCGCTGGCGGGTGATCGCCAAGCGCCGGTCCATTCGGCCCAACGCGCCATAGGTAAAGAAAAACAGCCCCAGACAAAGCCCCCCGCTCACCATCATGGTCGTCAACATAAAGGTGCGGAATACGGTTTTCTCGATGGTGATGTTGTGCAACACATAGATGCTGCCTATCAACCGGCCGGCGGCGTCGGGCAATGGAAAACTCTTGACCCGATAGGTTTGTCCGTCGATCGCGATTTCTCGGTAAGCGTCCCCGGCAGGCTGTTCTCCGCTCAAAAGATGCAGTTTTTCCGAGATATTGAAGTCGGGCAAGGTTTGATAGGCAATCACCCGGTCGCTGAGTAAATCCCAGTTCTGCGACCGGCCGAAGTGCTCCCGGCCAAGTTGCCAATGTTCACGATGCACATAGCGTTTATCCAGGGTGACGAGAAAATCTTCCTTGACGATCGACTTCAGCTGGTCCAGGACGTAATCGACCTCGACACCAAATTCGAGATAGCCGATCAGCTCTCCCGATACCAACCAGGGCAACACGCCGCGGTAGGTCAGGGTCTCGCTTTTTCCCAGCTCCAGGCCAAAGGAAAATTCCTGTCTTTGGGCCGCTTGCAAAAACGTGTGGCGTACGACTTTGTCCCCATAGTCATCGGGGTTGTAGACCCGCAGGAAGGTCGTGCCGCCCGGCATATGATAATAAAGATGTGAGATCCCATGGTCTTGGGAAAGTTGATCGAGGATTGGCAAGGAGAGCCGGCAAAGTGTGGCGCGATCGGCGGCGATCATCGCTTGGCGAAGCTGCTCGTCGCGCGAGAGCTCAACCATGAGGTTGTGCATCAACATTTCCCCCTGCCGGAGGAACGCTTGATTGAACGCTTGGGTCACCTCATAACGATGGCGCATGTCAATCAGGTTTTGGTTGGCGCGAATGCGATAGGTGCTGTACATAAAAGTGCAGAAAAGCACGGCAAAGGTCAGGGACAGCGGGAGCAGCACCCTTCGGCGAATCGGTTTGTCAGCGTAACGCGTCATGGCGCAACAATCAGGATGAGGCTCATCTGATTTCTTTCAAGCCAAGCGGGGATCTTAGCGAAGGCCGAAACTCGGTGGCGAAAAATGGCGATCAATCCTTATAGCCGAGTGCTCGGCGCGATGTCAAATAACCGGTTGCGCGCATCGGGTGCATCCTCCTGCATCGGTGCGCGGCTGTCCATGCGGTCACGCCAAAGGCCAGCCTGCAAACAAAAACCCCCCGGCGAACCGGGGGGTTTTTGTTCAAGCAAGGGTAGTGCGACTTACATCATGCCGCCCATGCCGCCCATGCCGCCCATG
>JBAYQP010000109.1:0-3311 GCA_041677125.1 Desulfuromonadales bacterium | reverse complement strand
TGAATGCGGCATTTGAGGAATTCGGTCGGCATAATGTCGGTTACCATGTCTGGCCGTACTGGCGTGAACATGTACAAAGCATGTGCGGTCGTATGGGGTTACCGACCATCCCAGTTCCGTTTTATGTCGTTCGGCATTCCCCGCAAGTTCCGAAATAGGCCGTACATCCGGTATCGCAGATAGGGCGCAGATTTTCATCTGCGGAAATCTGCGACATTTGTGGATATGATTTTCTTGCCCTTTGCCGGCTGAGGTTGTATCTTAACCCGGTCTTTTGGTGTCCTTTTAATTCGAGATTTTGAAGGGAACGCGTGATGGGGTTTTGGAGGGAACGCCGGGTTGATAACGACCGCCGGGTGCCGTAATGGCACCGGCGTTTTTTTGTATATGGTGATATGAAATCGTTAAAAAATATAGTCTTACCACCTTTCATTGATACGTCTCGCAACGACATCATTAATGATTTCTTCAACCCGGCCTTGGCGTGTGCGGTCAAGTATGACCGGGGTGTCGGCTTTTTCAGTGCCGCGTGGCTGCGGATTGCTGCCGAAGGAATGGCTGCTTTTGCTGTAAACAAGGGGCGAGCCCGTTGGGTGACGAGCCCAATATTGAGCGAATCAGACTGGGAAGCATTGCAAAGGGGGGATGCGGCCCGTCAGGATGAGATTCTGAAGGCCGCTCTGGATGTCAACCTTGATGATTTGGAAAAAAGCCTTGAGGAAGAAACCCTCTCGGCGCTGGCTTGGATGGTTGCCGACGGTGTTCTCGATTTCAAGTTAGCCATGCCTCGCAACAAACTCGACAAAGGGGAGTTTCACGATAAATTCGGAATTTTCACTGATGGCGAAGGGAACCAAGTCAGCTTTAACGGCTCTTACAACGACAGCATTCAAGGGACGCGAAATTACGAATCGATCAAGATTTTCTGCTCGTGGGAGCCGGTGCTGTCATTGCTGGTCAATGCCGACGCTGAGAGATTTGAGCGATTGTGGACAAACAATGACCTGAATGTGCAAGTGTTCAACCTGACGGATTCTGCACGCGAGCGGATTGTCAGGCTGAGGAAACAGGAGAGGCCTTACCCGCCTCAGTTGAATTCCGAAATCAAGGAGCCCGCCGCACCGAAATATCGCAAGTCGAACAAACCGACATGCCCCGCCACGATAGACCTTCGCGACTACCAGAATGAGGCCATCGACGCCTGGTTTGCACACGATTGCCGAGGCCTGCTGGAGATGGCTACTGGCACCGGCAAGACGATTACCGCCTTGGCGGCTTCAGTTCGGCTTTACGAGCGGGAAAAGAGGCTGGCCCTGGTGATGTCGGTTCCCTATCAACATCTGGTCGACCAGTGGAACGCCGAGAGCCAGGTGTTCGGTTATCGACCTATTCTGGCCTACCAGTCTCGGAGCCGGTGGTTCGATGAGCTTAACCAGCAGGTCATGGACTTCAATGGTGGTTACCGGGAGGTGATTTCGGTTATCACCACCCACACCACGTTCAGTAGCCCCGAGTTTCAAAAGTGTATCGCCCGGCTGCAGCAACCCGCCATGATGCTGGCCGATGAAGCCCACCATCTGGGGGCGGAACGTGCGAGGCAAGGGTATCCCGAACATATCCCCTTTCGGTTGGCTCTTTCGGCGACGCCGGACCGTTGGTTCGACGATGAAGGCACGGCTTGTCTGCGGAAGTACTTTGGCGAAACGGTCTTTTCCTTCCCGCTGGAGAAGGCCATCGGCGTCAGCCTTACCCCTTACTACTACTATCCGCACCTGGTGCAACTGACCCCCGAGGAGATGGAGCGGTACGAGGAACTTTCCGCGAAGATTGCCCAGATTGCCGGGCGCGATGACGAAGCCGCACAGCAATCCCTCAAGCTTCTGCTGATCCGTCGGGCCGAGTTGCTAAACAAGGCCGAGAACAAGCTTGAAGTTCTTTCGCGTTTAATCGACCAGCAAAAGGAGATAGAGCACGCCCTCTTCTACTGCGCACCCGGGCAGATCGACGAGGCCATTGTAGAAATCGGAAATTGCAATATCCGGGGTCCGGCTTCCATGTAGCTAAGATGTTGACGGAAAAGCGCTGTGCGCCAAATCGGGTTTTGCATGTGGTGATTTGATCCATTCCCCTTGCCCAAGGCAGAAAACTTCCCCCGTTTTTCGGATCGGGAATGTGGGTATCGTCCCACCATTCCTGGCATAAGATCGTTGGGGTCGAAAGGGGCATCTGCAAGCCCATATCCCCCTATTCCAAAAGGTGAACAGAAGGCAGGGTATCGAGTTTTTCCGCCGTGGCGGCGAATTTGCGATCGAAGGTGGCGATGCCCGTCAGTTCGCCGCAGCCGGAGAGATGCAGAGCATCGGCGAAATCCATGCCGATGGCGTACCAGGCGAGGGCCTGGGCAACGGCGGGAGCATCTTCCGCCTCGATATTGGGGAGGCCGAGGATGTGGAGGAGGCGTTCGTGGACGGTTTGTCGAGGCAGGTTATACCCGGCCGGCGAGGCGAGCACCCAGGCGCATTCGAGCAAAACGGTCTTGAGGACGAAGCAGCGGTTGTGCGCCAGGAAGTCGGTCGCCTTTGCCGCCTGCTGCCGGTCGTCCTTGATCGCGTAACGGACCAGGAGATTGGTGTCGACGGCGATCACCGGTGTTTCCCTGCTTCGCTCTTGACCGCCTCGTCCATTTCTTCCAAGGAGAGGGGCTGGCCCCGGTAAACCGAAGGGGTGTCAACCGGTTCCAGTTCGGTCGGAGGAAAGATTCGCGTCGGCTTGATAACCAGTTCCGAGCCACGGTCGATAACGATGAATTCCGTCCCCTCTCTCCAGTGGTGGCGGTCACGAATAGGTTTAGGCAGGACAAATTGCCCTTTGCTGGAAAGCTTGACGGTGGCCATGCGACTCTCTCCTCAGTAAGAATTATGTAAGAAGTTTACTTCGGTTCTCCGATGGACGCAACTTTTCATCCCGCCGCCGCCCCCTGGTCATCGCGTATCGCGGGAAGAGCACCGCCGTCCTGCTCGCCTTTGCCGCCTGCCGCCGGTGGTCCTTGATCGTTACTCGCTTGCCCCCGGCCCGCCATTCTGCTAGACTCCGGCACTATGAATTCCGCCGCCTTTATCAAAAACTGTCCCATGTTTGCCGGAACCACCGAGGAAGATCTTGCGTTTCTCGAACGGATCAGTCGCCTCCGCCAGTATGAAAAGGGGGAGCTGCTTTTCTCCGAGGGGGAAAAGGCTTTGGGCTTTTACGTGGTGGCGTCCGGCAAGGTAAAGATATACAAGCTTTCCGCCGAGGGCAAGGAGCGCATCCTG
>JBAYQP010000108.1:0-4013 GCA_041677125.1 Desulfuromonadales bacterium | reverse complement strand
CGACCTGGATTTCATCAAGAAAGAAGCTGACCCGCCGCTGGTCCCGCCAGGACGGATTAAGCCGGAAATACTCCTCCACGCGGCGGATGCAATCCTGCATGGCCCGGCGATGACCGGGTGGGAGTCACTTGCTTGCATTTAATGCAGGATTTCTCGCGGTATGAAAAAGAAATAAGGTGATTAATCTTTTATTTTCCTCTAGATTGCCCATCTGGGAGGTTTAGCTTTGCATTGTACAGGAAGGGGGATACGTGCTGCATTACTGTTACATTTTACTGACCGCTCTGTTGGCATCTCTGGCCATGGTGCCGTTTCTGCGAAAATGGGCCGTGAGCACAGGCGCTCTGGACAAGCCCAATCAGCGTAAAGTCCATATCTCGGCGATCCCGCGGCTCGGGGGCGTGGCCATATTTATGGCCATCCTCTTTTCCACCCTGGTCTTTGTTGAACTGGGCCGGGAGATGCGCGGCATACTGGCGGGGGGATTGATTCTCTTTTTCACCGGGTTGATCGACGATCTTCATGGTATCTCTCCCAAGCGCAAGTTTGTTGGGGAGATCGTCGCCTGTTTGACTGCCATGGGCATCGGTGATTTCTATATCACCCAGCTTGGGGATCTGTTCGGATTTGGCGTGATCGTGCTGCCGATGTGGCTGGCGGTTCCGTTCACCTTGTTCGCCCTGGTCGGGGTGCTGAATGCCGTTAACCTCATCGATGGTCTGGACGGTCTGGCCGGCGGGATCTCGGTTATCTCTTTCAGCGGTTTTTTCATCCTCGGTTTTCTTGACGGCAACCACCTGGCCATGACCGTCTCCGCTGCCGCCCTCGGGGCGATTCTCGGCTTTCTTCGCTATAATTTCTATCCTGCCCGCATCTTCATGGGTGACGGTGGGAGCCTGGTGCTCGGTTTCTTGTTGGCCTTCACCGCTATCGCCCTCACTCAGGGGCCCGGCGCCGCCACGCATCCGGCAATCCCCCTGATGATTCTCGGATTACCGATCGCCGATACATTATTCGTGATGGGGCGCCGAATCCTGCAGGGACACAGCCCCTTCGCCGCGGATATGGGGCATCTTCACCATAAGTTTCTCCAACTGGGACTGCATCACCGCCGTACCGTTCTCCTCCTCTACTGCGTCAGTCTTTTCTGTACCGCCTTCTCCATCATTTTCCGGGCACTGCCGGCATCGCAGCTTATGGCGTCTTTCGTCCTGGTGACGACAGTCAGCTATATCGGCCTTTTCCTGCTGCAACACCGAGGGGGCAAGGACAAGGCATCGCTGCGGCAGATGTCGGTGCGCCCGGTATCGCAGCGAGCGCCAGTACCGGGCGGACTCAGCGAACGGCCTTCCCTCGATTCTGTGCCATCCCCGCCAAAAGATAAATTTGCCGCCTGAATTGTTTGTTCTCCCATAGCCAACACGGCAGGGTTGTAATCAAATCAGTAGATTACGGGGTCTCGAAGGGTCTTGCATGCTTCAGCATTTTTATATTTTCATTACCGCTCTCTTTGCCTCCCTGATCATGGTCCCCTTGCTCAGGCGCTGGGCGCTCGACTCAGGCGTTGTAGACCAGCCGGATGAACGCAAAGTGCACAAGGAGGCAACTCCGCGTGTCGGCGGTATTGCCATCGCTATTTCCTTTCTGTTCGCTCTGCTTGCCCATGCGGAAATCAATACCGAACTGCGCGGGATACTGGCTGGCACGCTGGTCATGTTTCTCACCGGCATGGTTGACGATCTGCATGGCATCTCCCCCCGAAAAAAATTCCTGGGCGAAATCGCCGCCTGCCTGGTCACCATCTTTGTCGGTGATCTTCACATTATCCATTTGGGCAACCTTCTGGGCACGGGAAACATTATTCTCCCCCTCTGGTTGTCTTATCCTTTTACGGTATTTGCCGTTGTTGGCTTGATCAATGCCATTAACCTCATCGATGGCCTGGATGGCCTGGCTGGCGGCGTTTCGGTCATCGCCCTGGTCACCTTCGGCCTTCTCGGCTTCATTACCGGCAATACAGTCGCGATGCTGATTTCAGCCGGCCTTTTTGGCGCCCTCCTCGGGTTTTTAAAATATAATTTCTATCCCGCCCGCATTTTCATGGGCGACGCCGGGAGTCTTTCCATCGGCTTTGTCCTGGGGTTCCTCGCCATTTCCCTGACGCAAAGTGCTTCTTCCGTAACCAGCCCAATCATCCCAGCCATTGTTCTTGGTCTGCCGATTATCGACACCCTTTGGGTGATGAGTCGGCGGGTTATTCACGGGGTGAGCCCCTTTTCCCCCGACCGGACCCATGTCCATCACCAGTTTCTTGATCTGGGGTTTAATCACCGTTTTACGGTTCTGATTATCTACGTCATATCCCTATATTGGTCGATAATCGCTATCCTCTTTCGCAGGCATTCCGACTGGCTCCTGCTGCTTATTTATCTGGGCCTTTCCGGCAGTTTTTATATCGCACTTCGGTATATCCTCAAGCATCGGGAGCGGTTTCAGTCCCTTCTCGCTCTGGATTCATCCAAAAGTATATTTCAGTCGAGGCGCTTCGGAAAATTGACCGATGCGCTTGCATTTCTCGAGTCGGCACTCATTGTGCTGATTATTGCCTATTTCAGCTTGGCCGCATGGTTTGGAACCGAGGCAAACAATCCGACGATTCAGGTCGCAGCGCTCCTCCTCGCTGCTTCCATCGTGCTGATCTATTATGCCCGGGATGTGCGCAACGATTACGTTTTGCTGGCTTTTTACTTCGCCGGACTTGTCTTCACCTATCAGATTGCTCTCCTGCCGAACATCGACCAGGGCGATCTTCTGATTCAGAACGCTGCTAACCTGCTGTCTATTGCCCTGGCCATCCTTGTTGTATTACGACTGCTTCTGCGTCGGCCGGGGACTCTCTTTCTTTCCACCCCCGATTATCTGATCCTGGGGCTGAATATCCTTTTTGCCGTTTTCATCTCTCAGTCTGTACACGACGGAATGCTCCCGTGGGTTCTCGTCAAGGGGGTTGTTCTTTACCTGGCCATCAAGTTGGTGATGGTCGATCCCCGCCCCCGTGTGCGCACCCTCGCCTGGTTTCTCCTCGGCTTTGTAGGCGTGATGATTGTTCGTGGGTTGTTGTTTTAATCGTGCCTCGAAGGAGCGACAGCGAGTGGGCGCGAGGTGGTTGGAAATCTAAACCCCGATAGGCGATCTCGCGCAGAGGCGCAGAGAGCGCGGAGAAATCCAAAAAGAAAAGATTTTGCTCTCTCTGAGCCCTCCGCGCCTCGAACGAGCAACGCGAGTGGGTGAGGTGGTTGAGGCTCTTGAACCCCGAAAGGCGATCTCGCGCAGAGGCGCAGAGAACACAGAGAAATCCAAAAAGAAAAGATTTTGCTCTCTCTGAGCCCTCCGCGCCTCGAACGAGCAACGCGAGTGGGTGAGGTGGTTGAGGTTCTTGAACCCCGATAGGCGATCTCGCGCAGAGGCGCAGAGAACACAGAGAAATCCAAAAAGAAAAGATTTTGCTCTCTCTGTGGCCTCCGTGCCTCGAACGAGCGACAGCGAGTGGGCGTGATATGATTCCGATTCTCCAGGAGTCGGCTGCTCGAGTTTTACTTCATTCAAGTAATCCAGGAGGAAGCCATGCCTTGCGTAATGCTGACGGGCGGCGCCGGCTATATCGGCTCACACACCGCCGTTGAATTGATCCAACAGGGCCACCGTGTCGTGCTGGTGGACAATTTCTGCAACAGCTCTCCGAAGGTCCTCGACCGGCTGCAAGCCATCACCGGGCGGGACATCCCCTGCGAACGCCTCGACATCCGCGACGAGGCGGGAATGGAAGCGGTCCTGCGTCGCCACGACATCCGCGCCGTCATCCATTTCGCTGCCCTCAAAGCGGTCGGCGAATCGTGCGAAAATCCCCTGCTTTACTTCGAAAACAACATTGCCGGCACCATCGCCCTGCTCAAGGCGATGCGCGCGGCCGGCGTCGGCAACCTGGTCTTCAGCTCCTCCGCCACCGTCTACGG
>JBAYQP010000107.1:0-4114 GCA_041677125.1 Desulfuromonadales bacterium | reverse complement strand
CCTGTCACAATGCTGTTCGTATCGACAATGACGCACCGCATGGATCAGGGAGACCTCTGTTGCCGGGTCTCTTCAACGGCCAGGCGCAGCGCTTCGTCTTCGCTCATCGCCGCCTTTTCACGAGCACGCTCGACCAAAACTGCGCGGCCGAATTCTATGCAGGCGCAGACGGTTAGAGCGTTTCTTCATCTTCATTTTTGACCGACGGATCGACGAGCACCACCCGCGCCCGCGCCTCGGCGCAGACTTCCCCATCGACGAGCAGTTCGGCCTTGACCTGCACCACCCGCCGGCGGATCTCGACCACCTCTCCCCGCACGAACACTTCGCTCCCCACCGGCACCGGTTTGCGAAAACGCACCGTCAGCTCCGCCGTCACCGGATGATCGCCGACGGTGCGGCTGGCATGCACGCACGATTCGTCGAGAAGGGTGGAAAGAATGCCGCCGTGCGCCACCGCCTGCCATCCCTGCGTCCAAACAGGGATAACCAGGCGGCTGGAGGCGGTCCGCGTTGCTTTATCGAGAATGAACTCCGCCCGCAGACCGCGCGTGTTCTCCGGCCCGCAGACGAAGCAACCTTTGTCCTTCCTCAGGTCCATAGCCCCTTCTCTAGTGTTCGGCCGAGCGTTCCTTGACCAGCGCCGAAATCGCCTTGAACTCCGGCGCCGTCGCCACCTGAACCATCTGGAATGCCGCCGTTTCGGCGGTGGTCACCACCGCACCGGCCTGACGGGCCATTTCCAGGGCGTTGAGGTAATCGATTTTGCCCCGGGAAATAATGGCGTCGCGCACCAGATGCACGCAATAGCCGGCATCGAGCAATCCCAGGACGGTCTGCAGAACGCAGACGTGCGCCTCCATGCCGACGACAACCACCTGATTTCGCCCCTGCTCTTTCAGATGCTCAAGAAAAGCCGGTTCGCCGCAACAGCCGAAACTCACCTTTTCCACCACCTTGTCCCGGCAAGCCTCGGCCAACTCTGGAATGGTCGATCCCAGCCCCTTGGGGTATTGCTCGGTGGCGACCACCGGCAGTTGCAACAGGCGGGCGCTTTGGACGAGAAATTCGATACTGCGCAAAGTCTGGCGGTAGACCTTCTTCGGCATGGCGGGAATCAGCTTCTGCTGCACATCGATCACCAGCAGCACGGCCTTGTTCCGGTCGAGTCCGAAACGATCCATAATCTCGGGCATAACACCTCTCCTTGATGCGTGGTTTACGTAGATCAGCTATCAGCTGTTGGCTGATCACTGGTGGCTTGCTCAAGCGCCGTCAGCCACGCCAGCGCTTCCTCGGCGCCGCGGCCGCACATCTCTTCCTGCGGCCGCAGGCGTCGGCAGACGGCCGGCCGGGTCGGCCGATCGAAAAGAAGGTAGCGGTTGTCCGGCGTCAACTGGATGCAGCGCACCCCCGCCGGCTTCCCCTCGGGCATGCCGGGAATGGCGGAGGTGATCGATGGCGCAATGCAGCAGGCGCCGCACCCGGGGCGGCATTCCATAGGCTGGGCTTGCATCGCAACTCCCGTCTTTTCCTCAAGGGGAAAAAAGCTGTTCCAGATAATCGAAGTCGAAACGCTTCCCGGCCAGTTGCTGAATGAGGGCGATTTTCTCCGCGTCCTCGGCGGTGAGTTTGGAGACGTCCTCATGAATATCGAGAAACACATGATCAGTGCGGCGGGTGGTCCGCAGATACGGGATGCCGCTGGTGTCGAGAATGCGCTGGGTGATGGTGGCGATGGGCGGCCCCCCGGGGATCACCAGACCGGCGATCTTGCGGTGGTATTCGGGGACGGTGTAGAGATTCGCCAGGGTGATCAGAAGTTCGTCGCGGGAACTGGTGACCAGCAGCAGAGTATCGTCGTGCAGCATGTCCACCACTCGTTGGGTGGCGGCGGCGCCGATCTGCACCTGGTGGATGATGCGCATCAGTTCGTTGGCCGTCGCCCTGGCTTCCACCCCGAGGACATCGGCGATGCGCTTGAGGGTCGGATTGGCCAGCACCGGCTGGTAATTAAAACCTCCGTGCACCGCGAATCCGGCGCCGCTGAAAGCCAGGCGCAGGTTCTCCAGGGTTTTTTCCCGCTTTTCGGGAAGCAGTTTGTTCGCCACCAGCAACCGAACCTCGGCGCCCGCTTCCCGGTAAAGGGAAAGATTCATGCAGACGGCGTCGACGACATTGCCCAATCCGCCGCCGGTGACCATCAATACCGGAGCGCCGACCAACGCCGCCACCCGCGCGTTGCTCAACCCCAGAACGGAGCCGACGCCGCTGTGTCCCGCCCCCTCGACAATGAGAAAATCGCAGGCCCGGTCGAGCCGCTCCACTGCCCGCAGGATGCGCTGCTCCAAGTCGGCGACGGCGATCTTCCCCTCGATGACCTGCAGGGTCATCCCCCGTTCGATGACCACCGGGCACATGTCGTCGATGAGATGCTCCAGACCGTAAACCTGGGCGATCATTGCCGGATCGGTGTCGATGCGCCGGCCCAGGTAATCGATCGGTTTCGGCCCGATCGGCTTGATAAAGCCGATCCGCTCATAGCGTTGCCGCGCCTGGTAGAGCAGAGAGAGGCTGGTCGTGGTTTTGCCGCTGTCCTGGCTGGTGGCGGAGATGAAAATCTTTTTGGCCACGAAAGCCCTCCTGGTCACAGGATTGGGGGTTTATTTTACCGAATCCCCGGGGGCGCCGTGCAGCACGGCGCCGGCAACAAGAGATGGAAGGATCATAAAGCTTTTGCCCGCCGGGTGCAAATCGTGGCCCGGAGCAGGTTGCGCTTCCCCGTGGCGCGCTATAGTGAAAGCGTAGGCGCTGCTTATCCGCCATCATCCGGAGGACTTCCGCAATGCCCGAAATACTCATCCGCTGCCCGGTGACGGGCAAAGATGTGCCGACCGGCGTGGCCTTGCCGGCCGCCACTTTTCTTAAAGCCGAAATCGATACTTTTCCCGTCGCCTGTCCCCACTGCGGTCAGCGGCACGCCTGGAGCAAAGCAGAGGCTTATCTCCAGGTCCCCCCCGAGCGCGAACCGCGGCCAAGCGGCCACTGAACGCCTCCGATCGGCTCAGAGCCGCCCGAGCAGGCGCAGCAGACCGTCCAGGGCGGTATAGGGATGCGGCGGGCAACCGGGAATATAGAGATCGACGGGCAGCAGTTCGCCGATGCCGTTGTGCTGCTCCGGACTGCCGCGGAAAGGACCGCCGCCGATGGCGCAGGCGCCGGAAGCGATGACCAGCTTGGGCGCGGGAACGGCGGCATAGGTGTCGAGCAGGGCGCTTTTCATGTTCTCGGTCACCGGACCGGTAACCAGAAGGCCGTCGGCATGGCGCGGGGAAGCGACGAACTGGATGCCGAAACGGCCGAGATCGAAAACCAGGGTGCCGAGAACGTTGATATCGGCCTCGCAGGCGCCGCAGCCGCCGGCCGAAACCTGGCGCAGCTTGAGGGAGCGGCCGAAAAGTTTTTTCATCCGGGCATCGAGGGCCTCGGCCAGCCGGAAACCCTCCTCGTCCAGCATCAGTCCGTCGCGGGTGCGGGAGGCAAGGCGGTAATCGCGGGTGAAGGTCAGCGCACCGTGCGGGCAGGCCGCTGCGCACCCGGCGCAGAACAGGCATCGGCCCAGATCCAGACGGAGCTTGCCGGCCACGCTCTCCAGGGCGCCGGAGGGGCAGCGTTGGCGACATTCTCGGCATCCCTCCGGGCAAA
Source organism: Desulfuromonadales bacterium (assembly GCA_041677125.1). Lineage (GTDB taxonomy): Bacteria > Desulfobacterota > Desulfuromonadia > Desulfuromonadales > JACZKF01 > JBAYQP01. The sequence goes on along the minus strand of JBAYQP010000107.1, from coordinate 409 downwards.
GCTCCGGCCTGATTTCGGGACGGCCGCGGAACCGCTCGGGCAGCACCGGCGCTTCCTTCGGAAACTTGCCGGTGCGGTGTCCCTGGCGGTAACGTTCAATGATTATAGGAAGCATAATGGCTCTCCTCGTTTGCTAATTCAGCCTGCTGGCCTGGCGTGTCGTAAAGGTGCCGGGCTGATCAAAAGTGCCCATATGCAAGGCGCCCGAAATCCTGAGGCATAAGGCGTACCTTAATGGTACGTCGTTGCCGAAGGATGAGGGCAACGCCGCAGATGGGTGCTTTTCATCAGCCCGCTACAAATCGAAGCCGCAGTAGGACAGGTTAAAGCTCTTGTTGCACAGCGGGAAATCCGATATCTGCTCGCCGCGCAGCGCCATGGCGAGCCCGCTCCAGTTGCGGAAGGAGGG
>JBAYQP010000106.1:0-4139 GCA_041677125.1 Desulfuromonadales bacterium | reverse complement strand
ATCGGCATAGCCTTTGTCGTCATTGCGGTCATTTTGATTTTTGTTATCCCGGCCTTTGAAAAAATGTTCGCGGATTTCGGCGGTACTTTACACTTGCCCACGCAAATTGTCATTAATCTAAGTAATTTTATACAAGACTATATCCTGGTGATTATTGGAACCATCGCCGGCACTGTCATTGGTCTCAAGCGGCTCTATCGCACAGAAAAGGGGCGCGCGAGAATAGATGATATTGCTCTTAAAGCCCCGGTGTTTGGCATTCTGATCCGCAAGGTCGCGGTCGCCAAATTCACCCGGACCCTGGGAACCATGATTTCCAGTGGTGTGCCAATCTTGGACGGTCTTGATATCGTGGCCAAAACCGCCGGCAACAGAACGGTCGAGAAAGCTATTTATCACGTTAAGCAAAGCATCAGCGAAGGAAAAACCATCGCCGAGCCTCTTGCGAAATCGGGTGTTTTCCCCTCCATGGTTTGCCAGATGATCAATGTTGGCGAGCAGTCCGGTTCCATCGACACCATGTTGAATAAAATCGCCGATTTTTATGACGACGAAGTCGACGACGCGGTGGGCAATCTCACCGCGATGATGGAGCCATTGCTGATGCTTTTTCTCGGCACGACGGTCGGTGGTCTGGTCATTGCCATGTATCTGCCCATTTTCAAACTCGCCGGGGCAGTCGGAGGCTGATGCCGGATCATAAAGGGTTCGAGGGGCGAGAGGAACCGACGCGAAAACATTTAGGCTGGTTTCTTGCCAGTCGTATTCTGGTCATTACCCTGTTTCTCGGCGGAACCATTTTCCACCACCTGCGCGGTGGGCATGCCGCCTCGAATCCCGCATTGGTTTTTCTCTATGCCCTGATTGGCATTCCCTACCTGCAGACTTTCCTCTTTGCCATTGCCCTGCCCCGAGTCGGCCGGCTCAGGCTTATGGTTCAGGTGCAGATCGTGTGGGATCTGCTCTTCGCAACGCTTCTCATTTATGTGACCGGTGGGATAGGGAGCATTTTCTCTTTCCTGTTTATCCTGATCATTGTCAGTTCCAGTGTCTTTCTCTCCCGAAAAGAAGTTCTTTTCGTCGCCTCGGCTGCGGTTATTCTTTACGGCAGTCTGCTCGACCTGCAGTTCTTCGGATATCTTCCCCGTATCGGCTATTTGCAACTGCCGGAACGAATAGATGGCAGCCAGGTATTCTATGCGGTATTCGTCAATGTCATCGCGTTCTTTCTGACGGCTTTGCTCAGCGGGACCGCTTCCGAACGGCTTCGTCGCAGCGAATCGGCCCTGGAAAAAAGGCTGATAGATTTCGAAGAACTGGATATTTTAAACCGCGCTATCCTGTCCAACATCACCAGCGGATTGATGATCATTAATTCGTCCGGCGAGATCCGTTCTTTTAATGCCGCCGCCAGCAAAATCACCGGTTTTTCCTTGGAGGAGGTTTATGATCGGAAAGTGGGTGATGTGTTTCCCCATCTGCATCTTTTTAACCGAGAGGGGGATTTTCTCGTCGTTCCCCGGGGCGACGCCAGAATTTTAAATTGTTTCGGCCAGCCGCTGGTTCTCGGCTACGCCACCTCCCGGGTTCAGGACCCGCAGAGAGGGGATCTCGGCCTGCTCATCACCTTTCAAGATTTGACCCAATTCAAGAAGATGGAAGAGCAACTCAAGCGCGGCGATCGTTTGGCCGCCGTGGGACGGCTTGCTTCCGGAATGGCGCACGAGATACGCAACCCCCTTGCTTCCATCAGCGGCTCGGTGCAACTGCTGATGGAAAATCCTCACACGGCGGACGAAGATCGACGTCTTATGGGAATCGTGGTCAAGGAGGCGAACCGTTTAAGCAACCTGCTGACGGATTTTCTTGTTTTCGCCCGGCCGAAGCCGCCCAGCCCCGAGGAGGTGAGTGTTTCGGCTTTGCTGGATGAGCTGGTTGGCATGCTCGCCACCGATCCCAGGTTTTCCCGCCTGGAAATCCGCCGCGAATACGATTCCAATCTTCGGATGCACCTGGACCGGCAACAGTTTTATCAAGCGCTGTGGAATCTGGTCATCAATAGCGCCGAGGCTATGCCCCATGGTGGCCGTCTTTTAATCGGCGCCGACCGAACCGGGGGTATTTATATCGAGGACACCGGCGCCGGCATTCCCGAAACTATTCGCGACCGCATTTTCGATCCCTTTTTCACCACCAAAGAGAGCGGAACCGGCCTGGGGCTCGCCAACGTCTATGCCATTGTCGCAGCGCACGGAGGCCGAATCGAGGTTGCCGCCGGCCGTGAAGAGGGGACCCGCGTCAGCATTCATCTGGGCGATCTCGATTGATTTTAATCAGGGTTGTATCCGACTGGTCATTTCCGTATAATCGCTGCGGCACTTCGGCTATTTCCATAGTAAAATTTAATGGGTAGGCATGTCTAATCCTCTGGGAAAAAACCGCATTCTGATTGTCGATGATGAGGAGAGTTTGCGGGAGATTCTTTCCATCATGCTCCACCGCGAAGGCTATCTCGTCGATGCCGCCATCGACGGGGCGCAGGCGGTTGCGCGTATGCGCGAAATCACCTATGACTTGGTCATCAGCGATATCAAAATGCCGCGCCTGGACGGATTCGAACTTCTTCGCCATATCAAGGAGCGCACCCCGGAAACGGTGGTGATCATGATCACCGCCTTTTCCTCCACCGAGGAGGCGGTGGAGGCGATGAAACGGGGCGCTTACGACTATATTACCAAGCCGTTCAAGAACGAAGAGATCAGGCTTATTATTAAAAACGCCCTGGAGCGTCGGGCTTTGCGGCAGGAAAATCAGGAATTGAAGAAGGAGTTGGGAAAGCGGTACTCCTTCGGCAGTCTGATCGGCAAGAGCAAGGCGATGCAGGAGGTCTATGACCTCATCCAGAAGGTGGCGGGAAGTAGAGCCAATGTCCTGGTCACCGGCGAAAGCGGCACCGGGAAGGAACTTGTGGCCAAGGCGCTCCATTACAACAGCGATCGGCGGGAAAAGCCATTTGTTCCCATCAACTGCGGCGCCATCCCGGAAAACCTGTTGGAGAGCGAACTGTTTGGCCACGAGAAGGGTTCCTTTACCGGCGCCGTGCAGCAGAAGGCCGGTTTGTTCGAAGTGGCCAACGGCGGCACGCTGTTCCTCGACGAGATCGGCGAGTTGCCGCCGATGATGCAGGTCAAACTTCTGCGTGTATTGCAGGAGCGCGAATTTCGCCGGGTCGGCGGAACGCGGGATATGCATATCGATGTGCGCCTGATCGCCGCCACCAACAAGGATCTGGAGATTGAAGTAGGGCGTGGCGGGTTCCGCGAGGACCTTTTTTATCGCCTGAACGTCATCCGCATCGCCCTGCCGTCCCTTCGCGAGCGCCGCGAGGACATTCCCCTGCTGGTCGAGCACCTTTTTCGCAAGTTGGCCGACACCGAGACGGTTCGCGTGTCCGACGGCGTCATGCGCCGCCTGCTCGACTACCATTGGCCCGGCAATATCCGGGAGTTGGAAAATTTTCTCGAGCGCTGTGTGGTGCTTGGGCAGACGGGGGAGATCACCGAGGAGCAATTGCCGCCGCAGATCAACGGTCGGGCGCTCCCCTGCCCGGGTCAGATCGACGAGATCCCGGATACCGGCCTCGACCTGGACGCCTATCTTGGTGAGATCGAGAGGGATATTCTGCTCAAAGCCCTGGAGAAGACCGGCGGCGTGCGCAAGAAGGCCGCCGAGCTTCTTGGGATTACGTTTCGCTCGATTCGGTACCGGCTGGCGAAGTTTGGAATCGATGTGGATGGGGAGGAGGAGTGAGCGCCGCTCTCCTCCGCCCGACCCTCTCCTGCACCGCTTTTCTCCCCTCCCTCGATGGGAGGGGCCGGGGGAGGGTGGACAGCTTGGTCCCCCTCTCCCCGACCCTCTCCCACAGAGGGGAGAGGGAGCAAGACAACCGATTCTTTGCGCCGTCCTGAGCTGCCATAATCGAAGCAAGCGCTTTTCTCCCCTCCCTTGATGGGAGGGGTCGGGGGAGGGTGGACAGCTTGGTCCCCCTCTCCCAAGCCCTCTCCCACAGAGGGGAGAGGGAGCAAGACAACCGATTCTTTGCGCCGTCCTGAGCTGCCATAATCGAAGCAAGCGCTTTT
>JBAYQP010000105.1:0-4636 GCA_041677125.1 Desulfuromonadales bacterium | reverse complement strand
CGGCCGCCGAGGAGGTGGAAGTGGATGTGCCAGACCGACTGGCCGGCGCCTTCGTTGCAGTTGTTGACCACGCGGAAGCCGTCCTCGGCAAAGCCGAATTCGTTGGCCAGTTTGCCGGCGATCTGGAAGACGTGGCCGATGAGGGCGTTGTCGGCGGTGGACAGATCGAGGGTGGTGCGGATGTGCTTGCGCGGGACGATGAGGTAGTGATTGGGCGCCTGCGGGTTGATGTCTTCGAGGACCACCACATGTTCGTCCTGGTAAACGAATTTTCCGGGGATTGCGCCGTCGATAATTTTACAGAAGATACAATTGCTGGGCATCATCGCTCCTTTCTTCCGCCTTGGCGGAGTGGCCGGGGCGGCCGTCGTCCAATGTTAGCACATGCCAGCGGTCGCGAGCCGCGCGCCGGGCCAGTCCCTCGTCGTGGGTGAAGAGGATCACCTGGTGCTCGGTCCCGAGGCGTTCGAGGGACTTGAGGGTTTCGGCCAGGCGTTGCCGGTCGAGGTTGACCAGCGGATCGTCGAGCAGCAGCGGCAGCCGCCGCCCCTGCGACAGATGCCGGATCAGGGCGATGCGCACCGCCAGGTAGACGCCATCCACCGTGCCGCGGCTGAAATGCTCGGCCGGCCGCCAGCCGCCCTTCCCTTTCAAGCGCAGGGAAAAATCCTCCTCCAGCCGCACGCTGTCGTAGCGGCCGCCGCTGGTCATCAGCAGGTGTTGGCCGATTTCGGCGGCAAAACGCTCCAGGTAGGTGCGGCGAAACTCGTCCACCGAGCCGGCGAGCAGATCGAAGGCGACCGCCAGGGCGTTTTTGCGGCGGGCGAGCCGCTCCTCGCATTCCTTCAGCCGCTCCCCCTCCTCTTCGATTTCCGTCAGGCGCCCCAGCTCACCGTGCAGCGCCGCTTCGCGCCGGGTCAGCTCAAGCAGCGCCGTTTCCCGCTCGCGCAGACTCTCGCCGAGGGCGGCTAGTTTTTCCTCGGCCTCGGGGAGCGCTTCCGGGGGGAGCAGGTTGGGCTGCAGGGGCCGCTCGCGCTCCCGCCGCTCGTCGAGAACGGCCAGTTGGCGGGTAAGCTGCTGTTTTTCGCCGGAGAGCTCTTCTTCTTTTTCGAGAACCTGCAAAGCGCTGTCGATCTCCCCCAGGCGGGCGGCCAGTTGCCGATGCCGACTCAGGTTTTTCTGCATGCGCACGATATCCACCGCCGAGGGGGACAGGCCCAGGGACTGGAAGCGCGCGTCGAGGGCGGCAAGGCGGGCCTGCGCCTCTTCGCGCCGGGTTTCGACAAGCCGCCCCTGCTCTTTGATCCGGTCGCGCTCGCGCTTTTTCTGCGCCAACCGCCAGAGATGGACGCCCCAGAGGACCACGATCGGCAGCCCGGCGGCGGTCAGGGCCGCTGCCGGCTGACCGGGTCGCAGCCAGCCGAGCAGGAGGCCGATGACGCAGAAAAGAGCGCTGAGGGCGGCGGCGGGGCGCCAGGAGGGATTGGCGTGCGCCAGCAGATCGCGGCGGATGGCCGCCGCTTCCTGCTGCAGGGGGATCAACACCCGCCGGATTTCTTCCGCCTCGGCGAGCAGCAGCGGCAGCGACTCGGGAACAGCGCGGGGCAGGCCGGTTTGATCGAGCGCTTTTTCCAGCTCCTGCCGCTCCTTGGTCAGTTCGCCGACTTTTTCCGACTGGCGATGGACCCGGGTGAAATCCTTGCGCAGGACCTCTTCTTTTTCCTCCAGGTGCCATTGCTTGCGCACCCAGGCGAGATAGCGCTCCCCTTTGGCGTGTTCGATCCGGTCGGCCTCGATCCCCTGCCGCAGCTCGGCCATTTCGGCTTGCAGCGCCGTCCGGTCCCGCAACGCCGACTGGGCGGCGAACCAGCGCTGCTCCAGTTCGTCGATGCGCCGGCGCACCGCATCCAGTTCGCGCTCCCGGCTTTTGTCCTTCCCCCAGGGGTTGTCGCGGGTGATGGCGAAATAGTCGTCCCGCAGCGATTTGAGCACCTGGTCGTAATCGACCTCGACAAAGCCGGAGAGGATGGCTTTGATCTTGCCGGCGAGCCCCTGGCCGGAGATTTCCAGGCTCCCCTGGCCGAAAAAGAGGGAGGCGCGGAAGATCTCCTCCTCGGCCATGCCGAAGACCCGCTGCAGCTGCTTCAGATATTCGCCGCGCTCGGAGGATCGCCCCTGCGGGGCGGCTTTGCCTTCGAATTGATAGAGCAGGTGGTAGAGATCGTCGTGCTCGGAGAATTGCACCTGATCGGCGAGGATGTCGCGGGCGATGCGCACCGTGCGGCCGGCGTTCTCGAAGACGAGGGCGGCCTCGCAACTGCCCTGCCGCCCCCACGGCTTGAAGCGCTCCTTGTTGCGCAGGCCGAAGAGAACGGCGGGGATCGCCTCCATGAGCGTCGATTTGCCGGCCTCGTTGGCGCCGAGGACCAGATTCATGCCCCGACGGAATTCAAAAGACTGCTCGGCGAAGCGGCCGAAGTGCCGCAGTTCGAGGGTGCGCAGGATCATTCCGCCCTCCTGCCGAAGGCGCGAAAGCGCACCAGGACCTCGCGAAAGGCCTCTTCCACCAGGGGCCGTTCCGCCGCCGGCGCCTCCTCCAGCAGATGCCGGGCGCGGCGGACGAAGAGGCCGCGCACCGTTTCCTCCACGCCGATGCGGGCGGCGAAATCGGAATCGAAGAGCCGGGTGCGATCGTCGAAATCGAGGTGGAAAAAGGCGTCGCGGCAGCGGGCGTGCAGGGCGGCCAGGTCGAGGGGCGCCTCGACGATGCCGGTCAGCGCCAGGCGCAGCAGCAGATCGGGACGGCCGAGGGCGACAATCGCCGCCGCCGCCCGCCCGGCATCTTCGCATCCGGAGAGATCGATGCTGCTTTCTTCCAGCATGTGGGTTTGCACCGCCACTTTCTCGACGCTGACCGAGCCCGGACCGACGCTGACCAGGGCGGCGTAGCGGGGACCGTTCTCACCGAAGCGCTTGCCTTCCGGCGAACCGGGGTAGCAAGCCAGGTCGCGCCCGTTCTCGTCAATGATTTCAAACCGGTGATAATGGCCGAGGGCCACGTAGTCGAGATTCCAGGCGCGCAGCGTCGCCGGCGTGAAGGGGAGATCCTTCTTGCGGTGCTCCCATTCCGGGCTGCCCTGCCGTGAGCCGTGCAGCAGCCCGATGTGGATGCCATCTTCGGTCCGCCGCGCCATGCCGGCCAGCGCGTCGGCGGAGGCGAAAAAGTTGTAGGCGAAACCGTACAGATAAACCTCTTCGTCCTTGACGGCAACCCGGACCGGTTCGCCAACCACCGGCTCGGTGAACACCACCGCCCCGGGAAATTCAGCGCGCCGGTAAACCGAGTCGGCATCGACCAGATGGTCGTGGGTGCCGGGCAGCAGAACCGGCAGAATCCCCCGGTCGGCCAGCCGCTTGAGTCCGGACTGCACGCGGCCAACCACGGCCGCCTCCGGATGCGGACTGTCGAAGAGATCGCCGGCGACGAGAAACAGCTGGACCTCGCTCTTGATCGCCAGCGTAATCAGACGCTCGAAGGTGGCGAGAAAAGCGCCCTGGCGCTCCCCGGCCCTCTCGCCCAAAGCGGGAAACGGCGCGCCCAGATGCAGATCGGCGGTATGCAGTAAACGGATCATAAATTAAGTTCAGCTTTAAGCTGGCGGCTATCAGTTTTCAGTTGCCCTTCCAGACTTTGTCCCGTCGCAGATCCCACCAGGCGGAGTCGGCCCTGGCGGCCAGCGTCTCCCCCACCACCACCAGAGTGAGGGCGGGGCGTTTTTTTGGGGTGTTGAGGGCGAAAAAGTCGCGATCGCCGACCTTCTCCTCGATATCGTCGAGGGTGGCGGCGACCACTTCCTCGCCGGGCAGGCCAAGGCGGTGCAGAATGGCGATCGGCACGTTCTTGCCGAAGCCGCTCCGCAGCTGCGCCACCAGTTCGGGCAGCGGCAGGTTGTTCATGAAAAGGACGAGGGTCGCGCCGGGCGCGGCCAGCTCGCGCAGGGACGGAGCGGCGGGATCTTCGGCGAGGACGCGCGGCGAGGTGAGAATGGCCCGGTTGCCGACGCCCGCCCGATCGAAGGTCTTCTTCAGCCGGGCGGCGGCAGCGTTGGCCGTGCTCACCCCCGGAACGACCTCGGCCCGCTCGCCAAGGATATCGATCAACGCCTGGAAGGGGGAGTAGAAGGTCAGGTCGCCGGGAACGAGAAAAGCGACGTCCCCCGCCCGCAGCAGATCCTCCACGCGGCCGAGAAGCTCGGCGAAGTAAAAATCGAAGGGGATGCGCACCGTTTTGCCGGCGAGCAGCGCGGCAAAGGTGACCTCGTAAGGCGTCGGCGCGAAGACATTGGGACAGCCGGCCAGCACTCTGGCGCCTTTCAGCGTCAGCAAGTCGGGATCGCCCGGCCCGGCGCCGATGAAGTAAACCCGGGAAGTCATGAGGTCCTTGTCGGTGAAAAAAACAGATGGTTGCCGCGGAGAGAGATTATACGAGACTTATCTTCAGGATGTCGATTGAATTTTCTGCAACCAGCGCGATACAGCCCTGCCCGTAGGACGCTCTTCACCGCACGCGCGGCTGATGATCTATATGTGGGTGCTGTTCAGGAATCTCTCGTAATTTTTCAGCACCCCCTCTTTG
>JBAYQP010000104.1:0-4914 GCA_041677125.1 Desulfuromonadales bacterium | reverse complement strand
CCGGCCATCATCACCTCGCAGAAGGCCTTGTTGAACAGGTCCATCTCGGCCTGGAACTCGCCGTAAGTGGCGTCCATCAGCTGACCGCCGATCACCACCGCCTCCCGGGACATCGCCTTCGGCGGCACCATGTCCATGGTGATGTTGGTGAAGGGGGTCTGGAAACCGACCCGGGTCGGGACGTTCATGTTAAAGATGAACTCCTGGATCGACTGCTTCACTTCGCCGTAGGTCAGTTTGTCGTAGCGGATGAAGGGAGCGAGCAGGGTGTCGAAGTTGGCGAAGGCCTGCGCCCCGGCCGCCTCCCCCTGCAGGGTGTAGAAGAAGTTGACCGCCTGCCCGAGGGCGGTACGGAAGTGCTTCGGCGGCCCGCTCTGGGTCTTGCCGTAGGCGCCGGTGAACCCCTGCAGGAGCACGTCCTTGAGGTCCCAGCCGCAGCAGTAGACGGAGAGCATCCCGAGGTCGTGGATGTGGAAGTCCCCTTCCCGGTGGGCGTCGGCGATGTAGGCGGGATAGATTTTATTCAGCCAGTAGTTGCTGGTGATGTTGGCGGCGATGTGGTTGTTGAGCCCTTGCAGCGAGTAGCCCATGTTGGCGTTCTCGTTGACCCGCCAGTCTTCCTGGGCGAGGTACGAATCGATCGCCGCGACCGATTCTTTCATGAACTCACGAGTCTTGCGCAGGGCCTCGTGCTGCTTGCGGTAGAGGATGTAGGCCTTGGCGGTCTGGGCGTGCCCCTTCTCGATGAGGATCTTCTCGACAAGGTCCTGGACGTTCTCCACGGTGGGGATGCGTCCGTCCTTGTAGATAACCTCGAGAATGCTCGTTACTTCGCGGGCGATGCCGACCGTCTTCGCCATGTCCGAGCCGCCGACGGCGCGCACCGTCTTCTGGATCGCAGCGGCAATCTTCTCTTCCTCGAACGCGGCCAGCCGGCCATCCCTCTTGCGAATAAATTCGAGCACCGCACGTCCTCCCAGCCAATGGATAGCAGAATATGAAGAGGAACTTATCACGCTCGCCCAGTGGCTATCAATCAAAAAACCACAACATCTGGAGAAAAAATCGGCGCACCTGCCATTATCTTGTGTGCAGGGCGGTGGACAGACTGTGGATGGGAGGTGGACGGCGGCGCTTAACCCGGCAATAATCTTGACCCCCGGCGAAGGGCCATGCTAAACAGAGCGGGCAAATTCATCCTTTATCGGAGAGCACATCGTGGCCGATCTGACCCGCTTCGGCATTTCCATGGACGACCGGCTGCTCAGGCGCTTTGACGCGCTGATCGCCGACAAAGGATACGTCAACCGCTCGGAGGCGATCCGCGACCTGATCCGCAACGCCCTGGTCGAGGATCAGTGGGCGCACGGCGATGCCGAGACGGTCGGCACTGTCACCCTGGTCTACAATCATCATACCCGCGACCTCTCCGATAAATTGACCGAGCACCAGCATTCGCACCATCACGCCATCGTCTCCGCCCTGCACGTGCACCTCGACGCCCACAACTGCCTGGAGGTGGTGGTGGTCAAGGGGCGGGCGAAGGAGGTCCGGCGGCTGGCCGACGAGTTGATCGGCACCAAAGGGGTCAAGCACGGCAAACTGGTGACGTCCACCACCGGCGAGGACCTGCCGTAGATCGGGTCACTCTTTTTTTCGGTGCCGGTAGCAGGAAGCGACAATTCGTATGACATAATTGCGCCATCCCCCCGGAAAGTCGACCATGGCGAAAATCGAAACCGCTTTTCTCAACCTCGGCGCCCTGGATTCCTTGGCCGCTCGGCGGACGCCGCTGCATCGCCTCGACCCGCGGGCCAAGCTGGTGGCCACCGGCGTCTTCATTCTCGCCGTCGTCTCCTGCGGCAAGTACGAGATTTCCGCCCTCCTGCCCTTTTTCGTTTTTCCGCTGACGCTGCTCATCGTCGGCGATCTGCCCCCGGTTTTTCTACTGAAAAAGCTTCTTCTGGTCGCCCCCTTCGCCGTGCTGGTCGGCATCTTCAACCCGCTGTTCGATCGTCAGGTGATGCTTCAATTGGGCTCGCTGGAAATCTCCGGCGGCTGGGTTTCTTTCGCCTCCATTCTGCTGCGTTTTCTGCTCACCGTCGGCGCCGCCCTGATTCTCATCGCCAGCACCGGCTTCACCGCTGTCTGCATGGCGCTGGAAAGGCTCGGCGCCCCGCGCGTTTTCACCCTGCAGCTGCTCTTTCTCCACCGCTACCTGTTCGTGCTGGTGGACGAGGGGGCGCGCCTGGTGCGGGCGCGGGGACTGCGCTCGTTTGGCGGGCGCGGCGCGGGGATGAAAGCTGTCGGCGGGATGTTGGGGCAGTTGCTGCTGCGCACCCTGGATCGGGCGCAGCGCATTCACCGGGCGATGCTCTGCCGTGGCTTCGACGGCGAGATCAGAATGCTGCGGCCGCTGCGCATCGGCAGAGCGGAAGTCGTTTTCACCCTGGGCTGGTCGGCGCTGTTCGTCGCCCTGCGGTTGTACAATCTTCCGCGTTTGCTGGGAAACCTGTTGCTGGAGATTGCCCGATGAGCCACCACATTGTCGAAGTCGAAGACCTGCGCTACAGCTACCCGGACGGTCATCCGGCGGTGCGCGGGATTTCCTTTCGCATCCACCATGGCGAGTCGGTGGCCATCGTCGGCGCCAACGGGGCCGGCAAATCGACCCTGCTACTGCACCTCAACGGCTGCCTGACGCCGACGCAGGGACGGGTGCGCATCGGCGATCATCCCCTGACCCGGGAAACGCTGGCCGAGGTGCGGCGCACGGTGGGCATGATTTTTCAGGATCCGGACGATCAGCTGTTCATGCCGACCGTCTTCGACGATGTCGCCTTTGGGCCGTTGAATCTCGGATTGCCCCCGGCGGAGGTGGACGCGCGGGTGACCGCGGCGCTGGCCCGGGTGGAGGCGCTGCACCTGAAGGAGCGCCCCCCGTACAGGCTCTCCGCCGGTGAAAAACGGACAGTGGCCATCGCCTCGGTGCTTTCCATGCAGCCGGACATCCTGGTCATGGACGAGCCGACCACCGGCCTCGACCCGCGCAGCCGGCGCCGGCTCATCGAGCTGCTCGCCTCTTTTCACCACACCAAGATCGTCGCCACCCATGACCTCGACCTGGTGCTCGACCTGTGCGAGCGCACCATCGTCATCCACCGGGGGGAGGTGATGGCCGACGGTCCGACTCTGGACATCTTCGCCAACGCGGCGCTGCTCGCCGCAAGTCATCTGGAAAAGCCGCTGCGCCTGCAAGGCTGCCCGGCATGCGGCGGCGAGCCGAAGCCGATACGGGACGTGCCGACGGAGGCCCCGCTCACGCCGCCGCATCCCGGGGACCACGATCACAGCCACGGGTGATCCGCCGCCCCTAGTCGAGGGAATACAGCGTATCGTCATGCGCCGGCGGCGTGTATTTGCGTCGCAGTCCCTTGATCCCTTCCGGGGAAAAGGGGTTGTCCGCGGCGAAAACATCCCCCAATTCCTCTTCGATCTTCTCCGGGTCCTCTCCCCCTTCCAGGCGGCGGATCGCCTCTTCCATTCCCGCACCGAAATCCATGCCGGCAGCCTCGGACATTTTGCGCATCAGCCGGGCCATCTGCCGGGGATCGTTCTCGTCCGCCCCCGCCATCTCACCGGCCAGCGCCGTCATCGCCTGCTCCATTTTGCTCTCGTCGAGGTCGGGAAGACCGTCCTCCGGCGCTTCCTGCCGATTCTTAGAGATGGCGAATACCGAGACCTGCCGCTCCAGCTGCGGATGGCCGCAGCGCGGGCAGTCCGGCCGCTTGTCCGTGCTGCCGCGGCGGGAGAGGAAATTAAAGAGGGAATGGCAGTCGCGGCAGTAAAATTCGTAAACCGGCATGGCGAACCCCTTTCTTTAAGTTTCGGAAAAAATCGAAGCGTTTCACCGCAAAGGCGCAGAGCAAAGAGCTGAATGGATTTTGGGTTTCCCTTTGCGGCCTTGCGCCTCTAGTGAGCGCAGCGAACGGACGGGGAAATCCTTTTCAATAAACCACCTGCAACCGCAAACCCACCCGGTCTGCCCGCAACGCGAAATCCGGCTGCAGGCTGATCGCACTGCCGGGGGGCAGCGCCACCTCGGTGAAAAAGGCGCCGAAAAAGTGCCCGATGGCGGCGCCGGCGAGGACGTCGGAGGGATAATGCTGCTCCGCTTCGATGCGCGCCCAGCCGGTGACGAAAGTCAGCGCATCGAGGCCCGCCCGGGCGATGGTGCGCTCGCCGGCCGTCAGCGGCAGGTGATCGAGATTGCGCGAGGTCAGGGTGGAAAATGCGGTGGCGGCGGAGGCATGCAGGGAGGGGAAGGACGCATCCTCGGAGCCATCGGGTCGCTCCCGACCGACCGTCTCCTTGAGCAGCAGGGTCGTGCCGCCGGTGGCGAGCAGAACCTGGGCGCCGGTGGCGGCCTGGTCGAAACGGGTGTTCCAGCGATCCGCCGCCCCGGCGGGCGCGGCGAGCATCGTGCCGCCGTAAGCGGCGGCCGCGCCGGCCAACAGCCAGTCACTGGCATCATCGGCGCCTCTTGGCGAGCCGAAGACAGGCGTGTGGTCGATGGCCCAGTCGGACAGCGGCTCGTCGAAATCCCCGGCCCAGAACACCGCCGCCCCGGCCAGCGGCCCCCAGGTCCGCGGGTCGAGAACGGCCCGGGCGGCGACCTGCCCGGCGCGCTGCCAGGACGGCGCTTCGGGGAGCATGCCGCAACCGCTCGTCTGCACCAGCAGCAAAAAACCGATGCAAAATCGGCCCAGAATTCTCCTGCCCATCAATTGCACCATTTGCATAACGATTTAAAAGTGCAAGGGCTTTTCACCACCCGTTCGCTCCGCTCACTAGAGAACACTGAGATCCACCGAGAAAGACATTTGTTATTTTTTATCTCAGTGGTTCTCAGTG
>JBAYQP010000103.1:0-4922 GCA_041677125.1 Desulfuromonadales bacterium | reverse complement strand
GCCTTCCTCGCCCGCCCGTCCAAGCATCCGCATCTGATCGGCGACGATCTCGGTGATATAGCGCTTGTTGCCGTCCCGATCGTCATAACTGCGGCTCTGTATCTTGCCCTCGATGTAGACCTGCTTTCCCTTGTGCAGGTATTTGCCGCAGATCTCGGCCAACTGCCGCCAGACGACGATATTATGCCATTCGGTTTTGTCCTGCATCTGGCCGTCGCGGTCCTTGAACCGCTCGCTGGTCGCCAGCGTGAAGTTGGCGACGGCAGCGCCGGAAGGCGTATAGCGCAATTCCGGATCCTTGCCCAGATTCCCCACCAGGATCACTTTATTGACCGACATTGGAATCCTCCCGTTTTTTGAAAATTTTACCAAGTCTAGCGAAATTCATTCGGGGTGTAAAGTCCTTTCGCCAAAAAGGTTTGACTCCCTCGGTCCCCTTACGTAGACTGGCCTATTACCTTGCCAAAGGAACCCCATCGGGGCTTTTTTCAACGATGCCGACAGCGCAAACGACATCCTTAGAACCATCGGCCGACATCCTGCACCCCGATGTTCTGCGCCTTCTCCCCCTCGGCGGCCTGGGGGAAATCGGGCTGAACATGATGGCCCTGGAGTGCCGGGGGGAGATTCTCCTTATCGATTGCGGCCTGATGTTTCCCGAGGCGTACATGCTCGGCATCGATCTGGTCATTCCCGACGTTTCCGTGCTCGCCGAGCGCACCGGGGACATTCGTGGGCTGATCCTCACCCACGGGCACGAGGATCATATCGGGGCCGTCCCTTATCTGCTCGAAAAGCTCGACTTTCCTCCCATTTTCGGCACCGGGCTCACCCTCGGCCTGCTGCAGGGAAAACTGGAAGAGCACGGGCTGGAATCGGCCGCGCAACTGCAACGGATTTATCCCCGCCAGCATTTCGACCTCGGCTGCTTCCGCGTCGAATTCTTCCGCGCCGCGCATTCGATCGTCGACGGCGTCGGCCTGGCGATTCGCACGCCGGCGGGCCTGGTGGTGCATACCGGCGACTTCAAGCTCGACCAGACGCCGGTGGATAATCAGCCCACCGACCTCGCCGCCCTGGCCGGCTACGGCGAGGAAGGCGTCCTGCTGCTGCTGGCCGACTCCACCAATGTGGAGAAAGAAGGTTATACCCTCTCCGAACGGGTGGTCGGCGAAGCCTTTGCCGCAATCCTGCCCCGCTGCACCGGCCAGGTGCTCATCGCCACCTTTTCTTCCAACATCCATCGCATTCAGCAGGCGGTGGACGCCGCCATCGCCTGCGGCCGCAAGATTCTGGTCAACGGCCGCAGCATGGTGACTAATATCGCCATTGCCCGGCAGCTCGGTTATCTATACATTCCCGACGACGCCCTCATCGATCTGCGCACCCTGCGCGATCTGCCGCGGGAGAAGGTGGTCGTCATCACCACCGGCAGCCAGGGGGAGCCGATGTCGGCCCTCTCCCGCATCGCCCTGGACGACCACAAGCAATTGCTGGTGCAGGCGGGAGATTCGGTCATTCTTTCGTCCAAGTTCATTCCGGGGAACGAAAAAGCGATCACCGAGATGATCAACCATCTTTACCGGCGCGGCGCCGAGGTCTATTACGAGTCGACCAGCGAAGTGCACGTCTCCGGCCACGCCGCCCAGGAAGAACTCAAGCTCGTCTTTTCCCTGGTGCGGCCCCGCTATTTCGTGCCGGTGCATGGCGAATACCGGCATCTGGTGCGGCACGCGCAACTGGCGCGAAAAATGGGCGTGACCGAGGCGGTGGTGCTGGAGAACGGCTTTCCCCTGCTGGTCTCGGCCAATGGTCTGCGGCGCGAAGCGCGGGTGGAGACGGGGCGGGTCTTCATCGACGGCAAGGGCGTCGGGGATGTCGGCACGATGGAGCTGCGCGACCGGCGGCATCTGGCCAACCACGGTCTGGCGATCATGGTGCTGGCCCTCAATCAGTCGACGGGGGAGATCCTCTACGGCCCCGAGCTTTTCACCCGCGGCTTCGTCCCCGAGGAGGAAAATCTGGCCCTGCTCGACGAGGCGCGGCAGGTGGTGCGCGATTTGCTTGCCGAACATACGTTGGCGACGATTACTGACTGGGAAGAGGTGCGCGTCGAGATGCGCAAGGCCCTGCAGCGGTTGTTCAATCGGGCCATCCAGCGCCGGCCGTTGATCCTGCCGGTGATACTCGAACTTTAATTCCGAATCGCAGCCACGAATGAACACGAATAAATTCCAGTACAATTTATTTGAAATCACACGTGGGATTTACCGCTGATTGGCCTCACCCACGCGCCCCTTCAAAAGAGTGAACAGCTTGGCGTAGTTGGGAACCGATCAGACATATTGAATGCCAGTTTGCCTTTGCAAGAGGGATTGCATGCGCGACAAATCGAAACCGTTTCTCCGTGAACACCTGAAGAAGGAAGTCGCCGGGGTTTTCTGGCTGGCGGCCGGTATTTTTCTCCTTTCCTGCCTGGCGACCTTCAACAACAGCGATCCCTCCTTCAACAACAATCTGCGCGGGGATGTGGTCAATTTCGGCGGCGTGGTCGGCGCCTATCTTTCCGATCTGCTGCTGCAGATCTTCGGCCTGCCGGCCTATCTGCTGCCCCTCGCCTGCTTTCTCTTCGCCTGGCGACTGCTCAAGTTTCGCGACGTCAAGATTCGATTTCACAAGGGGGCGGCCTTTCTTGTGCTTCTTCTCTCCCTCTCCGGCCTGATTTCGCTTCATTTCCATCAGGTCACCCTGGCCGGCCAGACCATCAATCAAGCCGGCGGCGCCCTGGGGCGACTGCTGAGCGAAGTACTGACCGAATGGCTCAACATCCCCGGCGCGACAGTGTTTCTCATCGTCTTCTTCCTCGTTTCGCTGATGCTCACCGTCCGCTTTTCCATGGTGCTGTTCCTGGAAGGGATCCTGGAGCGCTTCGGTCTGCTTCTGGAGCAGCGTCGGCAGTCCCGCACGGCGAAGGCGAAGGCGAAGCCGGCCAGGGAGAGCGGGGCGCCTGCAGCGCCGGTGATCGCCGTCAGCGAACCGAAACTGATAACGGCGGGCAAAACCGCGAAAAAGAAGAAGAAGGAAGAGCCGGCGCAGGTTATTTTCGATTTTCTCGAACCGGAAGGCACCTACCACAAGCCGCCGCTCAGCCTGCTCGAACATGAGGGAGAGGCGGCCCACACGGTGGACAAGGAATCGCTGATGATGAACGCCCGCATCCTGGAGAAAAAGCTGCGGGATTTCGGCGTTCAGGGGGAGGTCACCGAGGTCAAGCCGGGACCGGTGGTCACCATGTACGAGTTCGCTCCCGCCCCCGGGGTCAAGGTGAACAAGATCGCCGGCCTCTCCGACGATCTGTCCATGGCGCTGAAGGCGCTCTCCATCCGCATCGTCGCGCCGATCCCCGGCCGCGGCGTCGTCGGCATCGAGATCCCGAACAAGGAGCGCGACACCGTCTGGCTGAAGGAGATCTTCGAGTCGGAGGAGTTCCAGAAATCCGGCGGCCGGCTGCCGATGGCTCTGGGCAAGGATATCTTCGGCCGCACCGTTGTCGCCGATCTGGCGAAGATGCCGCACCTGCTCGTTGCCGGCTCCACCGGCAGCGGCAAGTCGGTCTCCATCAACACCATGGTCCTTTCCCTGCTCTACCGCGCCACCCCGCAGGAGGTGCGCATCATCATGGTCGACCCGAAGATGCTGGAACTCTCCATCTACGAGGGGATTCCGCACCTGCTGCTGCCGGTTGTCACCAATCCGAAAAAAGCCGTCCTTGCTCTCGCCTGGGCGGTGCGCGAGATGGAGCGCCGCTACAAACTGATGGCCGACAAGGCGGTGCGCAATATCGAGGGGTACAACAAGAAGATCGCTCGCGAGGAAAAAGAGAAAGAGGATCTCCGGGCCAAGGGGCAGGTGGTGGTCGAACCGGTCGATCCGAACGAGGAAGCGCTGCCGGAAATCGAGTTGGCGGAAGGGGAAGTGCTGGAACACGGGCACATCCCGTACATCGTCGTCATCGTCGACGAACTGGCCGACCTGATGATGGTCGCCGGCCGCGAAATCGAGGAATCGATCGCCCGCCTGGCGCAGATGGCCCGCGCCTCCGGCATCCACCTGATCCTCGCCACCCAGCGGCCTTCGGTCGATGTCATCACCGGCCTGATCAAGGCCAACTTCCCCACCCGCATCTCCTTCAAGGTCTTCTCCCGCATCGACTCGCGCACCATCCTCGACCAGATGGGGGCCGAGGCGCTCCTCGGCATGGGCGACATGCTCTTTCTTCCCCCCGGCACCGGCGCCTTGCAGCGGGTGCACGGCGCTTTCGTCTCCGAGCTGGAGGTGCAGCGGGTCGTCGATTTTCTCAAGAAGCAGGGGGAGCCGGAATACGACAAGTCGATCCTGGCCGCACCCGCCGGCGGCGAGACGGGAAGCAGCGAGGACGAGGACGGGCTGGACGAAAAATGGGATCAGGCCCTCGCCATCGTCTCCGAAACCCGCCAGGCCTCCATCTCCATGCTGCAGCGCCGGCTGCGCCTCGGCTACAACCGCGCCGCCCGCATCATCGAGAAGATGGAACAGGACGGCATCGTTGGCCCCTCCGACGGCACCAGCCGGCCGCGGGAGGTGTATATCGGCAAGATGCCGTCGGCGTGACGGAAATCAAGGGGCATGACCCACGTGGCCGGAAGATCATTCCCTACGAAGAGGATTTACAAGACTGGCTACAGACCCCGGAACATGCGGCGGAGCACCTGACGGCAGTTCTTGAGGAGGATGATTTTGACACCCTGTTGCTGGCGTTGCGTGATGTTGCCAAGGCAGCGGTTGCCGAGCGGGCGCAAATTCGCCGAAAAACGCTTTAAAAAATGCTTTCCGACAAGGGCGAACCCGGCATTCAAGGGGATTGCCCGCTTCCTGCACGGTAT
>JBAYQP010000102.1:0-4937 GCA_041677125.1 Desulfuromonadales bacterium | reverse complement strand
GGGATCGTCGGGACCGCCGGCGCCGGTTTTAGTTTCTTCCGGCGCGGCGGCGGCGGCGAGCTTTTCGGCCTCTTCTTTGCGCCTGGCTTCGACTGCGGCGGTCAGGTCGAGCACGTTGTCTGTGGGCTGATCGCTCATCAGTGGCCGACCTCGGCGAGCGCGGCAAATTTGTCGCGCCATTCGCGGACGGTGTCGGGGGCGATGCCGATGACGCGGGCAATCTCGCGATGCTCGATGCCCCATCCGCACATGGCGGCGAGCAGCATGAGCGACCTGGGAGACAAGGAGGAGTTTTGCAGGACGGTGCCGTGTGTGGCGCGCGGCTGTTTTCCGCAGCCGGAGCAGGTAAAGCGGCGCAGGGCGCGGAAACTTTGCAGCGAGCGTTCGGAGACGATGGGGGCGCGGCACTCCGGACAGCGGGGGCCGTCCGGGTAGTAGCGATCAAAAAACCACTTGGTGCAGGCGTCCTCGGAAAAAAACCGGGCCGAGATGACGGCCAGGACCTCGGCGGGAATCCCGCCGGGCAATTTCGCCGCTAACTCTATGCTCTCAAATGCCTGTAGTTCCGGCATTTTACCTCCAATGAATTCAATTTTTCACTTCAAACCCAAAAACCGAATGGACTCAGATACTGGGGTTTGAATTACTGTGTTGCGTTTGCGAGCCGGAAGGACCCGCTACCGTATCGACCGCATGGCTTGGTCCATGTTCTGGTGGAACAGGCGGCTGAAGTTTGCGCGCACTGTGGCTTCCGCGATCTGGTGAAAAGGGAGGCGGGGCCGATAGCTGCTCTGCCTGACGAAGATGAGAATCGGCTTCACTCCACCATCCCGCCTTTTCTCCCAAACACCGGCAGGCAGAGGGTTCGGCCCATCGCCCCGGCCACTGGTGGCGAAGTAATCCCGGGGCTTGCGGTTGGTCCGCCGGGATCGGCTGGTGATGTTGGCCTTGAATCCAACCTCGCGATGAGCACTGAGGACCGAAAGAATCTGGGTGATCTGGCCGGGGGAAATATTTCCGTAGGCATCCAGCCGCGCGCCACGCCCTGGCACCCAGACCATTCCCGGTGGCAGAATCCCCACACGCTGCAGCAGCTTCTCTGATCGCTTGAGCCCGCGTATGCCGCCGTACACCTGTGGCGCCATGAACTTCGTGGCCGGCGTCCCTTTGCCGCCGAACTCGTTGAACCAGACTTTGGTTTCCAGTCGGGTCTTTGTGGCCGGGCTGAGATAAAGGCTGCGAAGGGCATAGGGAGTGGGCCGGTCGAAGACCTTACGCATCTCGTCCGTCACCTCCTTCTTCACCATTTGACCGGTGTTCGTCAGCGTCTTCGCCAACACAAAGGTGGCCTGTTTCCCCAGCTGGTCAAGAAACCGCATCTCCCTGTCGAACCCCTCAGCCGTGAGCGTGAACATCGTCTGACCTCTTATGATCTTTGGCAGATTTTTTACGAAGGGCGGAGAGGGGCGCGGGGAGGGAGGCCGAACGAACCGCCCCCTCTCCCGCCCTTCTGGGCGTGCCATGATCGATAACGCCATCGATGCCACGGAAATAAAGCGGCTCCTGATTGTTGCACTCAGGAGATCGCCCCTGGAACCAACCGAAGAGCGTCAGTCGGCGGTGCTCCTCTTCCGAGAGACAACGGACCGACTGCCGGCATCGATCGCAATCAACGCTAATCACGCCCATCGGCATCCTCCCTTAGCTTGACGACGTATTCCTTGCGCTGCCTGAACTCTTCCTTCTTGCCCCTGTTCCACTGCTGTACGGGGCGAAAGAAGCCGCAGACGCGCGAATAGACCTCCGTCAACCCCTTGCAGCGGCGCATCAGGGCAAATCCCCCAACAAGCGGGACCAGATCGAGTCACGGCGCTTCTCAACCCCAAAGATGTGCGCAAGGCGCAACGCCTTTGCCGGGCCGTGGAACTTGAGCAAGTCGCGGCGCAGGGGGCAACGATAACCGGAAATCATGACAGCCTCCGTCGCGCCAGCCTCAACAGCACCAGATAGCCCAGCAGATCAATCTCTGTATCCTCGTTGGCGTACTCGCTGCCCCGCATCAGCCGGCTGATCTTGTCATCCAGACGCACCCGAATCTGTTCCACCGGATCGGCTTTGCTGAACACCCGCACCGGCACCAGAGCGCTGTTGCCGTAGGCAGCATTCTTTGCCAGAAGCATCGACTCGATATCGGACAAAACGTTGCGCAGATCGGCGGCAAACGAAACAGCAGGCGTCAGACTTTCCACCGTGTCGGCCAAGGACGGCTGCGATGTCATCGCAGCGGCGCGCTTCGGAGCCCTCACAACACCCGCCGGATAATTCGCGTCCAGCGTGCCCGCCTTCTTTTCTGCGCCGTGACACTTCCCGCACAGCCCCCGGCTGACAATCGACATCACCCGATCGCACTTCGCGCAAGGTCTCGTCGTCTTCTTCGTTGCCATAATTTCCTGCTCCTTCGCTTCTTCCGCCAATGGCGGCAACTCTTCCCCGTGTTCCAGCGGGATCACCGGCAAAACAGCCTTTCGCGCCTTGCGCAGGCGCTGATAACACGTGCTGCACCGCCCACACCCGCGAATCTCCTTTTCGGTGCCGCATTCAACGCACACGGCCACCTTGCGATGCGTTCCGATCAGGCTCACCCGAGGCCGTCCTATGGGCGCGGCCGGCGTCTCGTTGCAAAACACCACCGGCGCATCCCGCTCATGCCGATCCCCACAGTTCTGGCACGACACCACCTGCAGCCGGGCCGTGCCGACAACCTCCTCGAAGGGGACCAGACGCCCCTGGCACTTCGGACAGCGCATCACAGCGACCCATGCAGCGGAGACACCGAGCGTCGGCGGCCATTGTTCGGCGCCGGATCGCCCATCACCACCGGCAGCGGGCGCACCGGCGGCAAAATAAACGGCGCCAGCTCGGCAATCTCCTCCGGCGACAACCGACGGACGCCGTTCTCGATTTCCTCGCGAATCTTCGCCCGCGCCGCCTTCTCCGCCTGTGAAAACTCCGTTCGTGTGCTCATCCATTCAATTCCTTTAAAAAACCCTGGGGCCGGCCGTCGGCAGCGGCAACGGAAGGAGGGGTCCGCAAACGGCCCCAGGCACCCAAACTATTTCGCGGCGGTCAGGCAAGAATCCTCCGGACCGTATAGCGCCGACACCTCCGCCCAATTCGACACCCCGCGCTGCGCGCTCACGGCGTCGCGGCGATCCATTTCGCCGGACCAGCCGAACAGCAAAAACAGGATCAGCCAGATCCAGAAAGCATCCGCCACGCGGCTTCCCGGCGCCCGGCTAGCCATGGAACATATCCAGCGCGGTAAGCGCCACCAGGACCACCAGCAATGCGCAAACCAAGGCCAAAAAACCAGACTCCCGGCTCGTCAGCTCGTCGGCAATCACCGGCGGGTGATCGGGAAAATGAATCGCCTGGCACGTCGGGCAAATCCCGTGCGAAGCCTCGGTGTCGGCAACCTCGCCATCAATCAGCTCGTCACACCATGCGCAGATCATTTTCATCGCATCCTCCCGTTGACAACCAAAAATTAAATGTTATTTATGTTTATATCGGAGAATCAGCTTCCGAAAAAACAAACCTAAAAACACCCCGGCGCGAAGGAAGGGGGCTTCGCGCCGGGGCTCCGGCCCGGATCAGCGGGAGGGGGGTTCGCCGATCCGGGCTGCTTCCATCCGCGCGCGCGCTTTCGCCTTCAGCCGCCGCGACACCTCGCAAAAGCGGGAGAAATCCTCCCATTGCCGGCCATTGAGCTGATCGCGCCGGACCTGGGCAGAACGCGCCGAGACCGTCGCCATCATTTTCTTGCCTCGTACAACCGGTTGTATTCGACAGCCGCCTGCTCCACCATGCCGGCAAACTCCCGCAGAGTCATCTCCGCCACCGGCTTGCCCGCAGCGGCGATCTTTCTCGCCAGCAGGGCGAACGCGCCGCCGTTCAGTTCAATAGCCCCGCCGATCTCCTCCGCCAGGGGGTACAGCTCGCTGAAAATCTCAGAAACTCTTTCGGCGTCCATCTTTTCTCTCCTCGAGGCAGGGGCAAACAAGGGCGCGGCGATATCCCGACAATCGAACCAGGTCACTGGTCCTCGATCCTCTCCCGTAGCGCAACCATATCGTCGGCCATCACGGGGAAGCCAAGGCGCACAGCAAGCGCCTCAACGGCGTTCAAGTGCCCGAATCTGATTCCTCGCTCGTGCGCACTATCGGCGGACAAGGTGCGGCCAAAAGCATGCAGATTGGTCAAAGCCTTAATGATTTCCTTGCGCTGCTTACCCGTGAATTCGACCATTTTTCAGCCATCCACCCGCTTATGATGCCCATTCGCTTCCACCTTCGCTTGTTGTCTCAGGTGGATTTCCAGATGCTCCTCCTCCGACAACACCCCGCCCACCTTCAGCTTGTCGAACAGCTCCTCAATGCAGCGCGGCACGTCGATCAGCTGCTCCAGTCCCGCATACAGCGTTTCGCGGAAACCCGGCTGGCTCTCCGGCTCCATGTGCGCAAGCAGGCGCGCCAAAATCTCCGCCCGCTCCTTCGCCTCGTCCAGCTCCTCGCGAAGCTTGGTCAAAATCGCCGACGGGTCGGTCTTGATGTTGTTCAGCGGGGTAAACGCCCGGGGGATGATTTCTTTGCAAATCGGGTTGTTCAGAAGTGCGTAAATGAGGATTGAACGGTCGTCAAGAACCTTGGCAAGCTCGACAAGCGCCTCAGGTGTAGGCCCGAATTTGAGATTATTATTTTCTATCTTTGTTATTGCTGCCGGCGAAATACCCAGCCTATGGGCAAGTTCGTCTCGCGTAATTCCGGCTACTCGCCTTGATTCTCTTATTTTTTCGCCTAGGGTCATCGGTTAGCTCCGTTACGTTTTGGAGCAATGTAGGATATAAAACGTGTCAAGTCAAGCCATTTATTTTACTT
>JBAYQP010000101.1:0-5037 GCA_041677125.1 Desulfuromonadales bacterium | reverse complement strand
GCGCCGGTACGGTGGTTGCTCTAGCTAAAGACCAAGAGAACAAACCACCGGGTTCATATCGGAAAGGAGAAAAGCCATGAAAGCCAAAATCGTCAACTCTCTCATCGTCGGGCTGGTCGTGATCGGTACCGTTTTTCTTGGCCCCATGGTGGCGGCCGACGGTAGCGGCAACCTGATGCCAACTCTCTTTCTCGGCTTTTTTGCCGTGATCATCGCCCTGCAGGTTGTCCCGGCTCTGCTGCTGTTCGGCGCCATGCTCCGAGAAATCTTTCGGCGGGTATCCGGCAGGGAAGGGGAGCAGGCGCGTTCCGGCCGAAAAGGGTGATGAGCTGCCTCCAGCGAGGAGAGAATCATGAACGAGCAAGGAATTCTCATAGCCGACAAGGACAGTGAAACCCGCAACCTGCTGGCCGATATTCTGGGCAAAGCCGGCTACCGGGTGAAAACGACCGACTCCGCCGCCGAGGTGCTCAACGACATCCTGGAGAAAAACGCTCATGTCATTCTGGTCGGCAGCGACCTCAACGAGAACGTAGCGGCCTCGGATTTGATTCCTCTGATCAAGAAATGCGATCGCAATCTGACCATCATCCTGGTTTCCGATGAAAAATCGTTGCCGATGGTGCGCAAGATTCGTCGGGAGGGGATTTTCTACCATGCTTTGCGCCCGGCAAGCCTCGGTGATCGTGAGGAAATCTGCCAGGCGGTGAAATGCGCCTTCAAAAATGTTCTTAACGTCCTGAGTGTCCGTTAACCCGTATCGAGAGGAGTTCGCGATGAAAACGAAAATAGTGGCCATGCTCACACCCATCCTGTTCACCTTCGGCGCTTCGGTCGCCCTGGCCGCCACCGGCCGGGAAGATAACAGCTCTTTGGTGGTCTGGGGCTTTCTCGGTTTTTGCGCCTTGATTGTCGTGGCGCAGTTGGTGCCGCTGATCGGCAATCTGCGGCAACTCGCCCACGCCAGGAAGGAAAGCCAGTTGCAGCCCAGCGCCGTCAAAACCGCCGGCAACAAGCAGGGATAAGGAGGACGCCATGAAACAGAGGATGCTCTGGAGCGCTGCGCTGATTGCCTTGCTGGCGGCCGCCGCCTTCGGACCGGCCCTGTTGGGGCTGCCGGGCGGCAGCCTGGCCGGGCTGACGATTTATTTTTTTCTCGGCTATTGCGCCATCATCGTCGTCGCCCAACTGTACTCCTCCCTGCGGGGGGTGCGCTTGGTGCTGGAGGAGTGGACGGAGAAGAAAAGGGAATCCAAACAGGTGCCGCTGCGCTGACCCTGGAAACCACTTATCTGCGGAGGCTGAAAATGAAACGAAAGAAACTCTACCTGTGGTGCATCGGCTGGGCGGTCACGGCGGCCTTCATGGCCCCGCTTTCTGTCGCTGCTGCTGAAAGCTGCATGGATTGCCACGGCGATGTCGATGCGGTCGGCGCCGAATTGGCCATCGATCCTTTGCGGTTCGATCACACCGCCCATGCCGATCTCGGCTGCTCCGGTTGCCACGCGGTGGGGCAAGACCACCCCGATGATGGGCTTTCGCCATCCCGGGCCGCCTGCGGCGATTGCCACCAGGACATCAGCGACGAATACGCCCTGAGCGAACACGCCGCCGGCGCCACCTGTGGCGATTGCCACAACCCGCATGCGGCGCACAATACCGGGGCGGTCTCCGGGATGGACATGAATCGACAATGCGCCGCCTGCCACGCGTCGGACGAAATGGCGACGGCGCACGGCGTCTGGCTGCCGCAGGCCGAACTGCACCTGGAGATGCTGCCCTGCGTATCCTGCCACACCGGCTCGGAGAATTATGTCATCAACCTGTTTATCACCAAACGGCCGGCCGACCCCGCATCAGGCGTGCCCGCCCGCGGTGAGCCCTTTAATCTGGTGACCCACGAAGAATTGCGGGAAATAACGGGAGATAAGGATATTGCCGCGCTGATCGACGCCAACGGCACCGGCACCATATCGATTTCCGAACTGCGGCGATTCAACGGCAGCAGCGAATATCCGGGTCTGCGCCTGAAGGGGATGCTGACGCCGGAGTCTGTCACCCACAATGTGCAGATTCTCGACAACCGCTGGGACTGCACCTTCTGTCACGCCTCCGGCGGCGAAACGATGCAGACCAGCTATCTTTCCCTGCCGCAACCGGACGGCAGCTATCGCCGCATGTCGGTGGAAAAAGGGGCGATTCTCGATGTCCTGAACGGCACGCCTGATTTTTACATGATGGGCGCCACCCGCAACGCCTCGATGAACCTGTTGGGGTTGGTGATCATCGCCGGTGGGCTGGTGATGCCGGTGGGACACGGTTTTCTGCGATTCCTCACCCGCAAGAACAGACGCTGAAAGGAGCCCGGGCCATGACCGAACATAGCGAACATGCCAATAACTCCCGTATCTATCTGCAACCGACGCCCGTGCGCATCTGGCATTGGCTCAACGCCATCGGCATCATCACCCTCGGCATTTCCGGCGCGCAGATTCGCTTTCCCGAGTATGTCAACCTGTTTGGCGCCTACAAGTCGGCCATCCTGCTGCACAACGCCGCCGGCATTCTGGTGGCGGCCTCCTTCTCCCTCTGGTTCTTTTACTACACCTGCATCGCCCGCCGGATGACAGCGCTGTACGTGCCGAACAAGGAAGAACTGCAGCACGGATTGCTGCGTCAGGCGATCTTCTATTTCTTCAATTACTTCCGTGGCAAACCGAACCCACATCACCCGACCCCGGAGAACAAGTTCAACCCGCTGCAGAAGTCGGCCTATCTGGCCATCATGTTCGTTCTCGTGCCGCTGGTGAGCCTGACCGGCATTCTGCTGATGAACATCGCGCCGCTGCGCGAACTGGTGCTGCTCATGGGCGGGCTGAAAGTTCTCGTCGGCTTGCACTTTCTACTCGCCTGCGCCCTGTGCGCCTTTCTCTTCTCCCACGTCTACCTGGCCACCCTCGGCCGCACCCCGATGGCTTACATCAAACCGATGTGGACCGGTTGGGAAGAAATCGAGGAACTGCACGGGGAAGAAGGCGCGCTCAAGCATTAACCATCGAAAACACGAGAAAGGAGGCGGTCATGAACGCAAGGCATGCCATGGGAACGAAAGCCCCTTACCATCTGCAGGAAATGCAGGCGCTGTCCCGGCGGGGGATGACGGAACTGGTCCTGTTTCTGCTGATCAGCACCGCCTTCTTCTTCTGCCGCCAGACCGATCTGCTCGCGCCGCTGGCGGAAAGCGCCCGACAGATTCTTGGTTGTCCGCCGCCGGCGGCGCTGATCACCATGGCCGTAGCCGGCTATGTGGCCTCCGCTTCCGTTCTTCTGCTCAACCGCATTCTCACCGGCGCCCGGCCGCTCTTCAAATGGTCCAATCTGTTTTTCCGGACCATCTTCTTCCTCTTCTACGCTTTCGCCGCCGCGCTGGAGAGCCATTTCATCGGCGTTTTCGTCGCCGGACTCGTCCTGTTCGCCCTGGAGCAACTGAATATTTGGACCTATTGCGTGAAAACGCAGCCGACGGGAAAGGCGCTGCCGAGCAAATCGTGAGGGTGGGTTGTACCAAAAAGCAAATCGCCGGGGCATTTCATCTGCCACGGCGATTGCTTTTAATCCAAACAGGGCGACTGACCGCTAACCCAGATCATCCTCCGCCGTGGTGAAAGCGGGCGGCAGATCGCAGCCGCTGGGGATCTGGAACGGCACCGGATAGCGGATACCGGCCTTGTGGGTCGCCTGCAGCGCCTCGGCAGTGCGGGCGAACCATGCGGCGGGAATGCCGACCAGCAGTTCATGATCCTGGGCCATGGCGAAGCGCCGGTCGCCCAAACAGGGGATTTCGACCGCTGGCTCGCCGGTGCAAAACACCTGCGCCACCCCCCGCGAACACACTCCGGCGTCGCCGGAACTCTTCATGACGAATTCGCCGCCGGCGTGGTAAAGAAAAGCCTGCACAAAGCGCATCGCCTGGGCCGAATTGCAGTAGATTACCGCCAGATCCGGAGAAAATCCCGACAGCGGCCGCTGCAGCGGATAGGTCAACACCCCGGCGAAACGCTCGATGACCCGCGGCATTTTCTGCTGCATGGCCGCCGCGGCGGCTTGATCCTGCTGATAGACCCCGCAATTGACCGCTCCGGAAGAAACCCGCTCGGGCCGCTCGATCATGCCGGTCGCTCCGGCTCCCAGCACACAGTGCGCCGTTGTCGCATCCGTCCAGGTCGACCAGCCATACATCCGGCTGTAGGCGATCTGTTGACAGATGGCCAGTCGTTGGTCCTTTACGCGAATTTTGGCTGTGGCCAACTGCGCGGCATCGCGGACCAGATTCACTCCGACCGGCTGGGTGGCCGGATTCACGGTTTCCTTGACGGTGGCGAGAAAATGCTCCATTCAGTCCTCCTCAGGCAATTGGCGGGTGAAAAGGGTCTAAACTTTTTTGACGAACTCCGATTTCAACTTCATCGCGCCGATGCCATCGATTTTGCAATCGATATTATGATCGCCATCGACCAGACGAATATTTCTGACCTTGGTCCCGACCTTTACCACCGACGACGAGCCTTTGATCTTGAGATCCTTGATCACCGTGACCGTGTCGCCGTCCGCAAGGACATTGCCATTGGCGTCCTGAATCGTCGGCTCCGCGTCGCTTGCACTGGCCGCTTCACTGGACCATTCATGGGCGCATTCCGGACAAACATACATATTCCCGTCTTCGTAGGTGTATTCGGATCCGCATTGCGGACATTTGGGTGATGAACTCATGGGGCAACCTCGGGTTTAAGGGTGGAAGAAACGTAGCGCGACATCGGCGGTGAGCCGATTGATTATCAGGAAGTCGCCGAATATGCAACCGTTTTTGACAGAATGCAGTCTATTGAAACGGCTCGAGGGGAAGATTGCGGCCAACAGCTCGGGCAAGAACGGCGGCAGGTGGCGGGGATGATAGCGCGGCAGATGATGCCTTTATCAGTCGAGCGGCGCGGTGGCATTGCCGCCGGTTTTGGCGAAAATCGCGTCAATCGCCCGGGC
>JBAYQP010000100.1:0-5041 GCA_041677125.1 Desulfuromonadales bacterium | reverse complement strand
CCTTTTTCCCGCATCGATTGCCAGAAGAAAAGGGCGCCGCCGACGCCAACGACGAGGACGGCAATGAGCAGCCCCATTTTTTTCGTTTTAGACATCGTTCAACCTCTGTCCACCCCCTGGCCGCCGGTGCCGAGGATGGACCAATTGCCGCTCGCTGCGAACGGTAGAGAAAGCCTGAAGAAGCGAGGCCCGGAGCAGCTTCTTCGAAGGGATGGAGGGGCGGCCGGCGGGGAAGTACGTGACGTCGAACTGGGGAGAGAGTTTCTTCAGGGCAGCGTCGGCCATGGTCTTGATCGGGCGCAACGGATGATTCTTGGGGGCAAGCCCTTCGGGGGAGACATGGCAGAACATGGCCTGGGATGGTGCGTTCTCTCCGCGCATAATATTTTCCTGTAATTTCATGTGATTACAAGCGTAATCATAGCATGGAAACGGCCTTTTCACCTAATTAAACGTGTTTTTCAGCAACCCGCCAAAGATTTTGGGGCAGGTGGCGACGCGCTGCAATCGGCTCTGTCACGCCTGCTGCCGCCCGGACAGCTGACCAAAAGCCGGAAAACTATACATCGGAGCAGCTACCTGAGCCCAATTCCCAGCAACGGGTGCATGCCGATAATGGCTTGTCGGCATGCCAACCGGACCGGCGCGCTCAGATCCGATAGTCCTCCGGTGGCGCCTGCGGATTCGCGCCGCCGCGAAAGGTCCAGTAGAGAAAGAGCAACGCAGGGGCGAGGATGAGGACGCCGAAGGGGAGGACGGCGAAGAAGACGTAGAGGGTGGCCGCCGGCGCCGCCGATTCGGCGACGGTGAGTTCGCCGATGATCATGTCGGGGTAGAGGGCGGCGGCGAAACCGGCAACGGTCAGGGCGACCGTGCCGGCGGCGGCGACCTGGGCAGTGCGGAACCAGCGCCGCCAGAGCAGGGCCTCGGTGGTGATACCGAAAAGAACGGCGAGAGCGATGCCGGCCAGCGCCCGGGGCGTGAACAGCCGCTGCGCGAAAAGGGGGGCGTCCCACAGGGCCAGCGGAACCTCGAGGGCGGTCAGCACGCCGAGCAGCAACCCGGCCGCCATCCCCCGCCGGCGAAAATCCTCCCGCAGTTCCCCCCGGGTGCGCACCGTCATGAAGATCGGCGTCAGGTAGGCGCAAATCGCCAGGCCGATGACGCCGCCGCCGAGGGTGAAAGGGGTGATCCAGACCCAGAGGCCGGAGGTCACTTCGCCGTCGTCGAGACGGATCGTCCCTGCCGCCGCCGCAGTAACCGCCATCCCCATGAAGAAGGGGGTGAGGATGCTCGATATCTCGAAGGAGCGGGCGATGAAGGGAACCCCCCGGCCGGTCTCCTTGCCGAAATGGCGGAAGGCGAAGGCGGCGCCGCGAAAGTTGATGCCGACCAGGGCGATCACCAGCGGCGCGAGCAGGGCGATGAACAGGGCGGAAAATGCCGACGGGAAAACCATGAACAGAACGACCACGACGAAGATGAGCCAGACGTGGTTGGTCTCCCAGACCGGTCCGATGGCGTGGAACAGCCCCTCGCGCTGCGCGCGCTTGCGCGGACCGCTGGCCAGCGCCGTCCAGACGCCGCCGCCAAAGTCGGCGCCGCCGAAGACGGCGTACATGATCAGGCCGAGGAGCAGGATGCCGGCGGCGATGACCTCAGGCGTCCACACGGCGATCCTCCTGGGAGGCGTCCGCCCCGCCGCCGGGGGGGCGGCGCAGCAGCATCTTTATCAAGCCGAGGGTCAGCAGCACATAGACGACGAGAAACACCAGAAACACCGCGCCGATTCCCTCGTTTGGCGTCACCCCGGCGGAGACCCGCATCACGTCCATGACGATCCACGGCTGGCGGCCGAATTCCGTCACCAACCAGCCGCTCTCCAGAGCGATCATGCCGAAGGGAGCGGCAAAGACCAGGGCGATGAGGATCTTGCGGCTGGCGGGGAAGGTCTTTTGCCGCCAGTAGCACAGCCAGAACCAGGCGGCGGCGAGGGCCATGATGATGAAAGAGCCGACCATCAGATCGAAGAAGGGATGCACCAGGTTGGGGTTGGGGCGCGCGTCCGGCGGGAATTCGTTCAGCCCGATCACCACCGCGTCGGGATCTTTGAAGGCGAGAATGCTCAAGAGGTGCGGAATCTCGATGGCGTGGGATATTTCGCCGGATTCCAGGTCGGCCCAGCCGCCGAGGATCAGCGGCGCGTTGGCCCTGGTCTCGAAGTGCGCCTCCGCCGCCGCCAGCTTGGCCGGCTCGTGCCGCGCCAGAAAAGACGCCGCCCAGTCGCCGGAGACGAGCATGAAGGGCAGCGCAACCGTTCCCACCGCCAGTGACAGGACGAGCGCCTTGCGAAAGTAGGGCGTCCAGCCCCGCCGCAGCAGCGCCAGGGCGTAGATGCCGGCCATGGCGAAACCGGTGGCCACATACGCGGCTATCGTGCCGTGCACCGCCTGATGCGCCCAGGCGGGGTTGGCCATGGCGGCGAGGGGATTGATATCCACCATGCGCCCCGCCTCCAGAATGAACCCGTCGGGGGTGTTCATCCACGAATTGGCGCTGATGACAAAGACCGCCGACAGCGCCGCCGCCACGGTCAGCGGTATGGTGCAAAGAAAGAGCGCCCGGCGCGACAGCCGTTTTTCGCCGTAGATGTAGAGGGCGAGAAAAATCGCTTCGGTGAAGAAGGCGTACCCCTCCATCCAGAAGGGGAGCCCAATCAGCGGGCCGCTGAATTCCATGAACTTCGGCCAGAGAAAACCCAGTTCGAAGGAGAGGATGGTGCCGGAGACGGCGCCGATGGCGAACAACACCCCCGCCGGCCGGATCCACCTGCGCGCCATTTCGTGGTACAGTTCCTCCTTCTTCCAGAAGGAAAGACCCTCCGCCAGCATGAGCAGAAAAGGAAGCCCAACGCCGATGGTCGCGTAGAGGATATGAAATCCGAGGGAGACGCCCATCAGGGCGCGGGCGGCGAGAAGATCGTCCATGGGTCCTTTTTCCCGGCGGGTGAAATTTCCAGTCCATCAGTCTAGCAGCTGGAAAGAAATAATCCACCCAGGCGGACTTGACCCTAACTTCCGCCTGATGTATCGTGCTTTAATTAGTTGTTTGGTGGTTTCTTTTTCGACTTTCGCACAAAACTTAATACTGGGATAATGACAAACATGGCGGTTACACAAGTGAACGATCTTTTGAATCACACCCTGACCACTTCGAGCTGTTTCGATGGCTTGGCGGTGGTCGACCGAGACGGCATCATCCTCGCGTTTGCCATGGCCGGAGAAGTTCGCGCGGAGCAGGTCGTTTCCGTCGGCGTTTCCATTTTCGAGGCGAGCAAAGCGGCTTCCGAGGAGTTGCAGCACGGCGACTTCCGCAACGCCTTGATCGAATGCGAGCACGGGTTCATCATGTTTTCCATTCTGGACGATTCCTTTGCGCTGGTGGCGCTGTCCGACAAAGCTTCCCTGCTCGGCACGGTGCTGACCGAGGTGAAACATCTGACTGAGGACATCCGCACCCTGCTGTAGCTGTAACTCGCCCCGTTTCGGGAGGGGATGACACGCGCTTACCTGCCTATGCGGTTCATTGGCTGACCGCGAGGCCCGCTACGGCTTCGCGGCTGTATTCACTCATATGAAGGAGAAGGAAGATGGCAAATCTGACAGCGGCGTGCAAGGCGATTATCGATGACGTTCAGGATGGATTGGCTTGCGGGGTGGTCGATCTCAATACCGGCATGTTGCTGGGGGTGCACAATACCATCCCCTATTTCACGCAGGCTTATCTCGATGCCGTTGCGGCGGCCGCCGTCGACATGTTTCGCGGCAAAACCATCAGCCGCGTCGAGCAGCTGATCGCCAAACAGCGTGGCACGCAGCCGGTCTATTCCTTTGAAGAGATACAGATTACGACCATGGGAACTTATCACTTCATGAAGATTCTCCCGGGCACCGACGCGCTGCTGGTGATGATCACCAAGAAAACCACCAACCTGGGGATGGGGTGGTCGGCTTTCCGCATGGGGGTGACCGCCGTTAAAGAAGCCATGTAATAATGACCGAGAGTTATTTCCCGATTCCCCAGACCCCCGCCGACCTGATTGTTCAAGACACCGGCGGGGGTCTTTGTCATGCGCAATTGCTGGAGCTGCTGGTCGAGGATCGGCAGGAGCAATGGCGGCATAAAACCGGAGTGGCCGGAGCCCGGGAGGGCTCGGCAAAGAGCAATCTGCGCCTGGTCCTCAGTGGTGGCTGGGTGCTCAAGTCGCACGCCGATCTACTCTTCGCCTCGGAGGCGGAGGCGGTCGCCGCGGCGGAGAACGGGATGGCGCTGGCGGCGCGGCTGCAGGTTTGGCACCCGCGCAAGACCTGCTTCCTGGTGCGCACCGAAGGGGCGTGGTGGCTCTGCAGCGCCACCCCGCGATTGACCATCCTGCGGGAACTGCACCTCTGGGATGAGAAGGTCGCTGGCTGGTGCGCGATGCTGCATCTCGCGCTGCGGATGATTCTCGCCCACCGCATCCTGCTCGACATCAATCCCTCGAACTTCGGCTATGAAGTGCCGGGGGAGAAACTGTTTTACATCGACGAGGAAACCTACCAGCCCGGCGAAGTGCGCGATGTGGGCGAGGCGATCGCGCATCGGCTGCCGCAGGAGCCGGAAGCAACGACGGCCGACTGGCGGCTGTTCGGGAACCGGCTCGGCGCAACCCTGCTGCCCCTGCTCACCACCGCCGGCGACCGCAAGACGTTGATCGACGCTTTGTGCGACTATCCGCTGACCAGCCTCTTCACCGACGGCCGCCTGGCGCTGATCGAAGGTTTGCGCGAGGGCTGGCGGGGGTGCGGCTGCGCACCTCCAAGGCCGCGCAAGGTGGCCATCATCTCGGACATTCACAGCAATCTTCCGGCCCTGGAGGCGGTGCTCGGGCAAATTCGCCGGCTGGGGGCCGACAGCTACCTGTTTCTCGGCGACGTCGTCGGCTACGGACCTCATCCTCGGCAGTGCCTGGAAATCGTGGCCAATCTGCCGAACGCCACTT
>JBAYQP010000099.1:0-5108 GCA_041677125.1 Desulfuromonadales bacterium | reverse complement strand
AGAAGAAAGGTACATCATCCCACCATGAAACGACTGAAAAAATTCGTCTTCTTCGCCGCCGCCGGCACCCTTTTCGGGGCGCTCCTGGGCTACCTCGGCGAGTGCGTCGGCGGGACCTGAGGCGCCCTCGCCGGTCCCTGGTCAGGGGCCGCGTTCGGACTTCTCGTCGGACTGGTGCTGGGCCTGATCCCCGGCGAGCGGTCCCAGGGGGAATAACGCAGGGAGTTTTCCGGACGTTCTTAAAACCTGAACCCATCTTTTTTTAAGCCGATTTTGCCCCCCGGTAAAAAAATCGACATATCATCCCGACTTCAGGAGACCTCCTTGAAAAACGCCGAGATCATCATCATCGCCCTCAAACTCCTGGCCGTCCACCTGATCATCACCGGCCTCATAAGCCTCCCGACAGCGCTCGCCTCGGTGATTGCCGTCATCTCGTCGACCGATACAGATGCCCTCTTCTTCATTGCCTCCTCCCTTCACGGACTGATTTACTTCGCCGCCGGCGCTCTCCTGTGGTCATTCTCGCCGATGGTCGCCCGGCTCATCGAGGGCGACATCCCGCAATTCGAGAGAGAAGATAACGAGTTTACCGTCTCTACGGTCCTGACCTCCGGCCTGATCATTCTGGGCTTTTTCGTCCTGAGCGACGCCCTGCCCTCCCTGATGAGAATCGTGATAGCGGTAATAAAACCGTCTCTGGACGACAACTTCACGCAAGTGATTGCGAACGCTACGGGGGCGCGAGAGGCTATCATCCCCTGGTCGGATAGCATCGCCATGATCGGCCGGATTGCATTCGGCGTCTGGCTGATTTTGGGATCGCGGGGGATCGTCGCGTTCCTGAAAAAGGTTCGTTACGCAGGAAGAGACGCGGCATAAGCGTCCCATGGGACCGGACCGGATTCGAGGGGGAAGCGAAAGAGGCAAGTTTCCAAATTCAAATTCGCGCGCCGCACGGGCACCGCTACCCCGATGAAAGCGGCCGCTTCGCCCGCGGCAGCCCCTGCACCACCAGGGCATACGATTCATCGATCATCGCCCGCAGGTCGGCATCGGGGATCGATCCATCGAGAACGATGGTGTTCCAGTGGCGCTTGTTCATGTGGTAGCCGGGAAGAACAGCGGGGAAGCACTCCCGCAGAATTTCCGCCTTGAGCGGATCGCATTTGAGATTCAGCCGCAAAGGCAGTTCATCGGTGGCGACCAGGGCGAACATCTTGCCGCCGACCTTGGCGACCAAGGTCACCGGATCGAAGGGGAACTCTTCGACAGCGCCGGGCTTGGCGGCGAGGCAGGCGCGCAGGGTGAGGAAATCCATACGGGGTCCCGTGCAAAGGATTGGATTCTACCGTTTATTCGTGCTACTACCGCTCAATTAAGTTCCTGATTAACACTGATCTTCCGCGGATTGCCAGTAAAAACCAGCACCGCTTGAGCCTCCGGCCCATTGGGGACGAAACGGGATGACACCCACCCGATTTCCCACTATGCTGACGATCCCGAGTGGCGACTGCGATAATTTTTTGAAAGGGGGACTCTGCAATGGGCAACTACTCCGTCGTCGTCCTTGACTTCGAGACCACCGGTCTGTCACCCGATTCTGGGGATCGGGTCATCGAGGTGGGAGCGGTGCTGATCGAGAACAATCGAATCACCGATCGATTTCAGAGCCTGATGAATCCGGGCATGCGCGTAGACAGCTTCATCGAAAGCTATACCGGCATCACCAACGGCATGCTGCAGAACGCTCCCCCCGTCGCCGAGGTCATGGAAACATTTGCCACCTTCCTGGCGGATCATCCCCTGGTGGCCCACAACGCCGCCTTCGACCGGCGGTTTCTGGACGCCGAACTGCAGCGCGTGCGCAAGCGCCGAGTGGGCGATTTCGCCTGTTCCATGCTGATCTCCCGGCGCGTCTACCCCGAGGCGCCGAATCACCGACTGGAATCGCTCGTCCAGCACAAACAGATCAAGAGCACCGGCGCCTTTCACCGCGCCCTCGCCGACGCGGAAATGACCGGCCACCTCTGGGTCGGCATGATCGAAGACCTCAAGGACGCCTACCAGATCCGCAGCGTCCCTTTTGAACTGATGCGGCGGCTGGCGAAAGTCGGTAAAAGAGCGGTGCCGAAGTTTCTGCAAAAATTCGCCGTTGACGGCGGTTAGCACAACAATTCGTTGTTTAGTCTCCCTCATTCCCGCACGTAAATATCGACATCCGTCTCGTGCACCATCGCCATCAGGTGGGCGTATTCCGATTCGATGAGCTCGAAATGCTGGTGGGTCGATTCGGCGTTTTTGAGCAACACCTCTTGCGCCTTCGCGTCGGGCATCTTGGCGGCCATCGACCGCAGGGCCGCCTCCAACTTGAGCTCTTTGTCCATGGCCAGCTTCATGGCGTGCCGCTCGTCCAATTCCTCCACCAACTCCTTTTCCAGATCGGTCAGCCAGTCGGAGTCGCGCAGCGGGTCGACGGCCATGAAGGCGTCGAAATCGGGAATGTCGGCGCCGGTGTAGATGTCGTAAAACATCCGGGCGTGCTCCGCCTCCTCCTTGGCGAGCAGTTCGAAGGTTTGGCGCGCCCGCTGGTCGCGCATGTGGTTGGCGCCCAGACGGTAGAAGTCGCGGGCGTTTTTTTCCGTCTGGATCGAGCGTTTGATCGCTTCTTGCACATCGACGTTTTCAAACATGGCGCCCTCCTTTTTATGGTCCTTTCCTACAAGAGATAATTGAAAAGGGGCTCTTGTCAAAGGGGGACCGACTTTTGTGCTTCCTCCGGGTTCGGCTATAGTGCGGATATAGACAAGGGGAGGTTCGCCATGGATGTCCTGCGCATCATCGCCGCCATCGTTCTCCCGCCGCTGGGGGTCTTTCTGCAGGTCGGGCTGGGCAAACATTTCTGGATCAACGTCGTTCTCACCCTGCTGGGCTACATTCCCGGCATCGTCCACGCGATCTGGGTGATCGCCAAAAAGTAAATCTCGGCAGAACCGGAGGTCAAAAGCATTGCACGCCTTCAACCCGAACGTCGTGTGCAAAGCTTTTATAGGCCCCGGTTCTGACAACTGCGGCGAAACGGATTATAATTACAAGCAAAAAGCCTCCCTATCACCCAAAAGCCGCGAAGGAGAGCGTCCATGAAACTTCTTCCGATCGTCATCGCCCTTCTGCTGAGCTATCCGTTTTCCTCCCTGGCGGCCATACAGGGACAGGAGATTGCTTATCGCGCCGTCGATTCCGTTCTGAAGGGTTACCTGGCTTACGACGCCGCCAGCGCGGGGCCGCGTCCCGGCATTCTGGTCGTCCACGAATGGTGGGGGTTGAACGATTACGCCCGCGAGCGGGCGCGCATGCTCGCCGAACTCGGCTACACGGCGCTGGCGGTGGACATGTATGGACAGGGCAAGCAGGCCGCCCACCCGGAGGAGGCGAAAAAGTTCGCGGGTGAAGTCCGCGCCAATCTGCCGCTGGCGAAACAGCGCCTGCTCGCCGGCGTGCAGGTGCTGAAGGCGCATCCGACGGTGAACGATGATCGGATCGCCGCCATCGGCTACTGCTTCGGCGGGGGGATTCTGCTGGAGTTGGCGCGACGCGGCCTTGATCTCGACGGCATCGCCAGCTTCCACGGCACCCTGCAAACCGAGCGGCCGGCTCAACCTGGCGAAATCGCAACCGCCATCCTGGTCCTCAACGGCGCCGCCGACCCTTTCGTCTCGCCGGAGGACATCGGCCAATTCAGCCAGGAGATGGCGAAGGCCGGCGTCTACTACCATTTCGTCAACTATCCGGGGGCCAAGCACAGCTTCACCAATCCGCAGGCCGACCGGTTCGGCAAACAATACGAGCTGCCCCTTGCCTATTCCCCGGAAGCGGACCGTCGATCCTGGCAGGAAATGCAGGATTTTCTCCGGGATATCTTCAAGTAATGCGGGACCGGCCTTCGCCGGATCCAGGCCGCTTGGGGATTTCCCCTGAAATTGCCCAGGGAGGAAAAACATGAACATGGTCAGAGTGCTGTTCACCACCACGGTGCTGGCGGGATGTTGCTGGATCTTCGCCGCGGCGCGAAAAAGACAGGAGCCGGCCAACCGACCGGCTCTGGATGTCCCCCTGCCGGCGCTCTTCCACGGCAATCCGGGCAGCCGGGTGTTTCACCTGCCCGCCTGCAAGTACTCCAACGCCAAAGGCTGCGTCGAAATTTTCGCCAGTCGCGAAGAGGCGGTCGGCGCCGATTTCAAGCCGTGCAGCCTGTGCGCGCCCTGACGGCGCACACCCCCCTTCTGCCTTGAAACCTGCTAATTTAGCGCGACTTTCTTCCGGAACGGAGGTTGCACTGACAGCGGGATGAAAGTCGCCGCGCTCCGGTTTAGCCCGCCAGGCGTTTTCAGGCAAACCCATCGGGCAACGATAGCGCGGCCGACCTTCCCTTCGGCAGGCATCATCCGCAAGTACTCGTCATATCCGCGAAAACCCCTGCCGAATGGTCACAAAAGGTCAGAAACAACCTCAAATGAAGAAGGACTCAGACCAAAAAAGCCTCGTCTTGGCCGGGGCGGCAAGGGGGAAAAATGAATCGCATCGAGCTGACCGATCTTATCCGCCAGGGGCTGAACGCCCTCGACACCGAGAACACCCGCGCCGCTCTCGACTGTTTCGAGAAGGCCGCCGGCCACTGGCAGACGGCGGTCATTCTCTCCTGCCTCGGCTACTGCCTGGCGCGGGAGCGGCGGGAACTGCAGCAAGCGCTGGTTCTGTGCAAGGACGCCATCCGGCAGGAACCGGCAAATCCCCTTCACTACCTCAACCTGGGACGGGTTTACCTGCTGGAGCAGAAGAAACACCTGGCCTTCTCGGCGTTTCGCCAAGGACTCGAATTCGGTCGGCACCAGGGCCTCATTCAGGAAATGCGCAAATTGGGACGGCGCCGCCGGCCGGTCTTTCGCTATCTGGGGCGCAAACATTTTCTCAACCGTTTTTTCGGTCATCTGCGCAACCGGTTTTTGTGGGTCGATAAGGGTTAAAAAAATTCCGCCCGGCTCGCCAGCCTGCTATCGACTACCGTTTGGATATGTGTTAGAACCCCCCTCATAAGCTTCCATTAAAGT
>JBAYQP010000098.1:0-5195 GCA_041677125.1 Desulfuromonadales bacterium | reverse complement strand
TCATTCTATAGCATGGCCAAGGGTTCTTAAGCCAAAAATTTTTCCGGGGATTCCCAAGCGAGGCGCTCCCTGGCGCGGATCGTCGAGAGCCGGGAATCCCGGTTCGACCTGAAGCTTGCACTGGCGGGGCCGGAAAGTGACATCAGCGCCAGGATTGCCCCTTTGCGCGCGGCACCCGGGCAAGCTGAAAAGCGCTTCGGCCATCCCCTGTAAAGGATGGCCGAAGTGGTGGAAATCATGATGCAATGGCGCGGATGCAGCCGCCGATCATTGTCTGAAAACGCTGTTCACCAGGTAGGCGGTGTAGCCGATGTAACCAGCAAGCAGGGCTGCGCCTTCAAGCCGGTTGATGCGTCCGGGCCGCCCCCGAAAGCCATAGCCGAAAACGAACAGGGAGACGGTCAGCAGCGCCATGACCAGCATATCGCGGGAAAAGACTTCCGGCCCCACTGTCATCGGGTGAATCATCCCTGCAATCCCGACCACGGCCAGGGTGTTGAACAGATTCGAGCCGAGGATGTTGCCCAGGGCGATGTCGTGCTCCCCTTTGCGGATGGCGATGATGGAGGAAGCCAGTTCGGGCAGGGAGGTGCCCACCGCGACGACCGTAAGACCGATGATCAGATCGCTGACGCCAAAGCCATGCGCAATCTCCACCGCGCCCCAGACCAGAAGGCGGGAACTGGCAATCAACAGGGTCAGGCCGACGACCAGCCAAGCGATAGCCATGCGAAGCGGCATCTCATAGACCGCCAACTCCTGTGCCATTTCGCTGCCCAGGGCATCGGCGGTTTTCCTCATCCCCTGCCCTATGGTCCACCCCATCAACCCGACAAACAGGCCAAGCATCGCCAAGGCATCGATACGGGTGACATTGCCATCCCAAACCAGCCAGGCCGCCAGGGCTGTAACCACGGTGAGGATCGGCAGTTCTTTTCGCAAGATCTGCGAATGCACGGCAATGGGACTGAACAGCGCCGTCAAACCCAGAATGAGGGCGATATTGGTGATATTGGAACCGTAGGCGTTGCCGAGAGCGATGCCCGGGTTGCCTTGTGACGCCGAAATGGCCGAGACCACCATCTCGGGCGCGGAGGTGCCGAAACCGACGATCACCATGCCAATCAAGAGCGGCGACATGCCGAAATAACGCGCGGTGGCGGCTGAACCTTCTACAAACCGATCGGCGCTCCAGACCAGGAGCGCCAGACCAAAGGCAACGGCGAGAAAAGCGGTGAGCATAGACCTCCCTGTATTGAGCGTATGGCGACAAGCCAACCAACTTACCTGCCCGGCAGTTCCGTGCCGCGATTCATGATCTCGATTATAACCTGCGTAGCTGAACAGGCGGTTGCGTTTCTGGGCGGTCAGCTCCTTGAAGATGTCGAGTTGCTCCAAGTGGTCAAGCGCCTTGTTGACTGTGGCCGGGGTGATCCCGGTCTTCCACCGGCAACAACATAGCGCCGCATTCTAAAATCTCAGCGCATCTCCCGCGCCTGGCCGGTGGAGGCCAGCACGCTGCTCCAGAGCCACCCCTCGGGGTCGATCTTTTTTCTCTCCCGGGTGGCCAAGGCGATCGGGACGTGGGTGAAGCGGTGGTTCCAGAAGCCGACCACCATCCCGGTCCGGCCGCTCATGCCGGCATGGACGGCGTAGTGCCCAAGCTGCAAACAGAAGGCCGAATCCTGAGGGTTGGCCGGCTGGCTGCGGATGATGTAGCTCGGGTCGATGTACTTGATGGTGCACTTCATGCGGCTGTTGGCGAAGTGGCCGTGGATGGCATCGCGCAGGAAGGTCCCGATGTCCCCGGGCTTGAGGTTCCCCGAGGCGTCGCGCTCCGCCGAGGTCGGCAGCAACTCCTGGCCGGCGCCTTCGGCAACGACGATCACCGCGTGTCCCCGCCTCTCCATCCGCTCGCTCAGGTGGCGCAGGAACCCGCCCATGGTAAAGGGAGTCTCCGGCACCAGACAGAAGTTTACCTGGCTGTCGATCAGGGTCGTGTTGGCGGCGATAAAACCGGAGTCGCGCCCCATCAGTTTGACCAGGCCGATGCCGTTGCGGGCCCCGGTCGCTTCGGTGTGGGCGGCATAGACGGCCCGATGCGCCTCGGCGACCGCCGTTTCGAAGCCGAAGGTCTTCTGGACGAAGGAGATGTCGTTGTCGATCGTCTTGGGGATGGCGATGACACTGATTCGTTTTCCCCGCCGGGCCGCTTCCTCGACGATCCTGGCCGCCCCTTTCAGGGTGCCGTCGCCGCCGATGGCGAACAGAATGCCGATCTTCAACTCCTCCAGGTAATCGACCATTTCCGCCGGCTCCTGGGGACCGCGGGAGGAGGCGAGAATCGTCCCCCCCTGCTCACTGATCTGGCTGACCCCCTCGGGCGTCAGGAGGAGAGGGATATGGCCGTGGCGCTTCACCATCCCTTCGTAACCGTAGCGGAAACCGTAGACCCGCCGCAC
This sequence comes from Desulfuromonadales bacterium, assembly GCA_041677125.1. Lineage (GTDB taxonomy): Bacteria > Desulfobacterota > Desulfuromonadia > Desulfuromonadales > JACZKF01 > JBAYQP01. Next base: position 2,733 of record JBAYQP010000098.1, on the reverse strand, counting down.
CCCGTAGTGATGATAAAGGCTCAGCACCGCCGCCCGGATGACATCGTTGGTGCCGGGGCAAAGCCCGCCGCAGGTGACGATGCCGCAGGCGGTGGTCGCCGGATCGAAAAACAGCCGTTCCCGGGGACCGGCCAGTTCGAGTCCCGGCGGCTCTTTCCCGGTCGCGATGAACGGCTGCAGCTGCTGGAACTGGCTATGGTACAGCAGACGTTCCCCGTCGGCAGTGAACCGCCCCCCCTGCATGGGGGACGGAAAGCGGCAGTCGCCCAGCCGTTCGATGCTGAAATCCAGTTCCCCTGCAGCCATGGCGCTCTCCTGTCGATCAATTACTCATTGTACATTGAACTGTCGCTTGACATTCCCGGCAGCGTATCAGGGCCGGGCCGAAAAAGCTGCGTGTATTTGTCCCCCTTACACACTCCCCCCGCCAAGCACCCGGTAGAGAGTCACCTCGTTGGTCAGCCGGAAAAGCCGGATGCTGATCAGATTCTGCTGGGCGCTGTAGAGGGAGCGCTGGGAGTCGAGGACGTTAAGGAAGCTGTCGACCCCCAGACTGAAGCGGGTTTCCGAGAGGCGATAGGTCTCGGCGGTGGCGTCGACCAGCGACTGCTGCGCCGTCAGCTGCTCGTCAATGGTTCCGCGCTGGGCCAGGGCGTCGGCGACCTCCCGGAAGGCGCTCTGGATCGAGCCTTCATAGCGGGCGAGGAAGATCTTCCGGTCGACCTCCGAGGTCTTCAGCCGCGCCCGCAGGCTGCCGGCGTTGAAGATGGGGATATCGATCCGGGGGGCGAAGTTCCAAGTCCCGGTGCCGGAGCCGAAGAGGTCCGACAGCTGATCGCTGGCGAGTCCGGCCGAAGCGGTTAAGGCGATGCGCGGGAAAAAAGCGGCCCGGGCGGCGCCGATGTTGGCGTTGGCCGCCCGCAGCTGGTGCTCGGCCGCCAGGATATCGGGGCGGCGCTGCAACACCTCCGACGGCACGCCGGCGGGAATATCCTGCAAGGCGGTGACGGCGCCCAGGGGCAGAGTGGGGAGCAGTTCCGCCGGCAGGGAGGCGCCAACCAGCAGCCGCAGGGCGTTTTCGTCCTCCGCCACCAGACCGGTGTAGCGGGCGATATCGACCCGGGTCGCTTCAACGCTCGTCTGCGCCTGGCGTACTTCCAGAGCCGAGGCGACGCCGGCATCAAAGCGCCGCTGGGTGATATCGTAGGTCGCCTGATGGCTCTTCAGCGTCTGCCCGGCAAGCCCCAGCCGCTCCCGATCGGCGGCCAACGTCAGGTAGCTTCTGGCCACCTCGGAGATCAGGGTGATCTGGGCGCTGCGGCGCGCCTCTTCGCTGGCGAAATACTCCTCGAGGGCCTGCCCTCGCAGGCTGCGCACCCGGCCGAAGAAGTCGAGTTCGTAAGAAGTGAAGCCGAGACCGACGCTGTACTGCTCGACCGTCCCGGCTTTCCGGGTCGGCGAGAGAACGGCCGGTTGCCGTTGGACGCTGCCGCTCCCTGTCGCATTGACGAAGGGAAAGAGTTCGGCCCGCTGGATCCGGTACTGGGCCTGGGCTCTTTCGATGTTGAGGGCGGCGACCCGCAGGTCGCGATTGTTCTCCAGAGAGAGCCCAATCAGCGTCCGCAGTTTTTCATCGGCGAAAAATTCGCGCCACGGCAGTTCCGCCACCGGCGCTTTCTCCGCCTGTTCGCCATTGTTTTCGTAAGCGGCGCCGCTCGGCCAGTCGTGGGGCACCGGTGCTTCCGGCCGGCTGTAGTCCGGAGCCATGCTGGCGCAGCCGGCCAGGAGAAAGGCGGCCAAGGCCGTCGAAAAGGCCATTCGGTCGAATCGTTTCAGCATATCAATGGCCCTCCAGCGCGGGGTCGGCCGGGATCTTGGCCGCTGCCGGCTTGGTTTTGACAGGGAAAATCCTGCGGATGACCACGAAGAAAACCGGCACCAGGAAGATGGCGAGTACGGTGGCGGTCACCATGCCACCGTTGACCGCGGTCCCCATCGCGTTCTGGGCCCCAGCCCCGGCCCCTCGGTTGAGGGCCAGCGGCAGCACACCGAAAAAGAAAGCGAGGGAGGTCATCAGAATCGGCCGCAGGCGCAGCCGCGCCCCTTCCAGGGTCGCCTCCACCAGCCCCTTGCCATGCTCCATCTGTTCCTTGGCGAACTCAACGATCAGGATGGCGTTCTTGGACGCCAGGCCGATGGTAGTGAGAATGGCGATCTGAAAATAAATGTCATTGGCGAAGCCGCGCGAAGTCGCCGCCAGCACGGCGCCGATGACTCCCAGCGGCACCACCAGCATGACCGAGAAGGGCACCGCCCAGCTCTCGTAGAGAGCCGCCAGACAGAGAAAGACCACCAGCAGGGAAATGGCATAGAGAGCCGGGGCCTGGGCGCCGGCCAGACGCTCCTCATAGGAGAGACCGGTCCACTCGTAGCCGATCCCCGGCGGCAGTTGGGCGGCCATCAGCTCCATCTCCTGCATCGCTTCGCCGGAGCTCATCCCCGGCGCCGCCTGCCCCATGATCTCCACCGACGGGAACCCGTTATAGCGCTCCAGCCTGGGCGACCCGTATTCCCAGTGGGAGGTGGTGAAGGCGGAGAAAGGGACCATTTCACCGGCCCGGTTGCGCACCCGCCACTTGCCGATATCCTCCGGCAGCATCCGTTCCTGCGCGGCAGCCTGGACATAGACCTTCTTGACCCGGCCGTTCTGCAGAAAGTCGTTGACGTAGGAGC
>JBAYQP010000097.1:0-5508 GCA_041677125.1 Desulfuromonadales bacterium | reverse complement strand
GAATAGATATCATAGGCACGCTCGCCGCGTCCGGTCTGCTCGACTACCATCGGGATGAGGCTCATTGTTCCTCCTTGGTCTCGGTGGACAACTGCTCTTTTTCGACCTCTGTGATGGTGGATTTTTCCAGGAGGAATTGCACGGCTTTCTCTTCCCTTGCTTGAGAGAGCAGCCCCTGGCGCGCTTCATCCTTGCTGTAGTAATCCTTCACCGCATCAAGGGGCGCGTTGGACATTTCCGCGATCTCCCTAATCTTATCATCCAGTTCCGCCCCTTCAACCCCGATCTCCTCCTGGCGGGCAATGGCCTCCAGCAACAGCATGCCCTGCACCTGGGAAACCGCCGTGTCGCGGTACATCGGCCGGAAGGATTCGTCGGTCATTCCCATCATTTCCAGACTCATTCCCTGCGACTGCAACCGGCGACGAATGGTCGACAGCATGTGATCGAGTTGCCCCTGCACCATTTTCTCCGGCACCTCCACCGGGTTGCGCGCGATCAACACCTTCACCAGACGCTCGCGCAAATCGCCGGTGATTCGACCGATCTCCTGTGATTTGTAATTATCGGCGATCTTCTCCCGCAACTGCTCCAGATTCTCCAGCCCCAACTCGCGGGCGAATTCGTCATTGAGTTCCGGCTTCGCCTTTTCCTTGATTTCGTGCAGATTCACCCGGAAGCTGGCCAGTTTGCCGGCCAACTCTTTATTTCCATAGTTCTCGGGAAAAGTGACCTCGACCGTTCGCTCATCCCCTCGCTTCATCCCGACCAACTGCTCTTCGAAGCCGGGGATGAAAGAGCCGGAGCCGAGTTCCAGCACATGCCCCTGGGCTGCGCCGCCGGCAAAGAGTTCGCCATCGACGCTGCCTTCGAAATCGATGATGACGAAGTCCCCTTCCCGGGCCGCCTCCCCTTCGCTCACCTTCAGTTCGGCGCGCGATTGGCGCAACTCCTCCAGCCGGTCGGCGACGATTTTCTCATCGAATTCGAATTTTTCCTTTTCCAGCGCAAGACCGGTGTAATCCTTCGCCTCGATCTCCGGCTTGACTTCCACCTGCGCCTCGTAGCTGAAATTTTTCCCCTTCTCCAAAGCCGTATTTTCGGTGATCTCCGGATCGGAAATGGCGGGAACACGGTGCTCGATCAGGGCGCCGAAATAGCTATCGTTGATCAACCGCTCCAGCGCCTGCTGCTCTATCTGGGCGCCGTAATACTGTTCGAGCAGCGTCCGCGGCACCTTGCCCGGTCGAAAGCCCTTGACCTTGGCCGATTTGGCGACTTTCTGCAGTGCTTTAGCGAGTTCGGCATCGACTTTCTCGGCGGCAATCTCAATGGACAGTTTCTTCTTGACGCTGCTGATGTCTTCTATCTTGACGTTCATGTTCACCTCACCATCTGGATTTGTAGAGAACCGGTCGCAGGGAAAGCAGGACGGAGCGGATACGGGAAAAACAGGGAGATTGGTGCGAGAGGGGGGAGTCGAACCCCCACGGTTGCCCGCTGGATCCTAAGTCCAGTGCGTCTGCCAGTTCCGCCACTCTCGCTTGGTTTCTTGACTGTCGCCTCTGAAAAACCGGCCGTCCCGCTGGCTGAAAATAAAAAAGGCCCAAAAGGGTCCCCTGGTCCCGGCCACTGTGCCAGGCAACCGGAGGCCGGATTTCGGGCCTGATATTTTAAATGGGGTGGCTGATGGGGCTTGAACCCACGACACCTGGAGCCACAATCCAGTGCTCTACCGACTGAGCTACAGCCACCACGAAAACCGGCATATATTACTGAGCGGCAGCCCACTTGTCAACGATGAAATGCCGTAAAAGGGAAAAATCGATGGCGCGCCAGGGAGGATTCGAACCCCCGACCCACGGCTTAGAAGGCCGTTGCTCTGTCCAACTGAGCTACTGGCGCAAATGGTCGGGGCGAGAGGATTCGAACCTCCGACCCCCTGCTCCCAAGGCAGGTGCGCTACCAGGCTGCGCTACGCCCCGACAAAGGGGGAACTTTTAGCACAGGGGTAAACTTTCTGCAAGGGGAAAAAAATGGGTGCGCCGCTCGCCTCCATACACCACTGTCGGCGCGGCAATCGGCTGCATTCGGCGCAGAGTCCTGTTCGGTAAGCCGTCCGTCACACTTCCCCCGAAACACCTTGCACCGAAATCGCCCGCCCGCTAAGATGATTTTTTCATGTCTCTAATCATTCCAGGGAGAAAAACTATGAGTGAAGAAAAAAACCCCATTGTCCAACTGCAGACCAGCATGGGGGAGATTCGCATCGAACTGCTGGCGGCCCAGGCGCCGGAGACGGTTGCCAATTTCCTCGGCTATGTGCGCGACGGCTTTTTCGAGGGCACCATTTTCCATCGGATCATTGATGGCTTCATGATCCAGGGGGGCGGAATGACTGCGGATCTGAAGCCGAAGAAAACCCGGGCGCCAATCAAAAATGAGGCGGCCAACGGGCTGCGCAACAAGCGAGGGACCGTCGCCATGGCCCGCACCCAGGTGGTGGACAGCGCCACGGCCCAGTTCTTCATCAATGTGGCCGACAACGATTTTCTCGATCACCGCGACACCACCCCCGGCGGCTACGGTTATGCCGTATTCGGGCAGGTGATTGGCGGCATGGAGGTGGTCGATGCCATGCGCAAGGCGCCAACTGGACGCAGCGGTATGCACGACGATGTGCCGCAGCAGGCGATCGTCATCGAGCGAGCTGCCGAAGCACCCTGACCTGGACTTTCGGCCTGTCGCCTGATGGCTGAATCGCAGCAGGAGGAGAGAATGGGAGGACGGAGGGCTTTGCTCGACCGTTTTTTTCGCGCCTATTATTCGGCGAAATTCTTTCTATTCCGCAAGGAACGCCGGACCCGGCAGGCGGCGGGCCCGGCGACCGGTTTTGTCGGCATACAGATCGACGGCCTCTCGGCGCCGCACCTGCGGCAGGCGCTGTCCTGCGGCTATCTGCCGCACATCGCTCGCCTGCTGCGGCGCGGCTATCATTTCCGTGAGTACCAGGCCAGCCTGCCGAGCACGACCCCGGCCGCACAGGCGGCCATCTTCTACGGAGCGGAAGGCGGAATTCCCGCCTTCCGCTGGTTTGACAAAAAATCGGGGCAGCTCTTCAGCTGCAATGATCCGGACCAGGTGCAGATCTTTCGCGAGCAGTTGTTCGCCGGGCGCGAAGGACTGCTGCGCGGCGGCTCTTCACACGCCAATATTCTCGATGGCGACGCGGCGCGCAGTGTTTTCACCGTTTCCTCCCCCCATCCGCAAACCTTGTTCGGCCGCTTCGGCGGTCAGCGCATCCTGTTGCTGATCCTGCTGCATCCTTTGCGCCTGCTGCGATTGGCCGGCGCCACCGTGATCGAATATTTCGTTCACCGCTACGATCGACGGCGCTATCGCCATTTGCGCTACTGGCGGCTTGAGGAGGGACTGTTCCCCCTGATCCGCATCTTCTGCAATGTTATTCTGCGCGAGTTACAAACCTTCGGGGTAATCGCCGACATCTATGCCGGGGTGCCGGCCATCTATACCACCTACAGCGGATACGACGAACTGGCGCACCATTTCGGCCCTGGTTCCCGGCCGGCGCTTAAAAATCTCAAGTATACCGATCGCCGCATCGGCGAAATCCTGCGCATGCTTCATTACGCCCCCGGCGCCGAGTATCAGCTTTTCATTCTCTCCGATCACGGCCAAACTCCGGGCTATCCCTTCCGCGAACGCTTCGGCGCCACCCTTGGTGAAGCGGTGAGCGCCTTTTTGCGTGAAAATCAACAGGCCACGGTGGCTGGCGGCCCCCTCGAATTCACCCGCGTTCAACTCGGCTTTCTCCATGAGGAACTCCAGTCCTCACAGCAGGGCTGGCGCTACCGCATCTACCGGGCCACGCGCGACTTCCTGCAGCGCCGCATCCGCGAACTGGTGCCGGAGACCCTTAAGATAGACCTGCAGGGAGGCGTCGTTATCACCTATTCCAGTTCCCTGGCGCACCTTTATTTCACCGGGGAACCGCGCCGCCTCCATTGGCGGGAGATTGAAGCCGGCCAACCGCTGCTGCTGCGTTTTCTCAGCCGGCACAAAGGAATCGGATTCGCCATGGCGCGGGGGGAAGGGCAGGAAATATGTTTTTTCCACCGGGGCGGCCGGCTGCTGGTGGCGCCCGGCAGCGCACCAGCAGCAGCACAGGATCTCGATTTCTTGCGCCCCTACGGCGATCCGTCGGCGCTCCTGCCCGACCTCTGCCGCTTCGCCACCGGCGAAAGCTGCGGCGATCTCATTCTTTTCGGCGCTTATGACGGAGAGCAGATCGTCTGTTTCGACGATCAGGTGGGAGGGCATGGTTCGGTAGGAGGCGAGCAACTGCGCCCTTTTCTCATCCTGCCGGCCGGGCATCCGCTCCGCGACCGCGCCAATCTCGCCGGGCATGCCTTTCTCTATCATGAGGTCTTTGGTCCCTGCCGCGAAGCATGCAAATGACTGCCGGTTTTCTTGACAGAATCATTCCGGCAACGTAGGATTATCGACTTTCTGGTATGACCACTTTACCCCTCTCTATCCTGGATCGCTTTTAATGACGACGCTTTTTACGCCTATTCGTCCACGCCGCATTGCCGAAGAAATAATCGACCAGATCAAAGAGCTGATTGCCCATGGGGAGCTCAAACCCGGCGAACGTGTCCCTTCCGAGCGGGATCTGGCGTCCCTGCTCGGGGTCAGTCGACCTTCGGTGCGCGAGGCGATCACCGTGCTCGAAGCCATGGGTTATCTGGACTCGCGCCAGGGCGGCGGCACTTATGTGCGCTCCCTGGCGCAAACCTCCCTCGCCGACCCGCTCTCCAGCATGGTCGGGGAGAAGGACCCAAAAATGCTGCATGCCCTGGTCGAGGTGCGCATGGGACTTGAAAGCTGGTCCGCTTACCTGGCGGCCCAGCGGGCGCGACCTGAGGAAATCGAAGGGATGCACGAGTTGCTGGCGATCATGGAAAAGCAGGCCAAGGGAGGCGGCTGGGACGCCGATGTCGATTCGCAGTTCCATTATGCGATCACCGCCGCCACCCACAACACCTTGCAGGTGCACGTTCTCAACACGATCCACTCCCTTTTTCACGCCACCATCCAGGTGGCGCTGACGGAGTTTTACCGCAAAGCCGAGTACGTCGAAATCCTGCGCCATCAGCACCGGGAGATCTTCGAATCCATCGCCGCCCACGATCCGGAGCGGGCCCGGCGGGCGATGATGGCGCATCTTTCCATGGTCGAGGAAAAGATGGCCGCATTGCACAAAAATCAATAAATCCCCCCCCTGCTCCGAAAAAAGGAAAAGGCCATCCGCAACGATGGCCTTTTTCTTTTTAATCACCGGATATGGGCTATGGGCCCACCTTCCGGGCAAAAAAATTAATCGATGGTCGGACCAATGTCAGGATATATTGCACGCTGCGGATGTGATGCCGACGATCAATCCTCCGATCAGTAACGTCATCAGCAGAAAAAACAAGAGTCCCG
>JBAYQP010000096.1:0-5560 GCA_041677125.1 Desulfuromonadales bacterium | reverse complement strand
GATTGGCGGCGGCAGCCGCCGCGACTGAGGCTGAAACGAGCCATTCTCGAAAAGGTCGCCGGCATCGCCCGGACTCTGCACGAAAACGGGGTCAATCACCGGGATTTTTACATCTGTCATTTTCTCATCGAACCCGAATCGATCGACAGGATGAATCCCGATCCGCAACTGCATGTCATCGACCTGCACCGGGTGCAGATTCGGGCCAAAACGCCTGAGCGCTGGATCGTCAAGGATCTGGCGGGCCTGTGGTTCTCCAGCATGGAACTTGGTTTGAGCCGGCGCGACGTGCTAAAATTCATGCAAATTTACCGCGGCTTGCCCATTCGCCACATTCTCGCCACAGAAAAATCGTTCTGGCGGCGCGTCGAACGGCGCGCCACCGCCTTGTTCAGGAAAGAATTCCACCGGGAGCCCCCCAATATCTGGGCGGGCCATCGCCCCGACACCCCCGATAGCCGATGAAATCCCTTAAACTCTACTGGTCCACCAGCCTGCAGAACGGTCGCAAAAATTTCGGCGACTGGCTCTCCCCCGTCCTTTGCGAGGCCCTCTCCGGTCTGCCCGTCGTGCATGCCTACCCGAACCGCTGCGATCTGATGGCCATCGGCAGCATCCTGGCCAAAGCCAAAAATCACTTCTGGAACCGGCGCCTCGATGTCTGGGGGTCGGGACTGATCGCCGATATCGGCGCCTTCGACAGCCCGCATCGGCTGCATGCGGTGCGGGGCTGGAAGACGGCCGCCGCCATCCGCAATCGGCGGGTGGCGGTTGTCGGCGATCCGGGACTCCTCGCCGACCGCCTGGTTCCCGCCAATGTCGGCGCCCGCAAGCAATGGGGGGTCGGCCTCGTTCCCCATTACGTGGATCAGGACAACCCGCTCATCCACGATTTTCTCGCCCGCGCGCCGGGGGCGAAATTCATCGATATTTTCTCCGGCATCGAAGATTTCATCCGCCAGGTCGCCGCCTGCGAGGTCGTGCTGTCGTCGAGCATGCACGGTCTCATCGTCGCCGACGCCCTCGGCGTGCCGAATGCCTGGATTCGTCTTTCCGGCAAGGTGTGGGGGAACGATTTCAAATTCCACGATTATTACAGCGTCTTCGGCATCGAACCGGAGCCCTTTCCTTTCGATCCGCAGACCCGACTCGCCGATGTTCTGGCGCTGGCCGATGCGTACCGGCGGCCGGGCTTGGAGCGGATCAAGCGGGATCTGGTCGCGGCATTTCCTTACAAGCGGTCGGCGTGAGCGGACAGGTGGCCGAAATAGCCGCGCAACGGCCAATGCCCACCGGAGTTCTCGGTCTGGAGGCGGTTCGCTGGGAAACGGTGACGGCGGAAGGCCGCGCCTGGCTGGACGGAAGCGCGCGCGGACGCCTTCAGCTGCATAAAGGTCCCTGGCGGCTGATTCGTCCCCGGGAGATGGCGCCCGATCTTTCCGGACTCGATCTGGACGGCGGCGATATCCTCGCCGTGGGAATGGAGCGCCGGAGCCTTTTCCGGCGGCGGATTGCGTTGATTCGGCCGGGAAAATCCCGGTTGCCCCTGGGCCGGAGCTGGCAGCGCCTGACCGGCGTCAGGCACGCCTCGGTCGCCCAGTTCGGTCGCCTGGTCCGCGACCTCCACGATCGTGGACTCGATTGCCACTGCTGGAGCGCGGCTTTCTCGTTGCGCGATCGACAAGCCCGGTTTTCCCTGCGCGATTCCCGGCAACTCGTCGTTGCCGCCGGCCCCCTGGGCAAACAAGCGCGTCTGGCCAGCTTGGCCAGACTCTATGCGGAATTCTGGGGTCAGGTCCCCGTTGCGCAACGCTGCCGATTCCTCCGCGCCTACGGCGGCCGGGAGGCCTTGCGGCGCGAGGACCTGGCCGGCATGGGACGCAGCGCCCTGCGCCTGCTGCGGCGGCAATGGCGACGGCGGGCGCAGGCCAGTCTCGGCGACAATCCCGACTTTTTTCGCCTGCGGCGGGGCGCCTTCCGCATTCACGGCCGCAACACCACTGCGGCCTGGGCCGCCCTCGGCCGTCTGCTCCCCGATCCCGACGCCAGTTGGGCGAACGCCCGACTTTACAAGCAGGGCTCCAGAAGTCATGCCGGTTCGCTGGTGCTGGCGGAGCAAACCGATTTCCTCAAGCGTTTCAACGATCGCGGCTGGTGGTACCGGTTTCGGCATCTGGGACGAGAATCGCGGGCGGTCCGCACCTGGCGGACCAGTTGGCACTGCCTCGATCAGGGCACTCCCGTACCGCAGCCGCTGCTCTGCCTCGAAGAGCGCCGCTACGGGCTCCTGCGGCGAAGTTATCTACTGACGGCCTATGTCGGTCACGAGGTCCGTCTGCAGGAACTCTGGCCGAGTCTGGCGAAAAACGAAAAACGTCGTCTCCTTGCCACCCTTGGCGCCCAGCTGGGGAAAATACATGCGGTCGGTTGGGTGCACGGGGATTTGAAATGGGACAACCTGCTGCTGCCGGCGGTGGGCGAGCGGCCCATCATCATCGACTGGGACGGCAGTTTCCGCCCGCCCGCGGCGCTACGGCGGTGGCAAACGAAAAAAGATTTGCAGCGTTTCCTGGTGGATCTGGAGCGCTTTGGCGGCAGTGCGGCGGAAAAGGCCTTTTTCCTTTCCTGGTGGCGACGATGGAACGCAATCCATTGAGGGTGGCGGAAACCAGCTTTCCGCTCGACAGCGAAGACGACCTTTCCCGGCTTTTCTCGCGCGCCGATGCCGCCCTGTCCGGACGGGCCCGCCGCGCCCTGGCGGAGGATCTGGGACGCCAGGTGCGCCGACTGCACGACGGCGGTGGCGTCCGCGTCCTCTGGTGGCGGGACCGCCAACGCCTTTTGCCCCCCCACGCGGCCGGCGCCCCGGTCAAGAGGCCGGGACTCCGGGGGCGGGAGAAAAACCTGATCCGGGCCTGGCGGGAAGCGGGCGGCCATTGCCGGCGCGCCGACATGGTGCGTTTCCTGCGCGGCTATCTCGGCGGCATCAGGGACAGCGCCGCCCGTGAGTTTATCCGCCGATTATTCCGCCACTCGCCCTATGCCCTGCGGCAACAGCTGCACCGCCGGCGTTTCCTGGCCGCGAGCGATCTGGTCTCCGGCGAACAAACCGGCGGTTTTCGCGTTCTGCGGGATAAATCGATGGACGGATCGCCGATTGCCGCCCACCTGGCCGGCGGTCCGGAAGCCGCCTTGGCCGGTGGCGCGTCTTTGACCGGGCGGGGCCGCGGCTGTCGGGCGGCGCGCATCGAGGTGGCTGGCGCGAGCTATTTTCTCAAGAGCTTCGCCGGCGGTCGCCGCCTGTGGCGATCGCGGGCGAAACGCGTTTGGCTGCTCTCTTGGCGGTTGCGTGCGAACAATATTCCGGTGCCGCGTCCCTTGCTCCTCGGCGAGGGGGCGGCACAGACCTATCTGCTCACCGATTTTGCCGAGGGCTATCGGCGGTTTGCCGATCTGTGGCCGCAGGCCGGTCCGGCCCAGCAAAAAACGCTGCTGGCTCGGGCGGCCATCCTTCTCGGGCGACTGCACCGGCTGGGTTGGATACACGGGGATTTTAATTGGAACAACATCCTGGTGGGACCGCAAGGCGATCTGCTCCTGGTCGATCTCGACTGCGCCAAGCCGGCCCGCTGGTTCGCCGGCGACCGGCCTTTCCGCGATGTCCAGCATTTTCTCCGCGATCTGCTGCGGCAGTCGAACCAGGGAGAGCCGTGGAAAGATTTTTTTCTTTGCATCTGGCGGCGCTGGTCCGGAGCGGATTCGTCGCCTTGTCTTCCCGGTAAGAGGTCGACAGATGAAACCCCCTTATCCCATTGACCATCGCCGGTACGCCACGGGGTGTCTGCTCCTTTTGTTCGTCGTTGCCGTCGGGCTGAAACTTGGCGTGGCGATCGGCAACGAACCCCTCAACCTTGACGCCGTTCGCTACATCAATGCCGCCCGCCTCGTGAGTCAGGGGCAACTGTTGGAGGCGCTGGCGATCAGCCAGTTCATGCCCCTGCTTCCCCTTTTGATCTGGGGCGTCCACCTCTTGCTCGGGGACTGGGTGCTGTCCGGCCAGATCGTCTCCGCCCTGTTCCTTTCCCTGACCATCCTGCCGGTTTTTTTGCTGACCAGGAGGCTCTTCGACGGCAAAATTGCTTTCTGGAGCGCCGTCGCCTGCGCCCTTTCTCCTTCCCTGACCGGATATGGCGCGCAAATCCTGCGCGAGCCGCCCTTTTTCTTCTTCCTCGCCTCGGCATTGTATTTCGCCGTGCGGGCTTTCGACCGGGTTCGCCCCGGCGACTTCCTCCTGACCGGCCTCTTCGCCCTGCTGGCCGCCTCCTGCCGTTTGGAAGGTCTCCTGTTCCCCGTCGTCTGCGCCGGCTGGATCCTGTTTCTGATCTGGCGCAATCCGGAACGAAAAACACCCCTGCTGCGCGGCGCCGTTTTGCTCGGCGCGCCGTTTCTGCTTCTGCTGGCGGCGGCCACCCTCGGCGGCGTAAACCTCCTGCGTCTGGATTACGTCGGTTCGCTGAGCGGTCAGCTTTTTTCGGCGCAGGGATTTCGCGGCTTTCTCGATGCGCGGCAAGCGTTGATTGAATTGGAGCAGGTTCTGCCGGGCGGACAGTGGGCCAACGATTTTGCCGCCACCGCTCGCAACTTCCTGCCCCTGATCTATTTTCTCGGGCTGATGAAAGCCCTTCTGAATGTCCTTTACCCCCCCTTCGCGGTGCTGGCGGCGGTGGGATTTTGGCGGCGGGGAAAACCGGGGCGGGGATTTTCGCACCTGGTCGCGGGTGTTTATCTGGTCACCGGCGGATTGTTTCTACTGCGGATGAACTTCATCAGCGATCGCTATCTGCTGAGCGCCGCGCTTCCATTATTCCCTTTTGTCGGCGCCGGTTTTCAGCAGATTCTGGAGAAAGCCGGGCAGGGGAGTCGGTCCCTTCTCCCCAAAGCGCTGGTTGTCCTTTTTCTCCTCATTCCCCTGGGGGGGAGCCTGCGGCAGATCGATGCCGGCGATCCGAGCATCCGTCTGGCCGGCGAGTGGCTTGGCGGTCGGGAGTTTCAGGGCGATACCCTGATCTGCAACGATGAGCGGGTCCCTTTTTATGCCGGGCGCTGGCGGGGCGATTACCTGCAGCATCCGGTGCGGGATTTTCGCCGCATGGGGGCGATCGCCTCCGAAGGCGGCATCGACCTGATGATCGTCCGGATTTCCGCGCGCCAGCATCGGCGGGTGGCGGCGCCGGAGGGATATGGGCGTCTCAGAGATTTTATCGGGAAAAAGGATGCCGTTCTCATCTTTCGCCGGCAGCAGGCGGCGCAGGAGAAATAGAAATCCCGATGGAAAAAGGCTGGAAAATTCAATTTTAATCTGTGATGATGCCGCGGATCGGGGAAAATACTTTCCTCAATTCACGCAGGTGATGGTGCATGGCCACGGTTTTGGAAACCCGACCCTGCAGGAAGAATTCCGTAATGTGCATCGCGCTCCGGTTCATATCGGACGGTTTGCCGTTATCGGCGCCAATAGCGTCCTACGGGCAGGGCTGTATCGCGCTGGTTGCAGAAAATT
>JBAYQP010000095.1:0-5848 GCA_041677125.1 Desulfuromonadales bacterium | reverse complement strand
CGCTCGCAGGGGTCGAAAGGACCCGCAGCCATTATGCCCACCGCTAGGTGAACGCTCTTTTCTTGCTTACTTCTTTTGAGCGCGCAAAAGAAGTAAGTCGGGGTGCGGGGCGAAGCGCCCGCGTTTTGACCCTTTCCCCGCCCCTTCCCATAAGCGACAAATTCCGCTACCGTAGTCGCCATGGATTCGACATCTCTCCTTCTGCTCCTCGCCGCCGTCCTGACCCTCGTCGGCCTCGCCGGCCTGCTCCTGCCGGCCCTTCCCGGAATGCCGATCATTTTCGCCGGCCTGCTGGTCGCCGCCTGGGGCGAAGATTTCGCCTATGTCGGCTGGCGGACGCTCACCGTCCTCGGCGGCCTCACCGTCTTCGGCATGCTCGCCGACTTTCTCGCCGGCGCCTTTGGCGCGCGGCACTTCGGCGCCTCGCAGCGGGCGGCGATCGGGGCGGCCCTGGGCGCCGTGATCGGTCTCTTTTTCGGCATCGCCGGCGTTCTGCTCGGCCCCTTCATCGGCGCCATCGTCTGCGAGTTCACCGTCCGCAGCGATCTGCGCGCCTCCGGACGGGCGGGGGTCGGCGCGGCCCTCGGCCTGGCCTTGGGTGTCGCCGCCAAGATGGCCATCGCCTTTGCCATGATCGGCCTTTTCCTTTTCGTCCGCTTCATGTAGCCGAAGGGGAAAAGCGGATTCAAGACCGCCAGAACCAAAGGCCTCCCGGATGCGGGGGGCCTTTTTGTCTCTGGCGCCTTCTTTCGTGCGGGTCAAAATCAGCACCGCACCCGCCGGGTTTGGTCTCAGGGCGGCGATTCGATGCGGGACCTGGCGGTGCGCAGAGCGAGGGCCGCGTCCCGGGTGATCAGCTGCCATTCACCTTGCGACGAGTGCAGCCCGACCCGGCTGTCCCGCCCCCGGCTCACGTACCAGTCGCCGTAGCGCTCGACGGTCGCAAAGGGATGATCCTGCCGGCAGAAGACGCCGCAGGGATTGATCTCCTCGAAATAAAGGGTCTCGTCCGGCGCGTCCTCGAAGGCGATGTCGGCCGGCAGTTCGATGGTGGAGACCTCCACGTTATCCGCCTCCCGCTCGTCAAGCCATTCGGAAATTCGCATATCCATCCCCCTGCACAGCCTGCTTGCCTGTATCCATTATATCCCTCAGGACCACACTGCGAAGTCGTCGGGGTCGGGCTTTAAAACGTGCGTGGCCGTTTGGAACACGGCGCGCGCGAGGATGGAAACGGGGGGTGAAAATGGTACGCTTGCCACATGCTGACGGCCAACGGCGGGGCGATAACAGCAATGAAGTGGTGGGTCGGCACCAGCGGCTTCGGCTACCGGGAATGGCGGGGAAAGTTCTACCCTGCGGATTGCAAACCCCAAGATATGCTGTCTTTCTACGCCGAAAGATTTCCGGCGGTGGAGATCAACGCGTCCTTCTACCGCATGCCGGCCGCCTCAAGCCTGCGGTCCTGGTTGGCGCAGGCGCCGGAGGATTTCGTCTTTACCTTCAAAGCCCCGGCCCTGATCACCCATCGCAAGCGCCTGCGCGATGCAGGGGAAGCGACGGCGGCCCTTCAGGACAGACTGTCCATGCTCGGCCCGCACCTCGGCCCGATTCTCTTCCAGCTCCCTCCGCACCTCAGCCGCGACATCCGGCTGCTGAGCCAATTTCTCGATGACATCGGTTCGCTGCCGGCGGCTTTCGAATTTCGCCATCCGTCCTGGTTCAGCGATGAGGTTTACGCCCTGTTGCGCGAGCGGCAATGCGCCCTGTGCATCTCGGAGCGCGACGACGCGCCGCCACCGCCGCTGGCCGTCACGGCCGCTTTCGGCTACATCAGACTCAGGCGCGGTCACTACACCGACAGTGAGCTGCAATCGTGGAAGACCAGGGCGACCGAAGCGGGATGGCGCGAGACGTTCGTTTTCTTCCGCCATGAAGAGACGGCCAGCGGGCCGGCCTATGTGCGGAAGTTTTTAGCGATATGAACAAAGGGGCGGCAGGCTGAAACCGGGCGGGCCGGCTTTGTTCTCGGGGAACTTTGCGCAGGCGCTAAATGGCCTCTACTTCTTCACAGATGCAGGCTCTTGAGGTAAGTGTCGATCGCCTCGGCCACCCGCCGTCCCTCGCGCATGGCGAGGATCACCGTCTGCGGTTCATGGACGACATCGCCGGCGGCGAAGACCCCCTGGCGGGTGGTCATGCCGTAAAAGGGCGCGCCCTCGGTAATCACATAGCCCTTTTCGTTGGTTTTGATCCCCGTCGTCGTGGCGACGATGCGGGCAAAGGGTTTCTGGCCGATGGCGACGATGACCTTTTCGCAGGGCAGGCGCTCTTCGCTGCCGGCCACGGGCAAAAACCGGCTTTCCCCATCGACCACCTGCCGGGGGTGGTAGCCCTGCAGCATGACGCCGGTCACCCGGCTCTCGCCGACCATGGCATGGATGCTGGTCTGGAAGCGGAAGGCTATCTTTTCTTTCAGCGCCTCGAAATATTCTTTATCGCTGGCCCGACGTTCGTTCTCGGCCATGATGTCCAGCACCAGCACCGAGGCGGCGCCGATGCGCAAGGAGGTGCGGGCGGCGTCCACCGCCACGTTGCCGGCGCCGACCACCACCACCCGGTCGCCCGGCTGAATCGGCAAGTCTTTTTCCGGCAACCGTTTTTCCCGCACCAGCTCGACCGTTTCCAGAAAGTAAATGGCTTGCATGACCCCGGCCAGATCTTCTCCCGGCGCCCCGAGTTTGCGCGCCAGTCCGGTGCCGGTGCCGATGAACAGCGCCTTGTAGCCCATGGCGAAGAGTTGGTCGACAGTCAGCGATTCGCCGATGACCACGCCGGTGTCGATGCGCACCCCCAGGTTGCGGATATTCTCGATCTGCTTGTCGACCATGATCTTGGGCAGGCGGTACTCCGGAATGCCGTAGCGCAACACCCCGCCGGGAATCTGTCGGGCCTCGAAGATGGTGACGCGATAGCCTTCCTTGGCCAAAATACCGGCCACCGTGAGGCCGGCGGGACCGGAACCGATGACCGCCACTTTTTCCTTCACCCGGTTCAGAGTGAGTTCCATCTCTTTATCGGCGAGAAAGCGCTCCAGCTTGCTGATCCGGATCCCCGCCCCCTTGCGGCTGAGGACGCAGGCCCCCTCGCACTGATCGGTGTGCGGGCAGACCCGGGCGCAGATCACCGCCAGGTTGCTGCGCTCGTTGATCAGGCGGATCGCCTCGGCGTAATTGTGCTCGCGAATCGCCCGGATAAACTCGGGTATGCGGTTCTGAATGGGGCACCCCTGCACGCACAGCGCATTCTTGCAGTCGAGGCAGCGTTCGGCCTCGGCGATGGCTTCCTCTTCGGAAAAGCCTTTTTCCAGTTCGTCGAAATTGAGCATGAACTTCCCTTCGGCGTTGGCATAAGGGGGCGATTATAGCAAAATCCCTCGGGAGGTCGCATCCCTTTGTAGAAGCAGCTGTCCTGTTTTTGTGGTCGCCGGCGTTTGCGGCGGCGCCTCTGCCATCTGGGCGCCCGCAGGAGACGCCCCTACTCCGGAGTCAGCCCGTATTCGACGATTTTGCGGTCGAGGGTGGGTCGGGCGATGTCCAGCAAGCGGGCCGCCCGGCTCTTGTTCCAGCCGGTGCGGCGCAGCATGCGCAGAACCTGGAGTCGTTCGGCGTCGCGCAGGGTCACCGCCTCCCCGGCCTTTTCGGGGATCGGAGCGGGCTGAATGAGCTTGCGAGGAAGGTCTTCCACCTCCAGCATTTCGCCCCCCGCCAGAATCGCCCCCCGCTCGATGATGTTCTGCAACTCGCGCACATTCCCGGGCCAGGGATAGTCCCTCAGGGCCGCCAGGGCGGCCGGGGCGATCCCCCGCAGGGGTTTCCCCGAACGTTTGGCGGCCAGCGCCAGAAAATGGCTGGCCAAAGGTTGGATATCCTCCGGTCGCTCCCGCAAAGGAGGCAGCTGCAAAGAGAAGACATTCAGCCGATAGTAAAGGTCTTGGCGAAAATTGCCGGCGGCAACCTCCGCCTCCAGATCTTTGTTGGTGGCGGCAATGAATCGGACCTTTACCCGCCGCGGGAGGGTGGCGCCGACGGGAAGAAATTCCCCCTCCTGAAGCACCCGCAGGAGTTTCACCTGCAGGGCCGGACTGAGGTCTCCCACCTCGTCGAGGAAGAGGGTCCCGCCGTCGGCCGCCTCCAGAATGCCTTTCTGCGTCTGAGCGGCGCCGGTGAAAGCCCCCCGCAGGTGACCGAAGAGCTGGCTCTCCAGCAAGGTCTCGGCCAGGGCGCCGCAGTTGATGGCCAGCATGCGTTTCCCGGCCCGCGAACTGGCGGCGTGGATGGCCTCGGCGACAAGCTCCTTGCCGGTTCCGCTCTCGCCCAGCAGCAGAATATTCACCTCGCTCTCCCCCACTCGCTGCGCCAGATGGAAGACCTCGCGAAAAGCATCGCTGTGCAGGACGATCGTTCCGGCCCCCTCACGGGCCTGCGGTTCTTCGGGCAGCGCCAGGTTTTCGGCGCGCGGGGTTTTCAGGCCATTGAGGATGGCGGTTCCGAGCCGCTCCTCGGGGAATGGCTTTGTCAGGTAATCGAAAGCGCCGAGGCGAATCGCCTCCACCGCCGAATCGATCGTCCCGTAGCCGGTCATCATCACCACCGCCATTTCGGGGCGCAGGGCCAAAGCGCGCTGCAGCACGACGAGCCCATCCATTTCCGGCATCCTGACATCGAGCAACAGCATCCCGCCTTCCGAACCGTCCCGCGCCAGGGCGGCGAGAAGCGCTGCGGGAGAGGTGAAGGGAAGCGGTTCGAACCCCCAGTTGATGACGGTCTTTCCCAGATAACGGACCATCCCTTCTTCGTCGTCACAGATATAAATGCGTTTTTTCATCCCTTCCCTTTTCCGGTCGCAAAAAACTGTTCTAATCGATGGCGCCCTTGCCTTAGTAAAGTACTTATACAGTGTGCATCATTATTTTACAATCAGCATTTTTTATGGTAATTTCCAACGTTCGCAACGCCACAGAAAATCAGGGTGTTTTATTGAGCAGAACAGCGGTATGGGATTTGCTATGAGCAATAAACCATCCCTGGAAGGCGGACCACCGGAATGCCTGGGGAGATTGCAATTATTGGATTTTTCCGGAGAAAGGATCAGGGAATGAAACTGAGCAGACGCGGATTCCTCAAAGTATCGGGGGGCGCCCTCAGCGTCTCGGTGCTGGGGATCGGGGTAAAGGCGGCGGAAGCCCACGCCCAACCTCTGGCCATCCAGTATGCCAAGGAGACGACCACCATCTGTCCCTATTGCGCAGTGGGATGCGGGATAATCGTCCATACCCGCGGCGGCGAGGTGATCAATACCGAGGGGGATCCCGATCACCCGATCAACCAGGGGACCCTATGCCCCAAAGGCGCTTCCGTCTACCAGCTGCGGCATAATCCGGCGCGCATCACCGAACCGCTGTACCGGGGCAAAGGGGAAAAAACCTGGAAGCGGGTTTCCTGGGATTGGGCGCTCGACCAAATCGCCCGCAAGGTCAAGGCAACGCGCGATGCAACCTTCATGACCACCAATGCCCAAGGGCAGACGGTCAACCGCACCGACGCCATCGCTTCGGTGGGGAGCGCCGCCCTGGACAACGAGGAATGCTATCTCTACCAGAAATTCCTGCGTTCCATCGGCCTGGTTTACATCGAACACCAGGCGCGAATATGACACTCCGCCACGGTTGCCAGTCTGGCAGCCTCCTTCGGCCGCGGCGCCATGACCAATCACTGGATCGACATCCGCAATGCGGACGTCATCCTCATCATGGGCTCCAACGCCGCCGAGAATCACCCCATCTCCT
>JBAYQP010000094.1:0-5886 GCA_041677125.1 Desulfuromonadales bacterium | reverse complement strand
TTTGAAAAAACCATCGAGGGGCAGCAACTTCGCTGCGCTTCCTGCCACGTGCACCACGACCGGGAAAAGCATTTCGACGTGCCAAAGGAAAGCTGCTTTCTTTGTCATTTCCGCGCCGCCAAGGAGAACGAGGGCCGGGCCAAATGTACGGTTTGCCACGAAATCCCCACCAAGGCGATGGAGGCGAAAAACGCCGACGGCGACAAGGGCGCCAGAAAGCCGATCACCCATGAAGTGCTGGAGAAGAACAAGGTGGCCTGCAACAGCTGCCATCTCGAAATCCTCACCGGCGCCCTGGCGCTGAAAACCGACCTCTGCTTCGAGTGCCATCACGACGCCTCGCCCGAACTGATGGCCAAAATCGGCAACAAAAAGCTCATGCACGAGGAGCATGTCTCCAAGCAGACCGCCCGCTGCTTTCAATGCCACGAGCCCATCGCGCACAAGAAGGAATCGTATCTCGACGCGGCGATCAAAAACTGCGCCGCCTGCCATCCCGAACCGCACTTCTTCACCAAGGCGCTCCTTGTCGGCGAGGGCGGCCGGGTTCGGGAAGTTTATCCCTCCCTTATGCACGAATTCGGCACCAACTGCCTTGGCTGCCACCAGCAAGACGGCCGCGACGACAAGGGTAACAAGGTGAAGCAGGGCTCCCTCAAGGCTTGTTCCGAGTGCCACCACAAGGACAAACGCTACGAGAAGATGACCGTGCAGTGGTCGCAGGATCTCGACGCCTTTTTGGCCGAGGTGCAGGGCTACGAGGCCGAAGCCCTGGCCGCCCTGGAGCAGGCCAGAGGGGTTGTGCCGAAGAAGGTCTTCGCCAGGGTCGACGCGAAGGTCAAGGCCGGGCAGGAGAATCTCCGGGTCGCCCACGCCGGCGGCGGCATACACAACAAGAAGTTCGCCATGTTGTTGATGGACTTGGCGTTGCAGAGCTTCGAGGAGGCGGTTTGGGACCTCGAGGAACATACCCCGAAAGGAGGAACAGAATGAGAATTAAACGAAGGGATTTTCTGAAGGTGTCGCTGGCGACGGGTGTGCTCGTCACTATTGACACGCCGCTCTTCAATGCGCTGGCCTATGCCGGCGACGAGGGGGGCGCGGCGCCTGGCAAATGGATACCCTCCACCTGCCAGGGGTGCACCGCCTGGTGCCCGGTCGAGTTTTTCGTACAGAACGGGCGGGCGGTCAAGGTGCGCGGCAATCAGCTCTCGAAAGCGAACAACGGCTACTGCTGCCCGCGCGGCCACCTGATGATCCAGCAAACCTACGATCCGGACCGGGTGAAAGTGCCGATGAAGCGCACCAACCCGGAAAAAGGCCGCGGCATCGACCCCAAATTCGTCCCTATCTCCTGGGACGAGGCTCTCGACACCATCGCCGACAAAATGATCGAACTGCGCAACAGCGGCGAATCACACAAATTTCTCTACTTGCGCGGGCGCTATTCGCCGACTTCCAACGCCCTGCTCTACGGTACGGTGGGGAAACTTTTCGGTTCCCCCAACAGCATCTCCCACAGCGCCATCTGCGCCGAGGCGGAAAAGATGGGGCCCGGCTACACCCAGGGCTATTTCGGTTACCGCGACTACGACCTGGCCAACACCAACTGTCTCGTCATCTGGGGCTGCGATCCCCTTTCATCCAACCGTCAGGTGCCGAACACGATCAACAAGTTCGGCGACATTCTCGACCGCGGCGCTATCTTCACCATCGACCCGCGCTTCTCCACTTCGGCGGCCAAATCGACCGAATGGCTGCCGCTTAAACCCGGCACCGACGGCGCTCTCGCCAGCGCCATGGCACATGTCCTTCTTACCGAGGGGCTGTGGAGCAAGGAATTCGTCGGCGACTTCAAGGACGGGAAGAACCTGTTTGTCGCCGGACAGAACGTCGTTGAGGCGACCTTCGAGGAGAAAGAAACCCACGGCGTCGTCAAATGGTGGAATATCGCCCTGAAGGACGCCACCCCGGCCTGGGCCGAAAAGGAGACCCTGATTCCCCAGGAGCAGATCGTTCGCGTCGCCCGCGCCATGGGCAAGGCCGCGCCCGCGGTCGGCGTCTGGATGGGTCCCGGCGCCGCCATGCACCCTCGCGGCACCTACTCCTCCATGGCGGTCTACGCGTTGAACGGCCTGCTGGGTTCGGTGGATGCGCCCGGCGGCGTCCTCCAGGAACAGAAACACAAGCTCGGCGAGTTTCCCGACCTCGACCCCTTCAAGGACGAAATCGCCAAGAAACACGGCAAGGAGAAGAAGATCGACGGCCGCGGCGCCAAGGACATGCCGGCGGCGATGAAGGGTAAGGCCGGCAGCGGCGTCGTCACCAACAACGTCGCCAACGGCATGCTCAAGGACCCCGGCGCCATCAAGGTGGTTCTCGCCTCCTGGAACAATTTCAATTTCTCCTGCACCGGCGCCCATCGCTGGGACGAGGCGATGGCCAAGGTCCCTTTCTTCGCCCACATGGTCACCAACGCCTCGGAAATGACTCAGTTCGCCGATATCGTGCTGCCGGCGACCTTCGCGCCGACGGAAAAGCTCTCCGTCATCACCAACAACGCCAACATGCACGGCCACGCATCCATCCAGCAGCCTTTTGCCAAACGCCTCTGGGACGTCAAGCCCGAGGAGACCGAAATGGTCTGGCTGCTCGCCGAGAAATTGAAAAAGAAGGGCTTCCCGAACATCGCCGATTATTACGCCTCCTTTCAGGATCCGGAGACGGGGGCCAAACCGACCAACCCCGGCGAATTCGCCGAGATCGCCGTCCGCATTACGGCAGCCCCCTTGTGGACAACGGAAATCAAAGGGGACAAGATCACCAGTTGGGATGATTTTAAACAAAAAGGGGTGTGCAACACCAAGCAATACGCCTACAAAAAGAATTGGGGCAAATTCAAGACCGAGACGCATAAGTTCGAATTCTACAGCGAAACTTTGAAGAAGGCGCTTGCCGGGCACGCCGAGAAACACGCCACCACCATCGACGACATTCTCGCCGTCAGCGGCTATCTGGCCCAGGGCGAAATGGCTTTCGTCCCCCATTACGAGGCGCCGAAGAGACACGGCAGCGAGCAGGAATATCCCTTCACCTTCATCGATCACAAATCGCGGCTCAACCGCGAGGGGCGCTCGCAGAACCTACCCTGGTATCACGAGTTCAAGAAAGTCGATGTCGGCGACGAATCATGGGACGATGTTCTCAAAATCAACCCGGCCGACGGCAAGAAGCTCGGCCTCAAGACCGGCGACATGGTCAAGCTCAGCTCGATAACCGGCGCCATCACCGTCAAAGTGAAACTGTGGGAAGGGGTTCGCCCCGGCACCGTCGCCAAATGCTACGGCCAGGGGCACTGGGCCTACGGCCGGGTCGCGGCCAAGGATTATGCCAAGGCGCAGCCCCGGGGCGGCAACAACAATGAGGTTCTCGTCGACGACTATGACCGACTGAGCGGCGCCACCGCGCGCAACGGCGGCTTCACCGGCGTCAGGATCGAAAAAATCTGAACGGAGGTAACAGATGCCTAAGCAATATGGAATGGTCGTTGACCTGCAGAAATGCGTGGGGTGCGGCGCCTGCGCCCTCGCCTGCAAAACCGAGAACAACACCCAGGGAAGGGCGCGGGGGCAGACGTTCAACTGGGCCGACTTCTCCTTCACCGAGAAAGGCACCTTCCCCAATATCAGCCACAGCACTTTTCCGGTCCGTTGCAACCACTGCAGCGACCCGGAATGCATCAAGCCGTGCCCGAAGCCGCAGGCGCTGTACAAGTCCGAAGAAGGGCTGACCCTGTATAACTACCGCTACTGCATTCAGTGCAAAAAATGCCAGGAAAAGTGCCCGTACAGCGCCCTGGATGTTGAAAAAGAGAGCGCCGCTTACAGCGTCATCAGTTTCAACGCCATCGGCGGCCCCACCCATGACCGTTATCGTGATGAATCCGAGATGATCAAGGGCTGCACCGCTTCCGGCGCAACCGTGGCGGCGGCCGTCGGCGCCATACCGCCGCACAAGAACGAATACAAGTTCAAGGATAAGGGCAAGCCCCTCGACCCGAAGCTGTCCCGCGGCCGTGGGGAACTGGTCGACGTCCGCAGCGGCGGCTGGGTGGAAAAGTGCACCTTCTGCGTGCACCGGATCAGAAACAATGAGGTCCCCAACTGCGTTGCCGCCTGCCCGGCCAAGGCGCGCACCGCTGGCGACATAAACGATCCCGCCAGCGAAATCAGCAAGCTGCTGAAGAAACACAAGCCGGTTAGATTGAAGAACAACAAAGGCGAGTTCCTTGCCGAGGCTGAAAAAGGAACCCAGCCGAACATGTACTACATCAGAAGTTTCAAAAAAAGCTAAGCACAAAAACCTTCGGGGCCGCAAGGCCCCGAAGGTTTCCCGCCGGGGGCAAACGCCTCCTGAGTCTCGCCGCATTTTTACGAGGGATATCATTTATGGAACTCGACGATAGCGTTTCCATCGCGCGCACCAGGGAAGAATGCTACCGACTGCTTGCCGCGTGTTTCTATCTGCCGGAGAAGGAGATTCTCGACGCCGATAACTTCTTTCCGGCGCTCTCTTCACACCTTGCCCGCACTTTTCCCTCCGCCACTCGCTTTTCCGACCGCATGCGCGAAAGTTTGGCCGTCTATTCGGAAGAAGAACTGGCGGTGGAATACTCCAAGCTCTTTGTCGGGCCTTTCGAACTGAAAGCCCCGCCTTACGGATCCGTCTACCTCGACGGCAATCGCACCGTCATGGGAGCTTCCACCGGCGATGTGCACCAGTTCTATCTTTCCTGCGGCTTGAAGCTTGCCGACGATTTTCACGAGTTGCCCGATCATATCGCGGTCGAACTGGAGTTCATGTCTTACCTGATTCATCAGCAATCCGCTGCCACCGCCGCCGGAAATGTTAAGGAAGCGGAGAGATTCGCCCGTCTTCAGGAGAAGTTTCTCGAGAAATATCTTGTCCCTTGGCTGGGCGGTTTCTGCTCCGCCATCCGCGAAGGGTGCGACAACCAGTTCTATCGGGCATTGGCCGATACACTCGAAGCCGTCGCCCAACACGACCATGCCCGCTTGGCGAGCGGGACTACGGTCCATCACTGAGTGGGCGGCCACTTTTCAGGAAAGGACAGCTATGTTCGGTCTCGGAACCCAGGAACTCGTCATCATTCTCGTTCTGGTCATGGTCGTTTTTGGCGCCGGAAAACTGCCCCAGGTTGGCAGCGCTCTGGGCAAGGGAATTCGCAACTTCAAACAGGGTATCAACCAGGATGACGGGGTAGAGGCCGACGGAACATCTCCGAAGGCGCCCGCCCTGGAGGAAAAATAAGCCCGTCCGCTTCAGGAGGCCCCCCTTGAGCATCCAGGATTCCCATGGGCGCAAAGTGAACTATCTGCGCCTTTCGATTACCGACCGCTGCAATCTGCGCTGCCGCTACTGCATGCCCGCCGCCGGCGTCGCCAGGGTCGACCACACCGATATTCTTCGCTATGAAGAGCTGCTGTTGCTCGCCCGGGCGGCGGCAAGTATCGGTATCGAGAAAATTCGCCTGACCGGGGGAGAGCCGCTGGTGCGGGGTGGAGTGGTCGATTTTCTGCGGGATCTTGGCAAGATAGAGGGGCTGCGCCACTTGGTGCTGACCACCAACGGCACCTTGCTCGGAAAAATGGCCCGGCCTATTGCCGCCGCCGGCGTCAAGCGGATCAACATCAGCCTCGATTCCCTCTCGTCGCGCACTTTTGCGCAAATCACCCGGGGTGGCGATGTCAGAGAGGTTTTTCGCGGTATTGCGGCGGCGCTGAGCGCTGATATCAAGGTCAATCTTAATGTCGTGGTCATGCGCGGCATCAACGACCACGAGGTTGAGAATTTTGCCGCCTTGAC
>JBAYQP010000093.1:0-6026 GCA_041677125.1 Desulfuromonadales bacterium | reverse complement strand
GGTGCGCCTTCGTGCGCCCGGTGCAGACGGACGAGGGTTTCGAAAAAGAACCGATCGGCCAGTTCCCGCGCTTCCGGTCCGAGTTTACGGACCTGCAGCGTTTGCTGGAAAGCCGCCCCGATTTCCGCCTCGGCGGCCGCGTCGATCCACTTCAGGATGGGCGTCACCTTGCCTTGCTCCAGGGCAATGCGCGCATCCTGCACCACCGGTCCATCCAGGGTGTCGCAGTGGGCGCGGGCGCCGGTCGGCAGTACGACAAATAAGGCGAGAAGGCAGCCGGTCGCCACCGCAACGAGGTTTTTTCTGGCCATGGTTGTTCTCCTTTGCGAAAGTGCCGGATGATCCGACCGAAACTGAATGATGCTTCATTTATGACAGAAAATAAGGGAAAAGAATTGATCGAAATCAATTGTACGTGGAAAGAAAAAAGCGGGAGCGAATCGAGTTGGATCAGGCAGAAACGAGTTCGCCGATGAAGAGGCTGCCGTTGTGCACGAGAAAGCAGGTCGGCAGGCCGTCGGTGAGCTCCTTCAGCCGGCGGGCGTGGTTCTCCTCATCGCCCTTCTCCGGCGTCGCCAGGCCGAGCATGACCAGATCGGCGGCGCTGCTCTCCCGTAGAATGACTTCCTTGATACTTGTCCCTTCGGGCTTGAGCATGGCGACGACTTCGGCCGAGATGCGGATCTCCGGTATCAGTTCGTCGAGGAAACGCTTCGTCTCTTCCTGCATCAGAGGGCTGGAGGCGATGCTGAGGATGCGGATGCGCGCGCCGCGCCATTCGGCGTTGCGGGACAGCAGGAAGGAGAGCAGGAGCATCAGATCGCCGTTGCGCTGCAGACCTCCCCACCAGATGTGAATGGTGCGCCGGGTTCCCTCCCGCAACGTCGCCAGCGGCTGCAGCCGACCAAGAATGAGGGAGTGGTTGAGGCGCTTGAGGCGGCGGATGACGCGCAGGAAATGGACCAGCCGCTGAAAATCGTCGGGCCAGCCGAGCAGGACGGTGTTGCTCTCGATGCCGGCGATGCCGTTCGCCTGGGCGACGGCGACGATGCCCAGTTCGATATCCTGCACCACGTCGACTTCGCCGAAGGCGACGATCCCTTCGCGCTGCAGAATCGCCTCGATTTGCCGCTTCCGCTGGCCGATGTCGAGATCGAGGTTGAGCAGATCGCCCACCACCAGTTCGCAGACGGTGACGATTCCCCGATCCTCGCTGAACCAGGAGCCGTAGCGCACCAGATCGAGCCGCCGATCGACATTGCCGACGAAGACCAGAATGTGGGGACGCCAGTTGCGGGCCGTCATCGGCCGCGCCGACAGCCGGATGAGCGCCCAGCGGATGAGCGCCTCATAGACGTCGCGGCGCACGTCCCCCCAATGCTCCTTGCGCACCCGGCGCCGCAGCAGCAGCCAAAGCGCCAGAACGGTGCCCAGCGCGGCGGCGGTGGCGGGAAAATTGATCAGCGTCATCGCGCCGAAGCAGCCCAGCGCCCCGACCAGGCTGAGCAGCCAGGGGACTTCGACCCGGGGCCGCCAGGAAGGATTGCCCGAGAGTTTTTCCAGCGCCGCCACCAGGTTGATCGTGCCGTAGACGGTGAGGAAAAACATGGTGACGACGGCGGCCACCGCATTCAAATCGCCGAGCAGTACGGCGCCCAGGGCGATGATCAGACTGACGACGAGACCAAGAATCGGCTCCCCGGGGGCGCCGTCGTCTTGCTCGGTTAGCTGTTTCGCATGTTTCGGGAAAAAGTCGATCAGCAACGCTTGCAGGGTGCGCGGCGCGGCCAGCATCGAGCCGACGGCGGAGGAGAAAATCGCCCCCCAGAGACCGGGCAGAATGAGCCAGGGGCCGAGAATGGCGATCCTGGTCCAGACCAGCGGATCGGTGCGCAGGGTTTCGGCGTCGCTGCCCAGGTATAATAGGAAGGGCACCGTAAGATAGATGGCAAATCCGGTCAGGGTGGCCAGCAGCGTCCCGCGGGGAAGCGATTTGCGCGAATCGGCCAGGTCGCCCGAAAGGCTCAGCCCGGCCATGATGCCGGTGACTGCCGGAAAGAAAACCGCGAAAACGACCCAGAAATCGGCCCCTGGGGCGGGCGCGGCGGCGCGGACCGCCGCCGGCGATGTCGCGGTAAAGGCGCCGAAAGCCAGGGCCAGCAGAGAAAGCCCGATCAACGCCATGATCGGTAGTTGGGCGCGCAGCGCCGCCCCGGCGCCGCGAAAGGCGAGGGCGGCCACCAGGGCGATGATCGCCACGGCAGCGATCGGGATCGGCACGCCGGGCCAGACGATGCGCAGCGATTCGGCCAGACCGAAGGCGTACAGGGTGACCGAGAGGGCCTGGGAGAGAAAAAGGGGGAAGCCGATGGCGGCGCCGATATCGACCCCGAGGCTGCGCGAGATGATGAAATACGCCCCGCCGACGCCGACGCGGCTATTGGTGGCCACCGCCGACAGGCAGAGTGAGGTGATAAGGGTAAGAGCGTTGGCTATCGCCACGATGAGCAGGGCGCGGGCGATGCCGACTTCGCCGACCACCCAGCCGAAGCGCAGATACATGATCACGCCAAGGATGGTGAGAATGGTCGGCGTGAAGACTCCGAGAAAGGTCCCCAGTCCGGCGGGGCGTGGGCGGCGAGGCCTTTTCCTTCCTTTCCCGGCGGGCGGCCAGATATTTTTGAGCAGTTGCGGCATGCGTGTCTCCCGAGAGCGCCTATTTAACCGGAAACCGCCGGATATTTCCAGCTTTTCCGTACCGGTCGGCAGGGACCGGCACGGCGCGGGACAACCGCCATGCGCCGGCGGCCTTTGCGCGGTTGTGGGGAAATGGTTGACAATGCACGCCAGACGGATTATTTACCATAAGGATTTCGGATCGGTAACCCGGTTCTTAATACAAAAGGCATGGAATGAAACAGCACGATTCGATTATTGCCATAGGTCTGACCGTGTTCAGCGGCCTCGTCTCGTTTTTGTTCGTCTTCTATGCCGTGAACATATTGAGCGCCGAGAACGCCTCCGAGTACGCCAAGGTCTTCGCCTATGTGAGCGCCGGCTACGGGCTGGGCAACGTCTATATCCTCAGCGCGGCCTGGCGTGGCAGCTCCTGGACGCTCTGGGCGAACAAGCTCATCGCCTTCTGCTTCTTTGGTGTTTTCCTCATGCATATGGTGCAGACGGGGGTCGAAAATAATCTGGAGTACCTTCGCGCCCTCGGGATGGCGGGCGTTTTGTGGCTCAACTGGTTCGCCGTCAAAAAAATATCCCGAAGGACAGCGCTTCCCGTTCAGCCGCCTGCCAGAAAGCGCCGCTAGCTCAGCTGGATAGAGCATCGGTCTTCGGAACCGAGGGTCGGGGGTTCGAATCCCTCGCGGCGCGCCAGAAAAAATCAAGGCCCCAGCACTTTCCCGTGCCGGGGCCTTGTGGTTTTTCTGCGCCGAAAGCGCCTCCACGCCCCCGGCTTTTAGCCCGCCCCTTCGGGCCGGGTGAATTCCTCGGTGGCTTCCTCGATGGACACCTCGCCGGGGCGCTTGCGTCCCGCCCACATGCGCAGGGCCAGATAGACCACCGGCAGGATGCCGCCGGCAATGAACAGAACGTCGCCGGGCAGGCGCAGCCATTCGAAGACCATCACCGCCGGGCGCAGGAAGAACTCGGGCTGCCGCGCCTGCCAGTAGCTCTCGTCGAGGGCGGTCTGGATCTGCAGCAGCCCGACGGGAAACAGGTTGACAAAGAGCATCCAGGCGAGCCCGATGTTCAGACTCCAGAAGGACCACTTCATCGCCCGGTCGCTGTTTTTATCCCGGGGGACGAAGTAGCGGGCGACGAACATGAAGAAGCCCATGGACAGCATGCCGTAGACGCCCATCATCGCGCCGTGCCCGTGGTTGGCCGTCCACTGGGTGCCGATCTCGTAATAGCTGACGATGGGCAGATTGATGAGAAAGCCGAAAACCCCCGCCCCGAGGAAGTTCCAGAAGCCAACGGCGATTAGGAACATCACCGCCCATTTGTGCGGAAAGTCGGCGCTGGTCGTCCCCAGCATGCTGCGCTCGCCGGACGGCGTTCCCAACTGCATGAAGCGCCAGGCCTCGTAGGAGAGCAGGAGCAGGGGGATGACCTCCATGGCGCTGAAGAAAGCGCCCAGGGCCATGTGCACCGCCGGAGCGCCGCTGAAGTAGAGGTGGTGCATGGTGCCCACGACCCCGCCCACCGAGTAGAGGATGATGTCCAGGTAGATGAGGGTGGTCGCCACCTTCAGCCGCACCACGCCGAGCAGGACGAAGATGGAGGCGACCATGATGGTGGTGAACAGCTCGAGGAAATCCTCCACCCACAGGTGCACCACCCAGAAGCGCCAGAAATCCATCTCGGCGAAATTGACGTTCTTGCCGAAAACCATCCCGACGGCGTAGAAGAGGGGGATGGAGATGGCGCTGTAGAGAAAGAGCCAGGGGAGGTTTCCCCGGTGTTCGAAGGCCAGGCGTCCCCTGAGTCCGCGCCAGAGGATGACCACCCACAGCAGCATCCCCCCGGTCAGCAGGATCTGCCACATCCGCCCCAGATCGAGGTATTCCCACCCCTGGGAGCCGATCCAGAACCAGGGACCGTCCCGGGTGATGACATCCTTGACGCTCGCCGCCTCGCCGGCCAGGCTGCCGACGACGACAAAAACCAGGGCGCCGAACAGGAGCAGGGCGAGCTTGTCCTGCCCCTTCGGCTCGCGGCCGGCAATCATCGGCGTCAGGAAGATTCCCAGAGCGAGGAAGCTGGCGGCGACAAAGAACAGGGCCAGTTGCAGGTGCCACATGCGGGAGATGTTGTAGGGCAGCCAGTCGGCGAGGGGAATGCCGTAAAAGCCCTCCAACTCTACGTGGTAGTGGGCATTCACCCCGCCGAGGAGCCCCTGGCAGAGGAACAGTCCCGCCACCACCAGAAAGTACCATGGGACCGCACGCTGCGACGGAGTCAGCCGGATCTCCTCCGGCGACCGGAAGCGCCGCGCCGCCGGCCGGTCGCGGTGATGCCAGCCGAGCTCTTCATAGCGGCCGAAGGCGAACAGGACGATGCCGGTGCCGCCGAGCAGGGCGACCAGGCTCAGCACGCTCCAGAGCAGGGCCGCGCCGGTGGGCTCGTTTCCCGCCAGCGGCTCCGGCGGCCAGTTGTTGGTGTACGAATGGGCGGTGCCGGGGCGCAGGGCGGCGCTGGTCCAGGCCGCCCAGGTGAAGAAAGACGAAAGGCGCCGGATCTCGGCCGGATCTTCGATCTTCGGTCGCTCCAGACCCCGCTGCCCGGGACCGAACCAGCCCCGGTAGTATTCCACCAGTTGTTCGAAGGCGTGCGCCTGCCCCTGCGAGAAGGTCAACACCCCGGTCTCGGCGTCATAGGCGTTTTGTTTCAGCTCCCGCTCCACCCGCGCCCGGGCTTCCGCATCGGAAAGCCCTTGGCCGAGATAAAAGGCGAGCATCGCTTCGCCGCCCCGATGCAGGGCCTCGGCGGTGAAGTCCGGACCGAGATAGGCGCCGTGACCGTAGATGGTGCCGTACTGCATCAGGGCGTATTTCTGAAAAACATGCTGCCCGGCCATGATGTCGGCCTCGGTGAAGAGAACCTCGCCGGCGGCGGTTTGCACTTGCTGCGGGATGGGCGGCGAGCCGGAGACGATGCGGGCGGCCAGGTAGCCGAGGATGGCGAAGCCGAAAACGAAGGTGACCATGGACGCCTTCAACCAGCCGGAAGAGACGGTCATGCGGTTGCGCTCTGCCATTGAATCCTCCAGGGGAGAGGTAAACAGAGCACAGTTTAAAGCCATTTAATTTCGCGTCAACTCTGGCCGATATTTCGCTCCTGCCGCGCCGACAAAAAAAGGGCCAGCGCTTTTTCGCCGCATATAGGTCGGAACTTTAATGGAAGCTTATGAGGGGGGTTCTAACACATATCCAAACGGTAGTCGATAGCAGGCTGGCGAGCCGGGCGGAATTTTTTTAACCCTTATCGACCCACAAAAACCGGTTGCGCAGATG
>JBAYQP010000092.1:0-6427 GCA_041677125.1 Desulfuromonadales bacterium | reverse complement strand
CCTGAAGGGGCGGTTGCGGGAGGGCGCCACCGCCACCGACCTCGTCCTCACCGTCACCGAAATGCTGCGGCGCAAGGGGGTGGTCGGCAAGTTCGTCGAATTTTTCGGCTCCGGCGTGGCCAGCCTGGGGTTGGCGGACCGGGCCACCATCGGCAATATGTCGCCGGAATACGGGGCGACCTGCGCCATCTTTCCCGTCGATCAGGTCACCCTCGACTATCTGCGTTTCACCGGCCGGCCGCCGGAGCGGGTGGCGCTGGTGGAAGCCTACATGAAAGAACAGGGGCTGTTCCATACGGCCGAATCGGCGGACCCGGAATTCACCGACACCATCGAACTCGACCTGTCCACCGTCGAACCGAGCATCGCCGGGCCGCGTCGGCCGCAGGACCGGCTGCGTTTGTCCATGGCGAAAAAAGGATTCCAGGCGGCGCTTCCCTCTTTACTGCCGCCGGCGGCGACCGAGGATGAGGCGTCCCGCATTGCCCGGACGGTCGAATACGCCATCGGCGGGCAAACCCACCGCCTCGGGCACGGAGCGGTGGTGATCGCCGCCATTACCAGCTGCACCAACACCTCCAATCCCTCGGTCATGCTGGCGGCCGGGCTGCTGGCGAAAAAAGCGGTGGAGCGGGGACTTTCGCGCAAGCCGTGGGTGAAAACCTCGCTGGCCCCCGGATCGCGGGTGGTGAAGGATTATTACGAACGGGCCGGGCTGACCGCTCCTCTCGAACAGCTTGGTTTCCACATCGTCGGTTACGGCTGCACCACCTGCATCGGCAATTCCGGACCGCTGCCGACGGAAATCTCCGCGGCGGTCCAGGAAGGGCAACTGGTGGTCGCCTCGGTCCTCTCCGGCAACCGCAATTTCGAGGGGCGCATCAACCCCGAGGTGCGCGCCAATTACCTGATGTCGCCGCCATTGGTGGTCGCCTTCGCCATCGCCGGCCGCATCGACATCGACCTTGAACAGGAGCCCCTCGGCGTCGACCAGCAGGGACAGCCGGTCTTCTTGCGCGATATCTGGCCGAGCGGGGAGGAGATCGAGAAGTCGATCGGCCAGGCGATCGAGTCGGCGATGTATCACCGCAATTACGGCGGGATTTACCAGGGGGATGAACGCTGGAATGCTTTACCGGTGCGGGAGGGCGAGCGCTTCTCCTGGGATCCGGATTCCACCTATGTGCGCCAGCCGACCTTTTTTCAGGACATGCCGAAGGAGCCGCCGCCCGTTCAAGATGAAATTCGCCAGGCGCGGGTCATCGCGGTCTTCGGCGACAGCGTGACGACCGACCACATCTCCCCCGCCGGCAGCATCAAGACCGATTCGCCGGCAGGAAACTATCTGGTCGGTCAGGGGGTGCAGCCGGCCGACTTCAATTCGTACGGATCGCGGCGCGGCAACCACGAGGTGATGGTGCGCGGCACCTTCGCCAATGTCCGTATCCGCAATCTGCTGACCCCCGGGGTCGAGGGCGGCTTTACCCGCCACCTGCCCGGCAGCGAAATTGCCAGCATTTACGATGCGGCCATGCGCTACGGGCAGGACGCAACGCCGCTGGTGGTTCTGGCCGGCAAGGAATACGGCTCCGGCTCCAGCCGCGACTGGGCCGCCAAGGGGCCTTACCTGCAAGGGATCAAGGTTGCGATTGCCGAAAGCTACGAGCGAATCCACCGCTCCAACCTCATCGGCATGGGGATTCTACCCCTGCAGTTCCGCTCTGGCGATTCCGTCGAGTCCCTCGGGTTGAGCGGCGAGGAGGTCTTCGATATCGAGGGACTGGCGGCCTGTCTCACCGGCGCGGCGAACAACGGCCACCGGGTGCGGGTGCGAGCGACGCAGAAGGACGGCAGCTGTACGGAATTTCCGGCACTGGTGCGCATCGATACGCCGCAGGAGGCGCTTTATTATAGCCACGGCGGCATTTTGCAGTACGTCCTGCGGCAGTTGCTGTCGGGCAAAGAAGGAACCAAAGCGGTCTGCGGCGCCATGGCCGCCACCGCCCAGGCCAGTCCGGAGCACACCCCCGGGGGGCGGGAAGTGGAGGCGGGGTCGGAGGGCTCCTTTCCGGCCAGCGATCCGCCGGCCTATTGAGAACGTTGCCAAGGGGCTGCGGTCGCCGGCGCCCCGCCTGTCATTTCTGCTTTGAGATGTAGATAACCATGACTTGTAATCGATTGCGATTGACTGCGCCGGCGGTTTGGAATGGAGGCATCATGAGGTGCGGATGGCTTGCCCACGGCATTGTTCTGGTTCTGCTGGTGACCGGAATGGTGGCCCTTCCACCGGATGCGGCCGCCGGGCAAATGGAATGGAGCGGCGGTCTGTGGACGGGGTACCGGCAGGATGAGGTCGATTTCAATATCTCCGGAGGGGCGGGGGGGCCCAACATCCTCTCCGAACTCACCTGGGGGGACCTGGAGATCTGGCAGGTCGGCGTCGCCGGGCGCCTGCGTTTCAAGCCGCAGCGTTTCCCGGTGGGCGGACTGGTCCGCCTGAACGGCGAGTTCGGCGTGATCGACAAAGGCGAGAATCAGGACTCCGATTATGATGGCAACAACCGCACGCAGGAGTTCTCCCGCTCCAACAACAAGGCGGACGGCGAGGTCTATGATTTCTCCCTCGGTTTTGGACCCGAATTCTCCCTGCGTTCGGCCCGGCTGCATATTGCGCCACTGATCGGCTACGCCGTACATGCGCAGAACCTGAATGTGACGGACGGCTATCAGACCATACCGGAAATGGGTTCATTCTCCGGCCTGGACAGCTCCTACGACACGCTCTGGTACGGATTCTGGACCGGACTCGAAAGCCGTTGGCGGCCGTTTGCAAAGCTGGTCGTGGACGGCGGGATCGAACTGCACCTGGTGGATTTCAAAGCGACGGCGAATTGGAACCTGCGGGAGGATT
Source organism: Desulfuromonadales bacterium (assembly GCA_041677125.1). GTDB lineage: Bacteria > Desulfobacterota > Desulfuromonadia > Desulfuromonadales > JACZKF01 > JBAYQP01. The sequence continues at coordinate 3,516 of JBAYQP010000092.1, read as the reverse complement.
TCGCCCATCCGAAAAGTTTCGAGCACTGGGCGTCCGGGGAAGGGGTGCAGGGTAAGTTGGGGATCGCCTACGAGACGGAAGGGCCGTGGACAATGCGCCTCGAATATCTGTATCGGCGCTGGCAAGCCGACGACGGGCTGGACCGGGTGTATTTCGCCGACGGGACCATCGGCGAAACCGCCCTCAACGAAGTCAACTGGCGCTCGCAGTCCCTTTCCCTGGGAGTCATCTACCGTTTCTAGTTGCCGGTGCGGACGCCCTCCCCGCTGCTGACAATTTTCGCCGGGAGTGATAGCATTTTATCTGACGTTACTTTTGCGGCTGGAGATTGTATGGGATGGTTCGGATGGCTTTTGCTGAGTCTGTTTTGGATCCTGGTGGTCATCGGCATCGTCTATCTGGTCCGGGCGGCCTCTACCCGTGAAAAGGTTGCCATCGGGGAGAACGGAGAACCGATTCTGAAAGGTTACAAGTGCAGATGGCGCCCCCGCAAGAAAGATGAGTAACCCCCAATGGCATCAATCGCTGATCGCCAGCCGGCACGCGGCTGGCGATCACGCTTCGCGCCATTTTCTCTTTTTCGCCCCTGGGTAAAGATCAGTCGATCACCGTCACGCTGGTGATGACCACCGGTTCTTTCGGCAGGTCCTGGTGCATTCCCACGCTGGCTGTGGCCGTCTGCTCGATGGTATAGACAACGTTCATGCCATCGACCACTTTGCCGAAAACCGCATAGCCGAATTTGTCGGGGTTGAGCCCGGCATGGTCAAGGAACTTGTTGTCCTCGGTGTTGATAAAGAACTGGGCGGTGGCGCTGTCCACGTCGGAGGTGCGCGCCATGGCGATCGTGCCGGTCTTGTTCTTCAGGCCGTTGCCGGCTTCATTTCCGATCGGCGCCTTGACCGGTTTTTCCTGCATGCCCGGCGTCATACCGCCGCCCTGGATCATGAAGCCTTTGATCACCCGGTGGAAGATGGTGCCGTCGTAATGGCCGGCGCGGGCGTAGGAGAGAAAGTTTTCCACCGATACCGGCGCCTTGACGGCATCGAGTTCGAGGATGATTTCGCCGAAGGAGGTTTCCATCTGGATCAGAGGATTGCTCATGGGATTCCTTTCTGGAAGCGGAGTCGGAGAAGCAGGGGGATTATAGAAAGCGGTGCGCCGGGAGGCAAGGGCAAAGGGTGATTCCGCACGGACAGGTCAAGATTCGCCATCTTCGGCCGTTCCGTTATTATCCACGTGATCAGGTGTTTAGATGCTGGCAGACACGGAAAAAAGGATCAAGGAAGAATTGGCTGGCGCAAAGGGTGGCTGTCCATTGGCGCATATGACGGCACGCCGACACTATCGGCAACTGGTCGAGCGAATCAATTTGTTTCCCCAGGCCGGCCGCATGTTGGTGCAGGAAGCGGTGCTGACCGCGGAGCAGGCTCCGCACCCCATCCACACCAGCGGCTTCATCGCCGTCGTTGCCGACAACTGCACCGGCTGCGGCCAGTGCGTGCCGGTCTGCCCGATCAAGACGCTGTCGCTGGAAGCGGAGGGCCCGAACGGGTTCGGCCGCAAACGGGCGGCGGTCGACGGCGAATTCTGCCTCGGTTGCGGCGTCTGCGCCCGCAACTGCCCGCGCAACGCCCTGGCGATGCAGCGGCGCGAGGAGAAATCATCACGCCGGTGAACGGCACGCACCGGTGATTCTGATGGCGATCGAAAGGGGGAAGTTGCAGAACCTGATCTTCGACCAGCAGATATCGTGGAATTCACCGGGCGCTCGGCGTCATCCTCAGGCCGCCGCCGGTCAACCGCCTGCTGGCGAGGGAGCAGGTCGGTTCGCGCTATCTCGGGGCGTTGTGCGCGCGGTTCGGGGTGGAAGGGCGGGGATAAAGTGAAAAAACCGCCCAGTGGGAGCGGCTTTCAACCGCGATTTCCGAATCCCCGAGCAGAGCCAAACCGGTTTCCACCGCCCGAATGAATTCCATTTTTCCTTGAATGCAACCAGGCAGACATTTGAGCTCGGTTGAGGGGGATGGCGGTTCAAGGGTTTTAAGTCAGGCGGTTTTTCAGCCAGCTTGTTTCAGGATTTGCAAGATCCGGTCGGCGACCTGCGCCGGAGTCAGATCGTCCGTGTCGATGGCGTGGTCGGCGGCGCTTGCATAGCGGGGCGTTCGTCTCTCCAGAACCTCGGCCACTTCCTCGGTAAAAGTTTTTCCCGCCGTCAGCGCCGGGCGCTCTGTCTCCCCGGCGATGCGGGCGACGATCGTCGGCACGGCGGCTTGCAGCCAGAAGATGCGGGCGTTCTGCCGCAGTATTTCGATGTTTTCCGGCCGCTCGATGACGCCGCCGCCGGTGTCGATAACCAGGCCGTCGAGCCCGGCCAGCCGCCGCGCCTCCGCGCTTTCCCGGTCGCGAAACTCCGGCCAGCCGTACTGTTCGACGATGCGCGAAATGGGCATGCCGGCGGTGCGGACGATTTCCGCATCCATCCCCACCAGCTGCATTTCCAGCTTTGCGGCGAGCAGCCGTCCGACTTCGCTTTTGCCCGTCCCCCGATAGCCGATAAGCACGATATTCATTTTTTCAGCCGCTCCATGACCACCCGGCGCATCACGTCCTCCGGGGCGGCGCGGCCGGTGAATTTTTCGAACTGCAGCACCGCCTGGTTGATGAACATCTCCACGCCGGAAATCGTCTGCAGCCCGCGCGCCCGGGCGTCGGCGAGCAGTTTCGTCTCCAGCGGCGTGTAGACGATATCGAAGACGACCTGCCCGGGGCGCAGGAGGTCGGCCGGAACGAGGGAGGCGTCTTCCCGCGGGTGCATGCCGATCGGCGTGCACTGGGCGACGATGTCCGCCTCGTCCAGCGCCGCCGCCAGCGTGCGGTCCGTCAACGGTTGCGCGGTGATGCGGGCGCCGGTTCCTGTCCGCAGATCCTCGGCAAGCCCCTGCAGCATCGCCTCGTTGACGTCCAGGAGGATAAGCTTCTCCACCCGGCAGCGCCGGGCCAGGGTGAAGGCGATGGCCCGCGCCGCGCCGCCGGCGCCGAGCATCAGCACCGTCTTGCCGTCGATGTCCACCCCGGCATCGACCAGGGCTTTCAGCGCGCCCGGGCCGTCGGTGCCGGAACCGATCAGCCGCCCATCTTCCTTGACGATGGTGTTGATCGAGCCGATGGAGCGATCCACCGCATCGACCGCATCCACATATTTCATCGCCTCGATCTTGTGCGGGATGGTGACGCTCATGCCCCGGAAGTTGTGCAGCGCCCGCATGCCGGCGAGAGCGCTTTGCACGTCTTCCACCTGGCAGGGAAGATAAATAAAATCCAGACCGAGCGCCGCGAAGGCGGCATTGTGGATCGCCGGCGACAAACTGTGCGCCACCGGGTTGCCGATGACGGCGCAGAGGCGGGTATCGTAGCTGAGCGGTTTTGACGGTTTCATGTATTCTCCGTGCCGGTTAAATGAACAACTGCCGGCATGATAGCCTAATTTATGCGTAAGCAAAAGGAGAAGCTCGG
>JBAYQP010000091.1:0-6579 GCA_041677125.1 Desulfuromonadales bacterium | reverse complement strand
TTGAAGGTCACATTGCCGTTTTTGGCTTCCAGTGTAACGGAATCCGGCGCATCGGCGGCGAAAGCGGGGATGCCGGCAAAAGCGACCAGCAAAACGGCGATCATCAATTTCTTCATCCTTACCTCCTGTTAGATAAAAATTGCTTAGGCAAACGAGAGTATATTTAATGTGAACCTAAGTAAAAGTCAAGAAATTTCAAATTGCTGGTAAAAATAGGGGCGAAAAGCCCAAATTACCGAGCCGCCTGAATTGTGTGAGATTACAGGTTGTGCTACATTCGCCCGCCCATCATGCGAAAGGAGAATATTCATGCTTACCTCCGCCGAACTGAAGCGCGGCCTGGTTATCCAACTGGAACAATCCCCCTGCCTGGTTCTCGAAGTTTCCTTCCAGTCGCCCTCGGCGCGCGGCGGAAACACCCTGGTGAAAACCCGATACCGCAACCTGCTCACTGGCCAGGTGCTGGAAAAAACGTTTAAAGCGGGCGAAAAGGTGGACGAGGCTGATTTTGAACGGCACAAGGGACAATTCCTCTATGCGGCCGGCGAGGAGGGGATATTCATGGACTTGGAGACCTATGAGCAATTCGAGGTCGGCGAGGAGTTGTACGGACCGGTGCGCGGTTTTCTCCTCGACGGCGCGGAGGTGCAATTGGGGCTTTTTCAAGGGCAGGTTGTCAGTATCGATGCGCCGATGGTCGTAGAATTGATCGTTACCGAAACAGCCCCTGCTATCCGGCATGCAACCGCCACCGCCCAGAGCAAAGAGGCGCTCCTCGAAACGGGTCTGCGCCTCCAGGTGCCCGGCTATCTCGAATCCGGGGAAAAGATACGGGTCGATACGCGCGATGGCAGGTTTGTGTCGCGGGCGTAAGTCCCCACTTCTTCAGATATAAAACCAAAGACGAGAACAGCCGCCCGAAACCGGGCGGCTTTTCTGTTGCGGAATGCAATCGACGCCTAAAAGTCCGCCGTCCGACGTTTCACCCCCTGCAGAATTCCGCTGCAGAGCGCGCCGGCGCCGCCGAGAATGCCGACACTGCCGGCCAGCATTTCGTAAACAGGGCCGAGGCTGGCCCCGGCCGTGCGCAGCAGCAGGTACAGAAAAAATGTGGCGAAAACCAGTTGCAGGATGCGGTTGAGCTGCAAGGCGGCAATACAGAGAATTAAGGTGAACAGGCACCAGACCCCCAGATAAGCGGTCATGGCGGACGGATCGGGAAGTTGGCCGAAGCCGGCGCGTGGCAGGATGGTCAAAGCGATGAGGGAAAGCCAGAACAGACCGTAGGCGGTGAAGGCGGTGGCGGCAAAGATGCGGTTTCGACGCCATTCATAGACCCCGACGACGACCTGCCCGGCCGCACCGTAAAAAATTCCCAGGGCAAGCACCGGAGCGCTCAAGGGAAAGATGCCGATGCTGTAGAAATTGAACAAAAGAAAAGTCAGACCGAAGAAACCCAGCCCCAGTGTGGCCGGAGGCGCCGAACCTTCGGCCAAATCGGGTGCGGTTGCTATGGGTGAAGCGGGCCGAAGAGGCATCTTAGCAGGCTCCCGTTGGAAGAAGGTGAGGCCCAGCAGTCCCTCAACCACCCTGGACCTCACCCTGAAAGGAGTAACGATATCGAGAAAGAGCAAATAGTATACCAGAGACCACAAGATACCGTCAGAGCAGGAGAAAGCAGGCAGGTCGGGAGTTTGGCAAGAGGGGTTTGCTGGTGGCGATTCGCATCGGTGCGAAAAATAGAAGCAAGCGCCCCGCCCCGGCAGGGATGAAAGTCGCCGGATCGTGGCTGACTGGCTGGCGAGGAGGAATCATTGGAATCTTTGCGGCCATGCAAATGCTTTTTTTGCAAATCCGCGAAAAACCAGCTCAGGTAAAATCCTCTTTGCGCAGGTCGTATTTTTTCAACTTGCGGTAGATGGTGGCCATGTTCATTCCCGCTTCCCTGGCGGCAGCCTCGACGTTGCCTCCCGCCCGTTGCAGCAGATCTTTTAGATAATCGACTTCAAACCGGGACAATGCGGCGCTGTAGTCGCTTTCCTCGCCGGCAACCGGCCGCTCGCCGGCGGCGGTTTCCGGCAGGTCGACAAATTGGGCAAGGACGGATAAAGAGATGTAGTCAGCGGTCTCGATCGCCAGGCAGGCTTCAATGACATTGCTCAACTGCCGTATGTTGCCCGGCCAGGGAAAATTGACCGCGACGTGCAACGCCTCCGACGAAAAGCCTTTGACGGCGGTGCCGAATTTCTTATTCTGTTGTTTGATGAAATGCGCCGCCAACAGGGGAATGTCTTCCCGGCGCTGCCGCAGGGGCGGCAAATGCAGATTGACCACATTGAGGCGGTAGAAGAGATCCTCGCGAAAGGCGCCGCTTTTCACCTCTGCCTGCAGATCGGAATTGGTGGCCGAGAGGATGCGCACATCGACCTTGGTCGGCCGCGATTCGCCGAGGCGCAAAAATTCCTTCTCCTGCAAAAAGCGCAGCAGCGTTTTTTGCACGTTCATCGGCAAGTTGCCCACTTCGTCGAGAAAAAGAGTGCCGCCGTTCGCCGCCGCCAGCAGGCCCTGACGATTTTCCCCCGCCCCGGTGAAAGCCCCTTTTTTGTGACCGAACAGTTCACTTTCGAGCAGCGATTCCGGCAGAGCGCCACAATTGATGGCGACAAAGCGCCCTTCGCGCCGCGGTGAATTATAATGGATCGCCTGGGCTATGAGCTCTTTGCCCGTCCCCGATTCGCCGGTGATCAGCACCGAAGTATCGCGGATGGCGATCTTCCCCGCCTTCTCCAGCAACGTCTTGAGGCCGGCGGTGGCGCCGATGATATTGTCGAAGCAGAATTTTCCGGAAAGTTCCTGGCGCAGTTCGCGATTTTCCTCGAGCAGTTCCGTATGCTGAAGGGCATTCTTCACCCGGTAAAGCAGTTCGTCGGGCTCAAAGGGTTTGGTCAGCATGTCGTAGGCGCCGTTGCGTAGCGCCTGGATCGACATTTCCACAGTGGCAAAAGCGGTAATCATGATCACCGGCAAAGTGGGCGATTTGGTCCGGATCAACCGCAGCACCTCCAGTCCGTCGATTCCCGGCATCTTGATGTCGGTAACCACCAGATCCCAGTCCTCCGGCCGAAATTCCGCCATCGCCGTCACCGGATGGGTATAGGCGCGGACCGCATAGCCACGATCGGTCAGCACCGCCTCCATCATTCGGCACAGACCCTCCTCGTTGTCGATCAGCATGATGCGCTTGCTCATGGGTAATTATCCTCCTCCCGGCGCAGCGGCAGCCGGACGGTCACCGTCGTCCCTTTGCCCACTTTGCTGTCCATGACAATCCGGCCGTGATGCTGCTCGATGATTTGCCGGGTAATGGCCAGACCGAGACCGGTTCCTTTCGGCTTGGTGGTGAAGAATGGCTCGAAGATGCGCTCGAGATCCTCCTCCGGTATTCCCGCCCCGTTGTCGATAAAAGAGATGTCCAGATAGCCGTCCTCGGCCAGGGCGGTGCCGACCACCAGACGGCCCGCTTCCCGCATGGCGGCGCCGGCATTCAGCAGCAAATTGATCGCCACCTGCCGCAGTTGATCGCCATCGACCTCGACGCTCGGCAAAGCGGGTGCAAAGTCGCAGACAATGGCCACATGGTGCAGATCGACATGATTGGTCGCAAAATCGACGATCTGCGCCAGCAGTTCATTAATATCGGTGCAGGACGGGGCCGGTTTCGGCGTGCGTGCATAGGAGAGCAGATCCTGGACGATCTTCTTGCAGCGTTTGCTCTCGCGTTTGATTTCATGGATGTACTTGAAATTCGGATCGCTTTCGCCGATCTTCTGCTCCAGATAGCTGGCATAGCCGAGAATCACCCCGAGCGGGTTGTTGATCTCGTGCGCCACCCCCGAGGAGAGCACCCCCAGGGATGCCATTTTGCCCTGCTGCGCCAGGGTTGCCTCCATCTCCTGGTTGCGGCGGATGATGCCGATCATCCGGTTGAAGGCGGTGGCCAACTCCCCCAGCTCATCATTGCTCTCGACCTGCATCTGCTGGTCGAGACGCCCCTGCTTGACCCGGCGGATGACCTCCATCATGTGGTGGATCGGCTCGGTAAGGATTTTCGAGGCGAGAAAGACCAGAACGGTGGCGATGATCCCGATCACCAGTGGCAACAGCAGGATGCTGGCGCCGATGCGCCACTTGATCAGGTTGGCCTCCTGATAGAATTCGTCCTCATACGCGCTGACCGCCACAATCCAGTCCCAGGGGGCAAAGTAACGGTAGCGGGTGATTTTCATCCGCGGCGCGGCATCTCCGGAACCTTTCCACGGATACTGGATCCAGCCTTCTTTTTTCACCGCCATCTCGCGAATGAAGGAGCGGCCGGCGGCATCCTGGGCGTCCAGGATATTCTGCCCTTCGGCGTCGGGGTGAATGGTCGGGGCGCCCAGGCGGTTCATGCAGAAGATATAGCCGGTCTGTCCCACTTTTTTCGACTTGATTTTGTTCCTCAACTCGGCCAGCGAGCGCTGTTCGAATTCGAGATCCTCGTACGTCTCCTCCAGATAGCCGCCGACGGCGATAATCCAGTCCCACTGCGGAAAGTAGGTGTAGGCGACGATCTTGCGCCGCGGGAACGTGTCGCCAAGCGTCGCGTTGCGCCAGGGATAGATGCTGTAGAGAACCTCCCCGGGTTGCGATTGAACCGCCGCCTGACACATGCTGCGGATAAAGCGGCGGCCGTCCTCGTCCCGTTCGTCGTAGATATTCTCGCCCTCGCGGGCGATATGGACCGTCAGATCCCCCTTGCTGGTCATGGCATAGATGTAGCCCGACTGACCGACGCTGACCCGCTTGAGCGCCTTGCGCGCCTCCGCCTTGGCCGTCTCCAGAGAAATACCACCGCCGGCATACTGATGGTGCTGCCCTTCCACCAGATTGTAGGCAAGAGTGGTGAGGGTGGCCAACTCGGCGCGGACCGTCTCTTTCTTATCCTCCCTGTACACCTGAAACTGCTGATAATGCGCATCTAGCAGATCGATGGTAAAGCGGGCCATGTGGTCCAGATCGTCTTTGCTGATCTGCGTGATGCCGCGGTACGCCTGACGGGTGGCAATAGTGCCGATGATGATGCCGATCAGAAAAATCGGCAGGATGACCAGGGGCAGAACCACCACCAGCATCTTCCAGCGCAGTTTAAGATTGTTGACGAAACCGAAAAGGAATCTGTTCATGGCCGCAAGGACAAGAGTGAAAGTTTTCTTAGAATCCGCAAGGCTAGCTTTATCCGGCGCAAAAGGCAAGGGGCTGGTTTTTAATCGGTGCTTGGGCGGCGGTCTTTCAGGCAGGCCTGTCCGGTTCGATCACATCCGGCAGAGTGAAGGTGCGCCGGTAGTGGTGGATTTCAATGATGGCGATTTTAATGGCGCTTACCACCGGCACGGCGATTATCATCCCGAGAACGCCATAAAGCTTCCCCCCCATGACAATGGCCACGATAACCAGCAACGGATGTAGATTGGAAACCCGCGAGATCAAAATGGGGATGAGGATGAAGTTATCGACGATAACCTGGGCGATGGGAAAGTAGACGATGAGAATCCACCAGAACTGCGGTCCGAGGCCGAGATCGACCAAGGCGATGAGCAACCCGGGGATCATGCCGATAATCGGCCCGATATAGGGCACCAGATTGGTCACTCCGGCGAAAACCCCCAACAACAGGGTATAGCGAATATCGGTGAACGACAGGCCGATGGCGACCACCACGCCGACGATAAAAGCCTCGATGATGCGCCCGCGGATGAAATGCGCCGTTTGCCGGCCGATCAGGGAGACAAGGTCGTGCACCATTTCGAAATGGCGATTGGGCGCCAGAGCGATGCATCGGCGCAGGATCTGCTCCCCGTCGCGCAGGAAAAAGAAGGTAAATAAGGGCAGCAGAAGGAAAATGCTGCCGATGCGCAGGGCCGACTTCGGGGTTGCCACCAGAATATCCGCCACCAGCAACTCGGCCATGGTCCGCACCCGAGCCGATAAATTGTAATTATCGAGAAAAGGCAGATGCTCGTGCAGATATCCCTGCACCGACTTGGATAATTCGATCAATCGCGCTGTGTAGCGGGGAAGGTCTTCCTGCAACGACTGCCACATGCCCTGCCCATGCGGCAGGAGCCAGCTGAAAACGGCGATAAAGACCAGTGCGAGCAGGGAATAGATGATAAAAATACAGGTGCTGCGCCCAATCTTTTCCCGTTCGATCACATCGATAATCGGATTCAGCAGAAAAGTGGCCACCAATGACAGCAGAAGAGGCAAAAAAAGACCGGCAGTAGCCTCTTGAATCAGCACAAACATTTTTGAAACAGAAGAAAAAATGGCCAGGCCGGTGGCAATGGCCGCGGTCAAGGCGAGAAACAGCAGGAGCATCTGCACCCGGTTGAAATTATTACTCTGACCCGAGTTCGCCATTTCAGTTCTCACGCACGGCGGTTTCCAGAGCCGCCTTGAGCCGGCGAATCTCCTGCCCCGCCGCTTGCAGGCGCTCGCTGACGATACGGGTTACCCCCATCAGCACCTTGCTGGCGACCA
>JBAYQP010000090.1:0-6809 GCA_041677125.1 Desulfuromonadales bacterium | reverse complement strand
CCTGCGGCTCGGAGGCAACATGCGCGATGGCTTGGCAGAAGCGGCCGTGATCTCCTCGCCGTCCAAATTCGGAGATACCCGCGGCGGCGCAGAGTGTCTCGAAACCGTGGCGCTCAAGCCTGGCTGGCCCGACGGCCCGGTCGAAGCGGGGGATGAACAGGCTATCGCCTTCGAACTGTAACGGGCCGCCGACGCGCAGGCCGAAACGGCGGGCCACCTCGAGGTAGGGCGCTTCGTTGCGCAAAACGCTATGGTCTGCAGCGGTTTTGCCGCGCGGAAACTTGACCAGCCAGCAGTCGAGAACCTCCCGGTCCTCGAGAGCGCCGTCGGGATGCCAGCGACGGTTGCGGTCCCGCGCCAGAAGAAATTTGGGCGCGTCGCCCTGGACGTCGGTGGCCCCGGCGACTACAGCCCCCCGCGCCTCGGCGTATTCGATGAAGTCGGCGCTTTTCTCGACGATTTCCTCGCGGGTGAAGCCGGGGTGCGGACCGGCCGGGGGAATGACCGCTTCGGCGACACGGAGGTTGCCGGGGGGATTCCCCGCCCCTTTTAACAGCAGCTCCCAATTCGCCGCCGCTCCGTCACGAAGCCCGAGGCGTCTGAGCCAGACCCGCCGACCGGCGCCGCTCGGCATGAGATCGAGGAGGAAGGCGGGCCAGCGTTCACTACGGTGCAACTCAAAGGTGACTGGATAGGAAAGAGCGACCCGCGCCGCGTCGTCCCACTGGTGCTCGACCGTGTAATCGATGTCGTACTCGAAGAGACCACCGCCGGCAATACCTCGCGCCACAGCCCGCCGGTCGGGAGAATAGGTCCCCGCAGTGCGCCAGCGGCCAAGTCGGAAGATTTGGATGGTTGCCATCATGGCCATTCTAATAGCATCTTATTGACATTTTCGCAACAAATATGGCCATTAAAATAACAGAAAACGTACCTTTTCGAGGCAAAAAATAAAATTTTTTATTGCCATTAAAATAACTAAAACTGTCATTATTCTTGCAATAAAAGGTTACTACGGTAGCTAAAAGGCAGGAAGAATTTCAGTGCGCTCATCCCCCGCCCTCCTTCCGTGGGCCCTCTACTCCATGGCCCTGGAGCCCCGCCCGATCCCGTGTTTCTTCAGCAGCGCATAAAGCCGGGACTGGGACAGGCCGGAGAGGCGGCAGGCTTCGGCTATATCGTCGCCGGCCTGGGAGAGGAGGTCGTGCAGGTAGTTCTTTTCCGCTTCGGCGTAGACCGTTTCGCGGTAATCCTGCAGTTTCGGCAGGGTGCGCGTCGGTACGGCGGCGGCCGGGGCGGGTGCGCCGGAATTGTGGCCGACCGCCTGCCGCATCACCTGGACGCGCAACTGGGTGGGAAGGTGTTTGGGATACAGGGTGGGTTCGAAGCGGGCGGCCGAAAAGGCGCGCAGTAGCGTATTCGCCAGTTCGCGCACATTGCCGGGCCAATGGTAGGCGAGCAGCGCCTGGAGAAAATCGGGGGAAAAACCCTTGGACGCCTGCCCGTACCCTTCGCACAACCGGTCGAGATGACTGCGGATCAGCTCCTTGATGTCTTCGGTCCGCTCGCGCAGCGGCGGCAACTCAATGGTGAAGGTGCGCAGACGAAAGAGCAGATCGCTGCGGAAGAGGTTGGCGGCCACCATGGCGTCGAGATCGCGGTTGGTTGCCGCCACCAGGCGAAAATCGCTCGCCACCTCCCGCGTGCTCCCCAGAGGTCGGAACCGACGCTCCTGCAGCACGCGCAGAAACGTTTTTTGCAGCGAAAGAGGCAACTCCCCCACTTCGTCGAGAAACAGGGTGCCGCCGTGCGCCTGCCGCACCAGACCCTCCTGGGGTTTTTCGGCGCCGGTGAAGGAGCCCTTCTCGTGACCGAAAAGCAGACTTTCGGCGAGAGTTTCCGGCAGGGCGGCGCAATCGACGACAATGAAGCTCTTTTCCGCCCGCGGACTGTTTTCGTGAATGGCGCGGGCGAAGAGTTCCTTGCCGGTGCCGGTTTCGCCGGTGATCAGAATGTTGGCTTCGCTCCCCGCCGCCTGCGCCACCAGGTTCAGGCAGGCCCGCAGCTTCGGGCTGTTGCCGAAAATGTCCTCTCGTTTCAGCGCCACGATGCCCTGCTTGCCGGCGACGGGCTTCTTTTCCCGGCGGTACTGCAGGGCGCGTTCGAGGGACAGGGTCATTTCCTTGACCGAGGCGCCTTTTTCGATGTAGTCCCAGGCGCCGCTGTTGATCGCCAACTCGGCGCCGTCGGGCTCGCCGAAGCCGGTGACGATAATCACTTCCGGCGCCGAGGGCATTTCGGCGATCTGCGGCAAAATCTCCAGCCCGTTGCCATCGGGCATCCGCACATCGAGAAAGACCACGTCGAATTCGCGCTCGGCCGCCATCCGCAACCCCTGCCCCAGAGAAGCGGCGCTGGCGGCGCCGTGTCCCAAACGCCGGACCATCATGGAGAGGGAGGAGACGATCAGGTCGTCGTCATCGATGATCAACACACTGGCCATGCAGAACCCCGCTATGCGTTCGTTTCCAGCGCCCGGCGAATGGCTGCGGCCATCTGACTGCGCGCCACCGGTTTGTGGAGAATTTCGCGGATGCCGATCTCCCGCGCCATTTTGGCGCTAACGGCGCCGCCGCCGGATGCGCCCATGCCGGTGCAAAGAAGTATCGGCAATCCGGGCCGCAGGCGCAGGACTTCCCGCGCCAATTTATCCCCGGTCAGATGCGGCATCGTTTGATCGGTGATGATAAGATCGAAAGAATCCGGCTGCGCCTGGAAGACGGCCAGGGCCTCCCGACTGTCGATGCCGGCCACGACTTCATAGCCGAGACTTTCAAGCATCTTCTGGCCGGAAAAGACAATGTCTTCCTCATCGTCGAGAAATAAAATGCGCTCCTTCCCCGATTGCGGGACGCTAATTGGCGATGCCTCCTCCCCCGCCAGCTCCCCGCCGACTTGCGGCAGGTAGACGCGGAAGGTGGTTCCCACCCCCGGTTCGCTGCTGCAACCGATGCCCCCCCTGTGGTTTTTGATAATGCCATGCACGACGGAGAGCCCGAGTCCGGTGCCGCGACCCGGTCCCTTGGTGGTAAAAAACGGATCGAAGATCCTCTCCATAACCTGGCTGTCCATGCCTTCACCGGTATCGGCAACGCTCAGGCGCAGGTAGCGCCCCGGTGGCAGGCCGGGGTCGCCGGCGACCGCCGCACCGGGCAGTTCGACCTGCGCCAGCTCGACAATAAGCGATCCGCCTTCGTGCATGGCGTCGGCGGCATTGGTGCAGAGATTCATCACCACCTGGTGAACCTGGGTCGCATCCGCCAGCACCATCCCCACCCTGTCGCCGGGCCGATAACATATTTCGATGGTGGTCGGCAGCGAGGCGCGCAGCAGTTTCAGGCATTCCTTGGCAATCAGACCGAGACGCACCGGGTGCTGCTCGTTATCCCCCTGGCAGCTCAAGGTGAGAATCTGCCGTACCAGATTTCGGGCGCGCAGGCCGGCCCGCATGATGATCTCCAGATGCTCGCGCAGATCGGTGCCTTCCGGCACCTGATCCATGGCCATTTCGGTGTTGGTGACGATGGCGGCCAGAATGTTGTTGAAATCATGGGCGATGCCGCCGGCCAGAGTGGCAATGGCCTCAAGTTTCTGCGCCTGGCAGAGCTGGCGCTCCAGTTGCACTTCGTGCGTCAGATCACGGATGACGGCGGCGTACGCCGATATTGTTTCCGGGCCGCAGACCGGGGAAATCTTTACCTCGACATCGTAGATGGTGCCATCGTTGCGCCGGTTGATAAAACGCTCGGTGCGCCCCTGAGCGCTGCCGATGGCATCGGTCATCACCTGAAAAAAGTTCTGGTTCGGGCCGTTGCGTTCGAAGCTGGCGACATTGCGACCGACGATTTCCTCCCGGCGATAGCCGCTGATCGTCTCGAAAGCCGGATTCAGATAGATGATCTGCCCGTCGGTGCTGAAGGTGAGAATACCATCGGTTTCCTGCTCGATGATGGTCGCGAGAAGCCGCCGCTCGTTTTTGCCGCGCTCCCGTTCACGGCGGATGCGCAGGGTGGTGATGCCAAAGGCGAGATCCTCGGCCAATCCGGCCAGCAATTCCATCTCCTGCGCATCGAAGGCGTCCGGCTCGCCGGCAAAGATCACCAGCGCACCGAAAACCTGGCTTTCGGCGGACAGCGGCAGGGAAATAGAGGAGGCAAATCCATACTTGCGCGCCTTCTCCCACCACGGACGCCAGCGCGGATCGGTTTGAATATGTTGGGCGACACTCGGCTTGCCGGTGCGAATGGCGATGCCCGTCGGACCCTGGCCGTGCTCGTCATCCCCCCAGGAGACCTGAATGGTATCGAGATAACTGTTTTCGTACCCGCAACGGGCCACCGGCCGTACGACTTTGCCGGCGTCTTGTTCGGCGAACCCGACCCAGGCGAGTTGATAGCCTTCCGCCTCGACGATGATGCGGCAGATATCGTTCATCAGTTCATGTTCGTCGATGGCGCGGACGATCACCTGGCTGCATTCGCTGCGCGCCTGGAGGGCGCCGTTGACGCGGTAAAGGTTTTCCTGCGAGGTGCGGAGGGTGATTTCGGTGTGGCGAATCAGGAAATAAAGAAAGCCGGCGCTCAGCAGCAGGCCGGCAAAGGAGACCAGCACTTCCCAATGCCTGAGAATGTCCGGATCGGGCAGCCATTCGGCAAGGAGCAGAACGGTGGAAAAAATCCAGATCCCGCCGATCGATGCGTAGAGCAAAGAAATAGGCAGCGGATTCATCCAGCCTGGGAGCGTGCGCCGAACCATTCATTCCCCCCGGGTTTGGGGTTTAGTCGTTGTTTTCGGAGGCGATGGCCAGATTCTGTCCATGCCCGTTCGAGCGGGAGATTCCTTGCTTTTTCAGCAAGGCATGAAAATTGGGCCGCAGCATGCCAACTTCCTCGGCCGCCTTGGTTATATTCCAATCGTTGCGTTTAAGTGCATCGAGAACGAAGGCTCGCTCAATCTCATCCACCGACTTTTCCCGCAAGAGCCGTTTTCTTTCCTTTAACTCATTGGCGTTCTGTGGCACCGGCTCACCGGCTTGTTTACGCGGATGATCCGGCAGGTGCAACTCCAGGTTTTCTAATTGGATAAAATCGTTCTCGGCGAGGACCACCGCCCTCTCGATAATGTTCTCCAGTTCGCGCACGTTGCCGGTGAAGGGATACGACAGCAAAACTTCCAGAGCGTCCGGGGCCAGCCCCTTGATCTCCTTGCCGATTTCCTCGGAGAATTTGCGGATGAAAAAACCGGTGAGCAGGCGCAGGTCGCCATTTCTGTCCCGCAGGGGAGGCAGATCGACGGGGATGATATTCAGACGAAAAAAAAGATCGTCGCGGAATTTTCCGGCGGCGACCAGATCGCGCAAACTGCAGTTGGTGGCGGCAACCAGCCGAATATCGATCGGCACCGTTTGCGTACTGCCGATAGGGGTGATTTCCCGCTCCTGCAGAACGCGCAGCAGCTTGGCCTGGGTGGTGAGGCTGATGTTGGCCACCTCATCGAGGAACAAAGTGCCGCCGTCGGTGACCTTGAACAACCCCGTTTTAGTCTGCATCGCCCCGGTGAAGGACCCCTTGACATGGCCGAAAAGCTCGCTTTCCAACAGATTTTCCGCCAGGGCGGTGCAGTCGACGGCGACAAACGGCCCGTCATGGCGTGGGCTGTGCCGGTGGATGGCGCGGGCCGCGAATTCCTTGCCGGTGCCGCTTTCGCCGGTGATCAAGACGGTGCTGTCCGTCGGCGCCACCTGCAGAATGCGTCGGTAGACCTTCTGCATCTCCCGGCTGTCGCCGATGAAGGAGTCGAACCCACGATGCTCCTTCAACTCTTTGCGCAGAAAGATGTCGTCGAGCATGACCGCTTTATGTTCCAGCGCTTTCTGCACTTTGTTGCAGATATCGTCGGGAGTGAAAGGCTTGGCGATGTAATCGACGGCGCCGCTTTTCATCGCATCGACCGCCGTATCGACGGTGGCATAGCCGGTAATGATCAGTATCGGCACTTCGGGCTGCAGGCTTTTGATTCTCTTCACTACTTCGATGCCGTTCAGTCCCGGCATTTTCAAATCGGTGACGACCAGGTCGAATTCCTTTTCCCGCAATCGCTCGACGGCGGGATACCCGCTGTCGAAGATTTCCACCGCATAGCCTTTGGCCGAAAAAATGCGGCGCAGACCCTCCCGGATAACTGCGTCGTCATCAATAACCATCATGGTAATCAATTCCATTGATCAATCTCCGCGGCATTTGGATTGTTGACTGTACCAGTATAATTCAGACAATGAAAAGGATTGTGGAATGGAAGCATAATGCTTTTCAAAGAATAAGTTCCAAAGAATGACCAACGGTTGAAATTCACAAGATTATTATCCACTTTGCGCTTCTCGTCAAGTTTGCGTTCGATCACCTGTCTTACCCGTATAAATATCCGCCGCGACCGTATATCGATTTCATACACCCTTGCCGACCGCTCGTATTGACCCGCAGCCACCGCTTACGCCGACATTGCGCCACCGATGTTTGATCTTGTCGGGCGTTTTCCACGCTCCAGATGAATATTCTTTTTATACATCTAGATTATAAACACTGTTCTAGTTGCTGGATGAGCTTCATCAATTGCTCAATGTTTTCACCTGGTTATGAACTATATTGAATATTTCCCAATTGCGGCACGGCCGATGCACTAACCAAGGACAAGCAACCAACAGAGGAGGAAATTATGAAACGGATGATGAAAATGACGCTGGCCGGTCTGTT
>JBAYQP010000089.1:0-7017 GCA_041677125.1 Desulfuromonadales bacterium | reverse complement strand
CGCGGGCGCTTCGCCCCGCACCCCGACTTACTTCTTTTGCGCGCTCAAAAGAAGTAAGCAAGAAAAGAGCGTTCACCTAGCGGTGGGCATAATGGCTGCGGGTCCTTTCGACCCCTGCGAGCGGCGCTGCACTAAAATTCAAATACGGCGGTGGTTTGTAGCGAGGAAACTTTGGCCTGGGTGAACTAATCGCCTTTTACCTACTTTTTCAGAAGGCAACCAGCACCGCCGCTGTGCGAAGAGAAGGCCGGGCAGACAGTGTGCGAACCACCAAGGATGGTAAAGGGGAACGGCTCGCCCGGAGCGCCCCGGATCCGAATGCTTCGGCCGTTCGAAAAAGAACGAAAAGGACCGTTCAAGACAATGCCAAGCGCAGCGGAAAGGCCCTCTTTTTGCCTACTTTTTCTGGGCCTTTCAGAAAAAGTAGGGCGGGGTGCGGGGCGCAGCGCCCGCGGTCTTCAGCCGGGTGCCGGGGCGCAGCCCCGCAGTTGATCAGCAATGAAAGAACCCGACAAACAAAAAGGCCCCCTAATCCGGGAGGCCTTTCGTTCTCTGCGCTGTTTGAATCTTATCCCCTACTGCGGCATCACGCTTGGCACCGCACCCTTTTCCTCCCCCGCCCCCTTGTGGGGAGTTCATCCCGGTCGGCGCCAACCGGCCGCGGCGGGGGAGCACCTCCACCGTACGCCTGCCGATGAACGCGTAATCCTTCCGATTTGCAGGAAGCTGCCGTGGCGGCGGCCGGCGCTGAATTTGATTGCGCCGCAGCCGATCGGCGCCCACGCATTGCCGACCGGGCCGCCCGTCGACTCACCCCTCCAGAAAGCTGCCGACGCCGGCGAAAAAGACGCGCGAGCCAAGGCGCGCCTGCAAGCGGGCGGCCGCTTCCGGCCCGGTGCAGTGCGAAAGGCCGATCCGCTCGACCGACGCATCCTCCAGCGCCTGCACCGCTTCCTCGAACTGCGCCTCGCCGGCGAAGCCGAGGTGCGTGCCGCCGAGAACGGCGTAAATGCGGTCGCAAGCCGCCTGCTTCCGGACGTGACGCAGAATATTCGCCAGACCGGCATGGGCGCAGCCGAGCAGCACGACCAGGCCGCGCTCGGTCCTCACCGCCAGCGACAGATCATCCACCAGGGTGTCCGCTTCCTCCCCGTGCTTGCCGACCATGACCAGACCGGCGTCGGCGGCGAAAAACCCCTCCCGGCGCGGTATTTCGCCGCTGGCGTAGAGGCCCGGTCCGACTTCGGTCCAGCTTTCGATGAAGGTGAACTGGGCGCCCAGCGATTCCAGGTACGGCTGGCGAAAAGGCAAGCCGATGAAGCGCCGGTGGCCGGCGGCGCTCCGGTAGCGTTCGCAAAACAGCCCCGGATGGGCGACCACCGGCACCGGCCCGGTGCGGTGCAGGACCTCGGGCAGTCCGCCGGTGTGATCGTAATGGCCGTGGCTGAGAATGACGGCGCGCACCTGCGCAAGGTCCTTGCCGAGGACCCGGCAGTTCTGGGTGATGGCCAGTCCCTGCCCGGTATCGAAAAGGTACGGGCCATGTTCGGTTTCCACCAGACAGGCGAAGCCGTGCTCCCCGAGCAGTCCCATTTGCGGAGAAACCGAATTGTCGCAGAGAATGGTCAGGCGTGTCGGCATGGATGCTCTCCTTCGGCAGATTTGTCGGGTAAGATTACAGCAAATCGCGGCGCAGGTAAATTCTTGCTCATGATCCGTTTTAACGGCCCCGAAGGCCCTGCGGTGGGGAAAATGTCCCGGCGCGCCGATAAGTTAATGGTGGGAATGGCCCTTTGCATGTGCTATCCTGTATCCCTTTTTCCCTCCCACCCCCTCTGTACTTTAAAATGCGACGATCTGAAAAACCCAGGAGGTTTTGACGTGATTGTTCCTGTCATTCTGTCCGGCGGCGCCGGTACCCGGCTCTGGCCGCTCAGCCGTGAACTCTATCCGAAGCAGCTTCTTCCCCTGGTCAACGAACATACCATGCTGCAGGACACCCTGGTGCGCTTGCGCGGCGCCGAAGGACTTGGCGATCCCCTCGTGGTCTGCAACGAATCGCATCGTTTTCTGGTGGCTGAGCAGTTGCGGCAGGTCGGCATCGACCCGGCGGCCATTTTTCTCGAGCCGGTGGGGCGCAACACCGCGCCGGCGGTGGCGGTGGCCGCTTTGCAGGTTCTGGCCAAAGATGAGGATGCGGTCCTGCTGGTTCTGCCGGCCGACCATGCGGTGGCCGATCCCGCCGCCCTGTGCGCCGCCATAGAAGCCGGCCGGCAATGGGCGGAGGCGGGGCAACTGATTACCTTCGGCATCGTGCCCACCGCGCCGGAGACCGGTTACGGTTACATCAAAGCGGGCAAGGCGCTCGGTGCGGGAGGAAATGCCCTGACGCCGCGGGCGGTGGAGCGTTTCGTCGAAAAGCCCGATATCGACACCGCGCGGCGCTACACGGCTTCCGGCGAGTATTACTGGAACAGCGGCATGTTCATGTTCCGCGCCGCTGTTTTTCTGCGGGAACTGGAGAGTTTGGCGCCGGCGATTCTGACCGCCTGCCGCAACGCCTATGCCGCCGCCAGCCGCGATCTCGATTTCACCCGCCTGGATGCGGCGGCTTTTGCCGCCTGTCCCGCCGACTCCATCGATTATGCGGTGATGGAGAAAACCGCCGCCGCCGCAGTCATTCCTCTCGATGCCGGCTGGAGCGATGTCGGCTCCTGGTCCGCTTTGTGGGAAATCGGCCCGCAGGGAACGGACGGCAATGTCACCTTCGGCGATGTCGCCCTCGAAGGGGCGAAGAACTCCTATATCTACGCCGGCAGCCGGTTGGTGGCGGCGATCGGGGTGGAAGACCAGATCATCGTCGAAACCGCCGACGCGGTGCTGGTCGCCGGCAAGGACCGGGTGCAGGAGGTGAAGAGCATCGTCGCCCGACTGAAAGCGCAGAACCGCAGCGAGGCCACCCTGCATAGGAAAGTGTTCCGGCCCTGGGGCGCCTACGAGTGCATCGATGCCGCCGAACGGTTTCAGGTCAAACGCATCACCGTCAATCCCGGCGCCACCCTTTCCCTGCAGATGCACCACCACCGCGCCGAGCACTGGGTTGTGGTCCGCGGCACCGCCCGCATCACCCGCGGCGACGAGGTGCTGATGCTCAGTGAAAATCAATCGACATATATCCCCCTTGGCGTTTCCCACCGGCTGGAGAATCCGGGAAAAATCACCCTTGAACTGATCGAGGTGCAGTCCGGCAGCTACCTGGGAGAGGATGATATCGTTCGTTTCGAGGACTCTTACGGAAGGAGCTGAACCGGTGATCAGCCTGAATTGCTTCAAGGCCTACGATATCCGGGGCCGTCTGCCGGATGAGCTGAACGAAGATATCGCCTGGCGCATCGGCCGTGCCTACGCGGCCTTTCTGCAGCCGCAAAAGATTGTCGTCGGAAGGGATGTGCGGCTGACCAGCCAGGCGCTCACCGACGCCCTGGCCGCCGGGCTGACCGAGGGGGGCGCGGATGTTTTCGACCTCGGCCTGTGCGGAACCGAGGAGGTCTATTTCGCCACCTTCCACAAAGAGATGGACGGCGGCATTATGGTGACCGCCAGCCACAATCCGATGGATTACAACGGCATGAAGCTGGTGCGCGCCGGCGCGCGGCCGATCAGCGGCGACAGCGGCCTGCTGACGATCCGGGATATGGCGGCCGCCGGCGACTGGCCGGTGGCGGCGCGGCGCGGGGAGCGCTCGCCACTGGATATCCGGCAGGACTATGTCCGTCATCTTCTCGGTTATCTGGAGGTGCAAGCGCAGAAGCCGCTGCGGGTGGTGGTCAACGCGGGAAACGGCTGTGCCGGTCCGGTCATCGATGCTCTCGAACCGCACCTCCCTTTTGAATTTATCAAAATCCATCATCAACCCGAAGGCGCCTTTCCCAATGGCATCCCCAATCCGCTGCTGCCGGAAAACCGCGATGCCACCCGCGACGCCGTCCTCGAGTATGGCGCCGATCTGGGGATCGCCTGGGACGGCGACTTCGACCGCTGCTTCCTGTTCGACGAGCAGGGCGGTTTCATCGAGGGCTATTATATCGTCGGCCTGCTCGCCCAGTATTTTCTCGCCCGCCATGCGGGGGCAAAAATCATTCACGACCCGCGCCTGACCTGGAACACCATCGATGTCGTGCGCGCCGCCGGCGGCGTGCCGGTGCAAAGCAAAACCGGGCATGCCTTCATCAAGGAGCGGATGCGCGCCGAGGATGCCGTTTACGGCGGCGAGATGAGCGCCCACCACTATTTTCGCGATTTCGCCTATTGTGACAGCGGCATGATCCCATGGCTGATGGTGGCGGCTCTGATGTCCGCCAGCGGCCAACCCCTGTCGGCTCTGGTGGGAGAACGGCAGCGAAGGTTTCCGGCCAGCGGCGAAATCAACCGACGGCTCGCCGAGCCGCAAGGCGCCATCGCCGCGGTGGAGCGGCGTTTCGCCGGCGACGCCACGAGCGTCGACAAAACCGACGGACTCAGTCTCGAATTCGCCGACTGGCGGCTCAATGTGCGAACTTCCAATACCGAACCGGTGTTGCGTCTCAACGTGGAATCGCGCGGCGATGCGGACTTGATGCGCAGGAAGACCAGGGAAGTGCTGGCGGTTGTCGACAAATTCCGCGTGGCGGTGGTCGGCAACGGCAACGGGCGCCCGTAAAAAAATGAAGGTTGATTCATTTGTATGTGGCAGGGGGCTGGCAAAACAGGTGCGGTGGGGTAAAATTTCGCCGCTGCCACTTACCCTCATTCCATCATACGGAGGTTACAGTTCATGAATTTGACCGTCATTGGCACCGGCTATGTTGGCCTGGTCACCGGGACCTGCTTTGCGGAAATGGGCAATACCGTGACCTGCGTCGATAACGACGAGAAGAAAATAACGTCCCTGCGACAGGGCAAAATTCCCATTTACGAACCCGGTCTCGAAGCGTTGGTTCTCAGCAACGCCCGCGAGGGGCGGTTGCGCTTCACCGCATCGTTGGCCGAGGCGATGGCCGACAGCAATCTTTACCTCATCGCCGTGGGAACGCCGCCGGACCAGGACGGCTCGGCCGACCTTCAGCATGTGCTTGCCGTGGCCCGAGAGATCGGCAGAAATTTGCAGGAATATGCCATCATCGTCGATAAATCGACGGTGCCGGTGGGGACGGCCGACAAGGTGCGGGCCGCCGTTCAGTCGGAGCTGCAAAAACGCGGGGTGGAGATTCCCTTCGATGTGGTGAGCAACCCCGAATTTCTTAAAGAGGGTGCGGCTCTGGAAGACTTCATGCGCCCGGACCGCATCATAATCGGCAGCGACAGCCATCGGGCGCAGGAGATTCTGCGCCGGCTTTACAGCGATTTTACCCGCAATCACGACCGGATACTGATCATGGGGATTCGCGATGCGGAAATGACCAAGTATGCGGCGAACGCCATGCTCGCCACCAAAATATCCTTCATGAACGAAATCGCCGGCATCTGCGACCGCCTGGGCGTGGATGTGGAGAATGTCCGGCGAGGGATCGGCTCCGATTCGCGCATCGGTTTTTCCTTTATCTATCCAGGCTGCGGCTACGGCGGTTCCTGCTTTCCGAAGGACGTCAAGGCGATCATCCGCACCGCCGAGGACTGCGAGATCGATCCCCTGGTCCTGCACGCCGTGCATCGGCGCAACGAACGGCAGAAACATGTTCTGTTCGAGAAAATCACCGCGCGCTTCGGCGGCGACCTGTCCGGTTTGACCTTCGGCGTCTGGGGCCTGGCATTCAAGCCGGGAACGGACGATATTCGCGAAGCGCCGGC
This sequence comes from Desulfuromonadales bacterium, assembly GCA_041677125.1. Lineage (GTDB taxonomy): Bacteria > Desulfobacterota > Desulfuromonadia > Desulfuromonadales > JACZKF01 > JBAYQP01. The sequence continues at coordinate 1,191 of JBAYQP010000089.1, read as the reverse complement.
GGTGGTGCTCTTGCACAAACTGATCGGCGCCGGCGCCCGCGTGTTGGGCTACGACCCCGAGGCCTCCGGTCCGGCGCGCCAGGAATTGCCGCGTGCCTGGTTCGATAACCGTTTTCTGCACCTTTGCCGCCATCAATACGAGGCGCTCGAAGGGGTGGACGCTTTGGTGCTGGTCACCGAATGGAAGCCTTTCCGCCATCCCGATTTCAAGGCGATGAAGGGTATGATGAAAACCCCGATCATCTTTGACGGACGCAACCAGTACAGTCCGGCCCTGCTCAAGGAAGAGGGTTTCGAATATCGCGGCATCGGGCGTGCATAAGAATTCCGTTGCGCCATAGTTTCGCCGGTTGTGCGGTGGGTGCGTTTGCCGTTTTGCCTTTTGCCGATTGACGTTGCAAACTCTTATGAATTCAAAAGGAAGAGAAAAAGTGTTTTTCCACCGGCTTCTTTTTTGCGGGTCCTTGCTCGGCCTGTTTCTGCTGAGTAGCGTCGCCGGGGCCGCAATTCGCCCCTATTCCCTGGCCTTGAATCCTCAGGCGGGTCAATTTTTCTTCGAAGCAAGCGAGGAAATAAAAGACGCCCCCCTGTACAGCCTTGGCTTCGGCTATCAGATCTCGGATAACTGGAGCGGGCTGTGGACCGGCGGCTATCTGGAAACCAAGGAGGAAACCGGTCAGCGCCAAGAGGTGAAGGGATACCTTGGAAGCGTGGAAATTCTCTATCGCCTGCGCCCGGACCGCAGTCTGGTTCCCCATCTCGCCGCCGGCCTCGGTTTTCTCGCTTTCGACCGCGACGGGACGATCAACGCCGATGGTTTTGCCGAATACGGCATCGGCGTGCAATATTTTCTCGGCCCCTCCTGGTCCGTGTCTCTGGATGGACGCCATCTGCTCCGGGAAGCCCAGAATTTCACCGCGACGGCGGGGGTGGCCTACTACCTCGGCGCCGATGTCGAAGAGCCTCAGCTCACCGACCTCGACGGCGACGGGGTTATCGATGTTTTCGACCGTTGTCCCGATACCCGCCTGGGCGTACCGGTGGACGGATATGGTTGTCCGGCTGATCAAGACGCGGACGGGGTGCCCGATTATCTGGATAAATGCCCGGATACGCCTCTCGCGGCGCCGGTCGACAAATTCGGCTGTCTGCTGGACCGCGACAAGGATGGCATAGCCGATTATCTCGATG
>JBAYQP010000088.1:0-7301 GCA_041677125.1 Desulfuromonadales bacterium | reverse complement strand
TTTAAGGTCTAAAAAATCTCTTTAGTGTTTGAATAAAACTCATCTTTAAAGCTTTTCCTCAGTGTTCTCTGTGTTCTCAGTGGTAAATGCCTTGGCTTAAACAGCAATCCTTCGAATACCATCTCTAAGGCGAAATTCATTGAAATTGATGAGCAGCCCTATCCGGCAGCCGGACAACTTCAGATAGGTAATCAGTTGTGCATGGTGAATTGGCATCAATTTCTCAACGGCTTTCAACTCGACTACAATCTGGCCGTCTATAAGGAGGTCAACCCGATATCCGCAGTCGAGGCGGACATCTCGGTAATGAACCGGGAGATCCTTTTGCCGTTCGACAGCAAGACCCCTATCTGTCAACTCATATGCAAGGCAGGTCTCATAGGTCGACTCCAGCAGCCCAGGGCCAAGCTCACGATGAACAGCGATTGCCGCACCTATGATCGCCTCTGTAAGCGCATCATGCCGTGAGTCGTCCACTTTCCCCTCCCTATCCAACCAAACCATTTCTGAGCCCCCTGGGGGACGTTCCTTCGTGCGAATTCGTGGCAAAGGCCCTGTCCGCAGGCAGAGTGTCACTCCCCGCCTTCCTCCCGCACCCGCCACCCCTTCCGGTGCGTTTCCGTATCGCGACGATGGGCGGCAAGATCGGCGGCAATGCCAGTCACCCTCAGGTCCACCTTCCCCGAGTCCTGGCCCCAAGCAACTATCTTCAACCCGATATGCCCAACTGCGGTATCTGCCGGGCCCGGTGCGCGTCGGTGCCGTAACAATGGTAAATCCCCGCCTCTTTGAGCGTCTCGGCCCGTTTTTTCACCCGCGCGCCGTAAAACCCGCTGAAGCTCCCCAGGTTGCCTTGGAATTGACAGCCCATCTCCCCAAGCTTGGCCAGCAGGGGGTTATCCGTTGCGAATTCACGATTCCGCCGGCGAAAAAGAGCGCGGATGCCGGAGATCGGTGCGGAAGAGAAAACCGGGGAGCGCTCCGGATGGGCGATCAGGGGGATGTAACGCCGCCGGCGCAATTGATAGATGTTCTGCTCGATTTGCTCGCTGTCGACCTGACTGGGCGCCTCGACCAACACCATTCGGGTATCGCCCAAGGGGAGCAGATCGTCCAGCCGCCGGGGGAAAAACTCGTCCAGGTAATATTCCATCCCCGTCTCCAGACGCAGGGCGATGCCGGCAAGTTCCAGTTGCCGCCTTAGCGCGGCCACGCCCTCGCGCACCTGATCCGGGGTGGTCTCGTAAAGCCCCTGCATGCAGTGCGGCGTGCAGTGAACCGTCTGAAAACCGGCCTTGACCAGCTGCCGGGCCATCTCCAGGCTTTCAGCCAGGGAGTCCGAGCCGTCGTCGAGGTTGGGCAGGAGATGGCAATGGTAATCGATCATGACGGTTATCCGCGATCCCCGCGGCGGCGTTTGCTTTTGTTGTCCTCCTGGGCATAGGCGTAAACGCCGTATTCGCCGTATCCGTAATAGGCGGTCCCCCTGTTCGTCTTGTCGTTGAGCACGAGGCCGGCCAGGGGCGTCTGCGTGGAGCGCAGGATCTCCATCGATCTCAGCGCCGCCTTGGCGCCGACGCTGCCGATCTGCAGAACCACCACCGTCATGTCGGCGCAACGGGTCAGCACGGCGGCATCGGTGACGGCAAGGACCGGCGGGGCGTCGAGCAGGACAATGTCGTACTCTTCACGCCAGGCCTCGATCTGTTTCTTCATCCGCTCGGAGCCGAGGAGTTCGGCGGGGTTGGGGGGAATGGTGCCGGCGCTGATGAAATCAAGCCGGAAAAGGCCGGTGGGATGCACGGCGTCGCCAATTTCGGCATCGCCCACCAGGAAGTCGCTCAAGCCGGGGACGTTGTCCCGCTCGAACATCTCGTGCAAGGTTGGCTTGCGCAGATCGCAGCCCACCAACAGGACGCGCGAACCGGTCTGCGCCAGGGTGACGGCGAGATTGGCGGAGACCGTGGTTTTCCCCTCGCCGGGGAAGGCGCTGGTCACCAGCATGACCGGTTTGTCGCGGCCGCCGCCGGAGAAATGCAGGGCGGTGCGCAGGCTGCGGAAGGCTTCGGCGGCGATGGAGCGCGGCTCGAGGTTGCTGATCAGGATGCGTTTGGCCGGCACCGCGCCTTTTTCCCGCGCGCTTTTCGACTCGCCCTTGCGGCCGATGTACGGAATGAGCGCCAGGCTCGGCAGGCCGAGAAGACGCTTGGCGCTGTCGGCGTCCTTGATGCTGTCGTCCAGATATTCGCGGAAGAACGCCAAACCGACGCCGGCCATGCCGCCGACAATGAGGCCCAGGAGCAGGTTTTTCTTCTTTTGCGGTTTAATCGGCAATTCGGGCGCGATGGCCGGGTCGATGACATTGATGTTGCTGATCGTCGAGACCTTGGCGATGCTGGCTTCCTGATGCTTCTGCAGAAGAAAGGTAAAGATCTCGGCGTTTACCGTCGCCAGGCGCATCAGGCGCGCCAATTCGAGCTCGGCGGCGGGCAATTTCTTCAATTCTTTTTCGTAGCGGGCCAAATTGCCGCTCAGACTGTGGTCGGTCTCGCGCAGGCCGGCGAGGATGGTGCCGTAGTTTTGCAGCAGGTTGCGCTGCAGCTCGGCAATGCGACCTTGCACCCCTTGCACCGCCGGATGGCCGAGGGAAAGCTCAACCATCAGCCCGCGCTTCTCGATTTCGAGTTCGGTCAGTTTCTGCGCCAGAGCGGCCACCACCGGCTCGTTCAGCAAAACGGCGGGGGCGTAGCTTTCCTGCCGGTCGAGGGCGCCGCGCAAGGACTCGGCGGCGAATTCCGCCTGGCGCAGCCGCAGGCGCACGGCGGTTCGTTCGGTCTCGGCCTGTGTCAACTGCGTAATGAGCGCCTGCGCCTCGCTGTCGAGGCGAATAACGCCGGTGGCGGTCTTGAACCCCTCCAGTTCCTGTTCGGCGGCATCAAGGGTTGCCCGCACCTTCTCCAGCTGCTCGCCGATGAACTCCACCGACCGGCTGGCCTCCTGGGTCTTCAACACAATGCTGCGCTCAAGGTAGGCCTGGGCCAGGGCGTTGACGACGTCGCGGGCGATGGCGGGGTTTTCGTTCTGATAGGAAAGGCGAATGATGTTCGTCCCCTTGCCGACCTCGGAAGCGCGCACCTGCTCCCGCAACGCATTGACCGTGCGGTTGAAGGAGGCGAGGGTCAGGCGGAAGCCGTCGCCGGGTTTGCCGCTCAGTTCATCGACCAGAAGGCTGAAGCCCTCGCCGCGCACCAGGGCGCCGCTGCGCCCCTCGCCGGCAATTTTATCCTGCTTGTCGCGTACGCGATAACCGCCATTGCCGGTCAGTTCGAGGCGATACTCGGGCTCCTCGGCCGTGGAGACGAAATCGGCCAGACGCACCGTGACGCCGGCGCTCTTCTTGTCCACCACCCAGTTGAGGTGCAGACGATTGACCACCTCTTCGACGTTGGTGCGCGATTTGAGGATTTCGATTTCGGTCTGCACCGGGCTTTCGCGGGTGAGCCCGAGGTCGCCGAGGAGATTGCCGCCTTGCACCTTGTCGCTGCGCACGTGCAGGGTCGCCGTGGCTTCATAAACAGGGCTGGCGAGAAAGGTGTGGACGGCCACCCCGATGGCCACGACAAAAAACGCGGACAGGGCGAGCCGGCGTCGCCGATAGAGCACTTTCAGGTAATCGGAGAGGTGAACTTCCTCCAGTTGGTCATTGCCGTTCGGCGGGAATTGTTGCTCTGATTGCATGGTTAATCTTTCAGATAATTGATCTGCACGAACGGCTGCAGAATGGCACTGAATGCCTGCAATGTGGGCAGGATTTCACTGAGAGCCTGGTTCCAGTTGCCCACGGCGCTGCGGGGCAGATAGACGATATCGCCTTCGGTCAGCGGGAAAGGCAAGGCCTGCCCACTCATCGCCTGCTTCATATCGACCACCAGAAGCTCGCCGCGGGTGGCGGAGAGGGAACGAATGATGCGCACATAATCCAGTTGCCCGCGCACCTCGCCGGCGCCGGCGGCGGCCAGGGCCTGGGGCAAGGTGAGCCGGCCGTTGGGCATCGGCACCGGTCCGGGCTTGGCGACGGCGCCGAAGACGAAGACGTTCTGGTTGCGATCGTCGGGAATGAAAATGGTGTCGCCAGGTTGCAGCCAGGCATTTTGCCGGGCGCTCCCCCCGTCGATCAGCTCAAGGATATCGACCGGGACCGTTTTGCCATCGCGCAACAGGCGAGCGCTGTTCAGGTTGGCGGCGTCGGTAAGCCCGCCGCCGAGGGCGAGACCCTGCAGCAGAGTCAGCGGCCGATCGAGATAGAAGGTGCCCGCGTTTTTGAACTGGCCAAGGAGATAAACCGGCTGGCTGCGAAACTGGGCGACTTCGACGACGACCCAGGGGCGGGCCAGAAGGCGGGCGTATTCCTCTTCCAGTCGGGTCTGGATTTCGGCGATGGTCAGCCCGCCAACGGCCACCGAGCCGATGATCGGCAGGTGAATCTGGCCGGCGCCGTCGACGCGGCTGCCGAGGACCTGGCCGGAACCGGAGAGTACGGGGCTGCCCATTTCGGGGCGCCCGTTGACATTGATGTACAGCACGTCCCCGGCGCCGACGCGATAGATGACGCTGGGTGGCGGTTCGAGGGGCAGAGACGGGACAACGATCGTTTCCCTCTCGATCACCGGCGATGGGTCGACAACGTCGAGAACGGTGCCGGCCGGCAGATCGGTATAGGAAGCGCAGGCGGACAGAAACAGGAATGAAACACAGCAGAGCAGATACGGAAATTTCATAGGGCTTTCTTTTATCAAGTCGATCAAATTGCAATTAAAAGGTGGAGCTCAGGCCGAGCGCCGCGAAATGGAAATTACGGTCGTCGTCTTCGACATAAGCGAAATTGCGCACCCGGTCGAAGGCGTATTCAACCTGGGCGGCGATGCGCTCGGTCAGCGGCCAGTCGAGGCGCAGGCCGGAAATCAGGTGTTTTTCCTGCACCGGCAGCGAGTCGCCCCGCTCCAACAGTTCGAACTGCAGGGCGACGGTTGCGGCGTTCGGCAACTGGAGACGCATCTCGCCGAACCAATCGACGGAATCGCCGCCGGCTTGGTGGCCGAGAAGCTTTCCCTCATAGGTGTAGCCGGAGCGGTAAACGCTGTGGCGGTACCACACCGGGCCGTTCTCCTGGAAGTTGAGATCGGTGTATTCCAGGCGCAGATCAAGACGGCCGGAAGGGTCGATTTGCGGCAGGTAAAGACCGGCGAGATAGGCTTTTTTGCCGATGAAGGCGCCGGCCTCGTCTTCGCCACCCAGCTCGCCGTACAGCTGCGCCCCCCAGAGGAAGGGGAGGCTCAACCGAGCATCGATGGCGGCGACGGAATTGCTGCTGTCTTCGTCCCCCTCCAGGTTTTTGCCGCCGAGGATGGTGATGAATTCGTCCCAGTCGATGTCCGGCCGTCCTTCGCCGCCGAACATCACCGCCCGCGAGGCGCCGAGTTCGAACCACGAAACCGGTTTGAGGTTCAGTCGCAATCCGGCCAGGTACGGCTCGGCGACGACCCGGTCTTCCTCCAGTCGGCTCCAGAAAACATCGAAGCGGAAGGAACCCAGGTGTTGCAGGATCCAGGGGAGATGAACGGGCGAGGGATTGGTGATGCGCAGCATGTCGAGGGGCTGGGCATTGTTGGTCAGGATGAGGGAGCCGTGCCGCCCCTGACCCCACCAGAGGGCCTGCCGGCCGGCGGAGATCTCGAAGGGCCCGAGTTGGAGGGCGGCTTTGCCTTCCAGGACCGTCAGATCGGCATCCGATTCGCCGAGCTGAAAAAGCGGCCGCACCTGGATGAGGAAATATCGCCCGAGACGGGCGTCGCCTTCGAGGATGAGCTGAAGGTTGTGCCCCTCCTCGTAATCGATGCCGAAATTGTTGGTGTTGAGGGAAAACTGGGGGGCAAGGACATGGGCGCCGGTGGAAGGGTCCCCATCCTGATACACGTACTGCATCCGGATTTCCCGGACCGGCCGAAGGTAGCTTTCGGCGGCGCCATCGCGCAGTTCTTCGAGCTGGGGGGCGAACTCCCGGTGCAGACGAGCGAGAATTTCCGTCGCCACCGGCGGGACATCCGCGTCTTCAGCCCGCGTTTGCGCCTCGACCGCCAGCCGCGCCGCCTCCAGACGGGTCCAGGGACGGGTGCCCTGGAGATCGGATTCGATGAGTCCCAACCCGGCCAGCTTTTCGATGGCCGGATAAACCCAACTGTCCAAAGAAACCGCTGGCGAAGCGGAAGCGCCGAAGGTTAGGCCCGGAATACCCCAAAATATCAATGTCAAAAGGAAAATGAAACGGCTCAAACGACTTCCCCCGGAGTGATTTACTAGGAGGGAAAGTTATTATCATGAGGGGGGAAGCGCTACAACTTAAAAATAATTTAAATTCCTGAAATTTCGGGATAATTTTTATTTTCTAAACTAATCGAATGCCTATACCTTTAAGATTTTCAACCCGAACACAGATTAAACCAAGTCGGGTCGAGGACAGTAATTCTCAATTTAGGTTAAGGCCTTTTTCAACAGGGATGATGATGACTAGAACTCTTTGATACGGTCAGGGCCGTATCCCCTGCATGCATCCCCTTTTCTTCTATTGGCCAAGGGGCTTTTTAACAGGGATGAAGGGATTAAAGGGATTAAATCTTTAGACCAAAAGCTTAGTTACTGTTTTGGACTTATCCCCTGCATCCCCTTTATCCCTGTAAATTACGCAGTTATCTTTTGGATTCTGTTCTCGAATCTGCGTATTTCCAACTTCGGATTGCCGAAGTTCACCAGCAGCCCCACCGGGATATTGGTTCCTCGAAGGTAGTTCAACACTTGGGCAATATGCTCAGGCGCCAGTGCCTTCACAGCCTTAAGCTCTACGAGCACTTGGGATTCGACAATCATATCGGCGAAGAAATCCCCCACTACTTGCTGCCGAAAATGCACCTGCAACGGAACCTGATTCCCGACACTCAGGCCCTTATCCCGAATTGCGATTAAAAGTGCCTTTTCGTAAACCGATTCAAGAAAACCAGATCCTAATTCGTTGCTGACTTCGAAACAGGACTTAATGACCTTTTCAGTTAGTTCATTTAAAATCATTGCCCCTCCAAAAATTTAAAAATGTAGTGACTGTTTTGGCCTTATCCCCTGCATCCCCTTTATCCCTGTAAATGATTCTAAGACCTTCAAATCTCGATCTTCTAGCCAAGGGCTTTTCTAACAGGGATGAAGGGGATTAAAGGGATAAACCTTTGACCAAAGAATCTTTTGCACTGTTTTGG
>JBAYQP010000087.1:0-7509 GCA_041677125.1 Desulfuromonadales bacterium | reverse complement strand
CACCGGCCCGGTTGCGCACCCGCCACTTGCCGATATCCTCCGGCAGCATCCGTTCCTGCGCGGCAGCCTGGACATAGACCTTCTTGACCCGGCCGTTCTGCAGAAAGTCGTTGACGTAGGAGCTGCCCCAGGCAGTGGCGAGGATGCTGTTGGCTTCGGCCAGCGGAACACCCAGCGCCCCGGCGCGCACATCGTCGATGTCGAGCCTGAACTGCGGCGTGTCGTCCTGGCCGTTGGGGCGCACTGCCACCAGCTTCGGGTTCTGCATCGCCATCCCGAGCAGCTGGTTGCGCGCTTCCATCAGCTTCACGTGCCCCAGACCGCCCCGGTCCTGGAGTTGCAGGTCGAAACCGTTCGCCTGCCCCAGTTCGAGCACCGCCGGTGGGGCGAAGGCGAAAGCCAGCCCATCTTTAATCTGCGAGAAAGCCCCCATGGCTCGTCCGGCGACGGCCGGCGCCTTCATGCTCTCATCTTTCCGCAGCGCCCAGTCCTTGAGCCGGACGAAAGCCAACCCCATGTTCTGCCCTCGGCCGGCGAAGCTGAAGCCGGCGACGGTGATCACCGACTCGACGACATCCTTTTCCTTTTCAAGAAAATGCTGCTCAAGCTGTGTGATCACCTCGAGGGTTCGTTCCCGGGTCGCTCCGGCCGGCAGTTGCACCTGGGCGACGATGATTCCCTGATCCTCATCGGGGAGGAAGGAGGTCGGCAGACGCAGGAAGAGGAACGCCATGACCGCGACGATCACGCCGTAGATGACCATGTAGCGCCCGGTCTGCCGAAGCATCCGGCCGACAAAACTCTGGTACTGGTCGGTCCCCCAATTGAACCACTTGTTGAACCAGAGGAAAAACCCCTTGAACCAGCCGCTCTCCGCCGCCACATGCCCCCGCCGCACCGGTTTCAGCAGGGTGGCGCAGAGGGCCGGGGTCAGAATCATCGCCACCAGCACCGAGAGGATCATGGCGGAGACGATGGTGATCGAGAACTGGCGGTAGATGACGCCGGTGGAGCCGCCGAAAAAAGCCATCGGCACGAAGACCGCCGACAGCACCAGGGCGATCCCCCACAGCGCGCCGGTGATCTGCCCCATCGATTTGATGGTCGCTTCCCGGGGCGGCAGCCCCTCCTCGGTCATGATCCGTTCGACGTTCTCGACGACGACGATGGCGTCGTCGACCAGCAGGCCGATGGCCAAAACCATGGCAAACATGGTCAGGGTGTTGATGGAGAAACCGCTGGCCGCCAGCACGCCGAAAGTCCCGAGGAGAACGACCGGCACGGCGATGGTCGGAATCAGGGTGGCGCGAAAGTTCTGCAGAAAGAGGAACATCACCAGGAAGACCAGGACAATCGCCTCGATCAGTGTCTGCACCACCCCCTTGATGGAAATTTTAACAAAGGGGGTCGTGTCGTAGGGATAGACCACCTTCATCCCGGGAGGGAAGAACTTTTCCAGTTCCGCCATCTGGCTCTTGACCCGGTCGGCGGTATCGAGGGCGTTGGCCCCCGCCGCCAGCCGCAGCGCCATCCCCCCCGTCGGCTGCCCTTTGAAGCGCGCTTCGATGTCGTAGTTCTCGGTGCCGATCCGACTCTCGGCCACGTCGCGCAGCCGGACGGTGGAGCCGTCGCTGTTGGTGCGCAGGATGATGTTGTCGAACTGCTCCGGGGTCTGCAGCAGACTGCGGGCGGTAATGGTGGCGTTCAGCTGCTGCCCGGCGACCGCCGGCGCCCCGCCGAACTGGCCGGCCGAAACCTGGGCGTTCTGGGTCTGCAGGGCGACGATCACGTCGTTCGGAGTGAGCCGGTAGTTGGTCAGCTTATCCGGGTGCAGCCAGATGCGCATGGCGTTCTGGGAACCGAACACCTGCACCTCACCGACACCTTCCGTCCGGCTGATGATGTCCTGGATGTTGGCCACCAGGTAGTCGGTCAGGTCGTAACGGTTCATCGAGCCGTCTTCCGAGACGAGGCCGACAATGAGCAGGAAGTTCTTGGTCGACTTGACCACCTGGATCCCCTGCCGTTGCACCACCTGCGGCAGGAGCGGGGTGGCGAGTTGCAGTTTGTTCTGCACCTGCACCTGGGCGATGTTCGGATCGGTGCCGGCCTTGAAGGTCAGGTTGATGCTCACCGCCCCGGCCGAGTCGCTGGTGGATGACATGTAGATCAGGTTGTCGATCCCGTTCATCTTCTGCTCGATGACCTGGGTGACCGTATCCTGCACCGTTTGGGCGGACGCCCCCGGGTACATGGCATTGATTGAGATCTGCGGCGGCGCGATGGGGGGGTACTGGGAGACCGGCAGGGTCTCGATGGCCAGCAGCCCCGCCAGCATGATGATAATGGCGATTACCCAGGCGAAGATCGGGCGGTCGATGAAAAATCTGGGCATTTAAAACTCCTTCGGTCTGATTCAGCTCCCCTGCCCCTGGAGAGGGGCGGGGTGAGGGGCAACACCCCCTCCAGCCTTCGGTCGTCTTCTCCCTCGGGGAGAAGAAAACCTTATTGTTTCGCCGCCACTTGGCCGCCGAACGGCACGGTCGTGACCACTGTTCCCGGGCGCGTCTTCTGAATTCCCTCCAGAATCACCCGGTCCCCCGCCTGGAGACCGGTGCTGACCAGCCATTGATCGCCGACCGTCCGATCTACCGTAATCAGGCGCTGCTCGACCTTCTCTTCGGCCCCGACCACCATGACCAGCGCATGTCCGGCCGGGTTTCGGGTCACCCCCCGCTGCGGCACCAGGATCGCCTGCTCGTTGACCCCTTCTTCGAGAATGGCGCGCACGAACATCCCCGGCAGCAGCAGGTTGTCGGGGTTGGAAAAAGAGGTGCGCAGGGCGACCGAGCCGGTGGTCGGCTCGACGGTGACGTCGGAGAACTTCAGCGTTCCGGGGATGGGGTAGGCGCTGCCGTCTTCCAGCAGCAGGCGAACCTCGGCCTGATCGCCGTTGCTCTTGAGCAGGCCGCTGGCCAGCGCCCGCTTCAAGCGCAGCAGTTCCGAAGTCGTCTGGGTGACGTCGACATAAACGGGATCGAGTTGCTGGATAACGGCCAGAGGCGCGCCCTGACTGGCCGTCACCAGCGCTCCGGTGGTCACCGAGGAGCGACCGATGCGGCCGGAGATCGGCGCCTTGACGCTGGTGTAGGCCAGATGGATGCTGGCGGTCTCCACGGCGGCCTGAGCCGCTGCGACCTCTGCCCTGGCCTCTTTGAGGGCGGCGCTGGCATCGTCATATTCCTGCTGACTGATGGCGTTGATCTTCACCAGTTCCCGATAACGCTCCTCCTTCAGTCGGATAGAACCGAAAGTGGCCTCCGCCCGGGCCAGGGCGGCTTTGGCGCTGTTGTGGGCCGCCCGGTAGCTGGCCGGGTCGATCTGGTAGAGGACCTCGTTCGCCTTGACGTCGGACCCTTCGGTAAAGAGGCGCTTCTGGATGATCCCCCCCACCTGCGGCCGGACTTCGGCGATCAGATGGGCGGAGGTCCGCCCGGAAAGCTCGGTGGTGAGCGACACTTTTTGCGGCTGCACCACGATAACCCCGACCACGGGATGAGCTTGCTGCTGGGGGGCGGCGTCTGTCTTCTCCCTACAGCCACCCAACAGCACCCCCATGCTCAAGACAGCGGCAACAAACAGACGGGTTCCTGGCTTGGTATTCATACGATTCCTTTACCTGTGTCGAATTCGGCCGTGTCCGGCCGTTGTCATAGAGGACCGGCGATCAATCTTCGCCGGCAAATTTCACTGCATCCCAGCAAGCGTCCAGGGTGCTCTCGATCAGCCCCTCATCGAGGGCGATAAAGCCGAGAATATGGTCGCGAACGATGTCGAGGAGCGGCCCGAAAGCCAGCGCGAAGAGGATCGGATTCGGCAAATCCTTGGTCACCCGCCGGCGCCGGGCTTCATCGAACAGATCCCGCATGATATCGGACCCCTGTTCCGCCAACATCTTGTCGCGCCGGTGGACCACTCCATAGGGAGAGTTGTGGAACTGCTCCAGAAAGCGAAAATCCATCGGAAAGGTGAGACAATGATGAATAAATATCTTGCCGATATGAATAAAGCGCTCGCGGATCGATCTTCCGGCGGGATACGCTTCCATGATCGACCGGAAAAAACGCTCCTCAAGATGCCGAAAGACCTCATGAATAAGCGCATCCTTGCTCTCGAAATAGCGGTACATCGTCCCTGCGGCGACGTTGGCCCGTTCCGAAATCAAGGCCGTCGGGGCGCCGTGAAAGCCGTTCAAAGCGATGATCTCCTGCGCTGCCCGCAGAAGTTCGGAACGTTTACAGATTTTGTCCATGGGCTCCAACTCCGGAAGGAGACTTCAGAGAAAAACCGCCAGGCGCCGGTAGGCATGGCGCAACTGCTCGGCCACCGAGATGAGGGTTTCGTTGAAAAGACGATGCCCCAACGCCGGTCGCTCCGTCAGAATTGTCTCAAACTGCGGCCGCGACAGATAGACGATCTCCAGATCCTCAACGGCATAGGCTGTGGTTTCTCGCGACAGGTCCTCGGCGAAAGCGAAATCGACCACCAAAGCTCCTGGCCCGAACAAGCCCAGAACCAGCGGATGCTTGGGCGTTTCCGCCTCTTTTACGAGTTTTACCCGTCCGCGCACGACCAGCCCCAGCCGGTCATCCGGATCGCCTTCGCGCCACAGGCAGTCGCCCTCCTTGGCGAACTGCCGTTCCATCAGGTGCCCGAGGTAGGCAAGATCCTCTTTTTCCAATAAACCGGCAAACGGGAAGAGGTCTTCCTGGGGAAGATCGCACACCTCTTCAATAACTGAACAGTCAGTCATTCTTTACCCCAAAAAAAAATTATCGCTTCAAACCGTCCCAGCACGCCTGGATGATCTGCTCGATCAGCTTTTCGTCAATGCGGGTGCCGCGGCTGGCGTGTTCTTTGGCGATCGCGGCGATCGGCCCAAATGCAATGGATTCGAGGACCAGCAAGGGCGCATCCTTGATTATTTTCTGCTCGCGGGCCTGAAGCAGGAGATTCCTGAACTTCTCGCTTTCTCCCGTCGTTCGGCACTCCAGATCACAAAAAGGCGAGAAATGGTACTGCTCGACAAACTTGAACTCTTTCGGGTTCGCCAGAAAATACCGTAGAATTTGCGAGAAAGCTTGAAGAAAATGCTCCGGCATCGCCAAATCCGCGACATTCTCCAGGGCGACGGCATCAATCTGCGCCCGCACCTCGTTAAAAAGTTCGCGGATCAGTTCCTCTTTGTTCTTGAAATAGAGAAACAGGGTGCCGCTGGCGACGCCGGCCCGCTTGGCAATGAGAGCCGTCGATGAGCCGTTGAAGCCTTTTTCGGCAAACAGTTCCAAGGCGGCCTGGAGAAGGGCAGATCGTTTGTCGGTTACCTTTTTCATTGATCGCCCTGTTGGTGACTGATCGGTCAGTCATTATGCTGGCGTTTTGGTTCGTTGTCAAGGGGGCAGCCGGTGCAAGCGGCTGTTGGGCTTGTCGGGGATGGTCATTTCAATCAGGCCTTCGGCCAGGGCCGACTTGAGGTAGCGTGCGCGGAAGGACTTGCGATCCGACAGCCCCAGGGTCGATTGCAGCGCCTCGCGGCCCATTTCGCCCTCGATTGCCGCCAGCAGTTCGCCGACTGGGGGTGACTTGTTGTACTCACGGGTGTTCCTCCTTCGTCCGTGTGCGGCGATCCACCTTAGCACGCTGTCCGATTTATGGTGACCACCTCTTTCGAGGGTTATTGGCAGGTCGGAGGCTTCCCCGATGTTAACCGACTCGACCAGCAGCAGCGAATCGAGGCCCACCAGGCGAACTGGAACACCATACTCGCCAGCATCATCGGCCACCACGACATTTCCCACCCTCGGGCGGTGATCGATCTGGCCCACTGGTTGGTGGACAACACCGGCTCCTATTACGCCATCAGTCACCTGACCGACTACCTGAAATCCCTCGGTCACTGGGCGCGCAAAAGCTCGGTGGTCGATTGGCTCGCCGCGTTCGAGGATGCCGGGCTGCTGTTCAGCGTGAATATCTTTTCCAACTTGCCGACCCGGATCAGCGTCAATCCCCGTAAGGTCTACTGCATCGATCACGCCCTGGCGGTCTCGATCAGCTCCGGAATCCTCAGCAACCGCGACAGCCTGCTGGAGAATCTGGTGTTCACCGCGCTGCGCCGGGTGACGCCGGAGATCTTCTACCACAAGACCAAGACAGGTCGGGAGGTGGACTTTGTCGCGCTGCTGCCGTCAGCGCCGGGACAAGAACGAGCCGTCATGCTGGTTCAGGTCTGCGCCTCGCTGGCCGATCCCCGCGTCAAGCAGAGCGAAGTGCGTTCCCTCTCCGAGGCCATGGGCGAGCTGGCGGTGGCGGAGGGGACCATCGTCACCTGGCGCACCGATGAAACCATCCCCGTGGGCTTCGGCACCATTCAGGTCGTGCCGGTCTGGCGGTTTCTGCTGGAGATGGAACCGCGAACCTAAAATAGCGGCTCGTCTTATTTTAGGTTCGTGCTGCTTCCTAAAATAACGGTCTCCATCGGTTTGATCTCGTACCCCATGGCTCGGTAGCCGCGCTGACGTTTGTCCCACATGCGGTTGAGCTGGGGCTGATCGGTCTCGGCATAGTCGTAGATGCGCACATCCTGCTTGTCGGCGTGTTCCCGGTGCAGGCGTCCCGCGTATTGCTGCAAGGTCCCCTTCCAAGAGATCGGCATAGCCAGCACCAGGGTGTCGAGCGGTGGGTGGTCGAAGCCCTCGCCGATCAAGCGGCCGGTGGCGAGTAGCACCCTCGGTGTCGACTCATCCAATGTCTCCAGCTTGGCAAACACTGCCGTTCGTTGCTTCTTCGACAAGCGACCTCGCCGCATTTAACCCGGGGCTTGTGGCAGATGCCGGGTTTCCACTCGTTACCGCAGGCTGGTGAATAGCCGGATGTGCCCTTGGCCGACTCCCAGCGTTGGGGGTAGACATCCTTTCGCCCACGAAAAAGGCGGCGGAACAGGGCAATTTTGTCGTCGGTGGTGAAATGGGTTGGGGCTGGTGCGGATTCGGTTGGGGCGGGGACTGATTCAGGGATGACAGGTTCTTCCCAGGCGATACCGTTCTGGGTCAGCAGCTTTTTGAGGCGGGCGTTCTCCTCGCGCAACTGACACAGTTCGTCTTGTTCATTCTGGTTCTTGTCACTCTTCGGCAAAGCCATACTCCGCCATCAGATCGTCCATGTCATCGCCAACGCCCCAACCCCAGTTGTGGCCTTCGTTCTGGACACGTTCAAGCCGCTCGACAAAGGCATCCTGCTGGCTTGGCTCAAGCGCCGTAATCGCCTTCAGCGCCTGCTCGAACATCCGCACCAAGGCGTTGAAATAGCCCTCATCATCCATGCCGCAGTAGCCGAGCAGGTTCATGCAGGATTCGCAATAGAACACCGTCAGCTCCGCCAATCCTTCCGGACTCCCGATGGCCTTCTTGTAATCGGAGATTGCCTTCTTGGCCTTGGCGACCGAGATATCCT
>JBAYQP010000086.1:0-8394 GCA_041677125.1 Desulfuromonadales bacterium | reverse complement strand
GTTTTTCGCCTCCATCGCCTTGGTGGGGATTTCGTGGCAAACCGTACATTTGGCCCGGCCCTCATTCTCCTTGGCGGCGCGGAAATGACAAAGAAAGCAGCTTTCCTTTGGCACGTCGAAATGCTTTTCCCGGTCGTTGTGCACGTGGCAGGAAGCGCAGCGAAGTTGCTGCCCCTCGATGGTTTTTTCAAAATGGGTTTTGTGCAGAAACGGTTTAATTGTTCCCTTGAACTCGGTGGGATAAAACTTCTTGTAATCGATCTCTTTGCCGAGAAGCTTTTCCTTCGGGTGGCATTCGGCGGTCAAGCAACTCAGGTCGTTGACCGTCGCCCGGCGGCGCACTTCCTTGTCTCCGGTCGCCAGGTAGGAAAAAAGCTGTCCTAGTCCGCGGAATTTAGCTTTCAAGGTCGGTTTTTCGCCGGGAGCGTAGTGACAATCGATGCACTCGACCCTTTTACCCGTCTCTTTGTTGGGCTGGCTGTGTTTATCTTTTTTCCAGGTGGTGAAATTGGGTTTCATGATATGGCACTGCATACCGCAAAATTCGGTCCTTCCGGCGTAATGCTCGGCGGAAATCACCATTCCGACCACGCCGGCCACGAATACGACGAATACCGCTACAACGATTAACCTCTTCTTCATCCCTTCACTGCTCCTTGACGTTTGTATTTAAGTTTTCGAAAGCCTTGTAGAAGAGCCCGGGAGGACTGACCACTGGAATAGGCCATCGGAAGCCCGAAGGGAACAAAAGCAAGGAGGGTGCCACAGCTAAGCATCTGTTTTAGCTAAGGAATTTCCCGGATTAAAATTATTCGGACCGCTACCGTTCGGTAACGATGGGGTGAGGGGATGAAAAAAAAGGATTAAAATACGGCGGGTTGGCCGAAGGAGGCGTAAAACGCTACCGAATGGTAGCGCCGGGTTTTTTCGTTACGGTCTCGAACCGTTCGCAACCAGGCGGGGATTTCAGGACGAGAGTTTTTCCCAGAGGTTCTTGCGGGATATGCCCATTCGGCGGGCGGCGGAGGTTCGGTTGCCCCCCTCCTCCTGAAGGACCCTCTCGATGAAGCGCAGTTCGAAATTGCGCAAGGCTTCCCGCAGCGGCAGGTCGGTGCGGAAGCACTGGAAGACCTCGGAGGTTGGTTCGGCATTGCGGCGGAATTCGGCGGGCAGATGGCGCGGCTGGATTTCCTCCCCCGGAAGGAGAACCTGCAGGCGCTCAATGAGATTTTCCAGTTCGCGCACGTTCCCCGGGAAGGGGTGATGTTGCATTTGGTCCATGGTTTCGGCGGCGAGGCGAATCGGCGGCCGGCCGTGCCGGGCGGCGAAGCGGCGGATGAAATGGTCGATAAGCAAAGGAATATCCTCACGCCGCTGGCGCAGCGGGGGCAGGACCAGGGGAATGACGTTCAGGCGGTAGAAAAAATCCTCGCGGATGGCGCCGCTGTCGCGCAACTCCTCCATGTCGCGGTTGGTGGCGGCGACAAGACGAAAATCGGTCGCCACTTCGGTTTCCCCGCCCAGGCGGCGGAAGCGCTGTTCCTGCAACGCACGCAGCAGCTTGACCTGCATGGCATGGGGTATCTCGCCGATTTCGTCGAGAAACAGGGTGCCGCCGCGGGCCTGCTCGAGGAAACCGCTCCGGGTGCGCTCGGCGCCGGTGAAGGCGCCTTTTTCGTAGCCGAACAGTTCCGATTCGAGAAGCGACTCGGGGATCGCCCCGCAATTGACTTTGACCAGGGGTCCCTCCCTGCGGGGGCTCAGTGCGTGAATCAGATCGCCGGCAAGTTCCTTGCCGGTGCCGCTCTCTCCCTGGAGGAGCACGGTGGCCGAGGTGGCGGCTACCGTTTCGAGGGTGGCGAGGAAGCGGCGCATGCGCAGACTGCTGGCGACCATGCCGTCGGGAGCGCCGCCTTCCTTCAGCCGTCTATTCTCATTTTCGATGTCGCGCAGGTAAAAAATCCTCTTCAGTTTCAACAACAGCAGATCCATCCGGAAGGGCTTGGCCAGATAATCGCAGGCGCCCTTGCGCATGGCGTCCACCGCCGCCTCGACGGTGGCCTGCCCGGTCATCAGCAGCACCGGACAATGGGGCTGCCGGGCCTGAATAAGATCGAGCACGGCCAGACCGTTGACGTCCGGCAGGCGAATATCCACCAGCGCCACCGCGAACTCGTGGCCCGCCAGGGCGTCCGCCGCCTGCTGGCCGCTGTCGGCGGCGACCACCGAAAAATCGAGATCCACCAGCGCCTCCAGCACCATTTCCCGGTAAACCGGATCGTCCTCGACGAGCAGTATCGGATCAGCCATGGACCACCTCCAGGGGTATTTTCAAGGTAAACACCGTGCCGCCGCCCGGCGTCGGACGAAAATCGAGCTTGCCGCCGTGCGCTTCGGCGATGCTGCGGGAGATGGCCAATCCCATTCCCGATCCTTTGCCGGGTTCCTTGGTGGTGAAGAACGGTTCGAAGAGCCGAAGAGCGGCTTCCGCCGAAATGCCCGGGCCGTCGTCCAATATCGCCAGGCAGTACCATTTGCCCGCCTGATACGCCTGCATTTCGACCCGCCCGCCGGGTCCTGCGGCGTCGGCGCCGTTGAGAATGAGGTTGAGCACCACCTGGTGAATTTTGTCGCGATCGATCCGCAGGCGAATCGGCTTGCACAGATCCTTCGTTTCGAATCGGCAGCCCCGGCCCTTCAGGGCCATCTTGGCGAACAAGGCGAGATCCTGAAAAAATTCCCGGCTGGAGACGAATTCGGTCTCCATGGTCCCTACCCGCGACAGGTCGAGCAACTGGCCGACGATCCGGCCGATCCGCTCGACGCTCGTTTCCACCAGCCGTACGTAGCGCTGCACCGGCGCTCCGCCTTTCTGCTCGATGTGGTAGAGAGCCCCTTGGATGCCGGCGAGCGGATTGTTCACTTCGTGGGCCACCCCGGAGACGATCTTGCCGACGGTGCTTATTCTTTCGTTCTCCAGCAGCCGTGCCAGGGAGGCCTGACGTTCTTCCTCGCTGCGGCGCAGGCGCTCCATCATGCCGAAAAAGCTTTTTTGCAGCAAGCCGATTTCGTCGCGGCGCAGGCCGGCCGGCATGGCGTTCAGCGACCCCTCATTAACCTGCTCCATCTGCCGGGCAAGAAAGACAAGGGGCCGGGCAAGGCCGCTGCCAACAATATAAAACAGGCCCAGAGCGAAAAGGGAAAAGCCCCAGGAGAACAGGAGAATATGCGTGGCGAGGGAGCGCAATTCATGCCGCAGGGGGGCCAGGGGGACGCCGACGCACAAACATCCCCAGCGCTTGCCGGCGATGGCCAGGGGGGTGGCAATGTCGAGGGCCGGCTGCCCTTGATATTGAATATCCCGGAGAGAGAACCCCTCGGAGCGCAGGTCGGCTTGGGTTACCGGATCGTTGTAGATTTTGCCGTATTCGGAAAAGAGATTATGGGCGAGCACCCGCCCCTCTATGTCGACGACAACGGCGTACAACGGACGCAGATGATCGTTGGCCATGATGTCGGAGATAAAAGTATCAAGGAGGCCTCCCTCGCTGATAATCCCCATTTCCTCGTAAAGAAGGGCGTTGATGATCGGGATGGCCATAGCCGAGACGAGAATCTCCCCCTTCTGCTCCAAGCGCTCATAGAGCAGGGCGCGTTCCCGGCTCCAGGTCCAGGTGCCCCAAAGGGTGGAGAACAGCAGAGTGAGCACCGCCGCCAGAGCCATGAAGCGGGTGCGCAGGCTGATAAACGGGGGGGCGATCAGTGGCATTTGATGCCGCAGCCTTCGGGAATGGCTTCCATCATCCGGTATATGGGGGCGTAATCGGTTTCGGAGGCTTCGACAAATCCGTAACGGAACTCAGGGTCCCAGTTTCTCATCCGCGTCTTCTGGAGCGGGTCGGCGGAATCGATGGCCAGCAAAGCTTTTTTCACCGTGACAACGAATTCCGGCGGGGCGTCCTCGCGGACCACGATCGGCACCGAAGGGATCGGCTCGGAGACGGCGAGAAATCGCAGGCCGTATTCTTTGTGGCGAAAGGCGACGACATCCTTCACCGCCCCGGCGTCCACTTTCCCTTTCAGAACCGCTTTCGCGACATCGTCATGCGAATCGAGGTTGACGTAGCTGCCCAGATCGAACAGCGAAACGCCGCGCCGGAAAAGAAAATAGCGGGGGATGAGGTTCCCCGATGTCGAATGGTGACTGCTGAAGGCGAAGCTTTTGCCCTTCAGCTCTTCCACCGACCGAATGGGGCTGTCTTCCCGAACAATAATAATGCTGGTGTAAAAGGGTTCCCCCTTTTCGTTCAGCGGTTTGAGAATGGGGGTGGCGCCAAATCCCTGCTGCGCCTCGACGAAGGTGACATCCCCCAGCGAGGTGATTTGCGTCTCCCCGTCCCACAGCATCTGCACCGCCTGGGTGTAATCCCGCGAGAGTTTCAGCTCGAACCGGTAGGGCGTGCTTTCCGACAGGTAGTCCATCAGGGGCTGGTAGGAGCGGTACATGACCATCGGGTTGTAGCGCGGAATGACGCCGAAGTAAACGACAGGTTTGTCCGCCGGGGCAGCCTGCGCCCTTAGGGTTCCCCCCGCCAGAAATATCATGGTCAGGACCACCAAAGCCGATCGAAACACAGATACGCCTCCCTGAAGAAAACAAGTACAACCTTGACCTTATCCGTTTATGCGGATATAGTCTTGGCGATGAAAAATCTTGCGCGAACCTTCAAGGCCATTTCCGACGAAACACGCCTGCGCATTCTCGCGCTCCTCACCCGAGGGGAGCTGTGCGTGTGCGATCTGATGGCGATTCTCGATCTCCCCCAGTCCACCGTTTCACGGCACTTGGCCACCCTGCGCCACGCGGGGCTGGTCGAGGACCGGAGACAGGGCCTCTGGATGTTTTATCGCCTGGCCGCAACCGCGCCGCTGCACCGGGATCTGCTCGATCTCATCGAAAAGCATGCGACGGGCCTCCCGCAGGCCGGGCGGGACCGTGAGTCGCTGATCGAATTTCAGGCCCGGGGAAAAACCTGCGGCTGATTTTTTTTGGCCATAATATCCGGCCATGCGGATACCCTACTACGAAAAGAGTCTAAAAGTGAAGAAGGTCCTTTTCCTCTGTACCGGAAACTCCTGCCGCAGCCAGATGGCCGATGGCCTCGTCAACCACGATTTCGCCGGCCGCGTCGAAGCCTTCTCCGCCGGCACCGAGCCGCACGGGCTGAACCCGAAGGCAGTGCAGGTCATGGCCGAGATCGGCATCGACATCGGCGGCAACACCTCCGATCACCTGAGCCGGTATGATGGTCAGGCCTTCGATTATGTCATCACCCTCTGCGGCGACGCCAAGGAGAAGTGCCCGCTGTTCTTTGGCGGCGTCAAGCGCCTGCACATGGGCTTCGATGACCCGCCCAAGGCCACCGGCGTCGAAGAGGAGATCATGAACGTCTATCGCCGGGTGCGGGACGAGATCCGGCAGACGATGCGGGAATTTTTCGAGCGGGAGCTGGCGTAGGGGCAACTGTCGTGGTTCGCCTGGACTTTGGTGGGCAACCAGCAGCCAAGGCAAGGCAAGGCCAGGCCAGCCCCATCGCAAATCGACATCATCCGGAGGAAGTGTTCCATGTCCACCATCGCCAAACGCCTGTCTTTTCTCGACCGCTACCTGACCCTGTGGATCTTCACCGCCATGGCGGTGGGGGTCGGCGCCGGCTGGTTCTTTCCCGGCGTCAAGGACTTCGTCAACCTCTTCACCGTCGGCACCACCAACATCCCCATCGCCGTCGGCCTGATCCTGATGATGTATCCGCCCTTTGCCAAGGTGCGGTATGAGGAGATGCCGGACGTCTTTCGCAACAAGAGGATTCTCGGCCTCTCCCTGGTGCAGAACTGGATCATCGGCCCGATTCTCATGTTCCTCCTCGCCATTGTTTTTCTCCAGGGCTATCCCGAGTACATGGTCGGCCTGATCATGATTGGCCTGGCCCGCTGCATCGCGATGGTCATCGTCTGGAACGAGCTGGCCAAGGGGAACACCGAGCACGCCGCCGGCCTGGTCGCCTTCAACAGCATCTTTCAGGTCCTTTTCTTCAGCGTCTACGCCTGGTTCTTCATCACCGTCCTGCCGCCGTTCTTCGGCCTGGAGGGGGCGACGGTCGCCATCACCATCGGCGAGATCGCCGAGAGCGTCTTCATCTATCTCGGCATCCCATTTTTCGCCGGGGCGCTGACCCGCCTGATCGGGGTCAAGATGATGGGCCGCGAGCGCTATCATCAGGTGGTAGTGCCGAAGATCAGCCCCCTCACCCTGATTGCCCTTCTCTTCACCATCGTCGTCATGTTCAGCCTCAAGGGGGAGCTGATCGTCCAGATCCCCATGGACGTGGTGCGCATCGCCATCCCGTTGCTCATCTATTTTGTGATCATGTTCCTCGTCTCCTTCTACATGGGAAAGAAGGTCGGCGCCGACTACAGCAAGACAACGACGCTGGCCTTCACCGCTGCCAGCAACAACTTCGAGCTGGCGATCGCCGTCGCCATCGCCGTCTTCGGCATCAACTCGGGCGCCGCCTTCGCCGCCGTTATCGGGCCGCTGGTGGAGGTGCCGGTGATGATCGCCCTGGTCAATGTGGCCTTCTGGTTTCAGCGGCGATACTTTCACCCCTGAGGCCCATCCCTCGTCCGTACGATAGAAAGGGGCTCGCCATGTTCGAAAAAGTCCTTGTTGCCACCGATCTTTCCCCCGCCTCCGATTGCCTCCTTCAGTGCCTGGGGGAATTGAAGACGGTGGGGACGAGCGAAGCAGTTCTTGCCCACGTCATCTATGTGACGAATACGCCAGGTTTTGAAGAGGCGTTCGCGGCGGACAGCTCCCCCATGTTGGCGCAACAAAAAAGCAAGCTGGAAGAGCAGGGATTTCAGGTCATCACCGAGATGAAGTTGGGCATTCCCGCCTTCACCCTCCATGATCTGGCAGAACAGCACAGCGTCGATGCCATTCTCATCGGCTCGCGGGGCAGGGGCATCGTTCAGCAAGCGGTGCTGGGAAGCGTCGCCTTCAAGCTGCTGCAGCTCACCCGCAAGCCGGTGCTGCTGGCCCGCGTGAGCCTGCTGGGGGAAGGGGAATCGTGCCGCTTCGCCGTTTGCCAGCAGCTCTTCGCGCACATTCTCTTCCCGACCGATTTCTCGGAAACCGCCGAGCACGCCTTCACCCACCTGGAGCGGATTGCCGCCGTCCTCAAGGGACCGGTGACGCTGCTGCACGTGCAGGATCGGACACATGCCGAGATCCACCTCTCCGGCCAGGAGGCGCAACAACAGGCAACGATCGCCCGGGAACGGCTCGCTGCCCTCAAGGCGCGCCTTGAACCGCTGGGCGCTCGGGTGGAAACGGAGGTGGTCGAGGGGGTCCCCCGCGAGGAAATCCTGCAGCGGGCCGCCGCTGGCCGATACTCCCTGATCGCCATGGGCACCCAGGGGAAGGGCTTTTTCCGCGAGGCCCTTCTCGGCAGCATTGCCCACGAGGTGGCTCGCCGGTCCGAGCTGCCGGTGCTGTTTTTCCCCCACCAATCCTGATCGCAGGGGAAAACTAAGCCGGAGTTCGACCGATGAATTGGAAACAGGAATGGAAGCCGCTCGCCGCGATCGTCGCCGTTTTCGCCGCCTGCTATTGGCTGCCGGTGGACTGGCTGCGGGCGAGCCGGCGGGTGGAAAACGCTTTTTGGGAATCGCTGCATCTGGTCAAATGGTACGCTCAGGAGCACGTGCTGCTCTGCCTCGTGCCGGCCTTTTTTATCGCCGGGGCGGTGGGGGTCTTCGTCAGCCAGGCGGCGGTGATGAAGTATCTCGGCCCGAAGGCGAACAAGCCGCTGGCCTACGGCGTCGCCTCGGTGTCGGGGACGATTCTCGCCGTCTGTTCCTGCACCATCCTCCCCCTCTTCGCCGGCATCTACCGGATGGGCGCGGGGCTCGGTCCGGCCAGCGCCTTTCTCTACTCCGGGCCGGCCATCAACATCCTCGCCATCGTCCTGACCGCCGCCGTCCTCGGCCCCGAGATGGGGATCGCCCGGGCGGTGGGAGCGATCGGTTTCGCCGTCGTCATCGGCCTCCTCATGCACTTTTTCTTCCGCAAGGAGGAACTCGCCAAGGCGCAGGCGGCTGTTGCGCTGCCCGAGCCGGAGGTTGCCCGCCCGCTGTGGCAGAACGCCCTCTATTTCGGCAGCATGGTCGGCATCCTCGTCTTCGCCAACTGGGGGCGCCCCACGGACGCAACCGGCTTGTGGCACGCCATCTATGCCGCCAAGTGGACCATCACCGCCTTGTTTGCGCTGGCTTTGGCGTGGATGCTGGTCGCCTGGTTCAAGGTCGGCAAATGGAAGATGCTCATCGCCG
>JBAYQP010000085.1:0-8811 GCA_041677125.1 Desulfuromonadales bacterium | reverse complement strand
CTGCGTCGGCATGGTCGGCGGCGCCATCTACGTGCGCGGCCCGGTGCAGGGGCTCTCCGACGAGGTCTGGCTGCTCGATCTCGATCAGGCCGACCGCGCGTTCCTGGCCGCCGGCCTCCCCCGTTATCTTGAAAAGATCGGCCGCGAACCGCTCATTGAGCAACTCGGCGATTTTTCCCGATGGCGCAAGATCGTTGCCAAAACCTTCGAGGAGCGCAAGCGGCGCCACCGCATGACGCTGCGCGAATTCCGCCTGAACAAGTGGGTGCAAGGGGGGGTCTTCGGCGAATTGGTGCAGGATGACTACGCGCACGTCGCCGGCCTGGTCAACAGCGGCGCGGATCGGCTGAAAATTCCGCACTGGCAGGACAAGCGCTACGGCGCCCCCTGCCAAACCTCCTGCCCGAGCGCCATCCCCACCCAAGAGCGGATGAGGCTGCTGCGCCAGGGGAAGGTAAAGGCTGCGCTCGAACTGGTGCTACACTACTCGCCTTTCCCCGGAAGCGTCTGCGGCGAGGTCTGCCCGAACCTGTGTATGGACGCCTGCACCCGCCAGTACCTCGACCATCCGGTGGCGATGAAGGAACTCGGCCGCCTGTCTGCCGAAGCCGCCGCGCCGAAGCCGCTGCCAGCCAGCGGCAGAAAGGTGGCGATCATCGGCGGCGGCGCCGGCGGCCTTTCCGCCGCCTGGCAGCTGCGGCTGATGGGCCACGCGGTCACCGTTTACGAGGCGGACAGCGAAGTCGGCGGCAAGCTGCGCCAGGTCATCCCGAGCGAGCGCCTGCCGGCCGAAGTGCTCAAAGCCGAAATCGAACGCATCAAGGGGCTCGGCGTCGAACTTCGCACCGGCGTCAAGGTCGATGCCGAACTCTTCGCCCAGATTCGCGGCGGCAGCGACGCCGTCGTCGTCGCCAGCGGCGCGCACAACCCGGTCGTCATCCCCTTCCCCGGCCATGAACGGCTGGTCAAGGGTCTCGACTTCCTCAAGGCGATCAACGCCGGCGAGCGGCCCCGGGTCGGCGAACGGGTGGTGGTGATCGGCGCCGGCAACGCCGGCATGGACGTCTGCCTCGGCGCCTACGCCATGGGGGCGAAGAAGGTCACCGCCATCGACGTCCAGCGCCCGGCCGCCTACCAAAAGGAGATCGACCACCTCAAGGCGCTCGGCGGCGCCATCGAGTGGCCGGTCTTCACCCAGAAAATCGACGAGAATGGCGTGCACACCAAGGATGGCCGTTTGCTCGATGCCGATACGGTGATCATCGCCATCGGCGAGCGCCCCGACCTCTCCTACGTCCCCCGCGCCTGGCTCACCGACAAGGGGATGCTCGACGTCGACGGCTGCTGGCAGGCGTGCGCCGCCCCCGGCGTCTTCGCCATCGGCGACGCCATCGCGCCAGGTTTGCTCACGCACGCCGTCGGCGCCGGCCGCGAAGTCGCCGAAAGCGTCGACATCTTCCTCGCCGGCGGCGCCCCGGTGGCGAAGAAGAAGCTGGAGATGATCCCGCAGAAGTGCCTGTCCAAGGAGCTCTTCCGCCCGCAAAACCGTGGGCGCTTCTGCGTCACTGACGCCAAGAACGAAAAGAACCGCTGCCTCTCCTGCGGCGCCTGCCGCGACTGCTCCATGTGCCTGGAAGCCTGCCCGGAAGGCGCTATCCGCCGGATCGATCTCGAAGGCGGCAACTACGAATACGTCTCCGACGAGCACCTCTGCATCGGCTGCGGCATCTGCGCCGGCATCTGCCCCTGCGGCATCTGGCAGATGGAGCTGGTGGCCGGCTGAGTTGGGCTGAAAACAGAGGAACAACTAAAAAGGCGGGGCCGTGAGGCCCCGCCTTTGGCGTCGAGATGCAGTTGCCAGCATATAAAATCAAGCAGCGGCCCAACCAATTATAGACCCCCTCCCCCCTTTTCTTCTTGATCCACTCATTAAATCCCCGCAAAATACATCGAGCCTGCCGACCACCAACCTGCGAAGGAGCCTTGGCATGACGATTCATCACCGGCCGATTGGGGAACGCATCGAATGGCTTCTGGATCTGGCGCGACGCCACACGGCCGAATTCCGCAGCCCTGAGGCGTATCTGGCCCGGGAGCGCTATCAGGCCAAGCACCCGACGGCCATCGTGGTGCTCAAGTGCATGGACGGGCGAATCAACATCCCGGTGGCCACGGGAACGCCGCCCGGCATCATCCAGCCCTTTCGCAATCTCGGCGGGATGTTCCACCTCGGCTGGCCGCACCTGGGGGAGGTGCTCGCCCACCACGTGTCCCGCATGGTGGCCGAGGGGCGCCGGGTCCTCATCCTGATCACCTATCATTTCTCACGGAGCGATGTCCATCGGGGGTGTGCCGGTTTCGGCTACGACACCGAGGCGGCTCTTTCGCACACCGCGACCATCATGCGCCAGGCGGAGCATATTTTCGGCACCGGCCACGCCACCGTCTACCCGTTGGTCTGCGGATTCGAAACGGACGAGGATGCGCTGCTGCTTCACGGCAAAAACGGCGAGGTGCTCGATCTTGCCACCGTGGGCACAGACCAACTCCCCGCCCTCGGTCCGCACCTGGCGGCACTCTTCCCCGACATGCCCGAGCAGATGAGAGACGATCTGCTTCGCCTGGTGCATGGAAATCTCGAGTGGATCGTCCAGGTGCGCGCCACTTCGCGCCTGCTGCAGGTCGAACATCGGGAATGGATGATCTGCCTCGGCCGGGGATTCGACTTTCTCCACACGCCCAATCTTGCCCTCATCATCGGCCCCTACAGCCCCGACCTGGCCGATCCCATCCGCCAAGCCGCCGGGATCATCGAAGCCAACATGAAGGCGGGCCGCATCCCGAATGACGGCTTCCTCCTCTTCGCCTCGGTTCCCTACGAGGAAATCGGCATGGACCGGACGCGAGCGGAACTCAAGTCCAGATTTCTCGCCGGTTTCGCCGGCGAAGTGATCCGAACCCGCTTTCCCCAACTCGCCGAACTGATGTTCGCCAAAACCGCCGTGCTGTCATGGAGATCGAGGGCGTTGGAGATGTTGAATTGATGCAGGCGCTGGGCGCTTCGCCGCAGGCTCAGGCCTGATAGTCTGCAGCTTTCGCGATGGAGTTTGGGTGCCTGCTCGAATCGCTCTTGGCCACACAACAAAGGTTTCTTGAGAGGCCCTGAATGCCGGCGTAGTATGGGCCGGGTTGGGTTCTCGAAGATTGACCGGAAATGGGGGAAAGAAGGTGGAAAAGGAGCATCTGGAAATTCTGCTGGAGGATATCCGCGCCAAGCTTGACCTGGTGCTGGAGGGGCACGAGGTGCTGCGCCGGGAGATCCGCGTGTGCGCGAGAAATCGAATTCCAAGCACGAGCAGACGGCCGTGCTGATGAAAGCCCTCAATGATCGCTTGAGCAGTAAAATTGACGGTGTCGAAGCCAATCTGACCGCCAAGATCGATGCCGTGGCCGTCGATCTTGGCGCGCATCGCAAAAATACCGAGGCGCATGGGCGGTGTGGCGGAGTTCCGGAGTTCCGGGGACAGAGAACCTTCGTCCCCAGAACCTTCCCTGAAAATCCCTCGGCCACTCGGAAGCGAGGGAGGAATGCTTGACGGCGTGCAATGCGCATTATCCGGAGGCGCCTTTTGCTTGCCCATGCGAGGTTGAACGTGTAAATTAGGCCATTCTTTTCATCCTAGATGGGCTTGTGCGATGGCATGGGAAGGGAAGTAAGGGAAGAGGATCATTGACCGTCCGCAGCCCAAGAGGTCAGAGCGGTTTTTACTATTTAAGGGGAGAAGGTGACCTTCCAGGCGGGCATCGACGAGCTGCCGGACGGGGTTTTCGTCGCCAACCCCGCCGCGCCGAATGTCGCCTACCTGATCTAGCAGGACTTTCTCCACCCCTAGTCCCCGCAGGGAGGCGGCGGTGAGATCCCGGTATCCTTTTTCAGCAGGGAGACGGTGAATGTCCTCACCCCATGCTCGATCGTCCGGGCGATTGCCGCCGGCTACGAGCCGCAGGTCGTGACGCTGCCGATCACGGAACCGCAGTGATCATGCTCGGCTCTGCAAACCGCCTGGAAAGAGCAGGGCGACGCGGAACCGGTTTTTCATTCAGGATGCAATTCAGGCGGGAGGGAAGATGGGACGTTTTGTTCTGCTGGTGATCGGGATCGTGCTGGGGGCGGTCGTTTTTGAGTCCGCTTTCCCGCGGTGGCTCATGGGGGCGATGGGCGGATGGATCGCCGGCCAGTTCATCCTGCTCCGTCGCCGTCTTGCGCGCCTGGAGCGCCGGATCGAGGATCTCGGGGAGGTGGCGACCGGCAAAGGGGTCGAAGGAGTCCCCGCTTACGCCGGGGCGACGGTCGCGACACCCGAGGCGGACTTCATCTTCGAACCGGAGCCGATACCTGCCGCCGCCCGCGTGGAAACGGCGGGCCCGGACCATCCCCGCCGCCAGGCCGCCCCGGGCGAAATCCGGGACTTCCGGCGCCCGCAGGAGCCGGCCCCCTCTGCCTGGGGATGGCTCCCCGAGTGGATCACCGGCGGAAACCTGCTGGTGAAGATCGGGGTGGTGATCCTTTTCTTCGGGGTCGCCTTTCTCCTCAAATTCGCCTCCGAATACGGCCTGCTGCCGATCGAGCTGCGCCTGGCGGCGGTAGCCGGCGGCGCTCTGGCCCTCCTCGCCGTCGGCTGGCGGCTGCGGGAAAAACGCCTGCGTTACGCCCTGGCGCTGCAGGGAGGGGGCGTGGGCATCCTCTATCTCACCATTTTCGCCTCCCTGCGCCTCTACCAGCTGCTCCCCGCCGGCTTCGCTTTCGCTGTGCTGGTGCTCATCTGCGCTCTTTCCGCCGTTCTCGCCGTGCTCCAGGATTCGCGCGCCCTTGCCGTGCTGGGTGCCTCCGGCGGCTTCCTGGCGCCGGTGCTCGCCTCCACGGGGAGCGGCAGCCATGTCGCCCTGTTCAGCTATTACGCCCTGCTGAACGCCGGGATCATCGGCATCGCCTGGTTCCGCTCCTGGCGTCTGCTCAACCTGGTCGGTTTTCTCTTCACCTTCGTCATCGGCGCCCTCTGGGGGGCGCGGTACTACCGCCCCGCCTATTTCAATACTACCGAACCGTTCCTGCTCCTGTTCGTCGCCGTGTTCGCCGCGGTCGCCATCCTCTTCGCCCGCCGCCAGCCGCCGCAGCTGCGGGGGTACGTGGACGGCACCCTCGTCTTCGGCACGCCGATCATCGGCTTCGCCCTGCAGACGCAGCTGGTGGCGCACGCGCAGGGGCTCGCCTGGAGCGCAGTCGGCTTCGGGCTGTTCTATCTCGCCTGCGCCTGGCTCGTCTACGCCTGGCTCGACCGGGAGGGGCGGCTGCTGTGCGAGGCGTTTCTCGCCTTCGGCGTCATCTTTGCCACCCTGGCGATCCCCCTGGCCCTGGACGGCCGCTGGACCGCCGCCACCTGGGCTGCGGAAGGGGCGGCGCTGGTCTGGGTCGGCGTCCGCCAGGCGCGGCTGCCGGCACGCACCTTCGGGACGCTCCTTCTGGTCGGCGCCGGACTCTTCTTCCTGCGCGATCTTTCCCGGCCGGTGGGGTCTCTGCCGGTGCTGAACGGCTTTTTCCTCGGCTGCACCCTGATCGCCGGGTCCGCGCTGGTCGCCTCCTGGCATCTGCACCGGCACCGCGAGGCGATCCGGGACTGGGAGCGGCCCCTTGGCGTGCTCCTTTTCGTCTGGGGGATGCTCTGGTGGTTCGGAGGAGGGGGGATGGAAATCAAGCGGCAGGTTCCGGCCAGTTTCCTGCAAGGGGGGCTGCTCCTGTTCGCCGCCTTCTCCGCGGCTCTGTGCAGCCTCCTCCAACGGCGCCTCGCCTGGCCGCTCCTTTCATGGGCTGCCCTGGCCCTGCTCCCCCTGGCTGCCGCGCTCTTCCTGAGCGGCTGCGGGCGCCTGCCGCACCCCCTTGCCCAGGGGGGCGCTGTCGGCTGGCCGGTCACGCTGCTCCTCCTTTACCTCATTCTCCATCGGCAGGAGCATGTCGGGGGGGAATTGCTGCGGCCGCTGCATGCCGCCGTCCTGTGGCTGGCCACCGCCGTGCTGACGGTGGAGAGCGCCTGGTGCATCGACCGGCTGGTTGACGGCGCGGGGGTGTGGCCGCTGATCGCCTGGGGAGTGGTGCCGGCGCTGGTGCTGCTCCTCCTGTCCGCGTGGGGAGAGCGGCTGGAGTGGCCGGTGCGGCGCCATCACCGGACGTACCTCGTCCTTGGCCTCGGTCCGGTGGCGCTGGCGGCCTGGGGATGGGGTCTTTTCGCCAACTTCACCAGCAGCGGCGAGCCGTGGCCCCTGCCTTACCTCCCCCTGCTCAATCCGCTCGACATCGGCATCGCCTTCGTGGCGCTCGGTCTCTGGGCCTGGCAGGCGCATCTCTGCCGGGAGGAGTTCCTGCCGGAGAGAGGACGCCGCCATTTCCTGGCGCTCTTCGCCTGCAGCCTCTTCCTCTGGGGGAACGGAGTCCTGGTGCGCACCGTTCACCATTGGGGCGGCGTCCCCCTCAGGTTCGACCTCCTGTGGCGCTCCGTCCTCCTGCAGACCTCCTTTTCCCTGGCCTGGACCCTGCTTGCCCTCTGTGTCATGGTCGTCGCCACCCGCCGCAGGCTCCGCTTCGTCTGGATGACCGGCGCCACGCTGCTGGCCGTGGTGGTGGGGAAGCTTTTTCTCGTCGATCTTTCCGGGACCGGCACTATCGAAAGGATCATCTCCTTTGTCGGGGTCGGCCTGCTGCTGCTCCTCATCGGCTGGTTTTCCCCAGCGCCGCCGCGGGGAGAAGGGAGGTCCTCATGATCCGCGCCCTCTGTTTCACGATCGTGGCCGGGCTGCTGGCGAGCGCCGCAGCGGCCTCCCCGCAGCCGGAGGACTTCGCCTACGGCATGCGCCTGGCCGTCAGCGGGAACGAGGCTGTGCACGAGTTCGATCTTCCCGAAGGGGTCTACCGGCGACTGGTCCACAGCGGGATGGCGGACATCGCCATCTTCAACGCCGGCGGCGAACTCGTCCCGTTCCGCATCTACCCGCCGCCGATCATGGAAGCGCCCGCGCAGACGGCGCCGCTCCCCTTTTTCCCCCTTCCAGCCGCTGCGGGGAAAGACGACTCCCTCAGCGTGGTGGTGCAGCGCGGCCCGGCCGGGGAGATTCTCTCCCTGCGCCAGTCGCGGGCGGAAAAGGGAGGGGAGCCGGCCTTCCTCGTCGATCTGACGGCCGTCGACAGGCCGGTGCGGGCGCTGGAGCTGGAATGGAACGGCAGCGCCGCCGCCGTGGTGGGGAAGGTCCGGGTGGAGGGAAGCGACGATCTGCACCGCTGGCAGATGGCCGGTGAGGACACCGTCGCCACCCTGCAATACGGGGCGCACCTGCTGGAGCGGCGGCGGATCGACCTGAGAGCGCAGCGCCGCTATCTGCGCCTCACCTTCCAGGGGGTGCCGGAGACCTTCCGGCTGCAGGGGGTGCGCGCCGTTTTCATCCCGCCCCGCGTGGAGGCCGAGCGGCAGTGGCTCTCCGTCCCCTGCCGGAAGCTGAAGGAGAACGAGTACGCTTTTTCCCTGCCGGGGAATTTCCCGGTCGACCGCCTGCGGGTGCGCCCGCCGCAGCTGAACACTCTGGTGCAGGCCGAGGTGCTGTCGCGCCTCGACGAGGACTCCCCCTGGTCGCGGCGCACGACCGCCCTGATCTACCATCTGACCGTCAGCGGCACGCTGCTGCGCAGTCCGGAGGTGGCAGTCGGCGCCACCGGGCACCGTTTCTGGCTGCTGCGGGTCGAAGCCGCGGGCGGCGGGATGGGGGAGGGGAAGCCGGAAGTGGAAGCCGGCTGGATGCCGCACCGGGTCCGCTTCGTGGCGCGCGGCAGCGGTCCGTTCCTGCTCGCCTACGGCAGCGGGTGCCGCGCCCTCGACCGGCTGCAGGCGGATGCCGCCCTGCTGCAGCTGAGCGCCGAACGCGTGGCGAGGCCGGGGCAGGCGACCGTCGGGGAGGAGATAGTCCTCGGCGGCGAGACGGCGCTGCGCCGGAGCGTATCGCCGCAGGACTGGAAGAGCTCCCTGCTGTGGGCGGCTCTGGTGGCGAGCGTTCTCTTTCTCGCCGGGATGGCGTATGCTCTCTATCGCCGCATCGGCCGGCAGGAGGAACAGTAAACGATTCCGCTCGGCACGCCTCCTGATACACTTGAGGCGACGTCTTTCCCGCAACGTTTTAAGGAGGCTTCGATGTCCGAAAAACTGACCGGTTCCTGCAAATGCGGC
Source organism: Desulfuromonadales bacterium (assembly GCA_041677125.1). Taxonomy (GTDB): domain Bacteria; phylum Desulfobacterota; class Desulfuromonadia; order Desulfuromonadales; family JACZKF01; genus JBAYQP01. Next base: position 547 of record JBAYQP010000085.1, on the reverse strand, counting down.
CAGATCCGCTACGAGATCTCCCCGGAACGGCTGGTCGCCGCCAACTGCCACTGCAACATGTGCAAAAAGATGACGGGCGGCGCTTTCTCCAGCATCGTGCTCGTCGACGACTCCACCTTTGTCCTGCTCGATGGGGAGGAGCTGCTGACCCACTACACGGTTTCGGAGCGCGCCAGCAAACATTTCTGCAGCCGTTGCGGCAGCCCGGTCTTCAGCCGCCACATCGGATTCCCCGGCAAGCGTCTGATCGCCCTCGGCACCCTCGACGATCCGACAGCGGTGACGCCCGGGGTCAATGTCTTCTGCGAGAGCATACTGCGCTGGGCCGGCGCCGTCGGCGACCTGCCGAGCTTCGACCGCGAGCCGCCGCGATAGGCGCGGCGGCAAGCGAGTCTCGTCCCTTCCCCTCCATCCCAGTACTAAAGGGTCAGGTCTCAACTTGTGACAATACCAAAATACCCCTCCACCCGATCAATCTTCTGTTTCAACTGCCGATCTTTCCCGGCCTTCAGTACCAGCCTCCGGCTTGCCTGGGATACCGCCGCGT
>JBAYQP010000084.1:0-8814 GCA_041677125.1 Desulfuromonadales bacterium | reverse complement strand
TTGAGCCCTTTGCCCATCTCCTTGATTTTCGATGGCTGAATCCCTTGCCGGCGCAAAACAGCGGTTACGGCCGCCTGATCACTGGCTTCCATTTCCCCTTTCTGCACTTGGCCGGCGCGGGTTTTTCCTTCCCAGCTAAATTTAGGCATGGCTTCGTCTCCGTTGCACCATTCTCAATTGGACTACTCTCATTGCAATCAGCGTCCCGGAGGAGCGGATTTCCGCAGCATCGATGCCGGATTGGCCATCATCTGCCGCAGTTCGTCCGGCTCGGACGAGCGCGTCAGGGCGACATCGCTGGTGATCTGTTTTTTATGCCAGAGATGGAATAGCGCCTGATTCATCGTCTGCATTCCGTATTTATCCTGACCCATCTGCATCTGTGAATAGATCTGATGCACCTTGTCGTCGCGGATCAGGGCGCGAATAGCCATATTGGGCACCATGATTTCCAGGGCGCAGACGCGTCCTTTGCCTTGCGCTTTGGGCAGCAGGGTTTGCGAGATAACCCCTTCGAGAACGAAGGAAAGCTGGGTGCGGATCTGCTGCTGCTGACTGGTGGGAAAAACATCGACGATGCGGTTGATGGTCTGGGCGCAGGAGTTGGTGTGCAGCGTGCCGAAACAGATGTGGCCGGTTTCGGCAATGGTCAGCGCCGCCTCGATCGTTTCCAGGTCGCGCAATTCCCCGACCAGAACGACATCGGGGTCCTGGCGCAGAATCGATTTCAGCGCCCGTTTGAAGGAGGCCGTATCGGCGCCGACCTCGCGCTGGTTGACCAGACAGTTCTTGTGGGGATGGATAAATTCTATGGGGTCTTCGATGGTGACGATATGCTCGTGGCGCTCGACATTGATGGCATCGATCATCGCCGCCAGGGTCGTTGATTTGCCGCTGCCGGTGGGACCGGTCACCAGGACCAGACCGCGCGGCTTACGGGAAATTTCGTGCACCACCGGCGGCAGTCCCAGTTCGGCCATGGTTAGAATTTTAAAGGGGATGAGCCGAAAAACCCCGGCCAGAGCGCCCCGCTGCATGAAGACGTTGCCGCGAAAGCGGGCGAGGCCTTTGACGCCGAAGGAGAAGTCGAGTTCATTTTCCTCCTCGAATTTGCGTTTCTGCGCATCGGTGAGCAGCGAATAACACAGCCTTTTGGTATCGACCGGCTGCATGGGGGGCAGCTTCATCGGCTTGACGTGGCCGTCGATTCGCACTTGCGGCGGGGATCCGGTGGTGATGTGCAGATCGGAGGAGCCACTTTCGACCATGGCCTTGAGCAGTTGGTGCATTCCCGGGATAGCGCTGGGCTGGCCTTCTTGCGGCGTCGACATGGTTCTACCCGTTCCCTTCATTCATAGAGGCATACACAGATGCAATATTACTCGTCGCCAACCGTGCAGCGCAGAACCTCCTCGAAGGTGGTCGCACCTTCCTTGAGCTTGGTCAGGGCGGACTGGCGCATCGTCTTGACGCCGAGGCGCATCGATTCGCGCTTGATTTCGGCGGTGTTGGCGCCGGCCAGAACCTGCTCGCGAATCCCCTCGAACATCGGCATGACCTGATAGATGCCGACCCGCCCCCGGTAGCCGGTATTGTTGCAGTTGCCGCACCCTTTTCCTTTGTAGCAGACGTATTCATCGACCTCCGACGCCGGCACGCCGGCATCGATCAGCGCCTGTTTCGGGATGTCTTCCGGCGCCTTGCATTCGCCGCAGACCCGGCGTCCCAGCCGCTGGGCGGTGATCAGGTTGACCGCCGAGGCGACCAGAAACGGCTCGATGCCCATGTTGAGCAGACGGTTGATGGTGCTCGGCGCATCGTTGGTGTGCAAGGTGGAGAGAACAAGGTGGCCGGTCAGGGCGGCCTTGACGCCGATTTCCGCCGTTTCGAAGTCACGGATTTCCCCGATCATGATGATGTCCGGGTCCTGGCGCAGGAAGGCGCGTAGCGCCGAAGCGAAATTGAGCCCGATTTCCTCGTGCATCTGCACCTGGTTGATGCCGGCGAAGTTGAATTCGACGGGGTCCTCGGCGGTGGAGATATTCTCCGTCACCTTGTTCAATTCGGCCAGGGCCGAATAGAGGGAAACCGTTTTCCCCGAGCCGGTGGGGCCGGTGACCAGGCACATGCCGAAGGGTTTGTGAATTTCTTTTTTAAACCACTCCAGGGCCTCCGGCTCATAGCCCAGTTTGGTCATGTCCAGCTGCAGGTTGGACTTGTCGAGCAGTCGGCAGCAGATTTTCTCGCCAAACAGGGTGGGCAGGCAATTGACCCGGTAATCCATGTCCTTGCCGCCGGCAAGCTTGATCTTGATGCGGCCGTCCTGCGGCAGCCGGCGTTCGGCGATGTCCATTTCCGCCATGATCTTGATGCGGGAGGTGATGGCGTTTTTCAGTTTCATCGGCGGCTTCATCACCTCGTACAGGATGCCGTCAATGCGGTAGCGAACGCGAAACGATTTCTCGTACGGTTCGATATGGATGTCGGAAGCCTTTTTCTTGATGGCGTCGGTGAGAATCAGGTTGACCAACTTGACGACCGGGGCCTCCTCGGTGGCCTTTGCCAAGTCCTTGACATCGACGTCGTCATCCTCGTCGACCAGTTCGAGATCGATGTCGTCGAGGTCGCTCATCACATCGGCCAGAGAGGCGCTCTGGTCGTAATATTTATCGATGGCGTTTTTGATCGAGGCGTCCGGAGCAACCACCACCTCGACGTTGTAGCCGGTCATGAACTTGATATCGTCGATGGCGAAGATGTTCGAGGGATCACTCATGGCGACGATCAGGGTGGAGCCGGCCCGATTGATGGGAATGATCTGGTACTTCTGGGCCACTTCGGGGGGAACCAGGCGGATGACGCCCGCGTCGACTTCGAACTCGTTCAGATTGATGGACGGAACGCCGTACTGCCGGGAAAGGAAGGCGGCGAGTTCATCCTCTTGAATAAACCCCAGCTTGATGAGGCTGGCGCCAAGGCGGCCCCCCTGTACCTTCTGTTCCTCCAGAGCCCGGGTCAGCTGATTTTCATCGATGAGTTTGTTGCGGACCAGCAATTCGCCTAATCGGTTGCCTGCCATGGCAAGGACTATCTCCTGAAGTGCAAAGCAATATGGGGCGCATCCTAGTGAATGCCGACTCGGGTGTCAAGGAGCCGCATCCAGCGCAAATTATGTGCCGCAGAATAGCATGAAAGGGCAAAATCGGCAGCCAAAATCTAATCGGAAAGCTTGCCTGGAAGCTGCAATTGATATGCCTCTCCCCTCTGGGGTTGAATCGATTTCACTTTGCACCCGGATGTCCGCAGTCAAGGTATTCACGGTATCCACGAATTTGGGCGCCAATGAGAATTTCGCGGGCGCGCCGGACGTCTTCGCGAATCGCCTGGCTCAAATCCGCCGCATTGGCAAAAACCCTCTCCTCGCGCAGCCGGGCAATGAAATACAGGCGCACGGTTTCGCCGTAAATTTGCCGATCGAAATCGAAGAGATGCACCTCGACCGAAACGTTCCCGCCGGAGAAGGTCGGATTGCAGCCGATGTTCACCGCTCCGTCGAGAAGGGCGTCGCCAAGGCGGACCTTGACCGCATAAACACCGGCTTGCGGCAGAAGCTCCTTGTCGGCTCTCAGGTTGGCGGTGGGAAAACCGAGCTGTCTTCCCCGACCGGCGCCGTGCACCACCTCCCCTTCGAGATTGAAGTGCCGGCCGAGCAATCTGGCCGCTTCGGCCACATCGCCGGCCTGGATCAACTCCCGAATGCGAGTCGAGCTGAAAATTTCCCCATCGCGGATGATCGGCCCGAGAACCTCCACGGCAAATCCGAGGGCATCCCCCTGCTGGGCGAGAAAATCGGCGTTCCCGGCCCGGTTGCGGCCGAAGGCGTAATCGTAGCCGATGACCAGACGCCGGACGCCAATGCGCGCCACAAGAATGTCCCGAACGAACATCTCGGCGGAAAGCCCCGCTATTTCACGGGTAAAAGGAACGCAAACCAGCACATCGATGCACGATGCTTCGATCAGCCGTTCCTTTTCGGCGTCGGTATTGATCTGCAGCGGCGCTTGATCGGGGGTGAGAACTTTGCGCGGATGCGGCGAGAAGGTCAGAACCACCGAAGTGCCATCGATTTCGCGCGCCCGCGCCACCACCTGGCGAAAAATCTCCCGGTGCCCGAGATGCACCCCATCGAAATTGCCGATGGTGACCACCGCCCCGGGCAGCGGAGCGACAATGTCGCGCAAAGAACGGATGACCCTCATCGTTTGCTTCCGCCTCGTTTTTTTGTCTTGGTGGTGGGCGGCGGCGCCTGGGCGAATTCCGCCAGGACAAAATCTATCTCCCGCCGTTCGAGATCGACCTTCGCCACCGTGACCCGCACCTCGGCCCCCACCTGAAACTGCCTTCGACGATTCTCGCCGATCAGCCGGTGCAGATCCTCTTCGTAGTGATAGAAATCATCGGCGAGACTGGAAATATGCACCAGCCCTTCGACGAAAAAATCCTGGAGTTCGACAAAGAAGCCGAAGGGCTGAACACCGGAGACGAAGCCCGCATAAATCTCGCCCACCTTGTCGGCCATGAACTGGCATTTTTTCAGCGCGACCATCTCGCGCTCCGCCTCCATGGCCCGCCGCTCGCGCTGGGAGGTCAGTTCGCCCAAATGCGGAAGCTGCTGCGTCAATTGCGCCCGGCGCCGTTCGTTCATGCCGCCCCGGCGCAGGGCCTGCCGCAAGGCCCGGTGCACCAGCAGATCGGGGTAGCGACGGATCGGCGAGGTGAAATGGCAATAAAGAGGGGCCGCCAAGCCAAAGTGACCGATATTCTCCGGTGCGTACTGGGCCTGCTTCATGCTGCGCAGCAGCACTTGATTGATGACGCGCTCCTCCGGCTTTCCCTCGACTGCGGCCAGCAATTTCTGCAGGCGGCGCGAATCGATGCCGGACGGGTCGATGGTCAAACCGATGTTGAAATGGGAGATGAACTCTTGAAAGGATTGCAATCTCTCCAGATCGGGCGACTCATGCACGCGGTAAAGAAGGGGGACCTTTCGCTCGCTGAGAAAAGCCGCGACGGCCTCGTTGGCCGCCAGCATGAATTCTTCGATCAGGCGATGCGCCAGGTTGCGCTCCGAACGCACAATATCTTCCGGTCGACCGCGCAGGTCGAGAAGGATTTCCGCTTCGGGCAGATCGAAATCGAGACTGCCCCGCCGCCGGCGCATGTCGGTGAGCTGTTGCGCCAGTTTGGCCATGAGTGCCAACTGCGGCGTCAGCCCGGAATTGGCCAGATCGCCGGCGCCCGCCAGCGCATCTCGCACCTGAGTATAGGTCAAGCGCGCCCGACTGCGGATAACGGCGGGATAAAAGCGGCTTTCCAGCCGCTCCCCGGCAGAGTCGAAGAGCATCTCGGCAACCATCGCCAACCGATCGACATCGGGGTTCAGCGAACATATGCCGGTGCTCAGCTTCTCGGGCAACATGGGGATCGCCTGGCCGGGGAAATAAACGCTGGTTCCCCGCTCCAGCGCCTCGACATCGATGGCGCTTGCCTCCCGGACATAATGGGCAACGTCGGCAATAGCCACCCACAGGCGGGTGCGCCCGGCAGTCTCCGAACATGCAGCCACGGCATCGTCGAAATCCTTGGCTGTTTCGCCGTCGATGGTCACCAGGGATAGATTGCGCAGGTCCTCGCGGCCGTCGAAATCTTCGGGAACGACCTGCGCCGGAATGGCTTGCGCTTCGGCGAGCACCTCTTCCGGAAATCGGTAAGGGAGTCCATGCTTGTGGGCGATGGACAGAATCTCGACTTGCGGATCGTCGGCCCGGCCCAGGACTTCGACGACCGTTCCTTCCGGATTGCGTGTTTTACCCGGGAAGACGTCGATGCGCGCCATGACGATCTGGCCATTGCGGGCGCCGTTCTGTGCGCCCTCGGGAATGAACAGATCGTGTTTCAGGCGGGGGTCGGCGGGCACGACATAGCCGAAACGACGTCCGGCTTCATAGCGCCCGACCAGGGAGCGGTGCGCCCGCTCCAGCACTTTGATCACCCGCCCCTCAGGGCCGGCGCCGCGCCAGCTCCGCTCCACCCGCACCACCACGCGATCGCCATCCATGACCTCGCGCAGAAATCGGGCGGGGACGAAAACATCCTTGCCTTCCTGCGCCGGGCGAACAAAGCCATAACCATCGCGGTGCACCGCAATCGTTCCCGTGACCAGATTTACCTGGCGCGGCAACGAATACCGGTCCCCCTTGAGGCGAACCAGCGTCCCCTCCCCGGCCAGCGTCTCGAGCAACCGACTTGCGTGTGAACGGATCTTGCGCGACGAAATGTTGAGCCCGTCGAGAATTTCCTTGGTGGACAGGGGGCGGGAAGCGCTTTTAGCCAGAAGGTTCAGAATGTCATTCGGGTTTACGGGCATTGAATGGCGCCCCTTCGCCGAAGTGGGAAATGGAGAGATAACAGGTCAATGCCGTTTCAACCGCCAGCGGCGGAAGGCGCCACACCGCGCGCCCAGATGTGTTTGCCGAATTTGTAGTATCCCCGCACATTGTACAGGCGCGCGTCCTGTGCCGGGTCGATGGGCAATACGTAGCCCTTGAGCAGCGGTTGCAGGTATTTGGCCAGAACCGCACCGCCGCCGCCGGTGATGACCATGGTGTCCATGTCCCAATCATCGGCCCACAAGCGGTCCACTTCGTTGCCGATGGCGGCGGCCAACTGGCCGAATACCTGTTCGGTCAGGCTCTTCAGGTCATATTCCTTGCCGCGAATTTTGATCGCGCCGCGTTCGACCGCTTCGAATAGCCGATAAAGTTCGACGTTGACGCCGCTTCGCTCGCGCAACTTGCTCGCGATAACGGTGAACGCCCGGGCGATTCCCGAATCGGTGGTTCGGCTCCCCCGTTCGGAATAGCGCATTTTGTCGGAGATGGTGTAATCGCAGGTGCGGAAGCCGACGTCGATAATGCCCAGCTTATCCTTCACCAGCCGCTTGTCCCCGACCTCGCCGACATCGTTGAGCATCATATTGAACAAAGAGCCAAAGGGCTGCGGAATGATGCGCACCTTGTTGATGTTGATGACTTTTTCCTGCCGCTTGCCGGAGGCGTCGGTCAGCGCCACCCGATGCTCCCCCTGCAAAATGTTGGCGATTTCGTCCCGATGCTGGCGGTAAAAGCCGATCGGCAAGCCGGTCACCAGATTGATCGGGAGATGGCTCCCCACCAGGCGCGCGGCGGCGGCAAGAGCAAGGCTTTTGGCGTAGCTGCCGATGAGCTGTTCCTGGTCGAGGGTGAAAAAACGCACATTGCTCTGCCGCTCGGCAAGATCGCCGATGAAAAAGGTTTGGCCGTCCAGCTCGATCTGCAAGTGGTCGTCGTTGCCGGCCTCGCCCAGCAGCGTTTCTTTGAACTGGATCTCGGCGCTCTCGCCGAGCACCGACTTGAAAACGAGGGAGTCCCGGCCGTTGCTGGCCTTGGTGAAACCGAAACCGATATCGATGCCCAGAATTTCCAAAGCGCCTAGTCCTCCGCCCCTTCCCCTTCAACAATCTTGTTTATGACCAGACCGGTGAGCAGCTTGGGATAGAAATAGGTGGACTTCTGCGGCATCTTCTCCCCGGAATTCGCCACATCGCGCACCTCGCTCATTCGCGTCGCATTCATCAGAAACGATATCTGGGCCTCGCCGCCGCGCACCAGACTGAACGGCTCCTCGAAATTCTTCACATATCGCAGATGGGTCTGCTGCTCCTGCGCTTCGGCGGTAATCCCCAGAATATCCTCCAGAATCAGCCGGTGCAGAATCGAAACATCCAGGGTGCGCAGCGCCTTGGGCGACTTCGCGTCGAAAAAGCGATCCATTTCGTTTTCGTTGCGCAGACCAAGAAAATACACCGTTTCGCCGCCGGCATAAACGGCCAAGGCGTGCCGATCCCGTCCTTTTTCCCGCAGAAGATCGCGCACATGCAACCGGGAACCGGCGTCGGCGGGGTCGAAGGCCTCCTCTTCAACCGTGAAGTGCTCCTTGAGTTTACCGAGAAAAGCCTGCAGACGAAAGTCGGGGAGGTTGAAAACCAGCCGATGCGTCGGGAAGATCATCAGCCCCTGATCTTCCATATTGGCGAAATACATGAGGACATAATTGAACAGCTCTTTGCCGCTGAATCCAGGTGTTTTTTCCCGCATAAAATCGCGGTAGTTCATCGCGGTCTCATAGCGGTGGTGCCCATCGGCGATAAACAGCGGCTTGTTATCGAGCAGTTCCTGCGCCTTTTCGATAATCGCCCTGTCGGTGACCGGCCAGAGGCGATGGATGACGCCGTCGTCGTCGGCCACTTCGATTTCCGGCGCCTCCTCCTTCTCCTTGCGCGCCAACGACTCGACGACGCAGCAGGGATCAGCGTAGAGGGAGAAAATCGGGCTGAAATTGGCGCCGCAGGCCTTGGTCAGCAGCAGCCGGTCGGCCTTGGGCCCGGCCAGCGTCTTCTCGTGCGGCTTGACCATGCCGGAGGAAAAGTCCTCCAGCCGGGTCAGGGCCATGAACCCTTTGCGCACCACCATCTCCCCGCCCTCGATGGGATATTTCTGGTCGTACAGATAAATGGACGGCTCGGCATCGCGCGCCAGCACCCCCTGCTCCTGCCACAGCGCGAACTCCGCGGCGGCGCGGGTGTAGCGGTTGTCAGCATCGTTGTCCGTCGGCGCGGTCTTGCCAAGAATGAGGCGCACGACGTTGAAGGGATCGCGCCGGTAGAGGTCTTCCTGCAAAGCGGGGGAAATCACGTCATAGGGCGGCGCCATTACC
>JBAYQP010000083.1:0-9366 GCA_041677125.1 Desulfuromonadales bacterium | reverse complement strand
TTCATCGGCATCATTTTCCCGGCCGGGCTGAAGGCCGTCAATTTGCTGAAACAAGGTCCGGCATCGGAGCGGATAAGTCAATTATCGCTTCTCTTGCGTTGCCGAGGCAAGCTGACGCGGGCAGCTGGAGGAGTTTGATCGCACGACCTCGGAATTCTTCGGGGTAGCTCCCCAGCGGACGGAGTAACGCTTCGGGAGCCTGTTCACCAATTTATCACCTTTGCCCGACCAAACGGCCGCCCCTTGCGGGGCGGCCGTTTTCGCGAGCGTGCGCCAGTCATGGCGCCTCCTGGTGATCGAAACCAGGCGGGGCTTGACGGTGCAGGCAAGAGCGCCGTAGATTGCGCGCATGGAAGAGTTCCTCGTCAGCCATGGCCTGCCCGCCTTGCTTTTGCTCAGTTTTCTCGCCGCCACCCTCCTGCCTCTCGGGAGCGAGTGGCTGTTGGCCGTCCTGTTGCTCAAGGGGTTCGCTCCACTGTCCACCGTCGCCGTCGCCACCCTGGGCAACACCCTCGGCGCCCTGACCACCTTTGCCATCGGCCTCTGGGGCGGTCCGTTCCTCACCCGCCGCCTGCTGCGCATCGATAACGCGGCCCGGCGGCGCGCCGAGCACTTCTACGCTCGTTTCGGCTCGTGGTCGCTTCTGCTTTCCTGGCTGCCGGTGATCGGCGATCCCCTTTGTTTCGCCGGCGGCGTTCTGCGCGTCGACATCCGACGTTTTCTGCTGCTGGTGGCTTTGGGCAAGCTGGCCCGGTATGCGGCGGTGGCGGGGATGGTCTTGGCCGGGGGGAAGTGGATCGCCTGATCGAATCTCGGCTTTTGTCGCGCGTCTCCGGACGGACGGTCGCCCCGGGCGTGCAACCACGGAAAATGGGTACAATGTCATCCAAAAAACGCCCGCTTCCGCGCCAAAGTTCGTGCTTGCCTGGGGCATGGCGACGGGATTCTGCGAGCGGTGACGAGAGAGGAGATATTGCGATGCCGGAATTGCCGGATCTGACGGTATTTGCCGAAAATCTGCACCGCCGACTCGGCGGCAGCCAGGTGAGCGCAGTCGATTGCTCCAGAGAGCGGCGCCTGAACGTCGATGCAGAAACATTGCGCACCGCCGTGTGCGGCGGGGTAGTCGACGCGGTGGCCAGGGCGGGGAAAGAGATCGAATTGCGGCTCTCGCACCGGGCGAGGTTGCGCATCCATCTGATGCTCTCGGGCCGTTTCGTCCTGACGGAGGATCCCGATCGGCTCGGCGACAAGATGCTCACTCTCCGGTTCACCGCCGGGCCGGCGCTGGTGGTCACCGACCCGAAGGGGCTGGTCAAGGTCGCCCTTAACCCGGAACCCGGCGCCGCGCCGGACGCCCTGGAAGCCGACGCGGCGTATCTGCGGCAAAAAGCCGCCGGGAAGCTGAAAACCCTGGCGAAGGCCTTCCTGATCGATCAGGCAGTTTTGCGGGGCATCGGCAATGCCTATGCGGACGAAATTCTCTGGGCGGCGAGAATTTCGCCGAAGGCGGCCGTCGGCAGGATTCCCGGGGAGGCTTTCGAGGCGCTGGCGGCCGCCATCCACAAGGTGCTGACCGAAGCCACCGAGAAGATCAGAGCCGCCCATCCCGATATCATCGGCGGCGAAATCCGGGATTTTCTCCTGATCCACAATCCGCAGCGGGCGCAGAGCCCGACCGGCCGCCCCATTGGCAAAGAGAAGATCGCCTCGAAAACGACCTATTTCACCGATGAGCAGGTTTTGTACTGATGCGCCGCCGCTACCGTCGCCGCCCAGCAACGGCAAAAACCCCGCTTTTCCGGGCGGGGTCGGTCGCTATCTGCGGTTCATATTCCGGGTTCAGACTGGCGTTTCAGCGGTAATGGTAGCGACAGGCAATAATGACAAGTTGTCCATCGACTACGGTATACACCAGACGGTTCGTATCATCGATATCAATCAGGCCGCGTTCAGTCACGTCGCCCTGACGAAACTGTTACATCTCCAGCAGCATCTCCTCCGGCTCCTCGACGAATTCCTTCACCCGCTTCAGATAGCCGACCGCCTGCCGGCCGTCGATAATGCGGTGGTCGTAGGAAAGGGCGAGATTCATCATCGGCCGGATGACGACTTTGCCGTCGCGGGCGACGGGGCGCTCCTGGATGGCGTGCATGCCGAGGACGCCGCTTTGCGGCGGATTGAGGATGGGGGTGCTGAGCAGGGAGCCGTAGACGCCGCCGTTGCTGATGGTGAAGGTGCCGCCTTCGAGATCGGCGAGGGCGAGTTTGTTGTTTTGCGCTTTTTCGGCGTAGGCGCGAATCTGCTGTTCGATCTGGGCGAAATACAGCCGGTCGGCGTCGCGCAGCACCGGCACCACCAGGCCGCGTTCGGTGCCGACGGCGATGCCGATGTCGTAAAAATGCTGCAGAACGATGTCGTTGCCGTCGATGCGGCCGTTGACCTCGGGAAATTCCTTGAGCGCCTCGATGCAGGCCTTGACGAAGAAGGACATCAGCCCGAGCGGCACGCCGTGCCTTTTGACGAAACTCTCCCGGTGTTTCCTGCGCAATTCAAGGACGCGGGTCATGTCCGCTTCGTTGAAGGTGGTGAGCATGGCGGTCTGCTGCTGCACCGCCACCAGCCGCTCGGCAATGCGCCGGCGGATGCTGCTCATCGGCTGACGGGTGGTGCGCCCGTCTTGCTCCGCCCTGGCCGGCGATGGCTCCTGCGCCGGCTGGCGGGCCGGGGCCGGCTCGAGGGGCGCCTGGCGATCGGCCTCGGTGCGCGGAGCCGGTCGTTCCTCCTTCGGTTCCTCCCGGTTTGCCGGTGCGGCCGGCGGTTCGGGCTGTTTGGCCGCCGGCTTTTCTTCCTCCTTCGCCCCTTTTTTCGCCGGCGCTTTCTCTGCCGCCGCCCCATCCTCGATTGTGCCGATGAGCGCGCCGACTTCCACCGTCTCCCCCTCGCCGACGGCGATCGAAAGCACCCCGTCGGCTTCGGCGTTCACCTCCAGGGTGATTTTGTCGGTCTCCAGCTCGCACAGGATATCGTCTTTGCGCACCGTTTCGCCGTTCTGCTTGTGCCATTTGGCAATGGTCGCCTCGTGAATCGATTCGCCGACGGCGGGGACTTTGATTTCCATAGGGGGCTCCTGGGGTCCTGTTTGGGCCAAAACACAATTACCGGGATGACGAAGATAACGGGGGGATGAAAGAACCTCCAGCCTCTATTCCCCTCGTCCCTGTTTAAATGCCACGGGCGAATTCTTGCGCAAACGCCTGCGCCAGAATCGCGTCCTGCTCCTTTTTGTGCAGCCGGTGCGAGCCGACGGCGGGGGAGGCGGCCGCGGGACGGCCGATGTACTGCGCCTCCCGTCCGAGCAACTCGGCCAACTGCCAGCTGAGAAATCCCCAGGCGCCGGCGTTGCGCGGTTCTTCCTGCACCCAGGCGACTTTCGCCGCCTTGCGGTACGGCGCCAGCGCTTCGCGCAGCAGATCGGTGCGTAGCGGATAGAACTGCTCGATGCGTAGCAGCGCCACGTCCGCACGCTGCTCCCGCTGTTTCTTCTCCAGCAGGTCGAAGTATATTTTGCCGCTGCACAGCAGCAGTATTTTGCTTTCGCCCGCCTCTTCGGCGGGAGGAATGATCTCGCGAAAAGCGCCGGTGAACTCCTCCAGGCGCGCGGTGCACAGCGGGTGGCGCAGCAGCGCCTTGGGGGTGAAGACGACCAGCGGCCGGCGAAACGGCTGCTTTACCTGCCGGCGCAGCAGGTGGAAGTACTGCGCCGGGGTGGAGGGATAGGCGACCTGCATGTTGTCGTCGGCGCACAACTGGAGAAAGCGCTCGATGCGGGCGCTGGAATGTTCCGGACCCTGTCCCTCGAAGCCGTGCGGCAGCAGCAGGGTGACGCCGCTCGCCCGGTCCCATTTGGTATGGCTGCTGACGATGAACTGATCGATGATGACCTGCGCGCCGTTGACGAAATCGCCGAACTGCGCCTCCCAGAGGGTCAGCCCCCGCGGCATCTCCAAAGAGTAGCCGTACTCGAAGCCGAGCACTGCCGCCTCGGACAGCAGGCTGTCGTAGATGCTGAAGGCGGCGCCCTCGGCGGTGGCCGCCTGCAGCGGGCAGAACGTCCCCCCCGTGCGCACGTCGAACAGCACGGCGTGCCTCTGGCTGAAGGTGCCGCGCCGCGAATCCTGGCCGGAGAAACGGACGCTGGTCCCTTCGGCGACCAGAGAAGCGAAGGCGAGCGATTCGCCGGTCGCCCAATCGATCCCTTCCCCCGCCCGCACCGCCTCGCGGCGGCGGTCCAGCTGTTTGCTGATCTTCGGATGCGGCGCAAAACCTTCCGGCACGCTCGTCAGCGTATCGATCAATTGCCCCAGTTGCTTCGCGTCGACCCCGGTTTCGACCGCCAAGGGACGCCACTCGCGTTCGATACCGCTCCATTTGCCGCGGTAGCCGGCGATGTCGGTGGGTTGCACCGGCGCATCCACCGCCGCTTCCAGACGGCGGCGCGCTCCTTGCGCCAGGGTGTCGATTTCGCCGCCGTCGATGCCTTCCGCGCGCAGGCGCTCGGCATAGATCTGCGGCAGCGGCGGCCGCTCCTTGATCGCTTCGTACATCAGCGGCTGGGTGAAGTACGGCTCGTCCCCCTCGTTGTGCCCCTGCCGCCGATAGCAGATCACCTCGACCACCACGTCGCGGCCGAATTTCTGCCGGTACTCCAGCGCCAGGAGGCCCGCCCAGAGGACCGCCTCCGGATCCTCGCCGTGCACATGAAAGATCGGCACCGAGAGCATCTTCGCCACATCGGTGGCGTAGCGGGTGGAGCGGGCGTTTTCGGGGACGGTGGTGAAGCCGATCTGGTTGTTGAGGACGATGTGCAGGGTGCCGCCGGTGGCGTAGCCTTCCAGTTGGGAGAGGTTGAGGGTTTCGGCCACCATCCCCTGCCCGGCGAAGGCGGCGTCGCCATGCAGCAGAACGGGCAGCACCCGGCCGCTTCCCCCCGCGCCGAGGGCGTCCTGGCGCGCCCGCGTCTTGCCTTCGACCACCGGATCGACGGCTTCCAGGTGACTCGGGTTGGAGGCCATCGACAGATGGATGCGGCCGCCGTCGGCGAAGGTGCGGTCGATGGAAAAGCCCTTGTGGTATTTGACATCCCCCTCGCCGACGAAACCGAATTCCAGGTTGTCCTCGAATTCGGCGAAGAGGTTGGCCAGCGGCCGCTCGAAGATGTTGGCGAGGACATTGAGCCGCCCGCGGTGCGGCATGCCGAGGACGATGGTGCGCACGCCAGACGCGGCGGCTTGCTGGACCACCTCCTCCAGCAGCGGGATGAGCACCTCTCCCCCTTCGAGGGAGAAGCGCTTCTGGCCGATGAACCGGCGGTGCAGAAACTGCTCGAAGGCGGTCGCCTCCAGCAGCTTGCGCAGAATTTGCAGTTTCGTCTCCCGTGAGTACTCCGGGCGGTTGCGCCGGCGCTCCATCCGCTCTTTCAGCCATTCCCGCTCTGCCGGGTCCTGGATGTGCATGAACTCGGCGCCGATGGAGCGGCAGTAGGTCTCCCGCAGCGTCTCGACGATCTCGCGCAGGGTGGCGCTCGGCCGGAGAAAGCGCAGGGGATGAAAGGTGCGGTCGAGGTCCGCCTCCTCCAGGCCGAAAGCGGCCAGGGCCAACAGCGGGTGCGAAACCGGGCAGGGGGAGAGGGGGTCGGTGCAGGCGAGCAGGTGGCCGAGGTCGCGATAGCGGTAGATGAGGGAATCGACCGCCGACTGCTTGCTCCCCGTCTCCGGGGCGATGTGGCCGCCCTTTTCCTCTCCGAGTTCGAACCCACGGAAAAAGGCCTGCCAATCGGCGGGGACCTGCTGCGGCGCCCGCCGCCAATCGCGGTAGAGATTTTCGATCCACTGCGGACTGATGTTGGAGATGAGACTCATGGTCCCTCGCATCGGCAAAAGGCGCATATCATAGGGGAACTGCAAATCCGAAAAAGTATACCAAGGAGGGTCGGCGGATGCAATTAATGAAAGGCCCGACAGCGACCGACGGGGAGATTTCAGGCGGGTGCGGTCGTCAGCCGCCGCCGCACCTGCGCCCCTTCTTCCCGCAGGCGTTGCAGCAAGGCGAGGGTGGCGGCGGGCAGGTTCTGTTCAAGGGCCGCCTCGACCGCCGCGGCCAGACGCTCCTCCGGTTGCCGGCAGCTGGCCAGCAGGGCGCGGCGTTCATCGGTGGAAACGACGGCCTTCACCCGGATGGCGAGGTGCTCCATCGTCTCGCGGTCGGCATCCGGGGCGCCGGGAAGATTGCCCATGCGCCGGATCTCCCCCTCCAGGGCGGCGCTGTCCCGTCGCCGGCTCTCCTCCAACGCCACAAACAGCTTCGCCAGATCGGTGTCGTGGGTGGCGGCGCGGGCGGTGCGGTAGGCGTCGGCGGCCTCCTTGCACCTGTCGCTGACCCGGTCGAGGGCCGATTCGGCTTCAGTTAGCAACAGGGACATTTTCTCTGCCTTTCTCCCCGCCGGCATAATCCTCGGGCACAAAGACCGGCAGGGCCGCCGCCGCCACCCGGAAGCGCGCCGGCGTGGTGGTGGTCAGTTCGCCGTCGGTGTCGACGGGATAGGGACGGCGGGTGCGCAGGACGATTTCCCGGCCGCTCATCAGCTTCACCCCCGGCCGGTTTCCCACCGTGCCCCGGCGCAAGCCCGGCGCCAGACGCAGCAACCGCCACAGGCTTTGCGGCGCCAAAGTGTAGAGATTCAGGCAATGATCGTCGATCACCGCATCTTCGGCGATGGTCAGGCCGCCGCCATAATGCCGGCCGTTGCCGACGGTGATCTGGATGGAGCGCTGCCGCAGGCGGTTGCCGTCGCAAATAATTTCGGCGTGAAAGGCGCGATTCTCCCGCAGGGCCGCCGTCAGGGCGCGCGGATAGGCGAAAACGCCCCAGCGCACCTTCACTTCCGGCGACAGATGATGGGTCACCCGCACCGCCAGGCCGATGCTGGCGGCGTTGAAGAAGTAGCGTTCGTTCACCTTGCCGAGGTCGATGCGATGCGTTCTGCCGGCGGCGATAAGCCGGCAGGCGGCCTCCAGCGAAGCGGGGATGCCCAAGGTGCGGGCCAGATCGTTCGCCGTCCCCATCGGCAGAATGCCCAGGGGCAGGCCGGTTTCCACCAGCACCTGGACGGCGGTGTTCAGGGTGCCGTCGCCGCCGCCGACGATGACCATGTCCGCCCGGTGCAGATGGCGTCGAAGCAGACCGGGGATGGCTTGCGGGTCGGTGGTAAAGACCTCGACGAGGGAAAAGCCCCCGTCGGAGAGGAGTTGCAGCCCCGCCGCCAGATCGGCGTCCCCCTCCCGCGACAGACGGTTGACCAGCAGCAGGGCGCGTTTCACCTTTGCTCTCCAAACATCCTTTTTCCATCCTTCCGCCTGCGGGCGGCGGTCACGACAGGCGCCCGCCGCCGTCGATGTCGAGCACGGCGCCGGTGACGAACCCATTGCGCATGAGAAACAGCACCGCCTCGGCCACCTCGGCCGGGCGGCCGATCCGTCCCGCCGGCAGGGCGGCGGCGGTTCGGTCGAAAAATTCCTGACGCACTTCAGCCTCCATGGCGGCATAGGCCGGCGTCTCGATAATCCCCGGGGATATGGCATTCACCCGCACCGGCGCCAATTCCACCGCCAGCGCCCGGCACAGGGCGTTCACCGCCCCGTTCACCGCGGCAAAAGATGAAAAGCCGGGAAGAGGCTTTTGCGACGCCACGCCGGAAAAGAAGGTGATCGATCCGCCCTCGCGGATTTGTCCGGCGGCGTAGCGGGCGGCTCGGTACTGCCCCCAGAACTTGCTCTCGAAGAGGTCGCGCACCGCCTCCGGCGGCAGGTCGAGAAACGATCCGGTGGCGCCGGCGGCGGCGGTGGTCACCAGATGATCGAACTCCCCCGCCCGTTCGAAAAAGTTGCGCACCTCTTCGTCCCGGGTCACATCCAGCGCGACCAGCCCCGGTCGGCCGCCGATCTCTCCCCGCGCCCGCTCCAGCTTCTGCGCCGAGCGGCCGGCAATCACCACCCGCGCCCCGGCGGCGGCGACGGCGCGCGCGGTGGCCAGACCGATCCCCGAACTGCCGCCGATGACGATGACCTTTTTTCCTTTCAGGCTCATGGCGTTGCGATCTCCTTCCAGGCAATGGCGCTCTTCGGCAATTTATAGCAGGGATCGGCAAGGAGGAAAGGCGGAAGGCGTCCTTCCGATGCGGAAACCTTTTCCGTAAAGGGGCGCAATGGTTTAGAATTCAATGGCGTTGGTTATCCGGTGCCCGTTATTTGCCGGAAAAGACCGTTGGTCTGAATTCTGGCGAATTCAAGGAGGTGACCACTTGCCATGGCGGATGAGGATCTCGGCAGATTGAAAATTGACAAAAAGCCGGCCGGGGGCCGCTCTCCCCGCCGGCGCTACCTCTGGACACTGCTTCTGCTGACGCCGTTGGTCCTGCTGCTGTTGTGGCGGGCCGGGGTGCTGACCCCGGCGATCGCAGTGCAACTGGTCACCGTCTCGCGCATCCACCCCTCCCAATCGCTGACGCTGCTCAACGCCAGCGGCTATGTGGTGGCGCAACGCAAGGCGGCGGTCGCTTCCGAGATAACCGGCCGGCTGGTCTGGCTCGGGGTGGAGGAGGGCAGTGCGGTGCAAAAGGGAGAGGTCATCGCCCGCCTGGAGAGCCGGCAGGCGGAAGCCGCCGAGGCGCAGGCGGCGGCGAATCTGGCGACAGCGCGGGCGCGGGTGACCGAGGCGCGGGCGGAATGGAAAGAGGCGAAACAGGACTTCGAGCGAATGAGCGAGCTGCTCGCCGCCGGTTTTGTTTCGCCGGCCGAATTCGATCGGGCCGAAGCCCGCTACCGCCGCGCCGAGGCGGGGGAGCGGGCGGCCGAAACCGCCGTCACGGCGACCGAAGCGGCGCTGCGCCAGGCGACCGTCGGCCTGGACTACACCCGGTTGCGCGCCCCCTTCGACGCCGTGGTGCTGACCAAGAACGCCGACATCGGCGATATTGTCACGCCTCTGGGGGCGGCGGCGGAAGCGAAGGCGGCGGTGGTCAACATCGCCGATCTTGATTCCTTGCAGGTGGAGGCCGACGTTTCCGAATCGAATCTCAGCGCTATCAAGGTCGGTCAGCCGGTGGAAATTCAGCTCGACGCCCTGCCCGACGAGCGCTTTGCCGGGGAGGTGCACATGATCGTGCCGACCGCCGACCGGACGAAGGCGACGGTGCTGGTCAAGGTGCGCTTCCTGGAAAAGGATCCGCGCATCCTGCCGGAGATGAGCGCCCGCGTCGCCTTTTTGCGCCGACCTCTGAAGGAGGCCGAAATGCAGCCGCGCACCGCC
>JBAYQP010000082.1:0-9833 GCA_041677125.1 Desulfuromonadales bacterium | reverse complement strand
GCCAAACTCTTACTGACGATCTCAAACACATCCCGCGACAATCCGGGGGAGGCGGCGATCCGCGCCAGTTCCTCCTTCATCAACTGCTGCCGGTTGGCATCGAACCGGCGCCAGCGGCTGAGCGGCGAGACGAGGCGGGCGGCGATCTGCGGGTTGCGCGGGTCGAGGGCCAGCACCTGATCGGTGAGGAAGCGGTAGCCGGCGCCATCGGCGGCGTGGAAGCGCACCGGGTTGCCCTGGGCGAAGGCGCCGATCAGCGAACGCACCCGGTTGGGGTTTTTCAGGGTGAAATCCGGATGCGCGGTCAGGCGCACCACCTCATCCAGCGTTCCCGGCAGGCGCGAGGTGGCCTGCAGGGTGAACCACTTGTCGACGACCAGCGGCTCGTGCCGCCAGCGCTCGTAGAATTCGGCCAGGGCGGCGGCGCGCTCCGGCCCGTCGTAGTTGGCCAGGGCGGCGAGGGCGGCGAGCACGTCAGTCATATTGTCGGCGCGCTCGAACTGCTGCCGGCAACGGGCGACGATGGCGTCCTCGGCCAAAGCCATCAGATAGCCGAGGCAGACGTTTTTCAGGCTGCGCTTGCCGACGGTCGCCGGTTCGACGCTGTAGGCACCCGGCGTGGCGTTTTCATCCATTACCGCCAGAAACTCGTCGCGCAACTCGCCGGCCAGCTGCCGGCGAACGGCTTCGCGCACCGCGTGCGCCCCCTCGGGATCGATGACCGCCATTTGCTCGCCAAGCCAGGTCTCCGTCGGCAACAGCAGGGCTTGGGCGATCAGCGCGGGGTCGGCCTGACGGTCGCCCAGAGCGCGGCGGAAGGCATGGCCGAAAAGAGGATCGGCGGTCACCGGCCGGCCGGCCCGCCAATCTTCCAGCAGGCGCAGCAGCATGCGGGTGGCGAGTTGTTGGCCGGCCTCCCAGCGGTTGAAGGAATCGCTGTCGTGGGCGAAGAGAAACGCGGTCTCCTCCTCGCTCAAGTCGCTCTCCAGACGCACCGGCGCGGAAAAACCGCGCAGCAGGGAAGGCGTCGGCGCCGCCGGCAGATCGACAAAGCGGAAGATTTCCTCCGCCCGGCGCAGCTCCAGCACCCGGGTGACGCCGTTCGCCGCCGCCTCGCCGTTCAGACGCAGCGGGATGTCGTTGCCGGCCGCGTCGAGCAGGCCCACGGCGAGGGGGATGTGGAAAGGCTCCTTCTCGGCTTGCCCCGGCGTCGGCGGGCACGTTTGGCGCACCGTCAGGGTGAGGGCGCCGGCCGCCGCGTCCCACTTGCGTTCGACGTGCACCACCGGCGTGCCGGCCTGGGTGTACCAGCGCATGAACTGGGAAAGATCGGCGCCGTTCGCCTCGGCCATGGCGGCGAGAAAATCCTCCACTGTCACCGCCTGGCCGTCGTTTTGCCGCAGGTAGAGCTCCAGCCCGCGACGAAAGCCGTCGCGGCCAAGGAGGGTCTGGTACATGCGGATGACCTCCGCCCCCTTGTTGTAGACGGTGCTGGTGTAAAAATTATTGATCTCGACGTAGGCGGCGGGGCGCACCGGGTGCGCCATCGGTCCGGCGTCCTCGGGGAATTGGGCGTTGCGCAGCAGGCGCACGTCATCGATGCGCTTGACCGCCCGGCTGGTCATGTCGGCGGCGAACTCCTGGTCGCGAAAAACGGTAAGCCCCTCCTTGAGCGAAAGCTGAAACCAGTCGCGGCAGGTGACCCGGTTGCCGGTCCAGTTGTGGAAATACTCGTGGCCGATCACCTCTTCAATGGCCTGAAAGTCGGCGTCGGTGGCGGTTTCCGGCGAAGCGAGGACGTACTTGGAGTTGAAGACATTGAGTCCCTTGTTCTCCATCGCCCCCATGTTGAAGTCATCGACAGCGACCACCATGTAGATGTCGAGATCGTATTCCAGAGCGTAGGTCTCCTCGTCCCAGCGCATCGCCTCCCGCAGCGAGCGCAGGGCGTGGTCGCACTTGCCGTGGTTGCGCTCCTCGACCCAGATCTGCAGCGTCACCTGGCGGCCGGAGCGGGTAACGAACGTATCCTCGGCCTTGCTCAGCCGTCCCGCCACCAGGGCGAACAGGTACGCCGGCTTGGGGTAGGGGTCGTGCCAGCGGACGAAATGGCGGCCATCGTCGAGCCGGCCGCTGGCAACGATGTTGCCGTTGGACAGCAGCGCCGGATACTTCTGCCGATCGGCTCTGAGGGTGACGGTGAAGCGGGCGAGGACGTCGGGGCGATCGGGATACCAGGTGATGCGGCGAAAACCCTCGGCCTCGCACTGGGTGCAGAAAATGCCGCTGGACAGATAAAGTCCTTCCAGGGCGGTGTTGCCGGCGGGATCGATCACCGTTTCGACCTCCAGGACGAAGCGCTCCGGCACCGTGGGGATGGTCAGCGTCTCCCCCTCGATGGCGTAATCGGCCGCGGCCAGCGCGCGGCCGTCCAGGCGCAGGGCGGTGAGCCGCAGTTGGCAGCCGTAGAGGACGAGGGCGGCGGGAGCGTCGTCGGCGGCCGGATTGCGGCGGTAGTTTTGCCGGGACAGAACGCGGGTGGCGCTCTCGTCGAGATTGAAATCGAGTTCGACTTCCTCCACCAGATAGGCGGGGGCGCGATAATCGTCAAGTCGAATGGCTTTGGGTTCTGATGTCATGGTGTAATCCTGAAAGGAGGGGCGGAAAGATGTCGCATCTTCCGGGAGAGAAGGGCCGGGATAATGCGCTGGCCGATCAGGCGGCGCAGACGGTGTTGCGGTTTTCCTTCGCCCGGTACATGGCCATATCGGCCAGCCGGATCAATTCGTCCTTGCTTCTGGCGTCCTCGGGGAAATTGGCGATGCCGAAACTGGCGGTTACCCGCATGCCTTCGCCGTCTTCGGCGAGGAACAGGTGCTCCTGCAACTGTCGATGCAGATGGCCGGCCATGCTCAGGGCGCCTTTTTTATCGGTGGCGGGGAGCAGGATGATGAACTCGTCGCCGCCGTAGCGGGCGGCCATGTCGACCTTGCGGATGCGACTGCCGATGAACGCGCCGATTTGGCTGAGCAGTTTGCTGCCGACCAGGTGCCCGCAGGTGTCGTTGACCTGTTTGAACCGGTCCAGGTCGATGAACACCAGCGACATCGCGCCGCCATAGCGCAAGCAGCGTTCGACCTCATGGCCGATCAACTGGTGCAGGTGCCGGCCGTTGAACAGGCCGGTGAGATCGTCGGTGATCGTCATCCGCCTGATTTTTTCGAAATTCCGCGCATTTTCAATGGCAATGGCGGCATAGTCGGCGATGGTGGTGAGGATGCGCAGATCGGCTTCGTTGAACTGACCGTCCTCCAGGCTGTTGACCAGTTCCATCACTCCGAGAATGCGTTCGCGGCTGCGCAACGGCACCGCCACCACCGAATGGGTGGAAAAGGACAGCGTTTCATCGATGCGGCGGGCAAAGCGGCTGTCCGCCTGGACATCGGGGACCAGCAGCGGCTCGCCCCGGGCGGCAACCCAGCCGGCGATGCCGTCCCCCATCGCCAGTCGCATCCCCTTGAGCAGGTCGCCGGCCGGTGATACGGCGATTTCGAACACCAGGTCGCCGGCTTTCTGGTCGACCAGGGCCAGGGACCAGTTGCGCGATTTCAGCAGAAGGCCGACTTTTTCCATGATGACGCTCAGCAGTTCCTCCAAATGGATGGTGGAGGTCAGGGCTTTGCCGATTTCCACCATGATGGAGAGCTCGTCGTTGCGCCGCTGAAATTCGTGCATCAAATCTTGATCAGACATGACGTCTTTGGCCTTTTTTCGTCTCGGGTGTCGCGCCGGAATGAAAATGCACCGGCAACGCTCCTCATTATAGGCCATTATGTTGTCCAACTGAACCCCTTTTTCGGTGCGGCCGATGGCGCGCCTGTGCAATTGCGCAGCCGGAAAAGTGTTTGTATCCCATTTTTTTTACGGAACGCCACATGGTCTCGGCGCAAGGGATGGGCTATTCTTTAATCACGCTGGTTGTTGTGGCAGGCAACCCGCACGATACAAGTTTCAAACCTTCTTCAACCTTCTCCTCTTTTGCGCGTCGCAGTTCACCCTCCTGTGCGACGCGCTTTTTTTTCTAAACAGCTTCGCAGCACAGATCACGGATCACGGCCGATAATAACGCATCGCTTCGGGGATACGCTCCTGGATATTCCGGATCCGGGTCTGGTCGGCTGGATGCGTACTGAGAAATTCCGGCCCGCCCCCCTGGCTCCGCGCCGCCATCTCTTGCCAGACCGCCAGCGCCGCCTGCGGATCGTAGCCGGCCATGGCCATGAAAATAAGGCCCAGCCGGTCCGCCTCGCTCTCCTGCAGGCGACTGAAGGGCAGCAGAACTCCCACCTGCGTGCCGGCGCCGAAAGCGCTCATCAGCAACTGCTGCGTCGCCTGTGGTTGGCTGCTCAGCGCCGCCGATAAAGCGGAGCCCCCCATCTGCGACAGCAACGCCTGGCTCATGCGTTCATTGCCGTGCTTGGCAACGACATGCGCGACTTCGTGGCCGATGACCGCCGCCAGTTGCGCCGGCGTATCGGCCACCTCCAGCAGTCCTAGAAACACCGTCACCTTGCCTCCCGGCAGAACGAAAGCGTTGACCTCCGCACTGTCCACCAGGCTGAATTCCCACGCATAGCCTTGCAGCGCATCGCTTGGCCCCTGCTCGGCGAAATAGCGTTCCACCGCCTCGGCGACCTGCCGCCCCACGCGTTGCACCATCGCGCTTTCGGCGGTGCTGCGGATCACTTCATTTTCCTGAAGAAATTCCTGATATTGCTGATAGCCGGCCTGCAGCAGCTGCTCTTCCGGAACCAGGCTCAACTGCTGGCGGCCGGTGACCGGCACGGTGCTGCAGGCGACGATCAGCACCATGCCGGAGAGCGAAAGGATCAGGCGTAACGAAGAAGATCGCATTTTTTCTCCTGGGAGCGTTGACTCCCGACGTCACCGTTTACGACCGACGGTGTCCGCGGCGCGCGCATTCCGATGCCCCATCGGCCGCGCTTCCCCCCGGGTTGTATCGCGCCGGGTCTGGTGCTCCATTTCGGCGTTGAATTCCGCCCCGATGAGCACCGCGTAGGCGGTGAGAAAAAACCACATGAGCAGGATGATCACCGCGCCCATCGAGCCGTAGGTCTTGTTGTAGCTGCCGAAGTTGGCGACGTAGACGGAGAACAGGATCGAGGCGACGATCCACAGGGTGGCGCCGATGATCGCGCCCCAACTCACCCACTGCCAACGCGGTCGATCGCGACTTGGCCCCATGTGGTAGAGGACCGCCAGGGCGACGATGACGAAAAAGGCGAGCAGCGGCCAGCGCAGATAGTTGACGAGGCCGTGGATGAACGAGGGCAGGCCGATATTGCCGAGCAGGGCCGGAACGATGACGATCAGCGCCATGGAGATGAGAAAAAACACGATGGCGCCGAAGGTCAGCAGAAGGGCCAGCCCGTTGAGCTTGAAAAAGCCGCGCTTTTCTTTCTCATTGTAGGTGATGTTCAACGAGGTGATCAGCGCCTTCATCCCTTTGTTGGCGCTCCACAGCGCGACGAGGATGCCGAGCGCCACCCCGACGCCGAGGGCCTGGCCGGACTGCCGCACCAGGCTTGAAAGCTGCTGGTCGAGAATCTGGTAGGCCTGCTGCGGCAGCATCTGGCTGAGGGACTGCAACTGCTGCTGCAACTGCGCCGGATCGGCCACCAGCCCGTAGATCGATACGGCGGCGGCCAGGGCCGGAAAGATCGCCAGCAGCGAATAGAAGGCGACCCCCGCCGCCACCACCGAGAGATTGTCCCGCTTCTGTTCATCCTTCACCCGCAGCACGACGTCGCGCCAGCCCTGCTTCGGAATTTCCCCGGGTTTGCGTGCTTGCCGGCCGCGATCGTTGGTTTCCGTCCTGGCCATGATTGCCTCCCTTTGCTGCGGCAACAGCCACCGGATTTCCGGTCCCGCATACGTTACGCTTTACCATCGCCGCCGACCTTGTCAAGGCGCGCTAATCCGCCGCCGGCCTCGCCGTCGGGCCGTTATTTCTTGATCTTTCCCGGCCAAGCCAGTAAATTCGCGAAGGATTAAGGACAGGGCAAGCTATTTGCCCCTTTGCCATAGAGATCAGGAGGCAGCATGACTGTAGAAACCAAAGTGGGGGCGAAAGTTCGGACGCTGCGGGAAAGCCGCGGACTAACCCTTGAGCAACTGGCCGATCAATGCGAATGCCACGCCAGCCTGCTGGAAAAGATCGAGGCGGGCGATCTGCTGCCCTCGCTGACGCCGCTGATGAACATCGCCCGGGCGCTCGGCATCCGCCTCGGCACCCTGCTCGACGACGAGCCGCAAAACGGTCCGGTGGTGGTGCGCGGCGACCATCTGCCGCGGGTGATTCGTTTCTCCGGCAAAGATCCGGAGGCGACCAGCAGCAATCTCGATTTTCATACCCTGGCCGGCGGCAAGCAGGACCGGCACATGGAACCCTTCGTCATCGACGTGCAGCCGCGCGCGGGCGCGATGCCGCCGTTGTCCTCGCACGAAGGGGAGGAATTCATCTACGTTCTGACCGGCGACATCGAGATCAATTATGGGCAGACGACCTATACCCTCGCCGCCGGCGACAGCGTCTATTACGATTCGATCGTGCCGCACGATGTTCATGCCAAAGGGGGTGCGGCGCGTATCCTTGCGGTTGTTTACGCACCCTACTAGGGCGAAGGAGAGCCGACGATGCCTTATACCGAACTGACTATCGGCGCTCTGTTCGAGGAGCAGGTCCGCCGCTTTCCGCACAATGATTTCATCGTCTATCCCGATCGCGACCTGCGCTGGAGCTTCACCGAGTTCAACGAGCGGGTCGATCACCTGGCCAAGGGGCTGCTGGCCATCGGCATCGGTCCCGGCGACCACGTCGGCATCTGGGCGCGCAACGTCCCCGACTGGCTGACCTTCATGTTCGCCACCGCCAAAATCGGCGCGGTGCTGGTGACGATCAACACCCTTTACCGCAGTTTCGAGCTCGAATACGTGGTCAAGCAGGCCGACCTGACGGCGCTGGTGGTCATCGACAGCTTCCGCGACCACAACTATCTCGACACCGTCTACGGCCTCATCCCCGAACTGCGCACCTGCCAGCGCGGCCACCTGCGCAGCGAAAAGTTTCCCAAGCTGCGCTCGCTGATCTACATCGGCCAGGAAAAACACCGCGGCATGTTCAACACCCGCGAGCTGATCCTGCTCGGCAGCCAATGCGGCGACGAGCGGCTGGACGAAATCAAGGCGTCCCTCTCCTGCCACGATGTCATCAACATGCAGTACACCTCCGGCACCACCGGTTTCCCCAAGGGGGTGATGCTCAGCCACTACAACATCCTCAACAACGGCTACTACATCGGCGACCGGCAGAAACTCAGCGACAAGGATCGCCTCTGCCTGCCGGTGCCCCTGTTCCACTGCTTCGGCTGCGTTCTCGGCGTCATGGCGGCTCTCACCCACGGAACCACCCTGGTGCTGGTGGAGATTTACGATCCCTTGCAGGTGCTGGCGGCGGTGCAAAAGGAGAAATGCACCGCCCTCTACGGCGTGCCGACGATGTTCATCGCCGAGCTGGCGCACCCGATGTTCGACATGTTCGACCTCTCCTCCCTGCGCACCGGCATCATGGCCGGCTCCCCCTGCCCGGAAGAGACGATGCGCCAGGTCATGGAGAAGATGCACTGCACCGAAATCACCATCGCCTACGGCCTCACCGAGGCCTCGCCGGTCATCACCCAGACGCGCACCGACGACAGCGTCGCCCAGCGCACCGGCACTGTCGGCGCCGCGCTGCCGAACACCGAGGTGAAGATCGTCGATCCCGAGACGGGGAATATCTGCGGCCCCGGACAGACGGGCGAATTGTGCTGCCGCGGCTACAACATCATGAAAGGCTACTACAAGATGCCCGAGCAGACCGCGCAGGCGATCAGCGCCGACGGCTGGCTGCATTCTGGAGATCAGGCGGTGGTCGACGAACACGGCTATTACCGCATCACCGGCCGCATCAAGGACATGATCATCCGCGGCGGCGAAAATATCTATCCGCGGGAAATCGAGGAATTTCTCTACACCATGGACGGCGTCATGGATGTGCAGGTCGTCGGCATTCCCAATACCAAATATGGCGAGGTCGTCGGCGCCTTCATCATCCCGAAAGAAGGCGCCGACCTGGCCGAGGAGGACGTGCAGGACTTCTGCCGCGAGCGCATCGCCTCGTACAAGAAGCCACAACACGTCTTCTTCATCGAATCCTTCCCGATGACCGCCAGCGGCAAGGTGCAGAAATACAAGCTGCGCGAGATGGCGCGGGAGAAGCTGGGGATTCAGGCCGAGGTGTTCCAGGAGGCGCAGGAGGGGTAGAATCGACCGGTCGGATAGTTGAATCGTTTACCGTAGGGGCGCAGCGTGCTGCGCCCTTGTCTTTTGTGGGGATCGGTGCCACCGGTCATTTGCCGTGCCTTCTCTTGCCCTGATTTCCCTCTTGACGTCGGCTACACAACGGATATACGGTAGAGACGGCGGTAGATACGTCGACCCGCTGGTTCCAATCTATAATTCTGAACATGGAGAGCGTCGGAATGATGACCAAAGTCCAAAAATGGGGAAACTCGCTGGCTATCCGTATCCCGCGCCATGTGGCCGAGCAGGCGGGGATCGGCCGCGAGACGACTGTCGATGTCTCGGTCGCCGATCACAAAATCGTGATCACTCCCGAAAGGGGGGAAACGTTGGAGGCCCTCTGCGCGCAGATCACGCCGGAGAATATGCACGGAGAGATCGACTGGGGGCAGCCGGCAGGCGAGGAGGTCTGGTAAAAAAATGCAGAACGGAGTACCTGAACGTGGCGACATCGTGTGGGTAAATTTTTCGCCACAAGCTGGCAAGCGGCCCGCCATTATTTTAACTCAATTCGTCTATAACAAAATCGGGTTGATGGTCTGCTGCCCGATCACCAGTCAAGCGAAACGATATCCGTTCGAAGTTCCGGTCACCGGTTGCAATATCACTGGCGTTATTCTGGTGGACGCCGTCAAGAACCTGGATTGGCGGGCACGGCCAATCGACTTCATATGCGCCGCGCCTCAGAACGTCCTCGATGAAGTCTCGAGAAAGCTCAAACTGCTTTTGCCCTGCGCCTGACCGGGTGCAGACAGTTGCTGATTGGCGGGCTGTCACTGGTGGCAGCCCGCATTCTGAATAAATCCCCATTTCCTGGTGAATCTACGGCAGAAAGATTTCAGACAGACCAAGGTGCCCCTGGCCCTTCTTCAGGAAGATCGCCCTGGCGCGGGAGGCTTTGGCGGCACAAGGAGCGGGGTGGGTGAACAAAGCTGGCGCGGGCGCCGGGGCCACCGGCATCCCTGGGCGCAACGCCATCGAGGCAGGTGGAGGTGGTGAAGGAGGGTAAGAATGGTTAAGGCCAACATGAAGATAGACGCCAAGGCGCAAAGGCCGAAGGGGATCTTGAAACTTCTCGTAAAGTTCCTTTTCTTCTCGATAGCCGTCTTTCTACTGTTTGTTTACGTGTGGTTGCTCGTTCCCGTTGAAAAGTATGCCGCCAACGTGAGCAGCGCTTATCGAATTCATGGTTTTTCCAAAGAGGGGCTTTCCGAGATGTGGGCACAGACGCGCTGGTGTATCGGCCGGTTCCGCGGTCCGCCCACGGATGAAGAGATGATCGAACATTTTGAAAGGCATCGCTCGGAATTCGAGGCATTGGTCGCTGATTACTACGAAGATGTCGCAGTAACAAATAGCCACTTCAAGGCCAGTCGCCATCTTCAGGAATCCCTTCGACCCTTGGGGCT
>JBAYQP010000081.1:0-10099 GCA_041677125.1 Desulfuromonadales bacterium | reverse complement strand
AGCTCGATCAGGGTAAATCCACGATCTTTCAAGTTCAAATGTAATGAGCACATTCAAGTCTCCTTGGCAGTCCTAATTGCATTGGATGCCATCTATGCAAGGATTTGGCATTAACTTTAACTATGCAAGAAAAGCACCGAACAGGGCTGTTCATTCCCCGCTCCTTGAAAGGCTTCCCCTCTTTTACCACTAAATACTGGGGCCGTGGCACCCAAATTCTGAATCACCCAGAGCCCACAGGACGAAAATTGTAAGCCGATTACCCTAATTTGTCTCTTAAACACGGTTGAACCGGACCCGCCCGCAGCCTGACAAAAACATAATCAAACTCTCACGGCGGACAGCAGGCGCAGGTCGAGCGAAAAAGGGTGGTGCTGAGGTAACGATCGCCGCGGTCGGGGAGCAGGGTGACGATCGTCCCGGCGGACATGTCCCGGGCGATCCGCAGGGCGCCGGCCACCGCCGCGCCGCTCGACATGCCGGCGAAAAGCCCTTCCGTTATCGCCAATTGACGAGTGGTTTCGAAGGCTTCCTCATCCTCGACGACCAGACTGCCGTCTAGAGCCTCGGGATGGAAGATTTCCGGAACAATCGCCTCCTGCATATTCTTCAGCCCCTGCACCTTGTGGCCCAGGGTCGGTTCAACGCCGACGATGCGCACCTGCGGCTTGACTTGGCGCAGATATCGTCCCACCCCCATGAGGGTGCCGGACGTCCCCATACCGGCGACGAAAACATCGATGTCGCCAGCCGTCTGCCGGAAAATCTCGGGGCCGGTCGTTTGATAATGCGCCTCGGGATTGGCCGGATTGGCGTATTTGTTGGGCATGAAATAGCGCTTCGGCTCTTGCGCCATGATCCGGTGGGCGAGACGGATGGCGCCGTCGGTCCCCTCGGCGGCCGGCGACAGAATGACCTCGGCCCCGTACGCTTCGAGAACGGCCCGCCGTTCGACGCTCACGCAGCCCGGCATGGCCAGGGTGACCCGATAGCCCCTGGCGGCGCCGAGCATCGCCAGGGCGATGCCGGTATTGCCGGAGGTTGGCTCAAGAATGGCCTTGCCGGGGGTGAGCAGCCCCTGCCGTTCGGCCGCCAGGATCATGAAAGCGGCGGGTCGATCCTTGACCGAACCGCCGGGATTGTTTCCTTCGAGTTTGGCGAAGACCCTGACCCGCGGATTGGGATTCATCCGGGTCAGTTCCACCAGGGGAGTGTTGCCGACTGCCGCCAGCAGATCGCACCTTCGATTGTCCATCTTTGACGCCTCCAAAGCCAACCGGCAGTTCAACGCACCGGAACCTGCGAATTCTACTGAAGGGGCGCATAGAAAACAACTGCGAAATGAGTAGCCGGGGCGCGCGCCTGACAGGCGGAACGCCCAATTGACTTGTCCCTGAATTCTGTTAGAGATTCATAATAAAAACCAGCGGAGGCTTTCATGGGACGCAAAAGCAAACCGATCGTGCTGTCAGTGTTGGCGTTGGCTCTTTGTGGCTTGCCGGCAAAAACGCCCGGCGCCGGAATGGCTGTCGTCGACGCCTCGACCTTCGGCCAACCCCGCCTCGGCTCCATCCATACCGAAATGAGCCCAAGACAAGGGTTTAAGGCGCTCTTCGCCAACGACCAGGTGGCGGGACTGGACACCTTCGTCATTTATCTTCTGCAAAATGATACGTTGATGCAGACGAAGTTTCTTTTCCCGCAGAAGCATGTCAAAACCGATCTTTTCCTGGAGGATTTCACCCGGGTGGAGGAGACCCTCCGGGAAAAATATGGACCACCGGCCGAAGCGGGAGAATTCTGGCGCACCGGGGCCCACGATAAAACGGCGGGACTGGGGCGCATGGTGGCCATTGGCGAGTTGACCTTGAGAAGTGCATGGGAGACCGAAGACTTGGTCATCGTGCACACGCTGGCGGGGGAGAGCCTGGATATCGACCACGAGGTGAATTACATCAGCAAAAGCATCACCCAGGGAGCGGCGGAAGTGATGCAGTCGATCCGGCCGCTACAGTTTTTTTGACCGGAAACGAATCAGAGCAGCAGAAGA
Organism: Desulfuromonadales bacterium; assembly: GCA_041677125.1. Taxonomy (GTDB): domain Bacteria; phylum Desulfobacterota; class Desulfuromonadia; order Desulfuromonadales; family JACZKF01; genus JBAYQP01. The sequence continues at coordinate 8,049 of JBAYQP010000081.1, read as the reverse complement.
AGAACTTTGACGGCGATAATCTTGCCGATCAGGGCAACCGGATAGACGGTCGCGTAAGCGGCGGGAGCATACTGAGTGGAGGTAAGCGCTCCTGCGGCCGCCAACCCCGAAGCGCTGGTCATCCCCCCCACCAGCACGCCCAACAGGCGCAGAAAACGAATCCGCAGAAAACGCATGCCGAAATACGCGCCGGCGACCACCGGAACCAGGGTCACCAGAATGCCCGAGAGCAGAAGCGGCAGGCCTTGCGCCTGCAAGGTGGCGACAAAATCGACTCCGGCCGAGGTGCCGACCGCCGCCATGAAGAGGGCCAACCCCAGGTCGCGAATCAGGCGATTGCCGGCTGACGGCACAGTCCAGATGAGCGGTCCGGTCTGATACAGTGAGCCGAGCAACAGCCCCACCAGCAAGGTGCCGCCGGTGGTTCCGAGAGTCAGGGCGCCGACGATCGGGAGCGGCACGGTCAACTGGCCAAGCACAAAACCGAGCAGCAGTCCCAGCATAATCGGCAGAAAGCTGATTTCATAGGTCGCCTTGAGATCATTGCCGAGCAGCCGGCTGATGTTGCGCAGGGATCTCTCGTCGCCAACGGCATGCACCACGTCGCCCATATGCAGGCGGGTATTGGCATCGGCGGTAAGATCGATACCGCTGCGGGTGATGCGCGCCACCTGCACATTAAAGGCTTCGCGAAAGTTGAAATAGCCCAGGGTGGTCCCGGCGAACCGCCGCTTGGACACCACGATGCTTTTCTTGGCAAGAACCCGATCGAAGGCGATTTCCGCCGACACCGGCCTGCCGATGTAAAGTTGGACCTTCTCCAGATCGGCTGGTCGCCCGACCACCCGCAGCCGGTCGCCTTCCTGCAGCACCGTATCGGCGCCGACAAACTCCGGTTCCGTCGCCCCGCTGCGCAAAAGCCGGGTAATGGTCACCGGCGCGATGCTCTTGAGAAATATGGCGGCGACCTTTTTTCCGAACAGGTTGGGATTGCTGACCTCGATGTGATGAAAGGTAATCGGCGGATGAATTTCCGCCAGTTCTTCCGCCAGGCATCGTTCTTCGTGGCCAATGTCGATGCGCATCAGGCGCGGCAGCCAGTGAATGCACAGAGCCACGCCGATGATGCCGAAGCCGTAGGTTACGCCGTAAGCGGCGGGCGCCCGCGCGTTCCCGAGCGTTTCCACCGCCACCGCCAGGGAGGGGGTGCTGGTCATCGCCCCGGACAGAAGTCCCGCCCCGGTGCCGGGATCAAAGCCGAAGAGGCGACAGCAGGCGTAAGTCACTGCGGTGCCGGCAACCACCATGACACCGACGGTGAGAGCCATCCCCAGACCGTGGCTGCGAAAGGAACTGAGGAAAGCCGGACCGGCCTGCAAGCCCACGGCATAAATGAACATGGCCAGGCCGATGGTCTGAATGCCAGCGGGAAGGATGAATCCGAAATGGCCGAAGGCGAGGGCGACAAAGATGATTGCCGAAGGTCCGAGGGCCAACGCACGAAAACGCAGTCGGCCAAGGATCTCGCCAAGGACAATGATGAGCAGCAGAAGAAAAATGGGATTTTGCAGCCAACGCATCCGCGATTCCGACCGGTTCAGGGGCGACGCTATTCGCAATAAAAGCCGGCGAAAAAAGACATGCCGCCCCTGGGCATGCCTTTTCTCCGGCAACCACATCCGTTCATGGGTGTTTATTACATAAAGAACCGAATGTCCAGCGATTAAACCCGAAGAGGGCCCCCCGCAGCGGTGCATCTTTTGCAAGCAGCGAGCTCGTAAGATTCGCCGCATTCCCCCTTATAGCGATAACCGATAATACTAAACCATTCGCAAGAATGGGACGGAAAGCCTACGGGTCTCTCGCAGACAGCCGGGTTGCCGAAATATCCAACGATATTCAGCCCCGGCTTTTCTTTGCCGGAGCGTCAGGAGGTTGCCTTTGATTTCTTTCGTAGCGGGAAATTTCATCGAGGCCGAGGCGGCCGACGTAGTGGAGGTGCAACAGTCGGCAAAACCGGTGCTGCTTGCCGATGGCGCAGCCGAATGGTCCGTGCATACCTTTATCTGCGTCATCAAAAAAGAACGCCGGCAACAAGTCTATGTGGCTGTGCACCACGGGGAGCGCCAGGCTTCGTTGATCTATATTGTCGAGCCCGAAAAGGCGGGCACCGAAACCGCACAAAAACGCGCACAGGATTTGATGCGGGCCATGGGCGCCAGCATGGAAGAGGTCAAGCTGGCCTACAGCCCGGCGATGCGGGAGGTTCTGCTGCGAAAGATCCCGGTCCTGGCGCCGCACGAAACGGTGGAAAAAATTCTCCGGGAGAGCGAAACGGCCCGCTCCGAATGGCGGCGACTAGTCAGCGAACAGGCGGCCCAAGAGCAGTCGTTCGCCAGCGCCGGCGAACTCGGCCTGGCCGAATGGGCCCAACGCAAGCAGGAATTGGAGGCCATGGCCGAGGCCGCCAATTCAGCCGCTGAGCATCTGGCTGCGGAAGAACGGCTCGCGCAATCCATGTCGGCGCTTAAGAAGGTGGTGGATGCCTGCCTCGGACAATTGAATGCGGAGGAAACTGCCGCGGCGACGGAACGTGCATCCACGGCTGCAAAAGCTGCGGAGAATAAGGAATCAACCCTGCTGCGGGCAAAACTTGCCCAGGCCGAAAAGGCTTTAAAAGCCGCCGCCGAGCGGCAAAAAGCCAGCGAAAAGGCTAGAGTTGCCGCCGATAAACGGCGCACCGAACTGGAAGAAATGCATTTGCGGCAGCAGGAGGAAATAAAAACTCAAACGGCAGCCTGCGCGCAACTGGCGCAGGAAAAGCTCCAGGCCGAGCAGCAGATCCTCGCTCTGCGAAAGAAACAACAGCAGATGGAAAGCGAAGCGGCCAAAGCGCAAAAGACGGCGGGCGAAAAAAAAACCGAGGAACAGCTGGCGGCTATGAAAAAGGAGCTTGCAGCGGTCCGGGCAGAGCTTGCCGCCAGCATCGCGGAGCGCATGCAACAGGACGCGGCCAAATCGACGGCGGAAATGGCCGCCCAGGCGCCGACAAAGGTTTCCGACGCCAATGCGGAGACGGAACAACGCCTGTTGAAACTGGAAACGGTTTTGCGCAAGGCGGAGGATCACGCTGCATTCTTGCGCGCGGAGGTGGATCGGCTGGTGACGGCCAAGACCCTGTCCGAGCAGCACATCGCCGAATTGAAAGCGGGCGATGCACCAACGAAAGCATCCTCGATCCCTGCGGACAAGGAACCCCCCGCCCGGACCGATGCCACCCCGCCACCGCATGTGGTGCGCCAGCCACCGCCGCCAGGCGCTATTTTTCAGGTCGACTGGGATCTTTCAGGCGTCGAATCGCCACTGGAAGAGGTCTGCGAAGTCCATCAGGCGATGAACAGGGTGCGACTGTCGATGGAAGGCTATCCGGACCAGTCCTGCGCCGCCTACCTTCTGGTGACGCGACAAGGAGGAGAGAAACGAATTCATATCGCTTTTCACCTGATCGCCAGCAAACGGGTCCTGGTCTACGTCCCGGTCAAAAAAGCGGAGAACCCCGCCGCTTTCTCGAAGCTGGCAAAGGAGGCCCATAAATTCGTCCAGGTCGTCGGAATCGAACTCGAGGCCCTGCCCCTGGACAACGATTTGGCGAAACGGGCCAAAGCGTTGGAAAGAATCCCCGTGCTCATCGCCGCGCCCAAAACAGCGGGTAATTTTTAAAGAAAAAAAAGGCCTGCATACGCAGGCCTGGCATCCTATTCCATGAAATTGCAACTGGCTATCGAAGCGGTGAAATCTGCAGCCTTTGTCGGGAAAAACCCCGCGCTTTCTTCGCGTCCGAAGAAAGCGCGAACCAGCATTGCACGCGGGTTTCCAACTGAATCCCATGCCCCACAACAAGAGCACAGCTCATGCCAAAACGGGATTTTTTCTTTGTTTTCCCATCGGTTAGAACATGCCGCGGCAGAACTTCCATGATTCCCCATATTTGGTGAGGGGAGGAATTCGGCATGGAGCAAGAACGCTCTCCAGCGGACCGCCGGGATGGCTGTTCGGATCAGCGAAAACCCGGAAGCGACCGCTTTTTCGCGACTATTTTTGGCAACGGCCGCAGAAGAACGTTGACCGGCCGCCCAGCCGCATGACCCCGACCGGCTGTTCACAGACCGGACAGGGGCTTGCTCCTCGACCGTAGACCTGCAATTGCAGAGCAAAATACCCCGGCTTCCCATCCGCGTGAGCGAAATCGCGAAGGGTCGTGCCGCCTGCGGCAATGGCCTCCTCCAGCACCTCTTCGATGGCCCGCGCCAGCCTCCGGTAGCGCTTCGGGCCGATCTTGCCAGCCTCCCGCGCCGGGTGAATGCCGGCGCGGAACAAGGCTTCGCTGGCGTAGATGTTTCCCACCCCGACCACCACCCCCTGGTCCATGATGAACGGCTTGACCGCCCCACGCCGCCCACGGGAACGTCGATGCAGATAGTCGCCGTCCATTCCCCCGGCGAGCGGCTCCGGCCCCAGATTGCAGAGCAAAGGGTGGTGCAGCGGGTCGGCCGCGGTCCAAAGAAAGGCGCCGAATCGACGGGGATCGTGCAGACGAAGACAGTTGCCCTCGGTGAATTCAAGGTCGATATGGTCGTGTTTTTCGGGCCGGCTGCCGGCAACGACCAGCCGCAGATGGCCGCTCATGCCAAGATGCACAATGATCGCACCGGTGTCGCACTGCAGCAGCAGGTACTTGGCGCGGCGTTCGATGGCCACGATGGTCCGGCCGACGAGCAGGGCGGAAAGATCGGCAGGGATGGGCCAGCGCAGGCGCGGCACCCGGACAAGCACCCGGGAAACGGTGCGGCCGACGACCAGCGGCAGCAAGCCGCGGCGAGTGGTTTCTACTTCCGGCAGTTCAGGCATTCAGAATCACACAGGGGGAGGATTGGTCGAAAAAGCGAATACGCGGTGCGTTACCATTGCACAGCAAGAGCCCGCGTTTGACGGAGATAAGCAACTGCCGCCGCAGTGCCTTCCGCCGGCGCCCAGGCGGCCCAGTCCTTATCGGAAAGAGGCTCGTAGGGGCCGGGCTTGGTTTCGAAAAACACCGATCCGGAATCGAGGGAAAAAACGCTGTGCCAGGCCCCGGCGGGAATATCCACGGCCAAGGCGCCGCCATCGGCGCTCAGCAGAACCGATCGCTCGATGGTTCCGTCCTCCTGAAACAGCACCACCGCAAACCGGCCGCGCAGAGGGAGAAAACTTTCCGGCTTGGGTGGGGTGAGATGACGATGGGGACGGATGTACGAATCCGGCTCCAGGGCATTGAGCAGGCGCTGACACGGTTCGCTGTAGCTTGCGTGCAGGTTCAGGTGCTGCCGGCGGCGCGGATTTGACCGGGCGGCCGCCGCCAGATCGTCAAGAACTTGTCGATCGATGATCTTCATCTCAGTAGATGATTTTTTCCTCGACACGCTCGAAATCCTCCCAATCGATCGCCTCCGGAGCACCCGAAAAGTCCTGCCCCTCGATTTTTTGCGTGGTCAGAAAACGCCATTCGCCGGCCAGCAGGCCGAGCCGGCAATACTCGAAGCTCTCCCGCCGCGTTCCCTGGTAAAGAATGTCCAGATAATAGAGGACCCACGCTTCGTCGGTGAAGGTTTGTTCTTTCAGAATGCGGCACTCGCGGATTTCGAACTCGCCGCTCAGCACCTCCCGGGCATAATCGAGATAGCTTTCCCGATTGGGGTAAAGCCGGCGAAAAAACGAATCCAGATGGTAGGAATCGTAGATCAGATCGAAATCGCCCTCGACGAAGGCGCGGCAACGGGCGAGAACCACCCCGGACGGCAACGGCATGTCATTCCTTCAGACGGGGGTCGAGAGCATCGCGAATTCCCTCCCCCAGAAGATTGTAGCCAAGAACGGTGAGCAGGATGGCCACCCCCGGAAATGCCGACAGCCACCAGGCGGTTCCCAGCGTCTGCTTGCCGGTAATGAGCATGTTCCCCCAGGAAGGCGTCGGGGGCTGAACACCGATGCCGAGGAAGGAAAGAGCGCTTTCCGTCAGGATGGCGCCAGCAACTCCCAGGGTGGCGGACACCAGAACCGGAGACAACGCATTCGGCAGGAGATGGCGAAAAATGATCCTCCGGTCCGAGGCGCCCAGCGCCCGGGCCGCCTGGACGAAATCGCGCTGGCGCAGGGAGAGGAACTCGGCGCGCACCAGGCGGGCCACCCCCATCCAGCCGGTCAGACCAATAATGATCATGATGTTCCAGATGGATGGTTCGAGAAAGGCGATGACCGCAAGAATAAGGAAAAAGGTCGGAAAACAGAGCATGATGTCGACAAAACGCATGAGCGTGGCGTCCACCCATCTTCCGTAAAAGCCGGCGAGCGCCCCAAGAATGATGCCGATGAAGGTGGCGATGCCGACCGCCACGAAACCGACCAGCAGACTGATTCGGGCGCCGTAGAAAATGCGGGTGAGAACGTCGCGGCCCAGGTCGTCGGTGCCCAGCGGAAATTGCCAACTGGGTGGTTCGAGACGATGGGCGATGTCGATGGCGCCCGGATCCTTGCCGGTGAGAGGCGCGATCATCGCCAGCACAAACATGGCCAGCACGATGCCGCCGCCGATCATCGCCAATCGGTTGCGGCGCAGGCGCCGCCAGAAAATATCGCGAAAAAAGGAGGCTCGCATGGTCCTTTACGAGTACGGATTATTTGAGACGATCATGTTCCCGAAGAGAAAGAATACCCTTTTCGAGCAATATTTTCAAAAGCTCCTGCATCCTTTCTTCGGTGGTCTCAATGGGAGGACGGACGGCGACGGCGGAAATATCCGCCAGCTTATGCGGCTTCGGGGCGGTTTCCTGTGCGCCCGGGTCGGCGGCAGAGGGGGACGGACCATAAAAGCGCAGCAGCGCGTCCTCGACCGCCGAATCGAAAGCCAGCGCCGTACGCACCCGGCAGCCGGTCATGAACTGCAGGGAATCGATGACGTCCAGATTGGTCGGATCGGCCATCGCCACCATCAGAAAGAGGGTGCCGTGCATCTCCTTGCGATCCACCGGCACCGCTCTGTATTCCCAGGCCTTGTCCGCCGGGATGTAGGCCAGAATGTCTTCCGGAATACTGCGCCGGGACAGGTCGATACGCGGAAGCTTCATGTGCGCCGAAAGAAAGTTCAACAGGTCTTCCTCGGACAGGCAGTTGAGCTTGACCAGGGCCGAGCCCAATCGGCCGTCGCCGCAGCGGCGCTGGTGGGCGAGAGCCGCTTCCAACTGAATCGTGTCGATCAAACCGGCCGCGAGAAGCATTTCCCCAAGCTTCATCCTTTTTTGCGCCATATCTAGCCTCCGTCATTCAAGGGAGCGGCCGGTCCAGAGGATCGGCCGGCCGTTCCAAACAATTACATTTCCGCGTTTTCCGATAGATGGATGATCACCCGGCGATTCTTCGCCCTGCCCGCCTGGCTGCCATTATCCGCAACCGGCCGCGCCCCCCCATAGCCTTGCGCCCGGGTCATCTCGGGAGGAATTCCCGTCTTTTCGAGAAGGTATTTGCGCACGTTTTCGGCGCGCTGCTGGGAAAGCCGCAGGTTGGAGCTCGCCGCGCCCACACTGTCCGTGTGCCCTTCGACCACGATGTAATAACCGGGGTGCTTGCCAATGACCAGCAGGGCGTCTTCGAGTTCTTTTTCTATTTCGGGAAGGATTTCGGCGGCGCCGGATCTGAAGTTCAGGTTCACCTGGAGAGACAAACGGGCCGGCTTTTTCGCGGGGGCCGGTCGGGACGCGTTGGCAAGCGTTGCCGGCGGCGGAGCGATGGGTTGGAGGCGCGGATCGGCGATTCCATCTTCATGGCCGATCGGCGATTTTGCCGCCTCGCACCCTCTTTCATCGACCGCCATTCCGGCGGGAGTGCCCGCGCAAGCATCGAGATAATCGGCTATGCCATCCTTGTCGCGGTCCAGCAGACAGCCGAATTTGTCGACCGGCGCCGCGAGAGGCGTATCCGGGCATTTATCCAGATAATCGGGCACCCCGTCCGCGTCTT
>JBAYQP010000080.1:0-10107 GCA_041677125.1 Desulfuromonadales bacterium | reverse complement strand
CATGCCGCCCATGCCGCCCATGCCGCCCATGTCGGGCATTGCCGGCATGCCGCCGTCTTTCTTCGGCTTCTCGGCGATGCAGGCCTCGGTGGTCAGCATCAGGCCGGCCACGGAAGCGGCGTTCTGCAGAGCGCTGCGGGTGACCTTGGTCGGGTCGATGATGCCGGCGGCCAGCATGTCGCCGTAGGTATCGGTGTAGGCGTCGAAACCGAAGGAGCCGGTTTCGCCAAGGATCCGGTTGACGACGATGGAGCCTTCCTGGCCGGCGTTGTTGGCGATCTGACGCAGCGGCTCTTCGAGGGCGCGCTTGACGATGTTGATGCCGAACTGCTGCTCGCCGACGAGTTCGATCTTCGCCAGGGCGCCGATGCAACGCAGCAGGGCGACGCCGCCGCCAGGGACGATGCCTTCCTCAACCGCGGCGCGGGTAGCGTGCAGGGCGTCCTCGACGCGGGCCTTCTTCTCTTTCATTTCGGTCTCGGTGGCGGCGCCAACTTTGACCACGGCAACCCCGCCGACCAGTTTGGCCAGGCGCTCCTGCAGCTTCTCGCGATCGTAATCGCTCTTGGTCTCGTCGATCTGGGCGCGGATCTGCTTGACGCGGCCCTGGATGTCGACTTCGGAACCGGCGCCGTCGATGATCGTGGTGTTTTCCTTATCGACCACGACGCGCTTGGCGCGGCCGAGCATGTCGATGGTGGCGTTCTCCAGCTTGAAGCCGATCTCTTCGGAGATCACTTTGCCGCCGGTGAGAACGGCGATGTCTTCGAGCATGGCCTTGCGGCGGTCGCCGAAACCGGGCGCTTTGACGGCGCAGATGTTCAGGGTGCCACGCAGCTTGTTGACGACCAGGGTGGCCAGCGCCTCGCCCTCGACGTCCTCGGCGATGATCATCAGGGGACGGCCCTGCTTGGCCACCGGCTCGAGGATCGGCAGCAGGTCGCGCATGTTGCTGATCTTCTTGTCATGGATGAGGATGAGGCACTCTTCCTGGACCGACTCCATGCGCTCGGGATCGGTGACGAAATAAGGAGAGATATAGCCGCGATCGAACTGCATCCCCTCGACGGTCTCCAGAGTGGTCTCCATCGACTTGGCTTCCTCGACGGTGATGACCCCTTCCTTGCCGACTTTTTCCATGGCCTGGGCCAGGATGTCGCCGATGGTGTTGTCGCTGTTGGCCGAAATGGTGCCGACCTGGGCGATTTCCTTGTGGTCCTTGATCGGCTTGCTCATGGCCTTCAGCTCATTGACGGCGGCTTCCACAGCCTTGTCGATGCCGCGCTTGATTTCCATCGGGTTGTGGCCGGCGGTGACCAGCTTGACGCCTTCACGGTAGATCGCCTGGGCGAGCACGGTGGCGGTGGTGGTGCCGTCGCCGGCGATGTCGGAGGTCTTGGAGGCGACTTCCTTCACCAGCTGGGCGCCCATGTTCTCGAACTTGTCTTCCAGCTCGATTTCCTTGGCGACGGTGACGCCGTCCTTGGTGATCAGGGGAGCGCCGAAGGATTTTTCCAGGACGACATTGCGCCCCTTGGGACCGAGGGTCGCCTTGACGGCGTCGGCCAGGGTATTGACCCCTTTGAGAATCTTGCTGCGGGCGTCCTGCCCGAATTTGATTTCCTTTGCTGCCATGGTTCTATATCCTCCTCTTTCAGGTTATGGTGAATGAATTACTCGACGACGCCGAGGATATCGTCCTCGCGCATCATCAGATATTCTTTGCCTTCAATTTTGATATCGGTGCCGGAATATTTGCCGAAGAGGACCTTGTCGCCCACTTTGACGTCCATGCCGAGGACCTTGCCGTCCTCGGTCACCTTCCCCTTGCCGACGGCGATGATTTTGCCCTGCTGGGGCTTTTCCTTGGCGGTGTCGGGGATGATGAGGCCCCCGGCGGTTTTCGCCTCTTCCTCGATTCTTTCAACGATGATGCGGTCGTGCAGCGGTCTGATGTTCATGCTTGCTTCTCCTTTCCAATGCGACGGAATGTAATAACGGGAGGAACTCCCTATCAGCCAAAAAAAGAAAGACGCCCGAATCGATCCCGATCCAAGCCCCTTTGCGAGGGGTTGTTAGCACTCGCCCGAGAGGAGTGCCAAAACCTGGGCTAAATATAATCAGTTACTTCGGAATGTCAAGGGATAAAGAATTTTTTTTCGGTCGGCCGGAAGGCCCAGGAGGGGAAAAACGACGCAGCGCCGATCACCAGCGCCGCTTGCTCATTTCTTCACGGAAATACTTGTCGTACATGACTTGGTGCTCGCGGCTGCCGGGAACGATGGTCTTCTGCCGGGAAAGCTTCTCCCGCACCAGGGAATCGACCTCGTCATCCACCGACAGCAAGCGGGCCAACGTCTCCTTGACCGTCTGCAACGCCTCCCCCTCGTCGCGATAGTCGATGAGGTCGCCCTTCCACAGCCCGTCGAGAATTTGGCGCGAGAGGTGGGAGATACGCTGTTCAGACAGTTTCACAGGGGGATTCCTTTCTCTTCGGCCAGCTTCTTCTTGATCATCAGGAACAGCTTCTGCCGGTCCATGCCGGGGGGCGCCTGGCTCAGGTGCTTTTCCATAAGCTCCCGCGCCTCCTCGTCCAGACTCTGCTCCTGGCCCAGGTTGCCGCGGATGATGGCCTCGATGCGCGCCAGCGCCTGCGGCCGCTCCGTCTTCAGGCGCACTCCACCTTTTTCGACCATGGCGGCCAGCAGCCGGTCGGCCAAGCGGCGGATCTGTTCGTCGGTAAAACGCATGGCGCGTATCCTCTTCGCTTGAATTTGTCGCATCGTAACCGCCAAGCCGGTGGATGTCAACGCACGCCCCAGCCCTATGGACCACGGCCGCCGAACCGGTTATTATCCGGGCAACGCCAACCGCCGCGCAGGAAACCGCCATGAACCTCGACCATCTCGTCTGTTTCGACCTCGACCAGCCGGCCCTTCCCGGCTTTCGCAAATTCATCAGCTCCTGGCTCTATCGGGGGGACGGCTGCGCTTTTCTCGTCGATCCCGGTCCGCTGTCGACCATCCCGCAACTGCTGCGGGACCTGCGCCGGCGCGGCGTCGAGCGGCTGGACTATGTTCTGCTGACCCACATCCACATCGATCATGCCGGCGGCGCCGGCGCGCTGCTGCGCGAATTTCCCGAGGCGCGGGTGGTCTGCCATCCGGAAGGAATGCGCCACCTGGCGGCGCCGGAGAAACTCTGGCAGGGGTCGCTGCAGGTTCTCGGCAAGACGGCCGAGGCGTACGGGGAAATCGTCGCCGTGCCGGAGAACCGCTTTTTCTTCGCCGAGCATATCCCGGACAGCGGCGTGCGCGCCTTTCTCACTCCCGGCCACGCCCAGCACCACGCCTGTTACCTGCTCGACGATCTGCTCTTCGCCGGCGAGGTCGCCGGGGTGCGCAGCGAAGTGGCCGATGGCATCTACATGCGGCCGGCGACGCCGCCGCGCTTTATCCCGTCGGTCGCCCTTGAATCCATCGACCGCATGCTCGCCTTGCGGCCGCGCCGCATGGTCTTTGCCCATTACGGCATGGTCGATGCGGCCGAGGAGCATTTGCGGATCGCCCGCCGCCAGCTGCGGCTGTGGGTGCGGGGGGTGGCTGAAACCGCCGCCGCAGCGGAAGCGGAGCGGGAAAAAGCCTTTTTCGATTGGCTGCAGGCGCACGATCCGATTTTCCGCAATATCCGCCAACTGGCACCGGACCTGCACGCCCGCGAGCGGGTCTTTTTTGCCAACACCCTGCGCGGGATGCGCGAATTCGTCGAAAGTCTCTCCGAGGCGGAGCGACGGGCGCTCTCGCAAGTCACGGACTGAAACAGCTCTTCTTGTCTTGGCGGCAACTGGGAAATTCCAGCAGAAATGGCGGTCGTAAAATTCGCGGGGACGAACGAATCGCGACGTGTTACAAGATGGACAAAATTGCGTGACCCTTCACCGGGCGCGCGCCTCTCTCATCCGGATTGGACCTATGACCGAAGAAAATATCACGTTCGCACAACTCGCCCTGACAGACGCCGTTTGCCGGGCCATCGACGAAGTGGGCTACGAAACCCCCACCCCGATCCAGGCGCAGAGTATCCCGCCCTTGCTGGCCGGACGCGACCTGCTCGGCCAGGCGCAGACCGGCACCGGCAAAACCGCCGCCTTCGCCCTGCCGCTCCTGAGTCGCCTTGATCCGGCCCTGAAGAAGCCGCAGGTTCTGGTGCTGACGCCCACCCGGGAACTCGCCCTGCAGGTTGCCGAGGCGATGCAGACCTATGCCCGGCATCTGCCGGGGTTTCAGGTTCTTCCCGTCTACGGCGGGCAGAACATGGCGCAGCAACTGCGCCAATTGGAGCGCGGCGTGCAGGTGGTCGTCGGCACCCCCGGACGCATTCAGGATCATCTCAACCGCGGCACCCTTAATTTGGCGGCTCTCCGCTGCGCGGTGGTCGACGAGGCCGACGAGATGCTGCGCATGGGGTTCATCGACGAGGTGGAGCAGATTCTCTCCCATACCCCGCCGGAGCGGCAGACCGCCCTTTTTTCGGCGACGATGCCGAAGGAAGTGCTGCTGATCGCCCGCCGGCACCTCAAGGACCCGGTGGAAATCCGGATCAAGAGCCGCACCTCCACCGTCGAGGCGATTTCCCAGCGCTTCTGGCAGGTCAAGGGGCTGCACAAGCTCGATGCGCTGACCCGCATCCTGGAGGCCGAGGAAATCGAGGCGATGCTGATCTTCGTCAATACGAAAATCATCAGTCTCGATCTGGCGGAAAAACTCGAAGCCCGCGGTTTTTCCAGCGCGCCGCTCAACGGCGACATGACCCAGGCGATGCGCGAGAAAACGGTCGAGCGCCTGAAGAGCGGGGCTCTCGATATCGTTGTCGCCACCGATGTGGCGGCGCGCGGCCTGGACGTCCAACGCATCAGCCATGTGCTCAATTACGACATCCCGCACGACACCGAGAGCTACATTCACCGCATCGGCCGCACCGGGCGCGCCGGGCGCGAGGGGAAGGCAATCCTTTTTGTCGCCCCCCGGGAGATGCGCATGCTCTCCAGCATCGAGCAGGCGACCCGGCAGCCGATTACCGCCATGAGCCTGCCGACGCGCAAACAGATCACCGATCGCCGCATCGTTCAGTTCAAGGAACAGATTGCCCAGACGATGGAGTCGCAGGATCTGGAATTCTTCGAGGAGCTGATCGACGGCTACCAGAGCGAGTACGACGTCGGCCTGCGCCGCATCGCCGCCACCCTGGCTTTTCTGGTGCAGAAGGAGAGGCCTCTGCAACTGGAGGAAAGCGCTCCCGAGGAAATCGCCGCCGCGCCTCAGGCGCCCCGCCCGGGTCGGGAGAGAAGCGTCCCCGACGGCGGTTTCGAGCGCTACCGCATCGAAGTTGGCCGCCGGCACGGGGTGGAGCCACGTCATATCGTCGGCGCCATCACCAACGAAGCGCAGCTGAGCAGCCGCGACATTGGTCAGATCCGGATCAACGACGAGCACTGTCTGGTGGATTTGCCGCGCAAATTGCCGCCCAGGGTCCTGCGCCATCTGCAAGGGGTGTGGGTGTGCGGCCGGCAATTGCAGCTGCGGCCGGCCGGCGAAGGCGCCGGCGAACGGCCGACCGGTGCGCCGAAACGGCGGGCGCCGGGCAAAGGCGCGCCCCGGCCGGCGGCCGGCAAATCCCTGCCCCACCGCAAACCACCCAAGAAGTAAGCAGGCGGATCGCCAACGCAGTTTCAAGGACCATGGCGAGCAATGGAAAAAGCGAACGGAAGTCTATGAAACAGAAGAGTCAAGCCGCCTATGCCCCCCCGGACCCCGGCCCGCTGCAGGAGCGCTACCAGGCCCTCCGCCCTTCTTGCGAGAAGGCGCTGCAGGACATTTACCACCATGTCCGTGAGCTTCTGGAGGCGAACGGCCTCTCGCCGACCATCAAGCACCGGGTGAAGCGATTCGACAATTACTACCAGAAGCTGCTGCGCAGCGCCCGCAGGCGAAAATCGGCGCCGGTCATCACCGATCTTTTGGGTTTACGGATCATCTGCCCGTTTCTCGGGGATGTCGAAAAAATCGAGGACCTGATCCGGCGCAATTTCGAGGTGGCCGAGGTGGTGCGAAAAGCCGCCGGACATTCGTTCCGCGAGTTCGGCTACGACTCGCTCCACCTGCTGGTGAAGGCCGACATCCCGAGCATCCAGGAGCCGCTCCCCTACACGCAGGAGGTCTGCGAGATTCAGCTGCGCACCATCCTGCAGGACGCCTGGGCCGAGGTCGAACACGAACTCGTCTACAAATCGCAGCTGTCCTGGCCCAACCGCTCGATCCGGCGCAAACTGGCCGCCCTCAACGCGACGCTGACCCTTTCGGACCACATCTTCCAGGAAATTCGGGATTATCAGAAAGGGGTCATGGTCCTCGGACAAAAAAGACGCGCCCTGGAAAGCGCCCTGCTCATTCCCGACATCGAGGCGCCGCTCGCCGGCGAAGATCCGCCCGACGCATCTCTCGCCTATCTCCCTGCCAACGGCAGCCCCCTCGAAAAGGCGATGTTCGAAGCGCTGGAGGCGCACAGCCGCAGCGAGTTCGGCCGCGCCGTCGAACTCTATTCCGGGATCCTCGGCATGCGCATGGACCGGAAAATCCGCTCCCTCATCTATAATCACCGGGGAATGGCGCTTTTCTCCCTCTCCCGAGCCGGGGAAGCGCTGAAGGATTTTTCCCGCGCCATCCAGTATGACGGGGAGAATCTGCGCGCCCGCTGCAACAGCGGCTTGATCTACCGGCTGCAAAAACGGCACGCCCAGGCCGTCGAATCCTATGACCTTGCGCTGGCGCACAATCCCTCCTTCGCCGACGCCTGGCTTGGCCGGGCGCAGGCGTACCTGGAAATGAAATTTCCCGACAGGGCGTTGGCCGACTGCGAAAAAGCCCTTGAAATCAACCCCGATTACCCGGCCGCCGCCGAACTGCGAACCCGGATCTACCGAGATTTTTTCCGCCGTTGAGGGGATGGTTGGCGCAGTTTAAAAGTCTTGACCTCATGGAATGTATAACGGTAAAAGAGGACTGATTTAATGCACAAGGCGTTTCGCCGCGGCGACAACTTTGCTGTTTTTCAATTGCCAAGGAGACAAGACGGATGCTGAAAAAGATTTCTATTGTAGCGGCCCTGATGGCCATGGTTTCCCTGGTCGGGTGCGCCTCCACGCCCAGAGCCGCCCTGAAAAATAACCCGGCGGTGAAAAAGGTGGCCGTCGTTTCCCTGGCGGTAAGCGATTGGGGGGGCACGGTCAACAGCAGCAGCGTCGGCAACGAATCCGTCGGCAGCCTGATGCAGGATGCCACCGGCAAGATGCTCTCCATTACCGAGCAAGAGCTGGCGAAACATTGGCAGGTGAAAAAGGTGAATACTTTTATCACCGACGCCAAATACCGAAAAGCCGCCGTAGACACCCGGGCGGCCATTTACGCCCCGGTGGCCCAAGGCAAGGGGATGCCGATCTTCGGGGCCGGCTTCAAGAAGGGGGATGTCACCCCGGAAAAGGCGCGGGAACTCTGCGCGGCCCTCGGCGTCGATGCCGTGGTGCTGGTCTTTTCCGAGTGGACCGCCAGAACCGGCGGAATGATTCCGATCACCAAAGCGGTGAGCAAGAATGTGGTTTCTTTCTGGGACAGCAAGGGACAAAAAATTTACTTTCGGCGCATTGACGTGCAAGGCAGAAAACCCCTCGGCGCCATGGGCGTAAAGGCGGTAAATCGTGGAACGATCGAGCAGTGGACCGGGGGCTACGAAGAGGCCCTGCAAAAGATGTTCGCGATGCTGTAGCGACCTTGAACGCTTGCTCAGCGCAACGACAAAAAGGGCGGCCCGGTTGGCCGCCCTTTTGTCGTTTGCTCAGCCGATGGCAATACCATCGGCCATGATATGGCCGGCCTTATTCCACCGTGACGCTTTTGGCCAGGTTGCGCGGCTGATCGACGTCGGTTCCCTTGAGCACGGCGATATGATAGGCGAGGAGCTGCAGGGGAATGGCGGTGAGGATCGGCATCAGATCGTCGGCGGTGCTGGGTATCTGGAACACCGCATCGGCCGTGTCCCGCAGGTCGCCGTCGACCTGGTCGGCCAGGGCGATGACCCGGCCGCCGCGGGCGCGCACTTCCTCCATATTGGAGACCACCTTCTCAAAGGTGTCGTTGTGCGGCGCGATGATCACCACCGGCATCTTTTCGTCGATCAGGGCGATGGGGCCGTGTTTCATCTCCCCCGCCGGGTAGCCCTCGGCGTGGATGTAGGAGATTTCCTTCAATTTCAGCGCCCCTTCGAGGGCGATGGGATACTGGTTGCCGCGCCCCAGGTAGAGGAAATCCTGCGCGCCCATGTAGGCGCGGGCGACCTCCTCGATGGCGGCGTCGAGTTCGAGAATCTCTTCCATTTTTCGCGGCAATTGCACCAGATCCTTGATCATGTCCCGACAGCCCTCGGAGGAGACGGTCTGCCGCGCCAGCCCCAGCCGCAGGGTGAACAGATAAAGCGCCGCCAGTTGGGTGGTGAAGGCCTTGGTGGAGGCGACGCCGATCTCCGGTCCGGCGTGGGTGTAGATCACCCCGTCGCTTTCCCGGGCGATGGAGGATTCCACCGCATTGCAGATGGCGACCGTCTTGCCGTTTTTCCCCCTGGCCTCGCGCAGCGCCGCCAGGGTGTCGGCGGTCTCGCCGCTCTGGCTGATGAGCACGGTGAGGGTTTCGTCGGTCACGATCGGATCACGGTAGCGGAATTCGCTGGCGATATCGACTTCCACCGGCACCCGGACGATCTTCTCCATGAGGAATTTGCCGACCAGGGCGGCGTGCCAGGAGGTGCCGCAGGCGACGATGAAGATTTTCTTCACCTGCCGCAGCTGCTCATCGTCGAGGTTGAGCCCTTCCAGGTGGATATTGCCTTCGTCCTCCATGATGCGCCCGGCCAGGGTGTCGGCGATGGCCCGCGGCTGCTCGTAGATTTCCTTGAGCATGAAATGGCGATAACCGCCCTTCTCCGCCATCAGCGGGCTCCAGGTGATGGTTTTCGGCGTTTTCTGCCGGGGATTGCCCTCCAGATCGGAAATGTGCACCGCACCGTCGGCAAAGACGACGAATTCGCCGTCGTCGAGAAAGATCATTTCGCGGGTGTGCGAGAGCATGGCGGGGACATCGGAGGCGAGGAAGAATTGACCCTCCCCCTGACCGATCACCAGCGGCGAGCCAAGCTTGGCGGCAATCAGCTTGCCCGGCTCCTGTTCGCAGAGGACGGCGACGGCGTAGGCGCCGCGCACCTCTTTCAGCGCCTGCCGCACGGCGCTTTCGAAATCGCCGGTGCTTTTGAGGTGGTGCTCAATGAGATGGGCGATGATTTCGGTGTCGGTCTCCGAGCGAAAAGCGTGGCCGCTCTGCTTTAACCGCTCCTTGAGCGAAAGATAGTTTTCGATAATGCCGTTGTGTACGACAACGATGCCGCCGGCGTTGTGGGGATGCGCATTGGTTTCCGACGGGCGGCCGTGGGTGGCCCAGCGGGTATGGCCGATGCCCCGGCAGCCCCGCACCGGACGCTCCCGCAGCAGCGTTTCCAGATTGACCAGTTTGCCCTGGGCGCGGCGGATCTGTATTTTGCCGCCGTCCAGGGTGGCGATTCCCGCCGAATCGTAGCCCCGGTATTCAAGCCGGCGCAGGCCCTCAAGGATAATGGGAGTGGCGTCCTGCCCACCGAAATAACCGACAATGCCGCACATAAGAAATTCCTTTTTGTGACGAGTGACGAGTGACGTGTAAGCGACGGCGGTTCCGGGTTGGTTTCCACCCGTTACCCGTCACTTGTTACCCGTCACCCTTTTTAAGTTTCCACCCCTCTTTGTTCACCTGCGGGGTGCGCGCGAGGGCAAGGGAATCGGGGGGGACATCTTTGGTGATGGTGGAGCCGGCGGCGATCAGGCTGCCGCGGCCGATGCGCACCGGCGCGACGAACTGGGTGTCGCTGCCGACGAAAACGTCGTCCTCGATCAGCGTCCGGTGTTTGTTGACGCCGTCGTAGTTGCAGGTGATGGTGCCGCAGCCGATGTTGACGTTTTTGCCGATCTCGGTG
>JBAYQP010000079.1:0-10169 GCA_041677125.1 Desulfuromonadales bacterium | reverse complement strand
GCTGAAGGCGCCGGTGTCGGCGAGCAGGGCGAGGTTGGCTTCGACGGCGTAGGTGAGCCCGAGGGTCTCGCGCAGGCGCAGCATCAAACGCGAAGCGCCGCTGCCGGAAAGGACCCGGCGCAACACCCGCAGCGCAATGCTGACGCCGGCCTCGCGGCCGGGAAGGCGAAACGCCAGCTGCAGGTTGATCTGCGAATCGGAGTCGCGCACCCAGATGGCTTCCGGTCCGTTGTCGGCCGCCGGGGGGACCGGCAACGGCGCCGGCGCGCCGCCGCCTTGCCAGTCGCCGAAGGCGGCGGCGACCGCATCGACAACCGCGGCGCGGCAGACCCGGCCGGCGACGGCGATTACCGTCTCGGTCGGGGTGTAGTGCCGGCGATGATGCAAACGCAGATCTTCGCCGGAGATGCGGCTGATCGACTCGCGCGTGCCGATGGTCGGCACCGCCAGGGGGTGGCCGGGCCACATCAAGCGGGCGGTGAGATTGTCCGGGCTGACGTCCTCGCCGCGCTCGTTGAGCTCCTCCAACGCCTCTTCCATGATGATCCGCCGCTCCACTTCTAGGTCGAGCAAGAGGGGACGGCGCAGCATGGAGGCGAACAGGGCAGCCCCGGCGCGCAGTTCGTCCGGGTGCAGGCGCGAATGGTAGCAGGTGGTCTCCGGGTCGGTGAGGGCGTTGACGGCGCCGCCGATGCGTTCGAAGGCCTGCTCCAGGTGCAGACTGGAGGGATGTTCGGCGGTGCCGCGGAAAACCATGTGTTCGAGAAAGTGTGAAATGCCGGCCACCGGCCCCGCTTCATGGCGGCCGCCGACGCCCAGGTAGCACAGCATCTCGGCGCTGTGCAGATGCGGCATTTCCACGGTGACGACCCGCAGGCCATTGGGCAAAACGTCGCGAAAATATTCGCCAGGGCTCAAACGGTCTGTCATCTCGGGTTCAATCCTTGTCGCCAGACGGAGGGCGGGAAAAAAGAATGTCGCGGCCGCCGCTGGCCCGACTGCCAATGCGCAGTAGAATCACCGCATGCAGGGCGAAAAGCAGGATAAAAAGCACAGTCACCCAACCCGGCATCCCTCCCAGGGCCGCCTGATCCAGGTATTGTCGCCAAGTGTGGGCGGGAGTTGGGTGCAGCTTGATCTTGAACAGCCAGCCGGCCAGCATGATGGCGAACAGGTAGAGGTAGTTGGCCTTGAACCGGTGGGCGAGAGCATAGAGCAAATCCATTTTGTACTGGGGATAGCGCAAATCCGAAGCCAGTTCGGCCACCCAGTACGCGCTATCCTCCAGGTTTAGCTTGCGCGTCAGCACGCCGTAGATGAAATTCTGGTGCAGCAGGCGCACCCGGTATTCGTAGGCGTCGTAAAATCGATAACGGCGCGCTTCGATGAACAGCAGATTGTAAACAATGGCCAGGGCGAAAAAAAAGATGCTGTGGTGTATTTCCGGGTGGGAGAAGGCAAACCCGAGAAAAGCGGCCGCCGCCCCGACCGCCCAGTTGGTGGTGCGGTCGAGGCGCTCGCGCCAGGCCAGTGAGCGCGTCACCTCGGCCCGGTAGTAATGCACCAGCGAAGTGATCGTTTCGCCGCGGGTCAGGTGCTGCGCGTCCTTCAGGGAATCGGGCATGAAGATTACCGTTCGGGGCCGCTGCCGCCGCACGACCTGGCCGGTCTCACGCAGCGACGCGGCAAGGCAACGGGAAATTTCAGTTTGCGATTATTTTATCAGCTTCGCCGCTTCTTTGGCGTGATAGGTGATGATCAGGTCGGCCCCTGCGCGTTTCATGCCGACCAGAGTTTCGAGCATGACCCGGTCGTGGTCGATCCACCCTTTGGCGGCCGCCGCCTTAATCATACTGTACTCGCCGGAGACATTGTAGGCGACCAGCGGCAGGTCGAAACGATCTTTCAGGTCGCGCAGGATGTCGAGATAGGCGAGGGCCGGCTTAACCATGAGAAAGTCGGCGCATTCCTGCACGTCGAGGGCCGCCTCTCGGAACGCCTCGCGGCGGTTGGCCGGGTCCATTTGGTAGCTGCGGCGATCACCGAACTGCGGCGTCGATTCGGCGGCGTCGCGAAACGGGCCGTAGTAGGCGCTGGCGTACTTGACGGCGTAGCTCATCACCGGGATATGGGAAAAATCGTTGGCATCGAGAATTTCGCGGATCGCCGCCACCCGGCCGTCCATCATGTCGGAAGGGGCGATGATGTCGGCGCCGGCGCGGGCGTGGGAGAGCGCCTCAGCGGCGAGGAGCTGCAGGGTCTGGTCGTTGTCGACGTCGCCATCGACAATCACCCCGCAGTGGCCGTGGTCGGTGTACTCGCAGAGACAGACATCGGTGATCACCGTCAGTTCGGGAACGGCCTTCTTGATCGCCCGGATCGTCTCCTGGATAATGCCGGTTTCGCTGTAGGCGTCCTGGCCCACTGCATCCTTCGCCTCCGGAATGCCGAAGAGGAGGACCGCCGGAATGCCGAGGGCGTGCACTTCTTGCGCTTCGGCGACGATGTGTTCGATGGACTGCTGATAAATCCCCGGCATCGAGGGGATCTCTTTTTTGATCCCCTGGCCGAAGGCGCTGAACATCGGGTAGATCAGATCCTCCACCCGCAGGTGGGTTTCACGGACCATGCGGCGCAGGTTGTCGTTGCGGCGCAGGCGGCGGGCGCGGTATTCGGGAAAAAACATGGGAGCCTCCTTGGCACAGGTAGCGACTTTGTCGGATTACGGCTTTTCTTTAAACGGCAACGATTGGGAGTGGTTGCTGTAGGTCGCCCAGTCGGGTGAATAGGCGTCGGCCTGGTTGCCCCAGACCGTCCACCCCCGGCGCGGACCGCGGGCGAAGAGTTCCAGATAGGGGCCGGGGCTGCACGCCTCGATGAGCGCGTACTGCTCATCCGGTTTGCGCGAATGCTCGCGCTTTTGCGTGCGCAGCAGATTCACCTGCCGGCGGCCGGGATCGAGGGTGCGCAGCGAGCCCTTCACCCCGAACAGAATCAATTCGGTGACGTTGCGAAAATAAAACCCCACCCCGCGTCCGTCCGGCCCGCCGTCCTTGCGCACCTTTTCCCAAACGATATTGGTTTTGTAGGTAAAGCCCCAGGCCTGCATCACCGCCAGCCCCTCGGCCAACAACGCGTTCGGCGCCCACAAATAGAGGTGACTGGTCTCGGCGGCGGCGAGATCGACGGGAATCGCCGCGATTTCCGCCAGCGTCAGGGTGGGATAGCGGCTCAGTCGGCGGTGCTCCGGCGCCACCTTTCCCGTGCGGTTCATGAACTGCCAGGGAGGATCGGCGAGGATCGTACAGAACAGGTCTCGACCGATAAAGCGGGCGAAATCGTCGGCCGCACCGGGTTGCTCGCTCATGCCGCGCCCCACGCGCAGCGACAGCCGAAGCAAAGCACAACAGAGAAAATCTTAGCTGCCGGCGCCAACGCCGTCATCGGCCAGGCGACCGGTAGAATTCGACGATAGCCTCGGTCAGCGCCGCCAAGGTGTATTCGCGCGGTTCGATATCGACCTTGAGGCCGAGCTCGCGACAGGTTTTGGCGGTGATCGGTCCGATGCAGGCGATGACAACGCCTTCCAGCAAAGAGAGAAAACGCTCCTGCCCGACGATTTCGACCAGATTCTCGGCGGTGGAGGAGGAGGTGAAGGTAGCGCAGGAGACCTGTCGCGCTTCCAACTCCTCGATCACCCCGGCCGGAAGTGTTTCGGGCGTGCCGTTGCGATAGGCGACGGGGGCGATGACTTCGGCGCCCATCCGGGTCAGTTCGGGGGGGATGATGTCGCGCGCCCGGTTCGCCCGCGGAAAGAGGATCCGGCAACCGGCCACCTTCTGGTTGCCGAAGGCGGCGACGACCCCTTCAGCTTTGTATTCGGTGGAAATCAGGTCCGCTTTCAGGCCGAAGGGGTGCAGCGCGGCGGCAGTCTTCGGCCCGACGGTGCAAATCCGGCAGCGGCCGAAAGCGCGGGCATCGAGCCCGGCTGCATTGAGGCGGTCGAAAAAAAAGCGGACGGCGTTGGCCGAGGTGAAGATAATCCAGTCGAACTCGGCCAGAGCGCCTACGGCGGCGTCGAGTTCCTGCCACGACTCCGGCGGCAGCAGGCGAATGGTCGGACATTCGAGCGCCTGGGCGCCCTGGGCCGCAAGCAGCGCGGCAAACTCCCCGGCCTGATCGGCAGCGCGGGTGACCAAGACGGTCTTCCCGAACAGCGGTCGGTTGTCGAACCAGCGCAGTTCCTGCCGCAGGTCGACCACTTCGCCGACGATAATCACCGCCGGCGGTTTGAAGCCGGCCTCCCGCACTTTTTCGACGACATCGCTCAACGTGGCGATCAGGGTTTCCTGCCGCGGAGTGGTCGCCCAACGGATGAGGGCCACCGGGGTCTGCGGCGAACGGCCGTGCCCCATGAGTTGCGTGGCGATGGTGGAGAGATTCGCCATCCCCATATAAAAGACCAGAGTGCCGACGCCGGTGGCGAGTTTTTCCCAATCGAGGCTCGACATCTTTTTCGCCGGGTTCTCATGACCGGTAACCAGCCCCAGGCTGGTGGTGAAATCGCGGTGGGTGAGGGGGATGCCGGCGTAGGCGGCGGCGGCGAAAGCGGCGGTTACCCCGGGCACGACTTCGAAGGGGATGCCGGTGCGCGCCAGGTACTGCGCCTCCTCGCCGCCACGGCCGAAAACGTACGGATCGCCTCCCTTGAGGCGGGCGACAATTTTGCCTTGCCCGGCCCGGTCGGCGAGCAGGGCATTGATTTCTTCCTGGGGCGTATGGTGACAGCCGCGACTTTTGCCGACATAAAGATGCTCGGCAGCCGGAGCTTCGCGGAGGAATTCGGGATTGGCCAGATAATCGTAAATGACCACATCCGCCCGGCGCAGGCACTCCAATGCGCGGACGGTGATCAGCCCGGGGTCGCCAGGACCGGCGCCGATGAGATAAACAATGCCTGTACTCTCTGAACCGGACATGGATAAAACCATGCAGAGGCACGGTTTTGCCGTGCCCCTGCCGAAAGTTTTACTTCGTTCGAGGCTATTGCCTCTAGACTTCCTCGTCCTTCACATTGAAGGTTTCATGCTGGTAAACCTCATTGAGAATGGCCCCGGCGCCCTGGATCAGCAGGTCGTCGGCCAGCGAGACGCCGGCGGATTCGGCTTCGGAAACGGCGCATTCAACCTTTTTCTTGAGGAACTTGCCGCCGTCGACGCTGGAAACCAGACCGCACAGGGTCAGGCGATCCCCGTTGACCGTGCCGTAGGCGGCGATCGGCACCTGACATCCGCCTTCCAGACGTTTCAGAAAGGCGCGCTCGGCGCGCACCGCGTAAGCCGTCGGCGCGTGATTGAAAAAGTCGATCATCGCGTTCGTCTCGCTGTCGTCAAGGCGGCTTTCCAAGCCCAGCGCACCCTGGCCGATGGCCGGCAGAGAAATGTCCGTTTCCAGGAATTGGGAAATTCGTCCGGCGAAGCCGAGACGCTTCATGCCGGCGGCGGCCAGCACCACCCCGTCCAGATCCTCCTCGGTCAGCTTGCGGAGACGGGTTTCGACATTGCCGCGGATATCGAGCATCTGAAAATCGGGACGCAGATGCAGCAGTTGCGCCTTGCGGCGCAGGCTGGAGGTGCCGATGCGAGCGCCCTGCGGCAGGTCGCGGAAACTGGCAAAGCCGGGCTTGAGAATAATAACATCGCGGGGGTCTTCGCGCTCGGTGATGCAGCGCAGCCCCAACTCGGGGGGAAACACCGTCGGGACATCCTTCATCGAATGAACGGCGATGTCGATCTCGCCGCGCAGCATCGCTTCTTCGATCTCCTTGACGAACAATCCCTTGCCGCCCACCATCGCCAGCGGCACGTCGAGAATCTTGTCGCCGATGGTCTTGATTTTGTTCAGGACGACTTCCAGCCCCGGATAACGTTTTTCCAGTTCGGATTTAACCCAGTTCGCCTGCCAGAGGGCGAGCTGGCTGGCGCGGGTGCCGATACGAATGGTCTTCTTGGCCATGAAATACGTCTCCCTTTATTTAATCGTTGCTCTCGTCAAGATTCTGGATGTCCCCCTCCGGACGGGGCGGCTCCAGGGCGAACAGGGCGCGCACGGCGTCGACGTAGATATCGCCGGCAGCCTCGTTCTGCGCCTGTTTGAGCAGAATGATCGGTTGGTGCAGCACCTTGTTGATGATGGCGGCGCTCATCGCCTCGACGGCGCGCCGCTCCTTCTCTTGCAATCCCTTCAGATTGCCGAGGGTCTTGTCCAACTCGCCGCGGCGGATCTCCTCCAGGCGGTTGCGCAACGAAACGATGGTCGGCACCACTTCCAGGCTCCCCAGCCAGCGGTGAAACTGGCCGATTTCCTGATCGACAATGGCTTCGGCCTTTTTTGCCTCTTTGTGCCGCTCTTTGAGATTGGCCTGCACGACGCCCTGCAGGTCGTCGACATCGTAGAGGTAAACGTTGGCCAGATCATTGACCTTGGGGTCGATGTCCCGGGGGACGGCGATGTCGATGAAAAACATCGGCTTGTTTTTGCGCTGGCGAATAACCTCTTCCACCTGCTTCGGCCCGAGAATGAACGTCGGCGCCCCGGTGGAGGTCAGGACGATGTCGATTTGATGCAGGTGGAAGGGGAAATCGTCGAAGGGAATGGCGCGTCCCTTGAACTCCTCGGCCAACTTCACCGCCCGTTCGAAGGTGCGGTTGGTCACCACCACCGAGGCGGCGCCGTTGTTGAGAAAGTGCCGGGCGGCGAGCTCGCACATTTCCCCGGCGCCGATGAGCATGACGTTTTTGCCGTCGAGGGAGCCGAAGATTTTTCGCGCCAGTTCGACGGCGGCGAAAGAGACGGAAACGGCGTTGCTGGCGATTTCCGTTTCGGTGCGCACCCGCTTGGCTACCGAGAAGGCTTTGTGCAGGAAGCGGTTGAGGATCAAGCCGACGGTCTTGAACTCGCTGGCGTAACCGTAGGCGGTTTTTATCTGCCCGAGAATCTGCGGTTCGCCGATAACCATCGAGTCGAGACTGGCGGCGACCCGAAAAACGTGGCGGATCGCATCCTCTCCCTCCAGATCGTACAGGTGGGGCGTCAGGGCTTCGACGGCAATCTGGTGATAATCGGCGAGAAAATGCCGCAACCGCTGCTTGCAGACATCCGCCTGCCTGGTGGTGGCATAGATCTCGACCCGGTTGCAGGTGGAGACGATCATGGCCTCCACAACTCCCGGCAGACCGGCCATTTCCTTCAGCGGCCGCTCCATGGCCGTGGGAGAAAATGCAACCTTTTCACGAATTTCCACCGGGGCGGTTTTATGGCTTAACCCGACGACGATAATATTCATGGATTCCAATCCGTACAGCGGTTATCGGCCTTGCAGGGATTTGAAGCTGTGTTCGCCGGAAAGCAGCAGATTGACGCCGAAAAAGGTAAACAGCAGACAGAGAAAACCGACGATGGCGAAAATGGCCGCCCGCCGGCCGCGCCAGCCGACATTGAGCCGACCGTGCAGCAAAGCCGCATAAAGAAACCAGGTGATCAACGCCCAGGTTTCCTTCGGATCCCAGCGCCAGTAGCCGCCCCAGGCCGAGTTGGCCCAGACCGCTCCGGAGATAATCCCCATGGTCATCAAGGGAAAGCCGAAGGTCAGGCACTTGTAATTGATGCTGTCGAGGGTTTCAAGGGACGGAAGACGGAAATAAAGGGCGGAAAATTTCTTGCTCTTCAGCATGCGTTCCTGCAACAGATACATGATGCCGGCGATGAAGGCGACGGCGAAAACGGCGTCGCCGAGGAAGGCCAGGCCGACATGCACCGGAAACCACCAGCTCTGCAGTGCGGGACCGATCTGCTGGGTCGATTTGGGAACCGCGCTGCCGAGAAGCATCAGCGCCAGCGCCAGGGGGCAGACGAAGGCGCCGAGAACGGCGAGACGATAACGCAGATCGAACAGCAGAAAGATGCCAACGATGGAAAGGGCGAAAAATGAAAGCGCTTCGTGCAGGTTGGTGACCGGCGGGTGCCCGGCCTGTATGTAACGGACCGTTAAGCCGACGCAGTGCAAGGCAAAGCCGCCCCAGAGCAGCCAGCGGGCAAACTTTCCGGCCCTGTCGCGGCGGGTGATGACGTCGACGAGATACAGGGCGGTGGCGACAAGGTAGACGAGAAGGGTGACTTTGAAAAGCAGGATGTCGATCATGTCTCCCCTTTCGACAGGCAGATTCCGAGATTGGCGAGAGAGCACCCCTCTCCGGCCAGATTCGCCAGCAACCGATCGACGTCGGCCGTTTCGCCAGAAGCAAGCAGAGCAGGAAGATTGCCCTCCAGGAGGCGGAGCAAAACCGCCGAATTATATTCAGTTTCTGGTTGCAGTGTCAATTTCTTTTGCCGCAGAGCAGCGGCGATCGCCAACGCCAGCTCCCATTCGGGGCCAATGACGCCGGCGAGCCGGTCGCGCACGGCTGCGGCAAAGGCGGGGCTGCGGCCGCCGGTGGAGACGGCAAGGCTCAAATCGCCCCGGTGCAATTGCGCCGGCAGAAAAAAATCGCTGTCTTCGGGCGCATCGGCCACATTCACCGGGATGCCGGCGGCTTTTGCTTCGGCGGCCACCGCAGCATTGACCCGCCGGTCGTCGGTCGCGGCAAAAGCGAGAAACGCCCCCGCCAGATCCCCGGCCCGATAGGGACGTTCGATGATTTCGCAGTCGCCGGTCGCCGGCCGCCCTGCTTCCGGACCGATGATGCGCACCCGGGCGCCGGCGTCGCCAAGGGCCAGCGCTTTGCGGCGGCCGACATGGCCGCTGCCGACGACCACGCAAAGACGCTTCTGCAGGCGAAAAAACACGGGGAATTGCGGCAATGGGGCGGAAGGGTTCAAATCCCGAAAAGTTCCTTTTCCACCAGTTCGCAGAGCAGATGGCCGAAGAAAAGGGCGCCCTCTACCGCCCGCGGTGGCGAATCGGTCTTGAGGCGAAAAGTGAAATCGACGTTTTCCCCCATCGTCTCTTCAGGCCCCGGACGCAGTACGGCGGTGACGCAGCCGATCTGCCGCGCGGCTTTCAGCCCTTCCTCCAATGCTTCGTCGCGGTGGAAATCGGCAAAGGCGAAAACAATGTCATCGGCGGTGGCCATTACCCCCAGTTGCCGGGAAAAAAATTGTTGTTCCTGCCCGTCGCGAGCCAGAGCCGTCGCCAGAGTGATGTCCTGGCCAAGGGAAAAAACCGGCAGGGGCGGCCTCTCGATAGAGAGACGGTGCAGGAACTGATTGGCCACCAGATTGGCGACGGCGCCGAGAGAGCCGCTGCCGAGAAGCAGCAGACGCCCCTGCTGATGAAAGGTCTCCATCACCTGACCAATAAATTCGCTCAGAAGTTCCGACTGGCCGAGGAAACCCTCGACCATGGCACTGTTGTCCCGTCCGGCGCGGGATATCTTTTCGGACAGCATGGCATCTGATCCTGGGGAAAAGGTAAGCGCAAATATAGGGCTCCGGTTCCATGGCTGTCAAGAAGAAGGTCCCGGCAAAGGGAATAACCTCTTGATTTTTTTGGCGCGTGCTTTATGATTGTCGAAAGTTTCCGTGACGGATTTAAGGAGAATAGTTATGGCGAGTGATAAGGTTGTACAGCTTTCGGACGACACCTTCGATCAGGATGTGCTGAAGTCCTCTACCCCTGTCCTGGTTGATTTTTGGGCTTCCTGGTGCGCTCCCTGCAAGGCGATCAGTCCCGTCATCGATACCCTGGCCGAAGACTACGACGGCAAAGTCAAAATCGGCAAACTGAATGTCGACGAAAACCCCGCTACGCCAGGCCAGTACGGAGTGCGCGGCATTCCAACGCTGATTTTGTTCAAGGACGGCAAGGTGGTCGATCAGGTTGTCGGCGCCGTGCCGAAGAATCAATTGGAAGGGCTGCTCAAAAAAGCTCTGTAAGCGTTCAAAATTCAGTCATGCAAAAAGCAAAGGACCCGCCGTTGTGCGGGTCCTTTGCTTTTTGGCCTGTGACCCAGTCAGCGCGCTTGCTCCTGCGATGGCGCTTGTTCCTGCGATGGCGCTTGCTCCTGCGATGGCGCTTGTTCCTGCGGCAGCGCTTGTTCCTGCGATGGCGCTTGCTCCTGCGATGGCGCTTGTTCCTGCGATGGCGCTTGTTCCTGCGATGGCGCTTGCTC
>JBAYQP010000078.1:0-10452 GCA_041677125.1 Desulfuromonadales bacterium | reverse complement strand
TTCGGAAAAATGTATGTAAATGATCAAGACCGCGGGGCTGCGCCCCTGCACCTGGCTGAAGACCGCGGGCGCTGCGCCCCGCACCCCGCCCATACTTTTTCTGAGGGTCCAGAAAAAGTAGGCAAAAAGAGGGCCTTTCGCTGCGCTTGGCATTGTCTTGGGCGGTCGTTTCCGTTCCTTTTCGCAGGACTGCGGTAGCCGGATCCGGCGCGCTCCGGGCGGGCCGTTCCCCTTTACCATCCTTGGTGGTTCGCACACTGTCTGCCCGGCCTTCTCTTCGCACAGCGGCGGTGCTGGTTCCTTCGGAAAAATGTATGTGAAATGGTTTTACGGATCACCGAACACGGCCCTTACGGTTCACGACCCGCCTGCGGTTTTTCGGAACAAATCACCGCCGGCGCAGCGCAAACGTCGCCGCTCCGGCCGCCGCGCCCACCGCCAGCGCCCCGGCGCCGAACCATCCCTTATGCTTGTTCGCCAGCCATTGATAGCTCTTCCCCTTCGCCCGCTGATCGAAAGTGCCATGCGCCCCGCGATCGCCGGGCAACGGCGACCACAAAACGTGCGGCCGGTTCGGATCTTCGGGTTGATCGGTCATCTGCTCCCGATACCCTTTTTTCGCCAGGTAGAGATCGAGCAGTTTGGCCATCACCCGGTTTCCCCAGATCGCCCGCACCGTGCTGCCGGCGACAAAAACCTCGCGCTTGCGCTGGTGCGCCGCCCAGACGATGGCCTCGGCGGCGATCTCCGGTTGAAAAATGGGGGGGATCGGTTGCGCCTTGCGCGGCAGGCGCGACTTGACCCAGCCGAACTGCGGCGTGTTGAGGGCCGGCATCTGCACCATGGTGATATGCACCCGGCTTTTGTCGTGCAGCAGTTCGCAGCGCACCGAATCGGTGAAGCCGCGGATCGCCGCCTTTGAACCGCAATAGGCCGATTGCAGGGGGATGCTGCGCTCCGCCAGGGCCGAGCCGACCTGCACGATGGTCCCGTGGTCGCGCGGCAGCATTCTTCTCATCGCCGCCATTGTGCCGTGGACATAGCCGAGATAGTTCACCTCGGTGACCCGCCGGAATTCCTCCGGGGTCATGTCCTTGAAGGGGGAGAAGACCGAGGTCATGGCGTCGTTAATCCAGATATCGATGGGACCGAACGCCTTCTCCACCGCCGAAGCGGTCGCTTCGATCTGGTTGGCATCGGCCACATCGACCGCGAAGGCCAGCGCTTCGCCGCCGAGCTCCTCCACTTCTTTCACCGTGGCGTCGAGCCCGTCCTTGCCGCGGGCGATTAATCCGATGCGGGCGCCGCGCCGGGCGAAAGCGCGCGCCGTCGCCCGGCCGACCCCGGCGGAAGCGCCGGTAATCACCACCACTTCTCTCACGTAGAACTCATCCACACGGGACCCCCTTTCTTTCCGGAAGCACATCGAAAACAAAGAGATTTTCACCTAACTTTATTGGTGCGCATCGCCTTGTCAACCGCACTCGGAAAGTTTCCGCCCGTCTTGACATGCACAGGGCACCTGCTAGCAATAAATGAAAATCACCACATAATTCTTCGCCATATAATTCTTTTTTCCTTTCGGTATCGGTGAATGAAAGACATCTCCCGCAGAAGCTTCTTGTTTCTGACCGGCGGCAGCGGCGCCGCCGTCGCTGTCGAGCCCGGCCGGCAACTGGTGAACAAACTGATCCCCTGGGTGGCGCCGCCGGACAACGTCCGCCCCGGCGAGTGGACTTTTTTCGCCACCACCTGCCGCGAGTGTCCGGCCGGCTGCGGCATGCACCTGTGGCACCGGGACGGGCGGGTGACGAAAGCCGAAGGCAACCCGCTGCATCCGGTCAATGTCGGCCGCCTGTGCGCCCGCGGCCAGTCGGCGCTGCAAGGGCTGTACGATCCCGACCGGCTGCAGGGCGTTCGGCAGCGGGTGAACGACAGCCTGTTCCCCGCCACCTGGGAAGCGGCCGTTGAAACAATTGCCGGCAAACTGAAGGGGAGCAAAGGCCGGGTGGCGATCATTTCCGATCTGCAAACCGGCGCGCTGGCCGAGGTGATGGATTCTTTCGTCCGCGTCTTCGGTTCCGACCGGCTCCTGTTTTACGAGGCCTACAACTACGAGCCGCTGCGCCGGGCGCATGAGCGGCTTTTCGGCCGCGCCGCCATTCCCGAATACCGCCTGGAAAAGTGCGACTATATCCTCAGCTTCGCCGCCGATTTTCTCGAAACCTGGGTCTCCCCCGTCGGCTACGCCGCCCAGTTCGCCGACATGCATGCCTACCGCGACGGCGCGATGGGGAAGTTGGCTTATGTCGGTCCGCGCCAATCGATGACCGCCGCCAACGCCGACGATTTTTTCCAGACGCCCCCCGGAAAGGAGCGCTGGGTGGCGCTGGCGATTCTGCAGACGATGCTGGAGAAGGGCACAGCCAGGGGACCGGTCGACACCCTGCGGCGGATTGCCGAAGGCCTGGAAGGCCGGAAGGCCGCTGCCCGCTCCGGCCTCAGTCCGGAGCAGATCGAGCGTCTCGCCGGTGAATTCTCCACGGCGAAGAAGAGCGTGGCCCTGGCCGGTCCGATGGCCGCCGAGGGTCCGGCCGCTTTCGACACGGCCGTGGCCGCCGCCCTGCTCAATGCCGCCGTCGATGGCCTAGGGGAGATCGTCGATTTCAACCGGGTGCATGCCCTGAGCCAGGCCGCCGGCGATGAAGAACTGCGGCGGTTGGCGAGCAGTCTGACCGACGACGACGTCCTGATTCTGCATCAGTCGAACCTTGTCTTCACCCGCCCCTGGTTGCTGAAGGATTTGCGCCGCGCGGGCACTGTCGTCTATCTCTCCGCCATGCCCTTCGAAACCGCCGAGATCGCCGACTGGGTGCTGCCGGTCGATTCTCCCCTCGAAGCGTGGGGAGATTACGAACCGTACAGCGGCGTGCACAGCCTTTTGCAACCGACGATGGCCCGTCTCTACGACACCCGGGGAGCAGGGGATATTTTCATCGCCCTGGCCACCGCCGCCGGACGCCCGCTGTCCCGCAGCGGAGAAGTTCCGGCGCCCGCCCAATTTTTCGAATGGCTGCAGCAACGCTGGTTCTCTCTTCACCACCAGACCGGACCCGCAGGGGACTTCCCCGGCTTCTGGCGCCTCGCGCTGCAAACAGGCGGACTATGGCTGGACCCGCCGGGGGAAAAAGTGGCGCTACGCACGGCCGACGATCTGCGCTTCTCCCCGGTGGTCGATCCCCCCCAGGAGCCGGACCGGGCGGAGCTGTGGCTCTGGCCGTCGATCTACTTTTTCGACGGCCACCTGGCCAATCGCGCCTGGCTGCAGGAGATGCCGCATCCGGTGAGCACCATTGTCTGGGGCAGCTGGCTCGATATTCATCCGAGAAAGGCGGCAGCGTTCGCACTCTCTGCGGGAGACCTGCTGGAGGTCGCCACCACCGAGGGATCGGTAGCGGCGCCGGTGCGCATCACCGAGGAGGTAACGGAGGACACGGTGGCGCTGCTCATCGGCCAGGGGCATACCGCCCCCCTGCTCAGCGTCGCCCGCGGTTTCGGCGTCAACCCCTTTCTCCTGCTCGGCGGCGAGCGGTCGGAAGGCTTCTTTCCCCGGGTCACCCTGAAACCCGTCGGCGAACGCCATCCGCCGGTCTATGTATCGGCGACCCGCGAACAGAATGAACGGCTTCTGCTGGAGACGGTCAATCTCTCCGCAATGCGCCAGAAACCGGTGGCGGAAAACCTCACCCTGCCCCTGCCGGCAGGCTATCACCACCTCTACGCCCCGCATGCGCACAAGAACCACCGCTGGGCGATGGCCATCGACCTGCACAAGTGCATCGGCTGTCACGCCTGCTCCGTCGCCTGCTATGCCGAAAACAATATTCCGGTGCTGGGGCGCGCCTTCGTCGAGCGCGGCAGGGAGATGGCCTGGCTGCGCGTGCCGCCGTACCGGCTGGCCGAAAATCCGCAGAAAATCGGCTGGCTCCCCCTGCCCTGCCAGCACTGCGACGCCGCCCCCTGCGAACCGGTCTGCCCGGTTTTCGCCGCCGTGCACAACGAGGAGGGATTGAACGCGCAGATTTACAACCGCTGCATCGGCACCCGCTACTGCTCCAACAACTGCCCGTACAAGGTGCGCCGCTTCAACTGGTTCAACATCGAGTGGAGAAAACCGCTGGAGCTGCAGCTCAATCCGGAGGTGACGGTGCGCAGCCGCGGGGTCATGGAGAAATGCACCTTTTGCGTGCAGCGCATCCGCAGCGCCGAATACCAGGCGCGCCTGGAAGACCGGCCGCTGCGCGACGGCGAGGTGGTTCCGGCCTGCGTGCAAACCTGCCCGGCCGGGGTGTTCGCCTTCGGCGACCTGCTCGACCGGGAATCGGAGGTCTATAAGATTTTCACCGAACACCCGCGCCGCTATCAGGTGCTGCATGAACTCAACACCAAACCGGCGGTGGCCTACCTGAAGAAGATCGTCATGGACGATCGAAGCGGCAACCAATGGCGAAACTGACCTACGGCGACATCAACGACGACACCTTGCGGGCGCTTTCGCCGCCGGCCCCGGTCTATTTCCTCGCCCTCGGTTTTCTCCTGACCCTGGTCGCCTGGTTCGGTCTGGTCTGGTTCTACCAGATGCGCACCGGCATGGGGGTGACCGGGATCAACCATCCGGTCGGCTGGGGAGTCTATATCGCCAATTTCATTTTCTGGGTCGGGATCGCCCACAGCGGCACCCTGATCAGCGCCATCCTGCACCTGGTGCGGGCCAAATGGCGCGACGCCGTCTCCCGCTCGGCCGAGGCGATGACCATCTTCGCCATTATGACCGCCGGGCTGTTTCCGCTGATCCATCTCGGCCGGGTGTGGGTCTTCTACTACATCCTCCCCTACCCCTCGCAGCGGCAGCTCTGGCCCAATTTCCTCAGCCCGCTGCTCTGGGACGTGCTGGCGGTATCCACCTATTTCACCGTCAGCCTGATCTTCTTCATCGTTGGCCTGATCCCCGATCTGGCCGCCGCCCGCGACCGCGCCCTGCTGGAAAACGGGCCAGCGCACTGGCGCACCCGCCTGTACGGCGCTATCGCCCTCGGCTGGTCGGGTGCGGGCGGCCAGTGGCGGCATTACGACCGCAGCTATCTTTTCTTCGCCGCCCTGGCGACGCCGCTGGTCATCTCCGTGCATTCCATCGTTTCCTGGGACTTCGCCGTAAGTCTGCTGCCGGGATGGCACACCACCATCTTCGCCCCCTATTTCGTCGCCGGCGCCATCCATTCCGGGCTGGCGATGGTCCTCACCCTGATGATCCCCATGCGCTATCTGCTCAAACTCGATCGCCTGGTGACCGTCGATCATTTCGAGAAGCTGGCGCAGACCATTCTGATGACCACCGCCATCGTCGGCTACACCTATGTCGTCGAGCCGTTCATCGCCTGGTACTCGGGCAATGTCTTCGAGTGGCAGTTCGCTCTCTGGCGAGGCGGCGCCTGGGACCGGTTGACCACCTATATCTACTGGTCGCTGTTTCTGTTCAACGTCTTCATCCCGCTGACCTTCCTCTGGCGCAAGGCCCGGCGCAACATCGCGTGGCTGTTCGCGGTTTCCATCGCCATCAATATCGGCATGTGGCTGGAGCGCGTGCATATCGTCCCAGCCTCCCTGGCCCACGACTTCATGCCGCACAACTGGGGGGACTATCTCCCCACCTGGGTGGAGGTGAGCATCACCCTCGGCGCGGCGGCCTTTTTCTTTTCCTTCTTTCTCATCTTCGTCAAGCTGCTGCCGACGATCCCGATGACCGATCTCAAGAGCCAGCGGGCCGAGGAGGCCGGCGTCGAGGTCGAATCCTGCAAATGGACCGCCACGCCGGCCCAGGAGTCGGCCGCGACTTCGGTTCTGGCGGTCTTCGGCGAGGCGGAAAGGCTGGTGCGGGCGGCGCGGACCCTGTGCGAGCAGGGATTCCGCCGTATCGAAGTCTTCACCCCGGTAAAAATCGAACAGATCCACCGCATCCTCGGCCACAGAAAAAGCCCGGTGCGCTTCTGGACCCTGATCGGCGCGCTGAGCGGCCTGATCGGCGGCTTCGCCCTGGCGATCGGCGCCTCCCTGGTGAATTCCCTGATCGTCGGCGGCAAGCATCCGGTGGCGCTGATCCCGTTCTGCATCATCGGCTTCGAGATGACGGTGCTCTTCGGCAGCATCTTCAACATCGCCGGCCTGATCGTCCACGCGCGGATGCTGCGCCGGCGGCCGCACAAGGCGTACGATCCCCGGTTCAGCCGCGACAAGTTCGGCCTGCTTATCGAATGCCAGCCGGAGGAGCTGGACATCGTGCGCAAGGCGATGGCGGCGCAGGAGCCAGAGGAGGTGCATGTCCATCGTTAGGCGGAAAGAAAACGATCGCATCGTGTTTCCGCTGCTGGCCGGGCTGCTGTTTGCCGGCGGGCTGGTGGTCTGGCTGCTGTTTCTCGGCGGCCACGAGGCGGACCGCGCCTGGCGCGCCTTTCTGGTCAATTTCCTGTTCTTCACCTCGCTGGCCGGCGGGCTGGTGACCTGGTCGGCCATCGTCCTCGCCTCCAATGGCCGCTGGCCGGGCGCCCTGGAGCGTTTCACCCTGATGGGGATGGGCTTCGCCGTTCCGTCGCTGCTGGCGCTGCTGGCGCTCTGGGTCGGCAGCAGCGCCTGGGCGCCGTGGTACGGCAAGACGTTTCATCAGGGCGTCTGGCTCGACACGTCGGTTCTCTTCGGCCGCAACCTGATCGCCCTGCTTTTTTTCTGGTGGTTTGCCCTCTGCTACACCGTTCGTCGCCGCCGGGGGGAAGGCCACAGGCTGGCCGGCTGGCTGGTCTTCGTCTACTGCGTGGTCTGGAGCTTTCTCGGCTTCGATCTGGTGATGGCCCTCGATCCGCATTGGTACAGCTCCCTGGCCGGCGGCTACTTTTTCATCTCCGGACTCTATATCGCCGTCGCCTGCTGGGCGCTGATGGCCTGCCTGCGGCCGGAGACCGATCCGCAGCGGCGGCACGACCTCGGCAAGCTGGTCTTCGCCTTCAGCATCCTGACCACCTACATGTTCTACGCCCAGTTGATGCCGATCTGGTACGAAAACCTGCCGCACGAGGTCCTCTTCCTGCTGCCGCGCATGAATTATCCCTGGAAGTGGGTCAGCTGGGTGCTGGTCGGGCTGGTCTTCCTGGGGCCGCTGGTGCTGCTGCTGACGATCCGGGCCAAGCGCAGCCGGCTTTATCTCGGTTCGCTGGCTTCGCTGCTGCTGCTCGGCATGTGGACGGAACGCTGGTGGCTGGTCATGCCGACCTTCATGCCCGGCCCGCGCTTCGGCCTGATCGAGGTGAGCATCACCGCTGCTTTCCTCGGCCTGGCCGTTCTCAGCCTTGGCTGGGCCTATCGGCGCTGGCCGCTGCAAGTCTCGGGAGGGGACGAATGAGACAACCCGGAGGCAGCGTCGGCGTCGGCTTCGGCTGGAAATCGGCGAGCGCCGCCATGGCCATTGCCCTCCTGTTGCTGCTGATCCTCTGGGGCTACCGCTGGTATTTCCCGCAGCGGATCGGTCCGGAGCAGCCGGTCGCCTTCAGTCATCGGGTGCATGTCGACGTGAAAAAGATCAGCTGCGTGCTGTGCCACGACCAGGTTATGCACACGGCCAATGCGGGGATTCCGGCGATGGAGACCTGCATGCTCTGCCATGCGCGGGTCATCATCACCCACCCGCAGATCCAGAAAGTGCGCGAGCATTATTTTCGTGGCGAACCGATTCTCTGGGAAAAGGTCTACGAGACGCCCGATTTTGTCTATTTCAACCACGCGCTGCACCTCAACCGCAGCATCGATTGCAGCCGCTGCCACGGAAACGTCTCGCTGATGGACCGCATCGAACTGGCGCAGCCGCTCACCATGGGCTTCTGCATCAGCTGCCACCGGGAATATAAGGCGACGGTGGACTGCTTTACCTGTCACCGATAACAGGATTTTGTCGGGACGGGCCTTGTGCCTGCCCCGGCAATATCTCGGAAAAGAACAGGGCGCCCACGGGGGCGCCCCGACAGGAACAAAAAGATAAATTATGTTGAACTATTTCCGCAAACCGAACAGCGCCGCCCTTGCCTTTATGGTCGCCGGATCCTTCTGGTTCGTCGTCGGGACGATCTACGGGCTGTTCTCCGCGATCCATTTCGTCTCGCCGGAATTCTTCACCAACATTCCCTTCCTGTCGGTCAGCCGCGTGCGGCCGGTGCACACCAACACGGTCATCTTCGGTTTCGCCACCACCACCCTGATCGGCGCCGGACTCTATTACGTGCCGGCGCTGCTGCGCACCCGCCTGTGGTCCGAACCCCTGGCCTGGGCGACCTTCTTCTTCTGGAACCTGACCATCGCCAGCGGTCCCTTCGCCTTCGGCTCCGGCCATTCGCAAGGGCGCGAATATACCGAATACCCGTGGATTTTCGATATCAGCCTGATCCTCTCCGTCCTGATCATGGTGGTGAACCTGATCTTCACCGTCATCGGCCGCCGGGAAAAATCGCTTTACGTCTCCGTCTGGTATTTCGTCGCCATGTTCCTCTGGACGGCGGGGAGCTACCCCATCGGCAACGTCGTCTGGCACCCCCCCGAGGGCGCCCTGGCCGGAATGCTCGACACTGTCTACCTGTGGTTCTGGGGGCACACCCTGCCCGGCCTGGTCCTGACGCCCATCGCCGTCGGGGCGGCGTATTTCATCATCCCCCGGATCGTCCGTCAGCCGCTCAATTCGCACACCCTGTCGCTGATCGGCTTCTGGACCCTGGTCTTCTTCTATACCCACATCGGCGGCCATCACGTGCTGCAAACGCCGATCCCGAACTGGCTGAAGGTGATGTCGGTGGCCAGTTCGATGTCGATGGTGGTGCCGGTTTTCGTCGCCCTGGCCAACCTGTGGCTCACCGCCCGCGGCTTCGGCGGCCGGCTGTTGCGCGATCCGGCCGGCCGCTGGGTGATTACCGGCACCATCTGGTACCTGATCACCTGCATCCAGGGACCCATTCAGTCGCTGCCGGTGGTGCAGCGGGTCACCCACCTGAACAACTGGACCATCGGCCATTCCCATATTGCCGTGCTCGGGTTCTCCGGCTTTATCGCCATCGGCGCCCTCTGGCACATTTTGCCCCTGGTGACCCGGCGGCTGCTCTGGTCGGACCGTCTGGTCAACCTGCAGTTTGGCCTGGTGCTCTTCGGCCTCTCCGGGTTTTTCGTCGTCCTCACCATCGCCGGCCTGATCCAGGGGGGAAGCTGGCTCAACGGCGAGACCGTCTACCGCACACTGGAGATGATGTGGCCTTACATGGTGCTGCGCCTCGCCTTCGGCGTCTCCATCGTCGGCGGATCCCTCATCGGCTTCTATAACCTGATCATGAGCATCCGCAAAGGCGTCCCCTACAGCCCGCTGCCGCTGGAAAGGGAGGCGCCGCAATGAAGATGACCACCGCCATGCTGGTGATCGGCAGCCTGGTCGTCTTCTGGGCTTCCACATTCATCATGGTTTTTCTCCCCACGATCCACTGGCAAGAAGAGCCGTCCGATATCTGGCGGCCGATGACGAAAATCGAAGAGGAAGGACACCGGCTCTTCGTCAGCAACGGCTGCAGTTACTGCCATACAAAGTTCATTCGCGTCCTCGACTGGGGGGTGGGAGCGCACCGCATCGCCGAGGCGGGAGATTATTACAACATGCGGCCGGCGATCATGGGGACCGAGCGCTGGGGGCCGGATCTCTCGCAGGAGGGGGGACGGCATCCGAACGACTGGCACCTGGCCCATTTCATCAATCCCCGCTTTACGAGCCCCATTTCGGTCATGCCCTCCTGGGAGTTTCTCGGCGAGGAGAACATCCGCAAACTGACCGCCTTCGTCCAATATCTGGGGTGGCAGATGGCGAGCGCGCGCATGGAGCGGCAGGAATACTGGAACGCCCTGGCGACCGAGGCCTATCTGGCGGGGCCGGACGCGAATATCCGCTGGCTGCATGACCAGGTCCCCCGGGTTTGGCGGGAAATGCCCAACCCCTATCCGGCGTCGGACGCCGCCCTGATGCGGGGGAAGAAGGTCTACCAGATGTTCTGTATCAACTGTCACGGTTCCATCGGCGATGGCGAGGGCGCCGCCGCCCCATACCTGATGCCGAAACCGCTGAACTTCACCACGCTGCGCCGGCACCTGGTCGACAACCGCTATATCGGCGGCATTCTCTACTACCAGATCATGAACGGTATTACCGGCACCGCCATGCCCTTCTTCAAGAAGGATCTGGAATCGGAGAAGATCTGGGACGTCTCCAATTTCATCGCCGTCCACTTCATCGGCTACACCGATGCCGATATCTCGCCGGAGGGCATCGACGCGGCGTACGAGGAACCGTGGGTGAACCCCTATCCGCCGCCGGAGTCGGAAGGCCCC
>JBAYQP010000077.1:0-10922 GCA_041677125.1 Desulfuromonadales bacterium | reverse complement strand
TTCTACGGCATCTGGGACGCCACCACACGGCTCCAGGCAGAAGCCGCCCTGGACGAGTGGATAGCCACCATCCCGAAGGGCCAAAAGGAAGTCTGGTGCGATCTGGTCAGGGCAGTGGGAAACTGGCGCGAAGAGACCATGACCTACTTCGAG
This sequence comes from Desulfuromonadales bacterium, assembly GCA_041677125.1. Classification (GTDB taxonomy): domain Bacteria; phylum Desulfobacterota; class Desulfuromonadia; order Desulfuromonadales; family JACZKF01; genus JBAYQP01. Next base: position 10,769 of record JBAYQP010000077.1, on the reverse strand, counting down.
AAAATAAAAGGGGTCAGGCTTGAGAAAATAAAAGGGGTCAGGCTTGCATTTCTGCCATTCTCTTTGATATAGTCCCGCCATGGCTCGCAAACCCCGCATTCATTTTCCCGGCGCCTTCTACCACGTCATTCTTCGCGGCAATGCCGGCGACCCGATCTTCTTTGATGATCGCGACCGATACCGGCTGTACCTCTACCTTCAGTACGCCGTTGAAAAATTCGGGTGCCGGATTCACGGTTTTTGTCTGATGACAAACCACATCCACCTTGTGATACAGGCGGGCGAGATGCCGCTTTCACGCGTCATGCAGAACGTCTCCCTCCGCTATACGAAATGGATCAATCGCACCCAGGGCCGCACCGGTCACGTCTTCCAGGGGCGCTACAAGGCCCTGCTGATAGATGCCGATGCCTACCTGCTGGAACTGGTCCGTTACGTTCACCTCAACCCGGTGCGCGCCGGTGCTGCCGATACCGCCGATGCCTGGCCCTGGAGCGGCCACCGCGCCTACCTCTGTCTCGAGACCGTTCCATGGCTCACGACCGATTGGGTGCTGGGGATGCTGTCCTCGGATTTTGCAACGGCAAGAAAAGCTTATCGGTCTTTCGTCCATGATGGATTATCGGAGGGAAGAAGAGGGGAGTTCCACAGCGGCAGCTGCGAAGGGCGGCTTCTTGGCGACGACCGTTTCGTCGATGCTGTTTTCGGAAAAGCCGGTGAGGCGAGGCTGCGGATCACGGTTGCGGACGTTTTGAAGGCGGTATGTCAAAGCTACGGCTGCTCCGCCGAGGAGCTTCGCGCCCCGGGAAAAGCACGCCCGTTTACGGAGGCGCGGGCGGTTGCCTCAGCCATCATCCAAGGTCTGCCGCATCTGTCGCTTACGGAACTGGGAAAGGAGCTGAACCGCGACCTTGCCCCGCTCGGGAGAGTCGGGCGTAGAATTGAGAACAAGGCGGCTGAAGACGAGCGGTTGCGGGGAATGCTCGAAAGCGTGAAAAAGAAAGCGAAGAGAATGGCAGAAAGGTTAGCCTGACCCCTGTGGCGCTGTGGTGACCCTGTGGCGCGATTCGGAACCAGAAGGAGGAGTTTTCATGGACAAATTCATGCAGGCGGCACTCGAGGAAGCCCAGGCCGGGCTACAGGAAGGGGGCATACCGATCGGCTCGGCCCTCGTCCACCGCGGCAGAATCATCGGCAGGGGGCACAACCGACGAATCCAGAAAGACAGCGTGGTGCTGCATGGTGAGATGGACGCTCTGGAAAACGCCGGCCGGCAGACGGCGGCGACCTACCGCGAGTGTACCCTATACACCACCTTGTCCCCCTGTTCCATGTGCAGCGGCGCCATTCTGCTCTATGGAATCCCGAAAGTGATCATCGGCGAGAACCGTACTTTCATGGGCGAGGAAGAGCTTTTGCGTTCGCGAGGAGTCACCGTGGAAGTCCTTCAGGAGCCAGACTGCATCGACATGATGACGGCCTTCATCGAATCCGCTCCCGAGCTGTGGAACGAGGACATCGGGGTGTAGGCAAGAAAAAAAGCCCTCCCGGAAACGCTGGGAAGGCTCGTTTACGGCAGGAAATTCTGTTTCGGGCGCCTTCCGTCAATTCAAGATCGAAGGTCAGATCCTTGCCGGCCAGCGGGTGGTTGGCGTCGAGGGTGACGCTCTCGTCCTTGACGTCGAATCACGGCGGTAAGGTTAGCTTGACCCCGATGGCTCTTGCCTCAATCACTTCCCTTTTTTTTGCCGAGCCGAAAAGACATAAGCGACGATCAGCAGAGGGTAGATAGAAAGGGCTTCGACGAATTTTCCTTGGAATAAAGCGAAGATGCTGAACAGCAGACCGGCCATTATCAGGACCACCAGCAGCATGGCAATGGGGCGGTTCATGACCTCTCCTGTGATGATCTGCGTTGGCGGGGAGAAGATACGGCGGGCAAACAAGCCAGTCACAGCGATTTGCCCGCCGCCGAAGGATAATCTGGGGACAGGTTAGAAGTATATATTGAAGCCGAGTCCGGATTTCGCGGTGGTTAGATTCGTAGTGCTTGAAAGTCCTTTGATTTTCTCGTATTCCACGGCTAATCCGACTGCTGCCTCTACGCTGATCTGGCTGGCAACAAAATACTCGACTCCGACTTCCACATTCGTAAAGAAGTGTTTGTTGTCGGTGTCGTTACTGGTGAGATAACCGATATTTGCGCCAACAAACGGTGCGAAATCCGCCGTTTGGAGATATTTTCTGGCGCCAACGACGAGCCCGATATTCGTATCGTCGCCAACCGAAAATCCGATGCCGCCGAGAATAGAAAGATCCGGTTGAAGGTTGTATTTTCCTTTAATCAGAAAATCGTTGTCATCGGACAAGGTGCTGAAGGAAACCGCCTTGGCGCCCTTGGTAAGGCTATTCGCAGAAATGGCATTTCCTGCGGTGACCAGAGTTGCCATGGCGACAACCAACCCGATTAAACAAATCCTTTTCATTTTGTCCTCCTTGTCCAATTGAAAGAAGAGATTGCCCACTCGTGCGGGTCCCGAAATACGAAGGCATCATATTCGGTTTTAATGAGTTATGCAATGTACAATGGCGCGTCAGCGGTTTCCGGCGGGTCGAGAATGGCAGGTAAAACGGCAGGGCAGGTAAGCAAAAACCCATATCGCCTGCCACGGCGATATGGGTTTTTGCTGCAGAAGAAAGAAGGAAGAAAAGGTAGGAAACAATATATAGTAAATTTTGAATTAGTCAAGGAGAGATTCTCGCACGGACGACATACATATCGCCGCTGCGGATGGCGCCGCCGGAAGATAACTCTGCCGAAGATTAATTGCGTTCCGGCCAACTGTTGACACTCGCAGGCAAATAGATAATCATCCGCCATGGCGGACTCGCGCTCGTCGCAACTACAACGTTTTCCGGCCAGGCCAGCAGCGCGTCAACCGCCACCCAGAAATAATTGCCAACCTCGCTTCCGCCGCCAACACCTGTCCTGGATTATGCAATGACGCAACACTTTTATTTGGCTGATTGGCTCGTCCTGATCCTCTATTTTGCCGGCACGATGGGCATCGGTTTTTATTTCTATCGCAAGACGCGTTCGGCCGATGGCTTCACCGCCGGCAACCGCTCCCTGCCGGGGTGGCTCTGCGGCCTGTCGATCCTGGCCACCTACGTGAGCAGCATCAGTTATCTGGCGCTGCCCGGCGCCTCCTTCGCGGGGAACTGGAATCCCTTTGTTTTTTCCCTCTCCATCCCGCTGGTGGCGTGGTTCGCCGCCCGCTATTTCCTCCCTTATTACCGCGCCAGCGGCGAAATTTCGGCTTATGCACTGCTGGAGCGCCGCTTCGGCGTCTGGGCGCGGATTTATGCCAGCGTTTTCTATCTGCTGACGCAAATCGCCCGAATCGCCGTCGTGCTGTACCTGATGGCGTTGCCGATGCAGGTCATCTTCGGCTGGAATATCTATACGATTCTCCTTGTCACCGGTGTTTGCGTCACCGTTTACGCTTTCGTCGGCGGCATTGTCGCCGTCATCTGGGCCGACGCGCTGCAGGCGATTGTGCTGATGGTCGGGGCGCTCGTGTGCCTGGCCGTCATGCTCTTCCAATTGCCGGGCGGCGCCGGCGAACTGTTTGCCGTCGCCGATGAATATCAGAAATTCAGCCTGGGCAGCTTCGGCGCCTCGATTACGACCGCGACCTTCTGGGTCGTGCTGCTCTACGGGCTGACCATCAACCTGCAGAACTTCGGCATCGACCAGAGCTACATTCAGCGCTATATCTCGTCCGGTTCGGACCGGGAGGCGAAAAAGGCGCTGTGGCTCGGGGCGCTGCTGTATGTGCCGGTCAGTGCGCTTTTCTTCTTCATCGGCACGACGCTGTTCGTCTTTTACGACGGGCGGGCGGAGAGCCCCGGAACGGCGTCGTCGTCGGCCGTCGAGACCTCGGCGGCGGGGGCGCTGCGCGGCGATCTGGCGCAGGTGAAGGGGATCGTCGCTCGGCAGAAGCTGCTACAGGAGGGGATTGCTCCGGAGAATCCGGATTTCGCTGATCGCCAGGCGGAGACGGCGCGGGGGCTTTCGTTGACCGACGTCGGCGACCGCGTCTTTCCGCATTTCATCGCGACGCATCTGCCGCCGGGATTGACGGGACTCTTGATCGCCGCGGTCTTTGCGGCCGCCATGAGCACGGTGTCCACCAGCCTCAACTCCTCGGCGACGCTGATCATGTCCGACTATTACCGCCGGTTCTTCAATCGGCAGGCGAGCGAAAAGCAATCGATGCGGGTCCTTTACGCCGGCACCATCGCCTGGGGCATCCTCGGGACCGGCCTGGCCCTGCTTCTGGTCCGCCTCACCCAGGGCGCACTCGATGCCTGGTGGACCCTTTCCGGCATCTTCGGCGGCGGGATGACCGGATTGTTCCTCCTTGGCATCATCAGCCGGCGGGCGCGCAATCCCGCTGCGATCGCCGGCGTCGCCATCGGGGTCGCCCTGATTCTCTGGCTGTCGCTGCCGAAACTGGTCCCCGGCTGGGAGAGTCTGGTGCACGCCTATCTGATTCCGGTCATCGGCACCCTGAGTATTCTTCTGGTCGGCATGGCCATCAGTTTCGTCGTGAAGAAACCGTGAAATCACCTGTCCCGGCGGGGACGGGACGACGACGGCCACAGGTATGGTCCGGCAAGGGAAACGGATGCGGGGGGGGAGGTTAGTTGCGCCAGCGCCGGTGCACCCAGAACCACTGGGTTTCATCCTGGCGGATGGCCTCCTCGATGATGGCGGTCAGCAGGGCCGTGTTCTCTTCCACTGTCGTCTCCGGCTCGTCCTTGAGGAAAACCATCGGGTGGATTTGGATGTCGTAGCGGTCGTCGCTGACGCGATAATTGAAGATCGGCACGACCGGGATCGCATGTTTCATGGCAAGACGGGCGATGATGGGCGTTGTAAAGGCGGGCCGGCCGAAAAAAGGGACCGATACCGCTTCTCTGGGGGCGCGGTGCTGATCCATCAGGATCCCGACTGCTTTGTTTTTGGCAAGAGACCGGACGATTGCCCGGGCGCCGTTTTTGCTCACGATGCAGTTTCCCCCCCCCGCCTCCCGCAGTTGGGTGAAATATCGATCGATTTGGGGATTGCGCATCTTTTTAGCGACAAAATCGGCGGGAAATCCGAACTTGGGCAGTAACGTGCCGACTTCCCACAGCCCGACATGGCCGCTCAACAAAATGACGCCGCGATTGAGTGCATACGCCTGCCGGAGGTTTTCCAGTCCGGTCGGGACGAAAATTTTTCGAATTTCCGCATCGCTGAGGAGATCGAGACGCAGCATTTCCATGGCGCTCTGGCCGAGATGAACAAACATGGCATCTACCCGCTGCCGGATTTCTTTCTCACTGAGATCCGGAAAGGCGCGTTGCATATTTTCCGTGGCGATCTTGCGTTTTCCAGCCAGGAGGCGCCCCGCCAGTCTGCCGAGGCCTCTGCCCAGGCAGAGCGCAGCCTTGCGCGGCAGTGGTCGCAGGATAAAGCACAGCGGAAAAAACAGGGCATTTTCCAAGAGATCTTTATGAAAGTGTTTTTTCATCGTTTGTGGCTCGTAAGGTGGAAGAAGGCATTTGCGGCAGAAAATCGGCATCTTAGCATAGGAGATGGCGCCGGAGCCATCGAATTTTCTCGCCGGACGCAGGATACCTGCCCCGGCAAAAATCGTCGCATTGGCCGGCCAGCCATTTGTTGCCGTCGTGCGCTGCTGATCCTTCTCCTGCTGGGGTGTTTTCCTCTGCCCGCACCGGCGGAAACAGCCGCTGCGGCCTCTCTCGACGCCGGGACCGCCGTTCGCGCCGAACCGGTTGCAGAAGACGGGTTTTTTCGCCGGATCCGGGAGGGCTTCAGCCTCTACCGGGAAAATTACCTCTTGCCCCTCACCTGGCCCGAAAATGCCAGTTCCTCCCATGATGCCGAACTGAAGTTCCAGTTCAGCTTCATGCAGCAGATCTGGCGCGGCCTCACTTTCGCCTATACGCAGAAATCGTTCTGGCGTGTTCTCGATCAGGACGACTCGCGCCCTTTTCGCGAAACCAACTACAATCCGGAGCTTTTCTACCGCCTTCGCTACGCGAAGCCGGCGGGACTGGGCTGGGGGGCGGATGTCGGCATCGAGCATGAATCGAACGGCAGTCGCGAGCCGGATTCGCGCAGTTGGAACCGGGTGTATGTCGCCCCTGTCGTCGAATACGGTCCGTTGCAGGCCGAAATCAAGCTCTGGCGACGCCTCTCGGAGGATGCCAAGGAAACCCCCGAGGATCCGAGCGGCGATGAAAATCCCGATATTGTCGATTACTACGGCTACGGCGAACTGCGCCTCGCTTATACCAATCGCCACCGGCACCGGGCATCGCTGATGACCCGCTGGAACTTCGCCACCGAGAAGGGCGCCCTTGAACTCGCTTACAGCATTCCGACCGGAACCAGGAACCTTTTTATTTACGGACAGTTCTGGACCGGCTATGGAGAGAGCCTGATCGATTACAACCGATCGCTCACCCGCTATGGCATCGGCATGCTGATCCGGCAATAGATTACGGCGGCCGGCGCATTTCATCGCTCATCCGTTCATCCCACAGGAGGAACCATCATGCTCAGGATTTTTTTGCTCTCCATCGTTTTCTGCACGCTGGCTCTGGGGGCGTGTAGCCCCGAAAAGCCGACGGACAGCTCCGATCATCTTCTATCGGAGCAGAAAAAGGCATTGGACAAGGCCAAAGACGTCGATCGGCTGGCCCGCGAAGCGGCGGAGCGACAGCGCAGGGACCTGGAGGAAAACCGCTAAAAGCCATCTGCGGTTTTTCAAGAGAAACGCTATTTTTCTTTCCGGAAGAATTTTTCGCTTCCCTCGCCAATCGAAGCAGTGCACAATACCCGCCGACAAGTTCATTGACTTTTTCCTGTTAAATCAGTAATTTATCTTTTTAGTCGCGAAATTGGGCATTGTATTTTGCCCAGGATCGATAACGCGGCCAAGCCGTCCGCGCCCTCGGGAAGTTCGCTTCCGCAGGGATCGATCTAATTTTTAAAACGAAGTTTGTTCATTGGCGGGGCATGAAGATACGCGAAATACCCGCTCCGTGGCTAGCCGTCCGGCGGATCGCCTGCGCCATGTGCAACGATGCTGCCGATTTAGGGAGAAGAACAATGTTCAACTGGATCACCGCCCGGATTTCGCTGAAGATCGCCCTCGCTCTGTTTCTCGTTCTCTCGCTGATCCTGTCGGCTGCGACCTGGCTGTTGGTGCGCAATCGCGGCGAGGCGTTGCGGGAGCAGTTGCTGGTGAAGGCGCGCACCATGGCGATTCTCGGCGCCGAAACGGTGCATCTGGTCCTGGAGCAGGCGCATCTCGGAGGCGCCTTCACCCTGGAAGAAGTTTTCGACGCCAAGTACCTGCCCATCGCCGGCGACCCACTGGCGGCCCGTTCCGTGCCGCAATACCAGACCGCCTACGATCGGTATCTCGATGCGCGCATCCGCAAGACCCTGGATACCATGGTCGACCAGGACCCTACCGTTCTCTTCGCCATTCTGGTAGACCGCAACGGTTATCTGCCAAGCCATAACACCCAGTACGCCCAGCCCCTGAGCGGCGATCCGGCGGTGGGAAACCAGACCAAGCAGATGCTCGACGACGCGGTCGGCCTGGCGGCGGCGCGTTTTGCAGGCGGCGCCCAGCAGCCGGTGCTGCAGCAGCAATATCGCCTGCCCGGCGGCGAAATGGTGTGGGATGTGGCGGCCCCGGTCCATGTGCAGAACCGACACTGGGGGGCTTTCCGCATCGGGTTGTCGATGGCCCAGGTGGATGCGGCGGTGGCGCATCTGCGCAATGTCCTGATCGTATCGATGGGCCTGGTCCTGCTGGTCTCCTTCTTCACCCTGTATGCCATTCTGCACACCTTCGTCCGGCCCCTGAACCGGTTGACGGTGGTCGCCGACCATATCGCCGACGGGCAACTGGAGGAGACGATCGAGATCGGTTCGCACGACGAGATCGGCCGCCTGGCGAGCGCTTTCAACCGCATGACGCAGGTGATCGTCAAGGATCTGAAAGGCGAGGTTGGCAAGAGCAACCGGCTGATCGTCCGGATTAAAGAGGCGATCCGGCAGCTGACCGCCGGCGCCGACGGCATCATGGGGTTGTCGGCGCAACAGGCCGCCGGGGCGACGCAGCAGGCGACGGCGGTGCAGGAGGTCACGACGACGGCGACGCAGATCGCCGCCACCGCGCGGCAGGTGGCGGAGAGCTCGGCCCAGGTCGAAAGTCAGGCGGAGCAGGCCAACGCCGCCTGCGCCGATGGCACGCAGGCGGTGGGCAGCGCGGTGGAGGGGATGGGCCGACTCAGGGCGCAGGTGCAGTCGATTGCCGGGGCGATGCTCGAACTGGGGGAGAACTCACAGAAGATAGGGGGGATCGTCGACATCATCGACGAGATTTCCGATCAGACCAACCTGCTTGCGCTGAATGCGGCGATCGAGGCGGCCGGGGCCGGCGAGGCCGGCAAGCGTTTTGCCATAGTCGCCAACGAGGTCAAACGTCTGGCCGAAAGGACGGTGGACGCCACCGGGCAGATCAAGGGCTTGGTCGGGGAGATTCAGAAAGGGACCAACACCACCATCCTGCTCAGCGAGGAAGGGACCAAAGGGGTGGATGCGGCGGGCGTTCTGGTGGGGCGGGTTTCGGAGTCCTTCGCCGCCATCATGGGCATGGTGCGGCAAACCGCCGATGCGGCCCGGGAGATCCGGTTCTCGACGCAGCAGCAGACGACGGCGAGCGAGCAGATGGCGGAGACGATTGTTGAAATGCGCGATGTTGCGACGCAGGTGGCGTCAAGCGCCCAGGAGACCAGCGAGGCGATCGCCGAACTCAACGCGTTGGCGGCGGGACTGCAGGAGATGCTGGTGGAAGAACTGCAGGCGCAGGGGAAGGAGAAGGCGCAGGTTGGCGCGCGGTTGATGGAGGGGGTTCTGGCGCGGGCGTTGGCAAGCGGGATTTTCACCTTGGAGCAGCTTTTCGACGAGAATTATCAGCCGATTGCCGGCACCGACCCGCAGAAATTTCATACCGCCTACGACCGCTGGCTCGACGAGACGATTCTGGTCCTGCAGGACGCTTTTCTGCAAAACGAGCAGGTGCACTTCGCCGTCCTGGTGGACCGCAACGGCTATCTGCCGACGCACAACGCGAAATTCTGCCAGCCGCTCACCGGCGACAAGGAGAAGGATCTGCTCGGGAACAGAACCAAGCGTCTTTTCAATCATACGGTGGGGCTGACCGCAGCGCGCAACCAGGAAGGCGTGCTGGTGCAGGTTTATGAGCGGGACACCGGCGAGACGATGCTCGACATCTCCGCTCCGGTGTTCCTTGCCGGTCGCCACTGGGGCGCCTTTCGCCTGGGATTTTCCCTCTGATCGCAATTGCCTTTTTCTTTGCTCCATCACGTCATGCAAGCGGCAAGGGCCTGCGGAAGATGCAGGCCCTTGCCGCTTCGGGTTTTCGTATTCGACCCCGGCTTTGCGTTTGACACGGGCAGGAGCAAACGGTATATAGAGCCCTTTTTGGCTCTCGTGTCGTCTTTATTAAGGCCTCGATCGGCCGCATTCCGTCAGAGAAGGAAGACATCCGCATGATCAACCTGAAACCCGAAGTAGTCGCTCGTCTGGAGAGAGTGCTCAGCTCCGTCGAAATGCTCCTGCCCAAATTCGTCAAGCCCATCGAGTGGTCGACCTGCGCCGCCGCCAACTGGCGCCGGCACTCCTTTTCCGGATTTCTCGAGCCGGTGAAAGTGACCGACACCACGACCCTTGATGAACTCCTCGGCGTCGAGCCGCAGAAAACGATCATGATCAACAACACCCGCCAGTTCCTCCACGGCCTGCCGGCAAACAACGCGCTGCTCTGGGGTTCGCGCGGCACCGGCAAATCGTCGCTGGTGAAAGCGCTCCTCAACCGCTTCGCCCCCGAGGGGCTGCGGATCATCCAGGTGGAGAAAGAAGATCTGATCTATCTCTCGGAAATTTTCTCCGCCGTCGAGGATCAGCCGTACCGTTTTATCCTGCTTTGCGACGATCTCACCTTCGAAGTCGGCGAACTCGGCTATAAGCTGCTGAAAAGCGCTCTGGATGGCTCCGTCTACTCGGCCCCCGAGAACGTATTGATCTATGTCACGTCCAATCGCCGGCACCTTCTCCCCGAATACGAGAGCGATCATCTCGGCGGCAAGTTTGTCAAAGGCGAATTGCAGCAGAGCGAGGCGATGGAGGAGAAGGTGTCTCTCTCCGATCGCTTCGGCCTGTGGATTGCGTTCCATGTTTTCACCCAGGATCGCTACCTCGATGCCGTGCGCCTGTGCATCGAGCGCGAGGCGCGCAAGCGTGCGGTGGCGGTCCCCTGGACGCGAGAACTCGAGCGCGAGGCGATCGCATGGTCGCAAGAGAAAAGCAAGCGCTGCGGGCGCACCGCCTACCAGTTCGCCCGCGACTGGATCGGTCGCTACCTGCTTCCGACGGACGCCGTCGCCTGAGAAGTGTGTTGGTCGCCGATCCGCGCCGGATGATGGCATCCTTGGCTGGCAGCCACCCGGCGGGCAGGGTGTTCAAGCGGGTTGTCGTCGAGGGAGGTTGCCGGGGGGGAAGAACAACTGTGGCACCGAATCTGCGGGGAAACGGGTGAAAAAAAGGGCAGGCTTTCTGACGAAAGCCTGCCCTTTTTGCGGTGGTGCGC
>JBAYQP010000076.1:0-11222 GCA_041677125.1 Desulfuromonadales bacterium | reverse complement strand
GGGAAGAACACTGGGGTCAGGACAACCTTTCTGCTATTCTTGTCGTCATCTTCTTAAAAGGTTTCGTGACCCCCATAAAATGAATTTTTTTTCCGGGAGATTGATTATTTCAGAGTAGCAGAGGAGCAAACCCGGCCGGTTTGGGCATCCTGCACCGGGTTACGGGCACCCCACGTCCCTCATGCTGTACAACCACCAGCGATGCACTTTGCTTCCCCGGCGCGGTTGGCGCTCGAAATAGATTTTCAGGACGGCGCCGGCGTCGGTCTCGATCTCGAACCAGTGCTTGCGGGCGTACATTTCGGGGCTGCCATGGGTGCAACGGCCGGTTTCGCGCCAGGCCCGAACAACGGTTGCCACCGCAAGCGTCTCGCCACGCCAGAGAAAGGCCGATGGCAGTCCAGGCTCCCCGGTCGCCATTCGGGCGATATCGGCGCTGCCCGGTACCGGCGAGATTGCTTCTCCGATGAAACGTTCCGCCATAGGTCTTCTCGCATCTTCTCTTTGTCTAGCTCAAAACGCTGCCACATCATCGAGAGCAGCACCCAGCACAATGCCCCGGACCGCTCCGACACCGTGTCAGTATAACTACCCGAGCAGCCGAAAGCCGCCATCCCGTCCAGATTTAGCCTTGCGTGAATAGATAGTGACCCCCAATGTCAGAATAGAACCGTCACGGTCAGAGGGTTTGATGTCATTTGCAGGAGTTATACTCGCTCGACTTGCAAGTTGAGTATAGTCGCCGTTATACTCGATTTGTTTTTAACCTGAGTATAACCAAAGGGGCGTCCATGGAACGGATCGGCGGCGAAACGATGGTGCTTTACGCGGACCTGAAAGAGCGTCTGGACATCTTCGAGGCCATGCGATCTCTCGGAGTAGTGCAGGGGAATTGATGGTCGGCGGATCGATGCGAGGGGCCGCGGACTCGGCCTTCCTCACTATCCGCCGCGAGCCGTGCTTTACTCCGCCGCGGGTTTAATGTTATAAGAGTCAAATCGTGAACCGCCGGGTCACCCTCGGCGGTTCATTCTTTTTTTAGCGAGGATCCAATTCTATGATTACCGCCAGCAATATCGCCCTTGCCTACGGCAAGCGCGTCATTTTCAAGGACGTCAACATCAAATTCACCCCCGGCAACTGCTACGGCCTGATCGGCGCCAACGGCGCGGGGAAATCGACCTTTCTCAAGATTCTCGCCGGCGAGTCGGAAGCGGATAAAGGGGAAGTCACCGTCAGCCCCGGCGAGCGCATCGCGGTGCTGCGCCAGGACCAATTCGCCTTCGACGAGCAGACGGTCTTCGATACCGTGATCATGGGACACCAACGCCTGTTCAAGGTGATGCACGAGCGCGAGGCCCTCTATGCCAAAGGGGATTTCAGCGAGGCCGATGGCCTGCGCGCCGGCGAACTGGAGGCGGAATTCGCCGAGATGGACGGCTACGAAGCCGAAGCCGAGGCGGCGGTTCTGCTCGAAGGCCTCGGCATACCCGAGGCGCTGCGCCACAAGCGGATGAAGGAGCTGGAGGCCGGGGACAAGGTGCGGGTGCTCCTCGCCCAGGCGCTGTTCGGCAGTCCCGACATCCTGCTGCTGGACGAGCCGACCAACCATCTCGATCTCAAATCGATCGCCTGGCTGGAGGATTTTCTCTTCCGCTTCCCCAACACCGTGATCGTCGTTTCGCACGACCGCCATTTTCTCAACCAGGTCTGCACCCATGTCGCCGACATCGATTTCGGCAAGATCACCATTTACGTCGGCAACTACGATTTCTGGTATCAGGCGAGCCAGTTGACCCTCAAGCAGAAGCAGGACGAGAACCGCAAGGTCACCGACAAGGCGAACGAACTCAAGGAGTTCATCCAGCGCTTCTCCTCCAATGCCAGCAAAGCGAAGCAGGCCACCTCGCGCAAGAAGCTGCTGGAGAAACTCACCGTCGAAGAGCTGCCGGTCTCCTCGCGCAAATACCCCTTCGTCGTTTTCAAGCCGGAGCGGCCCTGCGGCGACATCATTCTGGAGATCAAGGGGCTGTACAAAAAGATCGACGGCGTCGAACTCTTCGGCGGTCTTGACCTGTTCGTCAACAAGGGGGACAAGATCGCCTTCGTCGGCGCCAACAGCCTGGCCAAGACAACCCTCTTCCAGATCGTCAGCGGCGAACTGGAGCCGGACGCCGGCAGCTATCGCTGGGGAGTGACGATCACCTCGGCCTACTTCCCCAAGGAGAACAGCAGCTATTTCGCCAATGAGCTGAACCTGATCGAATGGCTGTGCCAGTTCCCTCCCTGCGACGGCGAGACTTTCGCCCGCGGCTATCTCGGGCGCATGCTCTTCTCCGGCGACGAGGCGACGAAAAAAGCCAAAGTCCTCTCCGGCGGCGAGCGGGTGCGCTGCATGCTGGCGCGCATGATGCTCAAAGGCGCCAACGCCCTGGTGCTCGACGAGCCGACCAACCACCTCGATCTCGAATCGATCACCGCCCTCAACAACGGCCTGATCGCCTTCAGCGAGGTGATCCTTTTCACCTCCCATGACCATCAGTTCATCGAGACGGTGGCCAACCGCATTGTCGAATTCCTGCCGCAAGGGGTCATCGATCGCCGGATGAGCTTCGAGGAGTACCTGGAGAACGCCGAAGTGGCGCGGCAGCGGGAGGCGCTCTGCCAGGGGCGGGCGGAGTTGCAACTTTAACCAAAGAAGGTGTTGCCATGGCCGGAGAAAACCGCAGCGAAATTCAGCCCGGGACACCGGTGGCGATTGTGCTGAAAAAAGACCAGCGCAGCGGCGCGCTCACCTGGGGAGTGGTCAAGGATCTGCTGACCAGCGCGCCTTTTCATTCGCGCGGGATCAAGGTGCGCCTCGCCGACGGGCAGGTCGGGCGGGTGAAGGAAATCGGAACGCCGGAATAGAATGAACCGCGCCTCCCGCAACCGGCTGACGCCGCCGATGCTCCGCCACTTCGCCGGCGACACCCTTTTCGAGCGCATCGCCCGCACCTGCTGCCGCGCCGGCTGTCTGCCGCGCAAGGAACTGTTCGAGGCCTGGGAGATGGCGCGCCGGGTGCGCCGGCGCCTGCGCGGGGGCCGGGTGGTCGATCTCGCCTGCGGTCACGGCTTGCTGGCGCACCTGATGTTGCTCCTCGACGACAGCTCCGGCGAGGCGGTGGCGGTCGATCTTCATCCGCCGGCAAGCGCCGCCCGGCTGGCTGCTATTTTTGCCGAGGAGTGGCCGCGGCTGGCCAATCGGATACACTTTATCGCCGGCGATCTGAGTGGCGTGCCGCTCGCGGCCGACGATCTGGTGGTTTCCGCCCACGCCTGCGGCAGCCTCAGCGACCGGATTCTGCAGCGCGCGGTGGCCGCCAGGGCGCGGGTGGCGCTTTTGCCCTGCTGCCACGACCTGCGGGACGCCAATCTCGGCGGCCTGCAAGGCTGGCTCGACGGTCCCCTCGCGATGGACGTCATGCGCGCCGAGCGCTTGCGTATTGCCGGCTATCGCGTCCACACCCAGACGATTCCCGGCGACATCACGCCTAAAAACCGGCTGCTGCTGGCCGAGCCGGGCGATTTGACCTGAAAACCGCTTTGACCACGAATTTATTTATGAAGATTCGTGTTAATTTGTGGCTGATTGCAGATTTAACAGATTCCCTTCGCAGCCATTGAGGATCCGATCATGAGCAAAGACCTGTACGTTAAAAACCTGCCTCTGGAGATGACCGAGGAAGAACTGCGCCGACTGTTTGCCGTCGCCGGCAAGGTGTCCTACGTGCACATGGTCAAGGATGTAAAAAGCGGCGAATTCGTCGGTTGCGCCTACGTGAAGATGGCGTCCGAGGCCGAGGCCCGGGACGCCATCGTTTGCCTCGACGAGGCACGCGTGGCCAATCGGGAGATCGTCGTGGTCGAGGCCCTGCCGCAAAGAACGGCGGGGAGCAAGACTGCGACGGACCGGGATGCCGCGCGAGCGGGCAAAGGACCCGCCAGGGAGGCGATGGCCGCTAGAGGTCCGAAAGGTCCTCGGGGGCCGGCGGACGCGCCGGGCGGCGGCAAGGGCGGGCAGCGGCCGGCGGGCGGCAAAGGGCGCAAACCGGCGGGGCCGGGCGCCCATTTCGGCAAGGGGCGGCCGGGCAAGAGCGGCGGCCGGGGAAAATAGTTCCGGAATCTGAATAAATTTAACGATGAGTAAGCGAAAGCCCGCCTTCCCGGCGGGCTTTTTCACGTTCTTGGGACGCGGGACGCGGCCAGGGAAACGGCGGCTTAGTCGAGTTCCTGCGGCGTCTTGCGCTCGCCGGCGACCACCTCGGCCGCCATTCGGCGCACCTGCGGCAGCATGCGGCGGACGATCTCCTCCACCCCGTGGGCATTGGGATGCAGGCCGTCCTCCTGGTTCAGCGCCGGGACTCCCGCCACCCCTTCGAGAAAGAAGGGATAGAGTTCGACGGCGTATTTTTTTGCCAAGCGCGGATAGATCGCCTCAAAGCGGCGGACGTAATCGGCGCCGAGATTGCGCGGCGCGCGCATGCCAGCGAGCAGGACGGGGATTTGCCGTTGCTGTGCTTCAGCGAGGATGGCGTCGAGGTTCGCCTCGGCCTGCGCCGGATCGAGACCGCGCAGGGCGTCGTTGGCGCCGAGCTCGACGAGCAGCAGATCCGGTTTGTCCTGCAGCATCCAGTCGAGGCGCGCCCGACCGCCGGCGGTGGTGTCGCCGGAAACCCCGGCGTTGATCACCTGCGCGTCGATGCCGCTGCGGCGCAGGGCGGCCTCCAGGCGGGCGGTGAAGGCATCGCCGGCGGCCAGGCCGTAACCGGCGCTCAGACTGTCGCCGAGGACGGCGATGCCGATCCGTTCGGCGGCTGCCGACGGCGCGGGGGGCGTCAGCGGAAACAACAGGACGGCAATCATCGACAACCGGCCGGCGACGGGAAGAAGCGCGGCGAACAGGCGGATGGAAAGACGGCGCATGGCGGACTCCGAAGCAGGTGTTTGGTCCCCTGAGTGTATGCGGCGCAGGGGCGGGGCGTCAATCGGGAGGAAAGATCCTTGCGGACCAGAGGTGGGATTTTCTCCTTGACATATTGTATTTAGATATATATATGTTTTTATCAAATTCTTTCCCCAACCGAATTGGAGGTCGTCCCATGCGTTTTCGCACCATTGTCGTCGTTCTGGCCCTCTTGTCGCTGGCCCTGCCAGCCGCCGCCGCGACCGATCATCGTGAACTGATCGCCGGCGTCATCAACAGCGGAGAGGAAGCCACCCGCAAGTGCCTCGAATGCCACGGCGACGATGCCGCGGAAGTGATGAAGACGACCCACTGGACCTGGTCGGCGGAGCAGAAGCTCAACGGCAAGGGCACGGTGGATCGGGGGAAGAGCAACGCCATCAACAACTTCTGCGTTTCAGTGAACGCCAACTGGCCGCGCTGCACCAGCTGCCACATCGGTTACGGCTGGAAGGACGCTTCCTTTGATTTCAATGACCCGGCGAAGGTCGACTGCCTGGTCTGCCACGACACCACCGGCACCTACGTCAAAGAGGCGACGGGGGCCGGCCAGCCAGCGGAAGGCGTCGATCTGCTTTTCGTCGCCCAGCAGGTGGGAAAACCGAGTCGGGTAACCTGCGGCGCCTGCCATTTCTTCGGCGGCGGCGGCGACGCCGTCAAGCACGGCGACCTTGATTCCTCCATGGAATTTCCGGACAGGGCGGTCGATGTGCACATGTCCCCCGACGGCAACGATTTCCAGTGCCAGGATTGCCACGCCACGAAGGACCACAAAATTTCCGGACGGGCGATGGTCGTCTCCCCCGGCGGCAAGGATCACATCGGCTGCGAAAACTGCCACACCGCAGCGCCGCACCAGGAATCGCTGCTGAACCGGCATTTTGCCGCCGTAGCCTGCCAGACCTGCCATATCCCGGCCTTCGCCCGGGAAGTGCCCACCAAGATATCCTGGGACTGGTCCACCGCCGGCCAGGACCGCGTTATCGAAAAAGACCAATACGGCAAACCGACTTACGATCGCAAAAAAGGGGATTTCACCTGGGGCAAGAATGTGGTCCCCACCTATCGCTGGTACAACGGCAACGCCGGGGCCTATCTTGTGGGGGACAAAATGGATCCGGCCAAGGTGACGGAGCTGAGCTATCCCGAAGGAGATATCCGCGATAAAACGGCCAAGATTTATCCCTTCAAAGTACATACCGGCAAGCAGATTTACGACGCGCAAAACAAGTATTTCATTACCCCCCAGGTGTTCGGCAAGGAAGGGTACTGGAAAACCTTCGATTGGACTCTGGCGGCGACGAAGGGGATGCAGGCGAGCGGTTTGCCTTTCAGCGGCGAGCACGGCTTCGCCCCGACTGCCATGTACTGGCGCATCAACCACATGGTGGCGCCGAAGGAGCAGGCTCTTGGCTGTCTGGAATGCCACGGCGACAATGGCCGGATGGACTGGAAGGGCCTGGGCTACAAAGGGGACCCGCTTTCCACCGGTAAGACGGCGCGAATGAAATAAGCGCTTTTCTCTTCAATTTTCCCATCGCCCGGGGGCGTTCGGCATGCCGAACGCCCCCGCTGTTTTTTGGCCGGTGGCGACTTGACTTTTCAGCGGTGGTTTTCTACTGTTAATGAGTTTCGTCTCGGCCCGTTGGCGGCCGTTTCCCTTTGTTTTTCGGTTTGCTGAAAGGAGTAAAGCGCATGGCGAAGATTGGAGTGGTTCTTTCCGGCTGCGGCGTATACGATGGCAGCGAAATCCATGAAGCGGTGATCACCCTGCTCGCCCTCGATCGCGCCGGGGCGGAGGCCGTCTGTATGGCGCCCGATATCGACCAGATGCACGTGGTCAATCATCTGACCGGCGA
Organism: Desulfuromonadales bacterium; assembly: GCA_041677125.1. GTDB lineage: Bacteria > Desulfobacterota > Desulfuromonadia > Desulfuromonadales > JACZKF01 > JBAYQP01. The sequence continues at coordinate 4,358 of JBAYQP010000076.1, read as the reverse complement.
AGAAGCGGCCGGCGAAAGGCGCAACGTGCTGGTGGAGTCGGCGCGCATCGCCCGCGGCAAAATCCGCAATATCAAGGATGTCGGCGTCGACGAGATCGATGGCCTCATGTTCCCCGGCGGCTTCGGCGCCGCCAAAAACCTGTGCGATTTTGCCGTCAAGGGGGCCGACTGCGCTATTCACCCCGAGGTGGCCCGGCTGGTGCGGCAGATCGTCAAGGCGAAAAAGCCGCTGGCCGCCGTCTGTATCGCTCCCGCCCTGATCGCCCGCATTCTGGGCGAGGACCAACTGGTCCACAAACTCACCATCGGCAGCGATATCGATACCGCCAAGGCGCTCGAGGCGATGGGTTCCACCCATGAGGCGTGTCCGGTGAACGAATTCGTCATCGACCGCGAGAATAAAATCGTTTCGTCGCCCGCCTACATGTTGGCCGGTCGCATCGGCGAGGCGGCCGAGGGGATCGACAAAACGATCAAGGCATTGCTCGAATTGATCTGACCACCGTTTCCGGCTATTGCGGCCGGAAAAAAATCGTCTAGACTTGGTGGACTGGCGCGCGACATTCATTCGATGGTTTTCACAAGGAGGAAATGGCAATGGACAAGTACCGCTGCGTGATTTGCGATTACATTTACGACCCGGCCGAAGGGGACCCCGCCAACGGAGTCGATCCGGGAACGCCTTTCAGCGATCTTCCGCCCGACTGGGTCTGCCCCCTGTGCGGCGCCGACCAGTCCAACTTCGAAAAAATCTAAAAAGGAGATCTCATGGCCAGGACACCGTACGTCGACAAGGACGTATGCATCAGCTGCAACCTGTGTGTGGATACCGCTCCGGAAGTCTTCCGCATGGATGACGATGGCTTGGCCGAGGTCTACGATCCCACCGGCGCTCCGGAGGAAAAAATCCAGGAGGCGATAGACTCCTGTCCGGTCTCCTGCATCCACTGGGAATAGCTGCGGCTGCCAAAGGGGCGTCCGACCATGCGGGCGCCCCTTCTTTCCGCACCCTGCGGCCGGGGCAGATCCCCTACCGCGAGGCGGTCGTCTTGCAGGAGGCGCTGCTCGATCAGCGGCGAAGAGGGAGCGAAGACTATCTCATCCTCCTTCGCCATCCGCCGCTGATCACGCTGGGCCGGCGCTCGCGCCCGGAAAACCTGCTTCTGCCGAGGGAAGAGCTGGCGCGGCGCGGCATCGAAACGATTTCGGCCGGGCGCGGCGGCGACGTCACCTATCATGATCCGGGACAACTGGTCGGCTATCCGATTGTCGATCTGGAGCCCCTTGGCCGCGACCTGCACCGTTATCTGCGTCTGCTCGAAGAGGTGCTGATCCGCACCATCGCCGTCTTCGGCCTGCAAGGCGAACGGATTGCCGGCAAGACTGGCGTTTGGGTGCGGGGCGAAAAAGTGGCCTCGATCGGCATCGGGGTGCGCCGCTGGGTGAGCTGGCACGGCTTTGCGCTCAATGTCGCCGCGGACACCTCCGGATTTGCCGCCATCGTTCCCTGCGGCCTGCCCGGGGTTGCCATGACCTCGTTGGAGCGCTTGCTGGGGAAAGTCGTTTCCCGGGAGCAGGTCGAGGCGGAGGTCGTTTGCGCCTTTGCCGAGGTTTTTGCCCTTCGGCACGCTGGAGAATATGAATACCCCTTCCCGAAAAAAGCCTGACTGGCTCAAGGTACGCTTCCCCACCGGCCCCAATTACGCCCGTATCGACCGTTGGCATCGTCAGGAAGGACTGCACTCGGTCTGCCGCAGCGCCGCCTGCCCGAATCAGGGGGAATGCTGGAGCCGCGGCACGGCAACTTTCATGGTCCTGGGCAATGCCTGCACCCGCGATTGCCGCTTCTGCAACGTTGGCCACGGCGCGCCCGCGCCTCCCGACCCGGACGAGCCGGCCAAGATCGCTCAGGCGGTGGCGGATCTCGGCTTGCGTCACGCCGTGATCACCACCGTCAGCCGGGACGATCTGGGCGACGGCGGCGCCGCCCATCTGGCCGCCGTGACCGCATCGATCCGTCAGGCCTTGCCGGCGTGCCGCATCGAATTGCTCATTTCCGATCTGAACGGCGACGAAGGCTCTCTCGCCGTCGTGCTCGCCGCCGCTCCCGACCTTCTCGGGCACAATCTCGAAACCGTACCTCGCCTGTACTCCGCCGTCCGCCAGGGCGCCTCCTGGCGGCGCTCCCTGCGTCTGCTGGCAGCGGCGCGGGAAATCGCCCCGGCCATTCCGACCAAGTCCGGACTGATGCTCGGCCTCGGCGAAACGGCCGCCGAAATAGACGAAATGCTTGCGGAGCTGCGCCGGGCGGACGTTTCCTTTCTGACCCTCGGGCAGTATCTGGCCCCCAGCCAACAGCATTACCCGGTGGCGCGTTACATCCCGCCGGAAGAATTCGCCGCCTGGCGGCGAAGGGCCATGAATATGGGTTTTCGCGGGGTGGAGGCGGGACCTCTGGTACGCTCCTCCTATCATGCCGAAGAACAGTTCGCGGAGGCGGCCGATGGAAGTTGAAGGGGTGCACGAAACGATTATCCTCGGCTCCGGCCCCGCCGGCCTCACCGCCGCCATTTACGCTGCGCGCAGCCGCTGCTGTCCATTGGTCATCCACGGTGGGCAACCGGGCGGGCAGCTCACCTCGACGACGGTGATCGACAACTTCCCCGGCTTCCCCGACGGCATCGAAGGGTCGCTGCTGGTGGACAATATGCAGCGACAGGCGCTGCGTTTCGGCGTCCGGTTTCGTCCACTCCCATACTGCAACAGCGCGCCACTGGCGATCCGCGCATCGCATTTCGCTGGGAAACGCTGGTGACGGCCATTCTCGAGGACGTCAAGGGCGTCGTCGGCGTGCGTCTTCGGCACCTGCCCAGCGGCATAGAGGAGGACTTGCCCTGCGACGGGGTCTTCGTCGCCATCGGCCATCTGCCGAACAGCGCCTTGTTTCGCGGCCAGTTGGAGATGGACGAGGAAAACTACCTCATCACCCACAACTTCGTCGAGACCAGCATCCCCGGGGTATTTGCCGCCGGCGATGTGCAGGACCCGCATTTTCGTCAGGCCATCACCGCCGCCGGTTCCGGCTGCATGGCCGCCATGCAGGCGGAGCGCTATCTGGAGTCCCTGCTGAACGGGAAGAAGAGGCTGCCATGATTTCCGAAAAAATGAAGCGTTTCATCGAAGAAGTGAACTACGCCTACGTCGCCTCCGCCGATCAGCGGGCTCGCCCGCACCTGGCGGCCGGCAGCGGTCTGAAGGTTCCCGATCCGCAGCATCTGGTTTTCGAGGCATGGTTCTGCCACAAAACGCTGGAGAATGTGGCCGAAGTGCCGCGTCTGGCGGTGGTGGTTCTCGACCGGACGACCGGCGCCGGTTATCAGCTGCTGTGCCGGGTGGAGAAGACGGCACAGGTCGGAGTCCTCAACGGTTATGCGCCGGAAATTGAGGAACCCGGACTGCCGCAGGTTGAGACGCGCATGACCGTGCGGGTGGAAGAAGTCCTGGAGTTCTCGCACGGACCGCACACCGACCATCCGATCGCCGTCGAAAGCTGACGCCCGATGTCTTGATTGGCAAGCCATCGGGGCCTTTGCGGATACTTTTCTCTTGTTTTTTCGTGCCTGTTCATGCTAATTACAAGGCCCCGTGGAACTTCCCGACACATCGGACAGCCTTTACATGCGCGAAGCGTTGATGGAAGCCGCCGCCGCCGAAAGGCTGGGGGAGGTGCCGATCGGCGCACTTGTCGTTCACGATGGCGCCATCGTCGGCCGGGGGCACAACCTGCGGGAAACCAGCAACGATCCGACCACTCACGCCGAAATGCTGGCCATCCGGCAGGCGGCGAAGGCACTCGGCTCCTGGCGGCTTCTCGACTGCACGCTGTATGTGACCCTGGAGCCCTGCACCATGTGCATGGGCGCCATCATTCTGGCCCGCATCCCCCGGCTGGTTTACGCCTGCCGCGATCCCCGGGCCGGCGCCGTCGGTTCGATCTACGATTTCTCGCGCGACGATCGCTTTAATCACCGGGTGCAGGTCCTGGAGGGGGTCTGCGCGGAGGAGAGCAGCGCCATGCTTTCCGGCTTTTTCCGCCAGCTTCGCGACAGAAAAAAACGCGGCCCGGAAGCATAACAAAAATTCGACGACCGTATCTCAACTCCTGCGGAGGGGTGTCCGAGAGGTCGAAGGTGACAGACTCGAAATCTGTTGTGCCGCAAGGCACCGGGAGTTCGAATCTCCCCCCCTCCGCCATAACAAAAACAAGGGCTTAGCCGATTTCGGCTAGGCCCTTCGTTTTATGCGCTTTTCGCCGGTGGAGAATTTGGTGGAAAGATTGGTGGAAAGATATGGTTCTT
>JBAYQP010000075.1:0-11575 GCA_041677125.1 Desulfuromonadales bacterium | reverse complement strand
GGGCGCCGATGGTAATCGTGCGCGCCCCTTCCCCGTCGCGGCCGAAGCCGTGCTCGATTCCCACCGATTCGGGCTGCAGCCCCTGGCGCAATCGGGCCAGTCCCTCGATCTGTCCTCCCGGCGAAACCACCCGCACCGGGTCGCCATGGCGGATTCCGAGTTTTGCCGCAGTGGCGGCGTTGAGGTCGATAAAGCTGGTGTAACGCAGATCCCTTAGCAGCGCCGAAGCGGTGCTGGGCGTCGAGACGACGTTGGATTTGTAGCTGAAGGCGGTCAGCGGCCACTGCCGGCGCGGATAGCGGTCCTCCAACTTCTCCCCGGTGGTGAAGCGCGCCGCATACCAGGCGGGCGACCCGCTGTAGTTCTCGCCGGTGAGGGCGCTGCGGCTGGTGCCGACCTTTTCGTTGTAGAGGCTGATCATCCCCTTGAAGGGGCGGTTCATATGTTCCCCTTTATAGGCCGCCTCTTTTCCCTCGTAACGGCCGCCGCGCGCCATGACGAAGGCGATGCGCCGCCAGTTCTCCGGGCTGATGCGCTGCAAACGCGCGCTCCAGGGGGCAAGGCCGGCCAGTTCGATCTCCTCGTCCGCCGCTTCCGGCACCGGTTTGCCGTCGAGGGCGATGTTTTCGAACACCCGCAGATAGAAATCCTCCGGCCGGTTGAGCGCGTAGGTGCTGCCGTCATTGGCTTTGAGCGCGCCGGGGCCGAAGCCGGGGAGGCCGAGGGCCTTGCCGAGTTCGATGGCGAAGCTGTCCATGCAAATCGGCTCGCCGTTGGCGAAGCGCTCCTGGCGCGGCTCGATCACCGGATAGCGAAGAACGCTTGCCTTGGTCAGCCAAGCGCCCCAGGGCGCCAGATGCCCCCAGGTTTCGTACAGCACGCTGTCGGGGACGATGTAGTCGGCGAGGCGGCTTGTTTCGTTGATGAACGGATCGATGGCGACGAAGAGCGGGATGGATTCGCGCGGGTTCTTCAACGCTTCCGCCATGGCGCTCTCCCCCCCCGACTCGCCGTAGATGAAGTTGGCGTTCCAGCTGATCAGCGCCTTCAGAGCGAAGGGGTAGCGGTTGATGGAAGCGGTGACGAATTCCGTCTCGATGGCGTTGGTGAAGGGATACCATTGGTTGCGCGCCGGGTAGGGCGCGCCCATCGCCTTGTTGCGGGCGAACTCGCTCGTCTTCTCGTAGGGGGTGCGGGTGCGGTCGATGCGAATGCCCGGCTGCTTCGGTTTGCCGGGGTAGGCGGTGAAATCGAATTTCGCCCCTTTCAGGTCCTTGAACTTACCGCCGCCGGCGCCCGCGCCGCCTTTATAGTTGAGATTGCCGACCAAAGCGCCCAGGGTGAGGATCGCCCAGGTGGTGTAGAAGCCGGTGGTGTGCATGGTGTTGCCGTGGCAGTCGACGGCCGCCCGGCGTCCGTGGCGGGTGAACTCGTCGGCCAGCGCGGCGATCTCCGCCGCCGCCACCCCGCACTCGCCGGCGTACTCGTCCAGGCTCAGGCGCATCGCCGATTCCTTCAGCAGAACGAAGGAGGATTTTACCGCCACCGGCTTGCCTTCGAAGTTCACTGTCCCGTCGACTCCCAGCTTCGCGCGCCGCACCTGCGTCGCCGGTTTGAGCTTTTCGTCGGCGGCGTCGATGACGAAAAATTCCCTCTCGTTCTCCCCTTTCGGCTGGGAGAGGAAGCGGCCGTGCTGCGGATGCCCCGCCTCGACGACGACCAGGTGGCTGGCGTTGGTGAAACTCGGCTCGCCGGCGGCCTGCATCGCCTCGGCGGCGGGGACGGCCAGATAGTCGGCCTGATAGCGGTCGTTCTCCAGAATCCAGCGGATCATCCCCATCGCCAGGGCGAGATCGGCGCCGGGGCGGATCGGCAGCCAGCGCGAGCGGTCGCCGGCGGCGATGCTGTCGCTGTTGGTCAGCAGCGGCGTGATGGTGACGTAATGCATTTTCCCTTCGCTGCGGGCGCGGGCCAGCAGCTTGGCCTGGCGCTTGAAGGGGTTGCCCGCCTGTCCGGGCGAGGTGCCGAAGTTGATGAGGAACTCGCAGTGTTCGAAATCGGGTTTCAGATGCGGGTACTTCTGGAAATCGGAGAGAAATGCGGCGTTGCCGGCGCGCATCGACAGCCCGCAAATGGCGGTGTGGCCGCTGAAGTTCTTGCTGCCGAAGGCCTGCAAAAAGCGCTGCACCATGAAATCCTGCCGTCCCTCATTGGTGGTGCCGATGATCCCCAGTTGGTTGGCGCGGGTGCCGTATTCCGGATTGTCGGCATCGATGAGGGTCGTGAGGTCGCGGATGGCGGCCAGGCCGTGGCGAAAAAGGTGGCCCGCACCGACAGCAACGTGCTGATCCAGGGAGAAACCGGCGTCGGCAAGGAACTGGTGGCGCGGCTGGTCCATGACTGGAGCCCGCGCGCCGAGCACGCCTTCGTGCCGGTGAACTGCGGCGCCCTGGCCGAGGGGGTGCTGGAGAGCGAGCTTTTCGGCCACGAAAAAGGGGCGTTTACCGGCGCCGCCAACCGCCGCCTCGGCAATTTCGAACTGGCGGACAAGGGGACGCTGATGCTGGACGAAATCGGCACCACCGATCACAATTTCCAGGTCAAACTCTTGCGGGTGCTGCAGGACCGGATGATCTACCGGGTCGGCAGCGCCACCCCGATTCCCGTCGATGTGCGTATCATTGCCGCCACCAACCTCGATCTGGTGCGGGCGGCGCGGGAGGAAGCCTTTCGCAGCGACCTCTATTACCGGCTGAGCGTGGTGACCCTGCAGGTGCCGCCGCTGCGCGAGCGGATGGAGGATCTGCCGCTGCTGGTGCGGCACTTCATCCGCAAGTACCAGCAGATCAATCCGCGGGTGACGGACGTGTCCGAGGACGGTCTGCGGCGGCTGGAAAACTATGCGTACCCCGGCAATGTCCGCGAACTGGAAAACATCATCGAGCGGGCAATGATCCTGGAAGCGGGCGACCGGCTCGGTCCGGCCAGCCTGCTGGTCGGCGGCGAAGAAAACGCGGAAGGGGGCGGGGAAAGCGCTCCTCCCCTGGCCATCGAAGAGGCGGAAAAAGAGCTTATCCAGCGGGTGTTGCAGCAGTGCAACGGACGCAAGGCGGAGGCTGCGCGCCTGCTCGGGATCAACAAGACGACGCTGTGGCGCAAGTTGAAACGGTACGGAATGGAAGATGAGGAGGGATAGGACAAATCAAGAGCCGGCGCAGAGCGTCCGAGCTCATGGCTTTATTTCCGATATGCCTTGTCACCGCGTCCCTTTCCGCATTTGCCTCAGATAGCAACTTTCGGCTGGCCGGACGCCCATGCGTTTATGCGTTCAGCGCCGCCGCTACCGCCGCCAGCAGCTCTTTTTCCTCCTCCGCAAACACTGTGCGCGGATTGAGAATCAGCAGATCGTCGCGAATGCGTCCGACCACCGGCCGCCGGTGGTGGCGCAGGCGTTCGGATAAATCATCGACGCTGATGGCGTGGGGTTTGAGCGCCAGGGCGTAACCGGGGAGTTCCGTTGTCGGCAGGGCGCCGCCGCCGACGGCGGCGGGTTCGGGGACGATGCTGATGTCGGCGCGGTCCTTGACCAGGGGGGCGAGTTTGCGCCGCAGGCGCTGGCAGCGGCTCTTCAGTTCGGCCGGTTTCGCCGCCAGCAGGCGCAGCACCGGGATCTCCCGCACCGCCTCTTCGTGGTCGAGATAATGGCGCAGCGTCGCCTCCAGAGCGGCCAGGGTCAATTTGTCGCTGCGCAGGGCCCGAGCGAGGGGATGGCGGCGGATTTTTTCCACGAATTCCCGGCGGCCGACGATGAGCCCGGCTTGCGGCCCGCCGAGCAGCTTGTCGCCGCTGAAGGTCACCACGTCGATGCCGGCGGCCACCGCTTCGCGCACCGTCGGCTCGCGCGGCAGGCCGAATTCGCTCAGGTCCATCAGCATGCCGCTCCCCAGGTCCTCCAGCACCGGCAGGCCGTGTTCGCGACCCAAAGCCACCAGTTCCGTCGCCGGCACAGCGGCGGTGAAGCCGACGATCCGGTAGTTGCTGGTGTGCACCTTCATCAGCAGGCCGGTCTGTTCGGTGATCGCTCCTTGGTAATCGCGCAGGTGGGTTTTGTTCGTCGTCCCCACTTCGCACAGACGCACCCCGCCGGCCGCCATCACCTCCGGCACTCGGAAGGCGCCGCCGATCTCCACCAGTTCGCCGCGCGAGACGATCGCTTCCTTGCCCTGCGCCAAAGCGGCGAGGGCGAGCAGGACGGCGCCGGCGTTGTTGTTCACCGCCGTCGCCGCCTCCGCCCCGGTCAGGCGGCAAAGCAGAGCCTCCACATGGCTGTAGCGGTGGCCGCGCTCCCCCGATTCCAGATCGAATTCGAGGTTGGAGTAGGCGCGGGCGACCGCCGCCGTCGCCATCAGGGAGGCGCGGCTCAGCGGTGCGCGGCCGAGATTGGTGTGCAGCAGGGTGCCGGTGGCGTTGAGCACCGGACGCAGGGAGGGGAGCATTTTTTCCTCGACCCGTCTGAGGACCCCGGTCGCGACTGCGGATGGCGCCAGATCGGCCTCGGCAAGGGCGGTCGCCGGCCGTAAAATGGCCTGACGCAACTCCTCGACGATTTCCTGGGCGCTGGCAACCAGGAGGGTGTGCGGACAGGAGGCGGCGACAGCGAGAAGGGCCGGCTCATTGAGCAGGCGATCGATGGCGGGCAGGCAGCGCAACAGATTTTGTCTGGGTTCCATGGCCAAAAAAGGTGAGGGGGATAAGGACAAGATGTCCAGAGTAAATACCACTATCCCATGGAAACTACAAGAGGGCGGAGGTTGGGCCGCAGGGTTTTGCCGGGGGGAGCGGGAACTTGGTCAAACGCGCCTTTCCTGTTCAACGATGATGCGGGAAGGGGAGACCTTGGCTAGGTAGGGACGCTCCGGATTCAGACCGCGCAGGCGAAAAAGTCGGGCCACCTCCTCCGGTTTTTTGCCGTAGATTTCTTCCAGCAAAAAGTCCACGCGCATATTTTCGCCCTCCCATCGAATGGTGCCGGGATTCTTCCGAACTGTGTACTCCCCATTTTACCCCCCTGGCTGCCTTGCTCAAGCGAGCGGGCAAATTTGCCGGGGTGCGCCAAGGTGGCTGAGTAGACAGTTGCCGAAGGTGGCGCGCTGGCCTGTGAGCTCTCTCCTATCTCTTCCCCCGCAAGGATAACGCATCACGCATCACGGATCACGGATCAAAAAGGCGTGCGGCCGAAATGGCGCTTGGTGGCGTCCTGCAGTTTGGACACGGCGTTGAAGGATTCGCGCAACAGATCCTGTTCGTTGCGCGGCAGGGCGTGCGGATCGAGATAATGACTCGGCGCCTTGCCCTGATCGACCAGATCGATTTCGTGCCGCAGGCGCAGAAAAGAAAGCGCCTCGAAGGCGGCGCGGATATGCTCGGCGGTTTCGGCGGCGAAGACGTTCAGCTGCACCAGTTTCTTCAGCCGTTCCAGGGTGGTGACCGCCTGCACTTCCTTTTCCAGGGCAAACATGCGGATGCAGTCGACGATGTAAACCGTCCCCCCCTGCTTGAGCGACAGCTGCCCTTTGTGCTCGCCGTCTTTTTCCACGAGGAAGCGGCCGAGCAGCCCCACCGGCACCTTGTAGCGCAGGTCGAGGGACATCATATGGTACAAAAATCCCTGGTATTCGCGAATCTGGTGAAAGACGATTTCGCGCAGGGCATGCGCCAGTCCCGGGTCGCCGGCCAGCGGCACAAAATCGAAGAAAATCGATGAATAGCGCACCTTCTGCGGTTCCGGGTCGTTGACCCAGTCGTGGATGCGCGCCCGCCAGTCGCACAGCCGGCCGCGCCAGACGGGATTGTTGGCCATCACCTTGCCGTTGCAGAGGGCGTAGCCCACTTCGTTGAGCGCCCGCGCCAGCCGTTCGGAAAAGGGCGCGAAGAACGCCTCCAGCGCCGGCAATTCCGCATCGGGAACGTCCTCGTAAATGAGACCATGGTCCTGGTCGGGGCCGAGCAGCATTTCCCGCCGGCCGCCGCTGCCCATGAGGAGAAAGCAGAAACGGATTTCCGGAATTTTTTGTCCATCCGCTTCCATCTCGCCCAGACAGAGATCGTATACGCGGCGGATGATGCTGTGGTGGATATAGGAAAGGATCTCCATCACCTCGGGGGTGCTGCGGGTTTCGGAGAGCAGACTGCGGGCGACGGTGACGACTTCCCGGCGGATGGCCGCCAGGCCGGCGATGCGCCGCTCCTCGTGGATGTTGCCGATGAGCAGCATGGCTTTCTGGCTGCGGTAGCGCATCAGGTCGCGCAGGGAGACGATCCCCACCAGTTCGCCGCGGTCGACCACCGGCAGATGTTTGATGCGGTGGCTGAACATGAAGGTCAAAGCCTCGTACATGTAGGTTTCCGGTCCCATGAACAGAGGGTCGCGGCACATGATATCGGCGGCGCTGAGGCGGGCGGGGTCGGCGTTTTCCGGCGCGACTACTTTGGCGATGAGGTCCTTTTCGGTGATGATGCCGGTCAGCCGCCGGGACTCCTCGACGATCGGCAGGCAGCCGATCTTCTTCTCGGTCAGCCGGCGGGCCACGCTGCGCACCGGTTCCGACGGCGGGCAGGTCTCCACCGGCGTCACCATGATTTCCGAAAGACGCTTTCTGAACGGGTACGCTTCGACCTGGGTAAGCGACTGCTGGGTGTGGTCGGCGACGATATCCGAATAGAGCCGACGGATGCGGGAGAAAACGATGCGGGTGAAATAGGAGCGGAGCTGCGGATAATCCTTTTCCACCCGCTTGAGGATGCCTTCGGGAATGAGATAACATTCGGTTGGCTTGACGGTGCGGGCGCCGCCGGTGTAGGGCTCCCCGGTGAAGATCGGCGTGCCGCCGAAAAAAGCGCCTTCCTGCCGGTAATCGACCACCATGTCGATCCCGCCCGGAGTCAACAGGGTGATTTCCACCAGCCCTTCCTTGATGACGTAGAGATAGCCCGTGGGCCGATCGTTCTGATGCACGATGAAGGTGCGCGCCGGATACCGTTTCAGGATGGCGGCGGCGCGGATTTCCTGGAAGACGGCATCGGGGAGCTGGTTGAACGGTTCGGACTCCTGCAGACTGCAAATGCTCATCGACGGACCTCTGGAAGAAAGGGCAAACTCAGGGGGTATCCACGCGCCCGGGCAAATTGTGCAGTTTGCGCAGGACATTGTCCATTTTAGCGCGCGATTCCTCGGTGATTTTGTCGGTGGTGAGGTTGGAGACGACAATATTGATGACGAATGCCAGCGGGGCCACGATCAGTGCCGAGGAGGTCGCCGGCAGAATGCCGTCGGCCTGAAACGCCGGGACCCGGAGAATCCAGCCGGACATCGCCAGCAGGGTCATGGTCAGACCCCAGATCATGCCGGCGATGGCGCCGTATTTGTTTGATCGGGAATACCATACGGCGAGCACCGCCGCCGGAAAAATGGTATTGCCGGCGACGGCGAAGGCCATGGCGACGATCTGGGCGATCAGCGCCGGTGGATTGAGGGCGGTGACAATGACGATCAGGCACAGAACCGCGGTGAACACCCGGCCGATAAAGAGCTGTTGTCCCTCCGAGCTGTCGGGGCGAAATACGGTGGCATACCAGTCGTGGGCCACCGCCGAGGCGCCGGCGACCAGCAGCCCGGCCACCGTGGAAATGCCCGCCGCCAGGGCGCCGGATGCCAGGTAGCCGAGAAAGGCGCTGCCCAGGCCGGCCCGCTCGGGGGCCGAAAGGATGATGATGTCGGCCACTTCCGTTCCCCCCATGGGGTGCCAGAATTTTCCCAGAACGGCATAAACCGGGGAGGACCAGTAAAGAAGGCCGATGAAGAAAAGTCCCCACAGGACGGATTTGCGGGCGACGTCCTCGTTTTTAACCGTGTAAAAGCGGACCATGATGTGCGGCAGGCCGGCGGTGCCGATCATCAGCGTGAAGACCAGGGCAATGAAATGATAGATGTTGCCGCCGGTGCCCCAGGGGAGAAATTCTCGGCGCACGGTTGCCAGTTGCTCGGGTGTGAGGGCGCCGCCGATGGCTGGCGAGACCTCCCCTTCCATGAGCCCGGACAGAATCTTGCCGTACTCGATTTGCGGCAGAATGCCGACGCCGCCCGCTTTTTCGATGAGAATCCACAGGGGAATGAGGAAGGCGGAAATAAGGATGACATACTGGATCTGCTGGTTGCGGGTAACGCCGGTCATACCGGAGATCAGCATGTAGGTCAGGGTGACGCCGGCGGCGAAAAGGACGCTGTCGTTGTAGTCGATACCAAAAATCCAGCCGCAGACCAGGCCGATTCCCTTGAACTGAGCGGTGGCGTAGGTAATGGCGATGATGACCGTCACCGTGGCGGCGATCAGGCGTACCGAATGGCAATCGTAGCGATCGCCGAGAAATTCGGCGATGGTGAATTTGCCGAAGCGGCGGATCTGGGCGGCCAGCAGGACGAGGAGCAGGACGTAGCCGCCGGTCCAGCCGATGATATAGCCAAGTCCGAACCATCCCTTGAGATACAGCAGGCCGGCAACGCCCATGAAAGAGGCGGCGGACATCCAATCCGAGGCGATTGCGGCGCCATTGCCGAATTTACCGATTCCCCGGCCGGCGACCCAGTAACCGGAGGGGCTCGACACTTTGGAGAAAAAGCCGACTCCGAGATACACGGCCAAAGTGGCCAACATGATCATCGCGGGGGTTTTTTTGAAACCCGGTTGGATCTGGTAAATTTCTTCGCCGGCGGCGAATGCCAGACCCGTAGCGCCAAGAAGCGCCACCAGCGTCAGTCCGAAAACGCGGAAATTTTTCATGCCCCCGGCCTCCCGGCAGGCCCGCTCGCGTGGCGGAAGCGCCTGTCACAGAGCAGGCAGTATAGCTTGCAAAGCAGAACGTAGCCGATAGTGCAGCCTTGGGCGATGAGCCAGTAGTGCAGGGGAAAACCAAGAAATCGGGCGCGGGTCAGGAAGGATTCGCCGAGACCGGAAGGATCGCCCAGTCCGGCCAACCAGATCGCGACGGGAATGCCGAAGCTGAGAAAAAACCAAAAGAGCAGAACCGTGGACGCGGTGCGGACTTCTCTTCTCATGCTTTCCGTTGCAGGTCTGAAGAAACTGAACTGGACTTCCTTGGGGGGAGACATCCCGAACCTCCTGATTTTTTCCTCTAGCTCTCAGGCAAAACATGGCCGAAGCGAATATGAGAAAAATTCGTTTAGCCGAAACCGCTACTTTTTAGTACAGGGGATTCAGGCTGTCAAGTTACCGGAAGCCTCGGCCGAAATGCCTTCTGGTGGAATCCTGCAGCTTGCCGGCGGCGCGAAAGGCCTCCTGCAGAAGATCCTGCTCGTTCTTGTTCAAGGAATAAGGATCGATATAGTGGGTGGGCTCCCGTCCTTGATCGATAAGGGCGATTTCGTGGCGAAGCCTTAAAAAGACGAAGGCTTCAAAGGCGGCCTTGAGGTGATCAGCCGTTTCCTGACTGAAAACGTTCAGTTTGGTGAGCAGATCCAGGCGCTCAATCGTTGTGGTGGCGTCAATGCCTTTTTCCAGCAGAAACATGCGAACACAGTCGACGATAAAGATGCTGCCGGCCTGCTTGAGGGAGAGTTGCCCTTTGAAATCTCCGCTCCTTTCCACGATGAAGCGCCCCAGCAGACCCACCGGTGGTTTGTGGTTCAGGTCGTTTTCCAGCAGGTGAAAAAGAAAAATAGGCCTTTTTCGGATTTCTCGATGGAGGATGGCGCGCAAATCCTGGCAGAGTGTCGGATCGCCCAGCAGGGGCATGAAATCGAGGAAGATGGTGGAGTACATGACCTTCTTCGGTTCCGGAACATTGATCCAATGGGAGATGCGCGCCTCCCAATCTTTCAGCCGCCCCCGCCAGAGGGAATTGTTCACCATGACCTTGCCGTTGCACAGGGGATATCCTACCCGCTCAAAAGATTTCACCAGCCGTTCGGAAAAAGGCACGAAGAAGGCATCGACTTCTTCGGTTTTCGCATCGGGAAAATTCTCGTAAATAAGACCGTTGTCCTGATCGGGCCCCAGCAGCATTTCCTTGCGGCCGCCACTGCCCATGATGAACAGGCAAAAGCGGATATCCGGCGGATGCATTCCCTCCCTTTTGACTTCCTCGAGAACGATCTCAAAGCAGCGACGCATGATGGAGTGATGAATATAGGAGAGGATTTCCATCGTCTCGAAATGCGAGCGGGCCTCGCCAATCAGGGCCTTGGCCACCCGCACCATCCTGGCTCTGGCCGCGACGAGATCTTCCACCGTCCGGGCCTCGTTGACACTCCCCAGCAAAAGCATCGACTTCTGGCTGCGATACTTCATCAGATCCTGCAGGGTGACCAGGCCGACAATTTCACCCCGATCGAGGACGGGCAAATGCTTGATCTTATGCCCGAGCATAAACGTCGTCGCTTCGTACATATAAGCGTCCGGCGCCATGGTGAACGGATGCGGGGTCATGACCTCGGCGGCCGTAGCCGCATTGCAGTCCACGGCCTCTCGGGCGAGAACTTTGCTGACCAGATCGTGTTCGGTAATGATTCCCGCGGCGGTCCGGGTTCCGTCACTAACGACCATGGCGCTGACGCCTTGTTTGGTCAGTCTGTAGGCAATCTCCCGAACCGGGGTGTGGGGCGGACAGGTTTCGACCGGACAGGACATGATTTCGGAGAGGCGTTTCCGGAAGGGATAGGCCTCCATCTGGGTCAAGGCCTTTTTCGCGTGCTCGTCGACCATTTCCGAATACAGGCTGCGGACCCTGGACAAGATGGCGTGGGTGAAATGTTCGGTGATATGGGGGTATTGCTTGGCCGCTTTGGTGAGCAGTTGCTGCGGAATGAGGTAGCACTCGGTCGCCTGAACGGTGCGCGCCCCGGCGGTGTAGGTTTCGCGGGTGAAAATCGGAGTGCCACCGAAGAAGGTGCCCTCTTGGCGATAATCCACCACCATCTCGACGCCCCCCGGGGTCAGGGCGACAATCTCGACCAGGCCCTCCTTGACGACATAGAGGAAGCCGGTGGGGGGATCGTGCTGTTGGAAAATTTGACAATGGGCGGGATACTTCTTGACGACGGCGGCGGCGTGCAGCTCGTTGACGATTTCTTCGGGGAGGAGTTTGAACGGTTCCGCGTCTCTGAAATTCTGAATCGAGCCCATCTATCCGCTCCCGGCGTCCGAGGAATGCAGCAGTCTTGCCTGAGCCGAAATGGGTCTCCCCGGACGGGAGACCGCCTCCGATGGTATCACAAGAATCCGCGCCATGAAAACGCTGGGGGCAACAAGAACCTTTTCAGGGGTTTTCGTCTTGTTTTTTTTTCTTTTTGAAGGTGAAAGGATGCGCCTGACGGCTGATGATGAAGTCGAGGATGATTTTCATCCACAGGGTCACGCCGGCGATCTCGATCCACTTTTCGAAACTGTAGCGACCGAACGGTATGGTGCAGATCAGCCAGATGGCGACCGCGGCGGCAATCAGGTGGATGATGCCGGAGGCCGTGGCAAAGCGTTGCGGGTTCGGGGGCGATGCGCCCCGT
>JBAYQP010000074.1:0-11964 GCA_041677125.1 Desulfuromonadales bacterium | reverse complement strand
GTCGTGATATGCCGCCGGTTCAGCTGTTGAAACCATTTTCCCCACTGGTGACTGTACCCGTTCGGCCCCCGTTGAAGGTGGGGCCATAAGCGTTCATGGCGGTTTTCCCAGCAGTATTCCAGAAACCCAAGGTCTATGAGCTTCGGGTGGACAGGGACCAACCGAATACTAGCCTTATTCTTCAGCTTCTTATCCCGGTCCCGGTTTATGTCGAAGCACCAGACACCATCCATCTGTCTGACGTCGGCGGTGCACAGCTGACATATCTCATCGATTCGCATTCCCGCATAGAGACCGATGATCGGTATCCACCATCGGTCAGGCCGATCCTTTTTCCGGTATGGTTCAAGGGCGCTGAAGAGTGCCGTCAGGTCTTCAGGACTGTAAAGGCTCCTCGCCTCGTGGGCCATTTTGTCGTTTCTGGGAGCTAATCCTTCCGCCGGGTTCTTGTCAATATACTCGAAACGAACGGCCCACTTGAATAGGCTGCTGATCCGCACCATGTGCTTCTGGATCGTCAATGCAGAGAGTGGGGTCGGAACATTCATCTTCACCAGTTCGGTGATGCTCTTTTCCCTATAGCTCGGATTCTGTTTTCTCCGTACCGGTATCCGCCTGAGCTTGGAGAGAACTTCTACCATGTCCTGTCTGGTAATCCTGCTTGCATCCACATCCCCAAGTACCTCAAGAAAAAGCTGTAATCCCTCCCGCGATTCCTGTTCGGTCTTTGCAGTCCATTTGCCCTGCGTAGCCTGCTCAGCCGCATACATGGAGATAAGCCGGGAGAGTCTAAGGTCAGAAGTAGTGGCATTATCTATCACCGAAGAGGGAGGGGAGGGCGGCAATATTATCAGCGATATATCTTGGTTTCGTACGCCTGCGATCTCTGGATACATGTTCTGCAGGAAACCACGGCAGAGCAGCCGAATCTGACTCTCTGTCAGGATGCCGCTCCGTATGATAGAAAAGAGGCGTTCTGTCTGATAGGTGAGGTCCAATAGCTGAAGCCGTGCAGCTTTCGCCGATCTCGTCCTCAGCGATTTCTTCAGTTCCGACCTACCACCGAACCATGGTAGGATGTCACCGGGTATTCTTACCCGGAAGTAGAGAACACCATTGCGCCGGAAAAGGTATCTTGATCCAGACATGAAAAACCCCCTTGTGTACCCAGATTAGGTACAGTCAAGAGGGTTCCATGTCGAAAACCGCAGATTGCAGGGAGGTTAGGCCACTAGGCACGATAACGATGGGAATCGAACCCACCAGGGACGGGATACGCCCCCCACCGGTTTTGAAGACCGGGCGCGTCACCAGACTACGAACTACTCCCGTGCGCGAAGAGGAGAAACATTAACATGAAGGGTTTGGCGCCGCAATTAAATTTGCCGCCCTTGCGGGACGTATTTCGGCCAATTCTACGGGCGGATGGTGCGGCCGGCGGTGCGCAGGCTTTCGGCGATATCGAGCATGTTGGTGACGCGGCCGACCGCCAGTTGCTCCTTCAGATGGAAATAGTCGAGACACAGCCCGCAGGAGGCGATGTCGGAACCCATGCAGGCGAGCTTTTCGAGGGCGCCGAGGACATCGGAGCCTTGAGCGGTCAGTTTTACCCCGGCGTTGATGAAGAGCAGGGCGTCGGGAACCGGGTCGAGCTCGGTCAGGGTGAAGAGGAAATTTTTCATCAGCAGATGCCCGAGTTCGTCGCTGCCGTTGCCCATGGCGTCGGAGGCGATATAGACCACCGTCTTCCCTTGAATCGGGGCGCCCGCTTCGGCCGCCGCCGCTTCGCCGCTGGCAGTCAGTTCCAGAGCATAGCCCCCTTCGGTCGGACTCTCCCGTACCTGATACCCCTGGCTTTTGGCGAGGCGGCCGACATTCTCCCGGGCGGCGTCGTCGCCGACCAGGACGCACAGGGGAGCACCCGGTTGGGCCAGCAACACCTTGCGGGTTTCAACGACGGGATGCGGACATTTGTGGGCGCGGCAATCAAGAGTCTTCATGTTCTCTTCCTTTGGGCCGGAGATATCGCGGCGGCGCGGAGGCCTGCTTACGGTTTTTCCAGCATTTCCAGACGCTCTTTGGCCTGAGCGGCGTAGGGAGATTCGGGGTGCTTGTCAACGATCTGCCGATAGAGTTCTATGGCATGCGGTTTATTGAACTGCTGTTCTTCAAATTGCGCCGTCTCGTACAAGTCCTTGGCTTTGTCGCCGCAGGCGGTAAGCAACAGCAGCAGGCAGCCGGTTATAAACAAATTGCGCATAATCAGCCTCCTTTGTTCGCGCTGCGCACCGAATGCGCCGGCGTCAGGCGGGCGACGGTTTCGACGTGCGGCGTGTGCGGAAACATATCGACGGGCTGCACCTCTTCAGTGCGGTAGCCGAGGCCGGCCAGCAGGTCGAGATCGCGGGCGAGGGTGTCCGGATCGCAGGAAACGTAGATCAGCGCGCGCGGGGCGAGGTTGGCGAGGGCCTGCAACACCGGCGGCTCGCAGCCACCGCGCGGCGGGTTGATGACCGCCACCGCGCCAGGGGGGATTTTCCCGATGAGGTCGTGCACCCGCTCGGCGGCATCCCCGGCGTGGAAATCACAATTCTGCAGACCGTTCAGGCGGGCGTTCTCGCGGGCGTTGCGCACCGCCTCCTCGGCCACTTCGATGCCGATCACCCGGCCGGCGTCCTGGGCCAGATGCAGGGCGATGCCGCCGATGCCGCAATAGATATCGAGGGCATATTCGTCGCGGGCGAGGGCGGCCCATTGCCGCACCAGTTCGTAGATGCGCCCTGCTTGTTCATTGTTGACCTGAAAAAAGGCGGTGGGGGCGATGCGCAGCCGCACCTCCCCAACTTGATCAATGAGGTCGGGGGCGCCGAGCACCCGCAGCGTTTCCCGGCCGAAGATGACGGCGCCCGCCGAGGCGTTGACGTTCTGATGCACGCCGATCACCTCCGGCACTTTCTTCTGCAGCCACTTGGCCAGATGGGTCGTTTCCCGATAATTGCGCTCGGCGGTGACGAAGGTGACCAGGGCTTTGTCGAAAGCGGGGCTGACCCTTATCGTCAGATAACGCAGCAGCCCGCGCCGCTTGACCTGGTCATAGACGAAGACTTCCTGCCGCGCAACTTCTTCCTTCACCGTGCGCACGATGCGGTTGATCAGCGGGTGATGAATCGGGCAGTCGCCGGTATCGACCACATCGTGGGTGCCCCGGCGATACAGACCGAGGGTGACCCGTCCGCGATGACGGCCAAAGACCAGTTTGGCGCTGGTGCGATAACCCAGGGGGCGAAGCGCGGGCCAAAGAGGATGCCGCAAGACCTGGTTCAGCGACGGGTAACGGCTCAGCGCTCTGCTGACGCGATCCGCCTTGAAATCGAGCTGCGCGGGATAGTCGAAGGAGCTGAGCAGGCATCCTTGGCAAAGCTGAAGATATTTGCAGGGGGAGGGGATGCGCCGTGGGTGCGGTTCGATGACCCGCACCAGGCTGCCGGTGCTCCGTCGCTGTCCCGCGCGTTCGATGGCGATGGCAACTTTCTCGCCCGGCAGGGCGCCGGGCACCAAAACCTCCTTGCCGCCATGACGGGAAATACCGACGCCGTCATCGTCCAGTCGGTCGATGGTCAGTTCGATAAGAGGCAGAGGATTTTTCTTTGTCGGACGGGGTCTGGCGGGCGCTTTGGCCATTTTGATATCCTGATGAAAAATGAGCTGCCAAATTACCCGTTCGCGGGGAGGCTGTCAATCTTGACATCCCCTCCGCGCGCTTCTAAACTCCTTTTCCAGCCGGAAAAGCCGGTTGCCTGGGGATGAGCTGGCCTAATCCCGTTTATCCTCCTGCCCGGTCCGCATAGAATACAGGAGAGCCCATGCCACGACCCACCCGCCAAATGCATGTCGGCAAAATCGTTATCGGTGGCGGCGCGCCGGTTTCGGTGCAGTCGATGTGCAGCACCGACACGCGTGACATCACCGCCACCGGCGCGCAGATCCGGCGGCTGGCCGATGCCGGCTGCGAAATCGTGCGCTGCGCCGTCCCCGACCTGGATGCGGCAACGGCACTGCGGTCGATCCGCGCCGCCAGTAGCATCCCGTTGATCGCCGATATTCATTTCGATTACCGTCTGGCGCTTGCCGCCCTGGAGGCGGGGGTGGACGGACTGCGGCTGAATCCGGGGAATATCGGCGAGGCGTGGAAAGTGCGCGAGGTGGTGCGCGCCTGCGCCGAACGGCAGGTGCCGATCCGCATCGGCGTCAACGGCGGTTCGCTGGAGAAGGAACTGCTGACCAAATACGGCCATGCCACGGCGGCGGCGATGGTCGAGAGCGCCCTCGGGCACATCCGCATCCTCGAAGATCTGGGCTTTGCGGCGATCAAGGTCAGCCTGAAAGCCTCCGATATCCGCCGCACCGTCGAGGCCTACCGACTCCTGGCGCAAGAAATCGATTACCCGCTGCACATCGGCATCACCGAGGCGGGGACGACCTGGAGCGGCACCATCAAGAGCGCCATCGGTCTGGGGGTGCTGTTGTACGAGGGGATCGGCGACACCCTGCGCGTGTCTCTCACCGGCGATCCGGTGGAGGAGGTGCGGGTCGGCTGGGAAATCCTCAAGACGCTCGGTTTGCGCGAGCGCGGCCCGGTCTTCGTCAGCTGCCCGACCTGCGGCCGCTGCCAGATCGACCTGATCCCCGTCGCCGAAGAGGTGGAGCGGCGGCTGCGTGATCTGCCGCGTTCGATCACGGTGGCGGTGATGGGCTGCGTCGTCAACGGCCCCGGCGAAGCGCGCGAGGCGGATATCGGTATCGCCGGCGGCAAGGGACAGGGGCTCCTCTTCCGGCGCGGCGAGGTGGTGCGCAAGGTGGCCGAGAGCGAATTGGCCGACGCCCTGGTGGAAGAGGCGCAGCGGCTGGCGGAGGATGGAGAATAGGCACAAGGCAGGGATCACGGATCACGGATCACCGCGAAAACGGTTTCAGGAGAGAGGGCATGAACGAAAAGCACGAGCGGCAATGGGATTTCAATCTCGGCCCGGAGGAGACCTTCCTGGCCGGCTACTGGATCGACCTCGGCAGCGGCATGGTACGCGATGCCAACTGGGAGCGCATCGACTGGCTGGTCAACAACCATCTGGAGCTGGTGAAGCGGGGCGATTCCCTCCCCGACGCTCTTTACCGCGATCCGCGCGACGGCCGCCTCTGGGAGAAGACCCACCACTCGCCGCAGCTCAAGGACGGTGGTCCGCCGCAGTTGCAGGCGATCACTGCGGAAGAAGCGAGGGAGAGGTACGGCGATATTGTCTGAACGCTAACCCTTTCCTGCCAAGCTCGGCGCCTTGTCGGTACGGGTGCCGAGCTTGATCGCCGAAGTCAGCCGCACAGCTCCTTCCCGGTGCAATGTCTCGTGCATTTTTTCGATCACCGCCAGAATCTCCCGCAGCTCACCCTCGACATTCGTCCCGTAAGCGTGCATCTCCAAAGTTAACCCCGATTCGACCAGCAGTTGGCGGGCGCGTTCCACCTCCTTGCGCACCGAAACCCCAACCCCGAGGGGGATCACCTGAATTTCCGCTGTTGCGCGCATGCAAATACTCCTTTGCCTTTGCCAATGGGGGAAGGACAACGGTTCTTTTGCCGGGACGCGAGGTTAACGCATTTTACCCCGTAGCGCCACATACTGGTGGTTCTCGTAGGGAATTTCGTTAAACAGGGTGCGCAGAAACAGATGCACGGGACTATCGGTCGCGCCGTAGAGCTCGCTTTTAAATTCAAAGAACGACGGCTCGCCGGCGTCGGCGGCGCCCACGGTTGCGGCGGTAGTGATCGGCGAGGATGATGGCGAGTTTGGCGGACGAATCCCAAAGCCGATGCATCCCTTGTAGATAGACATTGCGGTCCTCAAACCCTTGATCGCGGCCGTCCTGCGCCTGGATGGCCGGGGTGGCCAGTCGATCGTAGAAAAGGATCGCCTTTTCCAGATGATCGTTCGCCTGTGCCGGCAGTTTGGCGAAAAACGTCGGGGCCGCCGATGCATCCTCGCTGCCGAAACGGCGGATGACATAGTTGAGAAACCCCATCTGCTCCGTCAGCAGCGCCGCTTTCCCCTTGTCGGTATCCGCCCAGTTAAAGGCCAGCAGGTAGTATTTGCGGGTGAGATTGTATTTGGTCGGCAGGTTGGCCGGATCCTTTTCGTCTTCGAAGTCGTAGCGTTTGGCGGTGGCTTCGAGGAGGGCCACGGCGTAGTTGATGTTGCGGTTGTCGGAATTGGCCCCGTGCATGCGCGCCACCAAAAAAATGTTGTGCAACTATAATTAAAGATAATGCAAAATCAAGCGCGTTAGCGGAATTTTGCCGTGCCGGCTCGGGTTGGTGTCGGCGAAGGTGGCAAAGTGCTGCCCCGAGCCGCTTGAAACCGTGCTGAGGCGCTCATCGTCGGGCCGACAAGAACCTTGCAATTGGAACCGAAATACGCTAGTTTTCACTCTTCATTTTCGGTCATGGACCGCGCTTTGCCGGTCCCTCCCGTCGAGGTTTCTTATGCGCTATACGCAATATCTGTTGCCCACCCTGAAGGAGACTCCCGCCGATGCCGAGGTGCTCAGCCACCAGCTGATGCTGCGGGCCGGCATGATCCGCAAGGTCGCGGCTGGCATCTACAACTATTTGCCCTTCGGCCTGCGTTCCATTCGCAAGATGGAAAAGATCGTGCGCGAGGAAATGGATCGCAGCGGGGCGATCGAGTTGCTGATGCCGATGGTGGTGCCGGCCGAGCTTTGGCAGGAATCGGGACGTTGGGAGCAGTACGGCAAGGAATTGCTCCGCTTCAAAGATCGCAAGGAAACGGAATTCTGCCTCGGCCCCACGCACGAGGAGGTGGTCACCGATATCGTTCGCGGCAGCGTTCGTTCCTACCGCCAGCTCCCCCTCAATCTGTATCAGATTCAGGGTAAGTTTCGCGATGAGATACGGCCGCGCTTCGGCCTGATGCGCGGCCGTGAATTCATCATGAAGGACGCCTATTCTTTCGATCTCGATGAGGCCGGGGCGGATGTCGCCTACGAAAAGATGTATCAGGCCTACCGGCGCATTTTCGAGCGCTGCGGGTTGAAGTTTCGGGCGGTGGAGGCGGATACCGGCAATATCGGTGGCACCTCCTCGCACGAATTCATGGTTCTCGCCGATTCGGGTGAGGACGCCATCGTTTCCTGCGACTCCTGCCAGTATGCCGCCAATGTCGAAAAGGCCGAGCTGCGCGGCGACGGTGCGGCCGCTCCGGCGCCTGGCCAAACTTTGGTCCGGGTGGCGACCCCGGATGCGAAAAGCATCGAGGATGTGGCGCGGTTTTTCGGCGTTGCCGCCGAAGCCCTGGTGAAGACCCTCATCGTGCAGACCGATTCCGGCGAGACGGTGGCCGTGCTGCTGCGCGGCGACCGGGAACTCAATGATATTAAGCTTTGCCGCCTGCTCGGCGTCAACGAGGTGGAACTGGCCTCGGAAGAGGTCGTGCAGCGGGTGACCGGCGCTCCCAGTGGATTCGCCGGCCCGGTCGGCTTGCAGCTGCGCCTGCTGGCCGACTTCGAGGTGCGGTCGATGGCCGATTTCATAACCGGCGCGAATGAAAAAGACGCCCATTATACCGGAACCAACCTTGGCCGCGATTTCAGCGTGGAGACCTTCGCCGACCTGCGCCAGGCGGTCACCGGCGATACCTGCCCGCGCTGCGAGGGGCGCCTGGAAATTTGGCGGGGAATCGAGGTCGGGCACGTCTTCAAGCTGGGAACCAAGTATTCGGCAGCCTTGGGCGCTACCGTTCTCGATGCCCAGGGAGAAGAGCGGGTGCTGTTCATGGGCTGCTACGGCATCGGCATCGGCCGCACCGTGGCGGCGGCCATCGAGCAGAACTACGATGCCAACGGCATCGTTTGGCCGATGCCCATCGCGCCCTTTCAGGTGCTGGTGACCATGGTCAATCCGCGCGACGAGGCGGTTTGGAACGCGGCGGAAGACCTGTACCGCGAGTTGCAGGCGTTGTCGGTGGAGGTTCTCCTTGATGACCGCGACGAACGACCGGGAAGCAAGTTCAAGGATGCCGACCTGATCGGTATCCCGTTGCGGGTGACCGTCGGTGCTCGTGGTTTGCAGGATGGGAAATTGGAAGTGCAGGAGCGCGCCACCGGCGAACGCACCCTGCTGCCGATAGCCGATACCGCCGCAGCTGTGGCGGAAATGGTGCGCCGGGCCCTTTCCTGACCGGCAACCCTGTCAACTGGCGGTCTCCGGCATCGTAGTGGAAGCGGCTGCTTCACTGCCTTTGCTCTTGTCCCTTACTCCTCACCGGTATTATATGGCTTCGACATTCATCGATAATCAGGGACGGCTGATGCTGCCGCCGGCCCTGGTGCGTGAAATAGGCAATCGGCCGCTGGACCTGGTTTCCCGTTCGGACCGGCACCTGCTGCTGACCGCAGAGGGCGGGGAGGGGACGGTGATCCTGGCTGGCCGCCTTGGCGAAATTCCGGTGGTCGATCTGCTTTCCTTTTGCAATATGTTCCGCAAAACCGGCGTCCTGCGCTTCGAATTTCTCGGCGGCAGTAAAAACCTCTATTTCCAGCAGGGCGAGATCGTCAGCGCCACCAGCACCTTTGTCGAAGAGGATATCGGCGAGGTTCTCCTCGGCATGGGGATGGTTGCCCGGGACGTGCTGCAAAAGGCCCGCTCTTTCAATGCCGGGGCAAAACTGGGCGGGCTGCTGGTCGAAAACGGAGTGCTGGAGGCGAAGGATCTCTGGCTGGCCACTCGGCAGCAGGCGGAAGCGATCGTTTTTCATTTGTTCTCTTTTTCGGAAGGAAGCTTTTCCTTTCTGCACCGGTCATTGCAGGAGGAGGAAGTGCTTCGCCTTTCCATGGGCACACAGAACCTGATTATGGAAGGGCTGCGGCGGGTGGATGAACAGGCTTTGTTCATGCGCCGCCTGCGCTCCCTGGATGCGATCCCGGTGGTCACCGAAAAGGTGGCGTCCGGACTCGATGCGGCGCCGCAGGAAATTTTGAAAATTATCTGCGAGGAGCGTTTTTCCGTACGCGATGTGGTGCGGCGCAGCGGCCTCGGGGAGTTCGACGGGCTGCGCCATTTGCATGGCCTGGTGGAGAAAGGGCTGGTCGCCATCGAAGAAGCCCCGGTGGTGGCTGTGGAGGGCAAGCCGGGAGAAATTCTGACCGTTTTCAACGGCGTGCTGGCCGCCCTCTACCGTCGGGTGCAGGAGAAGGTTCCCGCATTCCGGCAGGAAACCGAAATCTTCCTGCGGGATCTGCCGCAGCCTTATTCCTATGTTTTTCGCGACATTCACCTGAAAGAAGATGGCACCATCGACGGCGGCCGGATTCTCGCCAACCTGGCCGGCCTGCAAGAAGTGGATAAGAGAAAGCTTCTCGCCGATGCCCTGAACGAGCTTGTCTATATGGAGTGCCACGCCGCCCGCAAGGAGCTGGCATCCGCCGAATCCACCGAACTGATCCAACGCGTGCAGAAGGTTTCGCGCCGGGTCAAGGCCCTTATCGGGAGCACAGAATGAAGCAAAATGCCAGAGACCGCCTGATTTTCGCCCTTGATGTCGATTCTTTTGCCGAAGCGAAGAGCTGGGTCGAACGACTGCGGGGGAAAGTCGGGGCGTTCAAGGTGGGCAAGCAGCTGTTCACCCGCAGCGGACCGGAAGTAGTGCGGATGATCACCGAGGCCGGCGGCGAGGTCTTTCTCGATCTTAAATATCATGACATCCCGAATACGGTTGCCATGGCCGGAGTCGAGGCTTGCCGTTTGGGGGTGCGCATGTTCAATGTTCACGCCCTCGGCGGACGGGAAATGATGGCCGCCACCGTCGCAGCGGTGGATCGGCAGTTTCCCCGCGGCAGCGCGGGCCGGCCGCTGCTTTTGGCGGTGACCATCCTGACCTCGTCCACTGGCGAAACGCTGCGCGAGATTGGGATCGAGCGCCCGGTTTCGGAGATGGTTCCCCACCTCGCCCGCCTTGCCCAGGTTGCCGGCATGGATGGGGTGGTCGCTTCCCCGAAGGAGGTGGAACTGATCCGCAACGCCTGCGGCGACGATTTCGTTATCGTGACCCCCGGTGTCCGGCCCGCCGATGCCGAACTCAATGACCAGAAACGGGTGGCAACGCCGGGCGAGGCGATTGCCGCCGGCGCCAGCTATTTGGTGGTCGGTCGGCCGATCGCGGCGGCGCCCGACCCGCAAGCGGCTGCCGAGCGAATTCTGGATGAAATTAACGCGGCGCTGGCGCATAAAGGGTGAGCGATCTCATTTACGGCATCAATCCGGTCCGGGAAGCTTTGCGGGGAGAACTCCGTCGGCCCTTGGAGCTTTTCGTGCTGCAGGCGGCCCGATCCCGTCGTCTGGATGAACTGGCGGGCTTGGCGCAACAGGCCAATGTGCCGCTTCGGCCACGGGAGCGGCGGGATCTCGATCGATTGGCCGGCCACGGCCATCACCAGGGGGCGCTGCTGCGGGTGGCGCCCTTTGCCTATCTCCAGCTTTCCGAGTTGATCACCCGTTGGCGGAATTCAGGGCGCCGAGCCCTTTTTCTGCTCCTCGACGGCATCACCGATCCGCATAATTTTGGCGCCATATTGCGCAGCGCCGAAGCCGCCGGCTGCCACGGTGTAATTGTCGCTCAGGATCGTGCCTGCCCGGTGACGCCCACCGTTGAAAAGGCGGCTGTCGGAGCGCTGGCGCATCTTCCCGTTTGTCAGGTGGTCAATCTGTCTCGCACCCTTGAAGAGTTGAAGCAAGAAGGGGTGTGGGTGTACGGTTTGGCCGGTGAGGAAGGCGTCGCGTCTCTTTATCGGATAGACATGACCGGGGATTTGGCGCTGGTGGTTGGCAGTGAGGGCGCAGGTTTGCGCCCTAATGTCAGACGGCATTGCGATCATCTGCTGGCTATCCCGCTGCGCGGCGGGGTGTCTTCCTTGAACGCCTCGGTGGCCACCGGCATTGCGCTGTTCGAAGCCGCCCGCCAGCGCGCCGGCGGCGGGGAAGAGCGCAGGGGGGCAGGAGAGACTGCCGAAAATAACCGTTGACAATGCCCCATAAACCGAATATAAAGTTTCGCCTCATCGGAACCGATGGCGATTCGCGTACCGAATCAATTATTCTCCTTGCATTCGCCATGCTTCTGGTGTATAAAACGCGTCTTGTGCTGGCGTAGCTCAACAGGTAGAGCAGCTGACTTGTAATCAGCAGGTTGCGGGTTCAATTCCTGTCGCCAGCTCCATTGAGCTACCGGGCTTCGGCCTGCAAAATAAGAACAAGGTCCCCCTGGAGGGGTTCCCGAGTGGCCAAAGGGAGCAGACTGTAAATCTGCCGTCGTAGACTTCGGAGGTTCGAATCCTCCCCCCTCCACCATAGTTATCTTGCCGGACAAAGCGCCCGGTCATTTCTCCCAGGAGGCATTTGCCGACGGCACTGGGCGATGGCGAGTGATGGCGTCCACGATATGCTGGTATTTTGAGTCGGAAGGTTTTGGGCGGGAGTAGCTCAGTTGGCTAGAGCATCAGCCTTCCAAGCTGAGGGTCGCGGGTTCGAGTCCCGTTTCCCGCTCCAAAATTTTACAGTCCCCCGTAAAACAGTCAGTGTGATAAGCCCACATAGCTCAGTAGGTAGAGCACTTCCTTGGTAAGGAAGAGGTCACCGGTTCGAATCCGGTTGTGGGCTCCATCCATTGCGTGGGGGAATTTTTCTGTTTAACTCATTCGTCGGAATATAGATTCGGACGACCGTATCACGTCAAAAGTTTTCGAGACTAAAAAGGGAGGTTGACGCAATGGCCAAAGCCAAATTTGAAAGAACCAAGCCCCATGTCAACATCGGGACAATTGGTCACGTAGACCACGGCAAGACGACCTTGACCGCCGCCATTACCAAAGTAATGGCCGCCAGGGGGCTGGCCGATTTCAAGGG
>JBAYQP010000073.1:0-12157 GCA_041677125.1 Desulfuromonadales bacterium | reverse complement strand
ATTAATCCGGATGGCCTGTTTTATCCGTTGACCTGCCTGGTCGTCGTCCTGTTTTACCGGCTATCCATATCAGGCGACGGCAAGGGGCAGGCGGCCTGGGCGGCCCTGACCACAGCCCCCCTGGTCAAGTCGGTGGGGCTGGTTCTCTTTCCCGCCATCGCCTTGTTTTCCACCGGGCTTTGGCTCGCCCGCAAAAAGATGCGATTGCTCCGTGCGCTCGCGGTTGCCGGAGCGGCTCTGACGGCCAGCTTCCTTGCTTTTTACCTTTGGGCGCCGGCGCCGGACGAGCTCGCCTACAGCGGAAAAGGGGTGGACGCCAGTCTCTGGCATTATCTGCTGGCGAACAAGTACGCCGCCCTGGGGGAATCGTTCTGGGGGGTTCTCGGCTGGTTCGATTATACCCTGGCGTCGCCATATTACTGGGCCTTTATCCCGCTGCTGGGCATCAACGCGGTCTGTGTGCTCCTCGAACAAAAGCGGTGGCGCAGCCATGGACTGACCTGGTATGCCGCCGGATTTTCCCTCATTTTTGCCGCCGGCCTGTTCGCCATCGAATTTCTGTTGCTGCCCCGTTATGGCTATGTTTTGCAGGGCCGCTACTTTCTGCCCGCCGCATTGGGCCTGGCCATGCTTCTGGTGCACCGGCATGCCTGGGCGCGAAACGCCCTTCTCGTTTATCTGGGCGTTTTCAGTCTGCTGTTGTATGGGGAAACGGTCGATCGCTACTACGACGCCAATTGGGAGCGGGCCTGGCGTGGCTTTCCCTTCACTGCAACCTGTTCAGCTCCGTCCGGGCCGGCGCTTTCCGTCGCCGCCGGGCTTCCCGCTCGGGCAATAGAGATCCGACTTGTGAGGGAGGAAATATGAAGAGCGGCAATATTTTCCTGATCTTGATCTGCGTCGGCGGCATAGCCGCCGGGCAGGTTCTTTTCAAGCTGACGGCGCAGTATATGGCCCGAACGGGAGGGGATGGGTTCAGCGTCTGGCGCTATGCCAATGCCTATTTTGTTTTCGCCATCTTCATCTATGCGACAACCACCCTGCTTTGGGTCTGGGTGCTGCGTTCGGTGCCTTTGAACGTCGCCTATCCCTTCATGGCGCTGGCGTTTTTTATTGTTCCGGTGATGAGCTGGTTCTTCCTGGGGGAAGATCTTGGCGTCCGTCATCTGTTCGGCAACCTGCTGATCATCTCAGGCATACTGGTTATCGCCCACGGCGGGTAAGGTCGAATTTTCGCATAGAGTTAATTGATTTTAAACTAAATTATTTTATATTTAGTCTCTGCATGCGGAAACGTTTGGATTGCGCAATTTATCGGCGGCGATCGTAAAAATGCCCGGACAGCAGAAAACCATGCCCGAAATAGAAATCCTGCTCGCCACCCACAACGGGCGGTCCTACCTGGCGCAGCAGATCGATTCCATTTTGCGCCAAACCTTTACCGACTGGCGGCTGCTGATCAGCGACGATGCTTCGAACGACGGCACCCGCGAACTGGCGCGCGCGTATGCGCAGGCCCATCCGGGGCGGATCCGGGTCATTGACGGTTTGCCGCAAAGGGGCGGGGCCTGCAGAAATTTTGCGCATCTGCTGCGCCACTCCTCCGCTGACTATGTGGCTTTTTGCGACCAGGACGACTGCTGGCACCCGGATAAGTTGGCAGCCTCCCTGGAGATGATGCGGGCGCTGGAGAAAGTGCACGGCAAGGATGGCCCTGTGCTGGTGCATACCGATCTTCAGGTGGTCGACGAGGGCGGGAGGGTGATGACGCCTTCCTTCTGGCGTCGCCAGCATCTCGATCCGGTTCGAGGCCGACGACTCAGCCATCTTCTGGTGCAAAACGTGGTGACCGGTTGCACCATGCTGATCAATGCCCGGCTGCGTGATCTATGTCGTTCCATACCGTCCGGTGCAATTATGCACGACTGGTGGATTGCCCTGGTTGCCGCCGTCTTCGGCCGCATTGCCCATCTTCCCCAGGCGACAGTGTGTTACCGGCAGCATCCGGGGAATGCCATCGGCGCTCCGGGCTGGAATTGCTCTTTCGTTTTCCGGCGGCTGTGCAGCCCCGGAACAATTCGCCACTCATTGCAATCCACCCGCAGACAGGCGGCTGTATTCATGACGCATTTTGCAGCCTTGTTGCCGGCGCGGGAGAGGCGAATAATTCGTTTCTATGCCGAACTCGAGAAGGAAAATTTTTTTATGCGTAGAATAAGAATTTGTCAATTCAGCTTTCTTAAAAGCGGCCTGCTGCGCAATCTGGCTTACCTGGCGATGGTCTGAACCGTGGTCGTCAGCCTTTGCATACCGGTCTTCCGCACCGGCTTCGTCAACCGGCAAAGCGCGGCGATTCGCGCCCAGCGGATGAATTTCGCAAGGGTTCTGTTTCTCGACTCTTCACCGGGCGGATTTCCCGGCGAGGTCCGCGATTTTGGCCGGATTGTGCCGATCGATCCGCGCACCTACGATCATGGCGGCACGCGTCGCCTGGGAACGGCACTGCTGGCGGATGCCGATATCATCGTCTTTCTCACCGAGGACGCCGTTCCGGCGGACGCCCATGCCATTGCCAACCTGGTGGCCTGCTTCGATGACCCCACGGTCGGCGCCGCCTTCGGCCGCCAGTTGCCGCGGCCGGAGGCGGGTCCTATCGAACGGCATGCGCGTCTCTTCAACTATCCGCCGAAAAGTCAGGTGAAAAGCTCGGCCGACATCCACCGATTAGGACTGAAAGCAGCTTTTATTTCCAATTCCTTTGCCGCCTATCGGCGCGATGCCTTGATCGCCGTCGGCGGTTTCCCCGAGCGCAATATCGTCAGCGAAGACACTCTGGTTGCCGCCAGAATGCTGCGGGCGGGCTGGCGGATTGCCTACAGTGCGCAGGCCCGAGTGTATCATTCCCATCCCTATAACGGGGTGCAGGAATTCAAGCGTTATTTCGATATCGGCGTGTTTCATGCGCGGCAGCCATGGATTCGCCATTCCTTCGGCGGCGCGGAAAAGGAAGGATTGCGCTTCCTCAAATCCGAATTCGCCTTTCTGCGCGACGATCCGCTGCAGGTTCTTGCCGCTTTACTGCGCCTGCCCTGCCGATATCTCGGTTTTCGCGCCGGTCTGGTCGAAAGATTCCTGCCCCCGGTCCTGAAGAGCTGGTGCAGCATGCAGAAAAACTTCTGGCGGCGGGAAAAATCAAGCCTTCTTGCGCCGCCCCAGTCTGCACAAAAAGCCGGGATTCGTTGAAGAAACCGCTGGCGGAACCTTTCCGTACCGCTTCCTCTTTGCTTGACTCCCTGATTGTATTGGCATAATCTCCCTGCGAACATTCCCCGGACTTAAGGATTTTCGCATGATCAAGAGCATGACTGGATATGGCAAGGGCCAGGCCGAGGCAGAAAAATTGGCGCTGACGGTGGAAATTCGCTCGGTGAACCATCGCTACAGCGATGTCGGGGTGAAAGTGCCCCGGGTCTTGATGCCATTGGAAGGGGAAATCAAAAAACGGGTGGGCGAAAAGCTGCGTCGAGGCAAAATCGACGTTTTCGTCAATCAGGAGTTGACGATGACCGGCGGCGTTCTGCCGGTTATGAATGAGCCCTTGGCCGCCGGTTATGTGGCCATGTTCAAACAGATGCAGGAACGGTTCGGGTTGGCCGGCGATATTTCCATCTCCCTGTTGGCGGCGCAGCGGGACGTCGTTGCGCTGCGCGAAGAGGCGCCGGTGGAAGGGGCGTTGCGGCAATGTCTGGACGCGGCTCTGGGCCAGGCCCTTGAGAACGTCGAAAAAATGCGGATGCAGGAAGGGGAAGCCCTCGGGCGGGATATGGAAGCGCGCCTGCTGATCACTGAGGATTTGCTGTCCCGAATAGAAGAACGCTCGCCGTGCGTTGCCCGCGAATGGCAGGAAAAGCTGCGCGAACGTCTGGCGCGGATGGCGCCTGAAGTTGCCTTTGATCCGCAGCGGGTGGCGCAGGAGATCGCCATTTTTGCCGATCGCTGCGAAATTACCGAGGAAATCGTGCGTTTCCGCAGTCATCTGCAGCAGTTTCGTCTTCTTTTTCTGACGGCCGAACCGGTCGGTCGGCAAATGGATTTTATTGTGCAGGAGATGAATCGGGAAGCGAACACTATGGGGTCCAAGTCGAATGACGCCGATTTGACCCGGCAGGTCGTCACCCTGAAAGCCGAGTTGGAAAAGATTCGCGAGCAGGTCCAGAATGTCGAATGATGCTTCCGAGCCGATACAAGGGGGGATTCGCGAGGGGATACTGTATGTCCTGTCGGCGCCCTCTGGCGCGGGCAAGACATCTCTCTGCCGGGAAATAATTGATTTTTTCCCCAATTTGCGGCAATCTATCTCTTTTACCACTCGTCCCCTGCGCAAGGGGGAAATCGACGGCAAGGATTACCATTTCGTCGACCGGGCGGCCTTTGAGGAGATGATTTCCGAAGGCGCTTTTGCCGAATGGGCGGAAGTCCATGATAATCTGTACGGTACATCGCTGGCCACTCTGGAGGACGGTCGCCGGCAAGGCGTCGATCTTCTGCTCGACATCGACTGTCAGGGCGCGGCGCAACTGCGGCGGAATTACCGGCACGGCGTTTATATCTTCATCCTGCCGCCGAGCATGGAAGAATTGCAGGGGCGGCTCGAAGGGCGAAAAACAGATGCCGCCGCAGTCATCGAACGACGGTTGCTCAACGCCCGCGATGAAATCCGGCAGGCGGTCTTTTACGACTATGTGGTGGTCAACGCCGAGTTTGCCGTTGCCGCGGAAGAATTGAAATCCATTCTGCGCGCCGAAGCTTGCCGCGTCGGACGGGTTCTCCCCGCTTTGGCGGGCATTTTCGATTTTTAACCGGCGCCGGCCCCGCCGGTCGCCAACCTCTTTCAGGAGTTCCGAATGGCACGCATTACTGTTGAAGATTGTCTGCGGGTGGTACCCAACCGCTTCCTTCTGGTCATGGTGGCGGGAAAGCGCACGAAGCAACTCTACAAAGGCGCTCAGCCGCTGATCGAAAATAAGGCGGGAAACAAAAAGGTCGTGCTTTGCCTGCGGGAAATCGCCGCCGGCAAGGTCGATTTCGAAATTCCCGTGCGCAAGCGCTGACCCGGGCCGCCGGCTGTCCGCCCGACGGCCGGCGATTTCCTGGATTTTCGCGTTCCGTGCATCGCAGCCGCCGGTTCTTCGCCCGGCCTCTTTATGTGCGGTGAAATCCCGTCCGAGCTGCCATGGTCCGCATCGACAACATCCTCGAAAAAATCCTCTCCTATAATCCCGGCGCCGATCTCGACGCCGTCCGCAAAGCCTACGTTTTCAGCGCCAAGGTGCATCAGGGCCAAGTGCGTCTGTCCGGCGAGCCTTATCTCACGCATCCGATGGAAGTCGCTTTCATTCTGGCTCACCTGCGCATGGATGTGGCGACAATCGTTACCGGACTTCTGCACGACACCATTGAAGACACCCTGACCACCGAGGAGGAGTTGCGGGCCGTTTTCGGTGATGAGGTGGCCCTGCTGGTCGATGGCGTCACCAAGATCGGCAAGATTACTTTCCGCACCAAAGAGGAGCGACAGGCGGAGAACTTTCGTAAAATGCTGCTGGCCATGGCCCGAGATATCCGGGTGATTCTGGTCAAGCTGGCTGACCGTCTGCACAATATGCGCACCCTCAATTACCAGTCGGAAGGGCGCCAGCGCAAGATTGCCCAGGAAACCCTCGATATCTATGCTCCGCTGGCGAATCGGATGGGGATCAGCTGGGTCAAAAGCGAGCTCGAGGACCTCTCCTTCCGTTATCTTCATCCGGAAACCTTCTACGACATGGTCGCCAAGGTGGCCAAGAAAAAGAAGGAGCGGGAGAAATATATCGAGGAGGTCCGCAAGCAGATTCGGGAGAAGCTCGATGAGCACGGAATCGTCGGTGATATCTCCGGCCGGTCCAAGCACCTGTTTTCCATTTACCTGAAAATGGAGCGGCAGGGAATCGATTTCGATCAGGTTTTCGATCTGATCGCCTTCCGCATCATCGTCGGCAACATCCGGGAATGCTATACCGTTCTGGGCGTCATCCATGCGAGCTGGAAACCGATTCCCGGCCGGTTCAAGGATTACATCGCCATGCCGAAGGCGAACCTTTACCAGTCGTTGCACACCACGGTGATGGGACCGTACGGCGAGCGCATGGAAGTACAGATCCGCACCGATGAGATGCACCAGGTGGCCGAAGAGGGGATCGCCGCGCATTGGAAGTACAAGGAGGGAATTGCCGCCACCGGGGTGGAACGCGAGGACCGCCGCTTCGGCTGGTTGCGCCAGTTGCTGGAATGGCAACAGGAGCTTAAGGACTCAAAGGAGTTCATGGATTCGGTGAAGATCGACCTTTTTCCGGAAGAGGTCTATGTCTTTACCCCGCAAGGTGATGTCAAGGAACTGCCCAAGGGCTCGACTCCCATCGATTTCGCCTACAGTGTTCACACCGACCTCGGACAGCGCTGCATCGGCGCCCGGATAAACGGCAAGCTGGTGCCGTTAAAGACGGAACTGCACAACGGCGACATTGTCGAGGTGATGTCGTCGGCCAACCAGACCCCGAGCAAGGACTGGTTGAAATTCGTCCGCACCTCTAAAGCGCGCAACAAAATTCGCCAGTGGGTCAAGGCCGAGCAGCGGGAAAAGAGTCTGCAACTCGGTCGCGAAATGCTGGAAAAAGAATTGCGCAAGCACGGGGTCAGTCTGAACCGGGTGCTGGGTTCGGAGGATCTGGGCTTTGCGGTCGAAGAGTTGGGATTCAAGACCGAAGCAGACCTCATGGCGGCTCTGGGTTACGGAAAACTTTCCCTCGGGCAGGTGGTCGGGCGCCTGGTCCCAGCGGAAAAGCTGAAGGCGGAGCCGCCGAAAGCCGGGACCATCGGCAAGGTCCTGGAAAAAATTCGCAAAAAGCCTTCAAGCGCGATCAAAATCCAGGGGGTGGAAGACATCCTCGTGCGCTTTGCCAAATGCTGTAACCCTTTGCCGGGCGACCCGGTCATCGGATTCATTACCCGCGGACGGGGTGTGACCGTGCACACCGCCGACTGCCCGCATATCCTGGAGGGAGATCCGGAGCGGCGTTTCGAAGTCGAGTGGGATATGAAAAAGAAGGCTTCGCGGCCGGCTAAAATCCGCGTTTTCTGCGTGGATCAGAAGGGTATGCTGGCAGGCATCACCGGCGCGATCACCAACTGCGAGGCCAACATCATAAGCGCCAATGTATTATCCACACCCGATCATAAGGGATTGAATACCTTCGAGGTCGACGTTCAGGATTTAAATCATCTGAACCGGGTGATCAATGCCCTGCTCAAGGTCAAAGGGGTATATAAGGTCGAACGGATGCGGAGCTAACGCGTGAGGAGGCGAAAGATGAAAGTTGAAAAAATCGAAACCCGGGAAGCGCCAGAGGCGATCGGTCCGTATTCACAAGGGGTGCGTGCCGGAGGTTTCATCTTTTTTTCCGGTCAGATTCCCCTTAACCCCAAGACCGGCGAACTCGTCGCCGGCGGTATTGCCGAACAGACCGAACAGGTCATGGAGAATTTAGCGGCGGTTCTTCGGAGCTGCGGCCGACAATTTGCCGATGTGGTGAAAACGACGATTTTTCTCACGGACCTGGCGGATTTTTCCGTGGTCAATGAAATTTATGGCGGATATTTCCACGGAGTTTTCCCGGCCCGGTCGACGGTTCAGGTATCTGCTTTGCCCAAGGGTGCCAAAATCGAAATCGAGTCGATCGCCTGCGCTGAATGACAGGGGAGGGGGGCGAGAGGGGATAAACAAAAAGGTGGGCGAAAACGCCCACCTTTTTTTAGATCGCCTTTTTCACGGCGCCGCTTCTGATGCAGCGGGTGCAGACCTTCATCGACCGTACCGCGCCATTGTCAATCGCTTTGACTTTCTGCAGGTTGGGGTACCAGACTTTTCGGGTTTTATTGTGAGCATGGCTGACGTTATTCCCGCTCGTCGGTTTCTTGCCACAGATTGCACATGTTCTGGACATCAGGTTACCTCCTTGAATTTGAACGCACATATCTAGCACGGTTTGTGGTGCATTGCAACCGTTATTCCGTTATTTTTTGCGGGTTAATCGCAGCAGCCGGTTGGCCGTGGAAAGGCCGGCGAGGACTTCGCCTTGCGCGCCGAGGGACGGCAGAATGCCGGGCCCATGATGGAAAATCGCGTTGCCCGCCACCTTCAACGGGCCGCAAGATCCCGGAAAGGGGCTGCGACGCGATTGTTCCGGCAAGGTTTCCCCGGGTCGGACGATCTGCCAGGAGGCTTGCGAAAAAGGGAGAAGTTTATCCAGACAGCTTTGCAGTTCGGATGTATCCGGCACTGCCTCGCCGTTGCTTCGGAACGTTTTCAATGTGCATTGCACCTGCCGCTCCCGACTGACGAAAGTCAGCCGCAAGGGATTTTTTCCGGCGAGCAAAACGCGGGGGGCGAGCAGGGCGGGAAACTGCGCTTCGGGAAATGCGGCGGTGGCGATCAGTGCATGGTTCTGGAAGTCGGTTGGCCGCTGCAATTCCTTTGGCAAGAGAGAAAAGCCCTGCGGGGCGTCGATGAGATACTGGTCCGCACTGCAAATGCCGCCGTTTTGCAGGACGATTTGCGCCAGCCGCTTGCCCTGGGCGCCGATCTTCTGGATGGCGCCGAGTTCCTCGACATCGCCATGAAACTGCTCGAAACGGTGCCGGAGCAGAGCGTCCAGGCCGGAAGGAGAAATAGCTCTTTCCCGAATCTCGCCGGCCCAGAGAAGCGCGCCCTCGATGACCGACAGCCTCTCCAACGGCCTTTGCGCCAGACCGGAGAAAAGTGTCTGCAGAAAATCGCCGGCGGCGGTGCCGCTGAACTCCGCGAACAGGCTGGACAAGGGCCGATCGAGTTCCGACTTGATCCAGCCGCTGCGCAATTTCTGCCAAGCGAAAGCCAGGCGGCTTGCGCTTCCATAAAGGGGAAGTATCCCCTTGGGCCAGAGTAGATTTTCGAACCGTTCGGCGGTTTTGGCCAGTTGTCCCAAGGTGGCTGTCAGGCGCGGGTGATCGGCGGTGAATTCGCGACGAAATTCCTCTTCCATCGGAAAAGGACCGTTTAACTCCACCCGACTGTCGCCGGTGATCACCTGAAAGGGAGAAGGTGCGGTATAGCAGCTGCGCCCACTGAGACCCTCCAGAATGTTTTCCAGCAGCAGGGACGAGGGAAACCATGGTCCGCTGGGGGAGGCATTGTTCTGAAACGAGAGCACCCGTACGCCCTGTTTGGCCAGGAGCACGCCGGCCAGACTGGAGGCGAGGCTGTCGCCGATAATGATGACCTGGTAGTGGCGCTGCGACATATCAATTCCGCCTGTTCAAATCTTCTTCACTGAATATTTCAATACCATTGCGCTCCAGCAGGGCGGCCGTCACTCCGCGACCGGAGCGCATTTCTTCGCCCAGGTGGATCTGGTGCACGCCGCAGGAGGGGCTGCGCTCTTTGAGCAGCGCTTGTCGGCAGCCGGCCATGCGGGCCACCTTCATCGTTTCGATCGCCCCCTTGAGGAACGTCTCGTTCATCGCCTGACCATCGCTTTTGCGGATGGCGCGTCCCCGGCCATCGAGAACAGCAGCGCCATCTCCTTCGGCGAAGCAGGTGGCGGGACGCGGGGTGGGCAGGCCGGCCAGTTGCTCGGGACAGACCGGCACCGGAATCAAATTCTCCCGGCGGAGGAAATCGATAACCTGCGCATTGCGTTTGCAGAGGCCATCATAACGGGTAAGGATGCCGAGCAGGCAGGCGCTGATCAGGATGGGCTGCATTGGGAGAAAATCCGGGACCGGAGGTCAGCTAAGCGGCGGATTGAGCAATGCGCCCTGCGCCGGAGCGCCCGGCGGCGCGATACGCACCCGCCTTCCTTCTATGCGCAGGCGCCCTTCGGCAAAGAGCTGAATGGCCCGGGGATAGGCCAGATGCTCCTGTTGCAGAATCCGTTCGGCGAGGCTTTTCTCGTCGTCGTCGTCGAGAACCGGGACGACCGCCTGGATGATGATCGGTCCGGTATCAAGGCCGGCATCGACGAAGTGCACGGTGCAACCGGAAAAACGGGCGCCGTATTCGAGCGCCTTGCGTTGCACGTGCAGCCCCGGAAAAGCCGGCAGCAGGGCGGGGTGAATGTTCATCACCCGGCCGGGAAAGGCTTGGAGAAAAGAAGAGGAAATCAGCCGCATGAAGCCGGCAAGGCAGACCAGTTCCACTGCCGATTCGCGCAGGGCGGCGACCACTGCGGCGTCGAAACTCTCGCGATCGGCAAATTGCCGGTTATCAATGACCCGATAAGCAACGCCTGCCTGCCGGCAGCGCTCCAGGGCGCCGGCCAGTGGATTGTTGCTGACCACCAGGGCGATTTCGGCGTTGATTCTTCCGTCCCGGCAATTATCGATGATCGACTGGAGATTGGTGCCGCCGCCGGAAACCAGAACACCCAGTTTAATTTTGTCCGCCATGCATTTCCCTTTTCGGCCTCAGACCAGAACCACCTGTTCCTGACCTTCGTCGCAGGTGGCAATTTCGCCGATGAGGAATGCCTGCTCTTTCAGTTTTTCCAGGCGCATCATGATATCGTCCGCTTGCTGCTGCGGAACCACCAGGGCCATGCCTATGCCGTAGTTGAACGTCCGGTACATTTCCTCTGTTTCGATATGGCCGCCTTGACGCAGAACTTCAAAGATCGCCGGCTTCGACCAACTGTTCCCTTCTATCACGGCCCGGCAATTGCGCGGAAGCACGCGGGGGACATTTTCGGTAAGGCCGCCGCCGGTGATATGGGCCATTCCTTTAATATGAAAATCGCGCAGCAGATTGAGAATGGTTTTTACATAAATGCGGGTGGGAGTGAGCAAAACCTCTCCCAGGGGAGCGTCCAATTCAGGCAATCTGGCGTCAAGGGCCAGACCCATCCGCTCCAGAAGCACCTTGCGGGCAAGAGAATAGCCGTTGGAATGCAGGCCGCTGGAGGCGATGCCGATCACCCGGTCGCCGGCGGTAATGGTGGAGCCGTCGATGATCTGCTCATGGTCGATCACGCCGACGGTGAATCCCGCCAGATCGTATTCGCCTTCCGCATAAAAACCGGGCATCTCGGCGGTTTCCCCGCCGATCAGCGCACAGCCGGCCTGGCGGCACCCTTCGGCTATCCCCTTGACGATATCCACCGCCTTTTCCGGCGAGAGCTTGCCGGTGGCGAGATAGTCGAGGAAAAAAAGAGGCTCCGCCCCCTGCACCACGATATCGTTGACGCACATCGCCACCAGGTCGATGCCGACGGTGTCATGGCGATCAAGCAGGAAGGCCAGCTTGAGCTTGGTGCCGACTCCATCGGTGGAGGCGACCAGAGTCGGTTTCTTGTACTTTCCCGACTGCAGCGAGAACAGCCCGCCGAAGCCGCCGATGTCGGTGAGCACTTCCGGACGGGAGGTGGACTTGACCAGCGGCTTGATCATCTGGACAAAACGATTGCCGGCATCGATGTCGACGCCGGCATCTTTATAGGTGGTTTTTTCTTTGCTCAACGGGCCTTCTCCTATGTGAAAAAGTGCCCGATTATCAGCCGAGGCACGGCGTTTTGTCAAGGTAAACAATGGATGAAACGGGGGTGAATTGTGTCTGGGGCGTGAGCTTTTTACTCGCGGTCTGAAGCCAGGACAAAATGGATCTATCAACCTTCCGGCAAGGAAAAATTCTGAGTTATTACAAATACTCTTGGTGATTTCTGTGGCGGTGGGACATAATGTTGCGGCCGGCGGACATTGAATCGGTAACGCTCTGCCCGGCAAGTAATGGGAGAAATTATGACTGAAGGACAGAAGGCCACCCTTACCGAAATGCTATTCAATATTGTGTCGGCGGATGGCACTGCCATAGGCAATCCGGCGTTGCGCGAACTGTTTCTAAAGCTAGGCGCAGGCTCTTTAGGCCTTCGTCGGAGTGCGTGGTAATATGTCCTTTACAGTCACTTGGTGGTGAAATAATATACGCGCTTTGTCCCCGAGGAGACTGCCGATTTTTGCCGCTCAAACGCCCATTTTAGTTTCGAATGTTGATCGATAGTTACCAAATCAGGCCGATGACGCCGGCCGATAT
>JBAYQP010000072.1:0-12409 GCA_041677125.1 Desulfuromonadales bacterium | reverse complement strand
TGCTTGCGACCAGGCGACCGTGAGTATGCCGCGCCGTGGGGGTCAATGGGGACCGGCTGTAACTCCCTGCAGTCACCGGAAGGCGCCTCCGCAGGAAATACCCGGAGAAAAACGGCTCAAAAACGCAGCAGGATGAGAGCGACGATC
Organism: Desulfuromonadales bacterium; assembly: GCA_041677125.1. Lineage (GTDB taxonomy): Bacteria > Desulfobacterota > Desulfuromonadia > Desulfuromonadales > JACZKF01 > JBAYQP01. Next base: position 12,262 of record JBAYQP010000072.1, on the reverse strand, counting down.
CCGGCCATGCCGATGGTCAGGGAGTGGAACAGGGGGGAGGGGGACAGGTCCGCACGGCGGTTGGCGGCGAAAGAGACCGCCGCCAGCCAGAGAACCAGGGCGAGAAGGGCCGCAAGGCTTCCGGGGGTGTGGATGATGCCGGTGAAGGGGAGGGTCAGGGTGGCGCAGGCGAGGGCGGCGATCCAGGCGAAGGCGAGGCGCCGCCGCTGTCCGGGGGCGAAGAGATCGCCCGGGGTGGGCAGCCCGGCGCGCCGGTAATCCTCCCGGTGCTTCTCGGCAAACAGCCAGAAATGGGGGACCTGCCAGAGAAAGAGCAGACCGGCCGGCAGCAGGCCGCGAAAGTCGCTCCAGGCGCCGCCGGCGGCGGTCCAGCCGATGAGCGGCGGCAGGGCGCCGGAGAGGCCGCCGACGAGAACGGCGAAGACGGTCCGCCGCTTCAGGGGGGTGTAGAGGCCGTTGTAGATGGCGGCGGCAGCGGCGCCGAGCAGGGCGGGAACGCCGCCGAGGCCGGCGAGGGCGAACAGGCCGCCGCCGAGGCCGCTGACCGCCACCAGCAGGGCGGTGCGCGGTGCGATGCGGCCGGCGGGGAGGGGGCGGCGGCAGGTGCGACGCATGCGGGCGTCGAGGTCGCGCTCCTGCCACTGGTTCAGGGCGGTGCAGCCGCCGGCGAGCAGAAAGACGCCGGCGGCCATAAGCCAGGGGCCGGCGGCCGGAGCGGGGTGCAGCGCCCAGCCGGCGAGGGCGGCGGCGGCGACCATCGCCGTCAGGGGAAGGCGGATCAGGTGTGGGAACCAATGGTCCGTGACGCGTGATCCGTGATCCGTGATCCGTAAAACCTGCGCGGGGATTTGCTTCACTTCAGCCCCTTCAAATAGTCGAGAATCGCCTGCATCTCCTCGTCCGTCAGGTCGACGAAGGGGGGCATGACCGGCGGGAATCCCTGCCGGATGGCCTTTTCCGGCTGGCGAATGGCCTCCCGCAGATAGTCTTCGTCCGCCGCCGTCGTCACCTCCCTGCCGTCGCGCTCGACGGTGATCTGCGTACCGAAAAGACCTTTGAAGGTCGGTCCGACCCGCGGCGCACCATCGTCGGAATGGCAGCCGAGACAGCCTTGCTCCTGAGCCAGTCTTTCGCCGGCAGGTTTCTTGTCGCCGCCGGTGAAGCCATCGAGCAGCGCCTCCAGATCGTCCTGCGGAATCTGGCCGGCGAAAGACGGCATCGCCGGCGGAAAGCCGGTGACGACCTCCGCCTGCGGCTCGAGGATGGCGCGTCGCAGATAGTCCCGATCCGCGGTCATGGTGCGCTGCTGGCCGCCGGCTTCGACCGTGACGCTGCGGCCGAAAATCCCCTGCAGCGTCGGGCCGACGCTTGGCGAGCCGTCCATGGAATGGCAGCCGAGACAGCCGTAGCGGCTCAGCAGCGCCGTCAGTTCTTCCCCCTCGCCGGCGCTCTCCTCCTGCTCGTACCAGGCGGCGAATTCCTCCGGCGGCAGCGCCTCGACGGTGGTGATCATCGCCGAGTGCGCCACGCCGCAATATTCAGCGCAGAAAATATCGTAGGAGCCGGTCTCGTTGGCGGTGAACCAGACGTGCGTGGTCATGCCGGGGACGGCGTCCTTCTTTACCCGAAAGGCCGGGATGTAGAAACTGTGCAGGACGTCGGCGGAGCGGATGTCGACCTTCACCGGCCGGCCGGCCGGCACGTAGAGCTTGTCGGCGAGGCGGCCGTTGGCATATTCGAACTGCCACGACCACATGCGGCCGGTGACGGTGACCTCCATTGCCCCTTCCGGCGCCCGTTGCAGGGTCAGGTAGCCGGCCCAGCCATAATAGAACATCGACAGGGCGATGAGCGTCGGGATCACCGTCCAGGTGATTTCCAGCGCCAGGTTCTGGCTGACCTGCGAGGTGGGATACGGGTGGCGACGGCGGTGGTACTTCACCACGAAGACGATCATCACGACGGCGATCGCCACCAGGAAAAAAGCGGAGACGCCGAGGATGTAGTAGAAGATCGGATCGACGGTGTCCGTCGTGGACAATAATGGCGGATTCACGGCAGTCCCCTAGCGATACAGCACATCGGTGAACGTCAGGCCGATGAAGATGGCGAGAACGACCAGGGCGATGAAAAGAAAAAATTTCAGGATCGGCTTTTCGTATTGAAGATGCATGAAGATGAAGATGACCAGCCCGGCCTTCACCGAAGCGATTCCCAACGCCACCCAGACGTTCAGGGCGCCGAGGTGAACGCGGGAGACGGCGACGGTGGCGCCGGTCAGAACCAGCAGCGCCAGCCAGACGAAAACGAAGGTGCGGTACGGGACGATGTGTCCACCCTGCTGCGACATGCCGCCTCCTACAAAATCAGGTAATAAAGGGGAAAGACGAAAATCCAGACCAGATCGACCAGATGCCAGTACAAAGCCGAATTTTCCAGCTTGACGTAATCCCCGGTGTGGATGGCGCCTTTGCGCACGCCGCCGGCGATGACCGTCAGCAGAATGGCGCCGATCAGCACGTGCAGTCCGTGCAGCCCGGTGGTGATGAAGTAGAGGCTGAAGAAAATGACTTCTCCCGGCGCCGCCTCGGCCAGCCCCGGCCCGTTCAGGTAGATGCCGTGGTGAAACTTGGCCGACCATTCGAAGTATTTGTTGACGAGGAAGATCGCCGCCGTAATCACGGTGCCGACGAGCAGCCAGAAGGTCAGCTGTCGCGCTCCTTTCTGGACGGCGGTCACCGCGGCGGCGGCGGCCAGGCTGCTGGTCAGCAGAATCAGGGTGTTGACGGTGCCGAAGGTCAGGCTCAGCTCGTTGCTGGCGCGGGCGAATTCGGCGGGAAAGCGGAAGAGGTAGACGGCGTAGAGAACGAACAGGCCGCCGAAAAGCAGGATTTCGGTGTACAGAAACAGCCACATCCCCAGCTTGGCGCCGGCATAATCCTTGTGCGCCGCCTCGCTCATGGCCCCTCCTCGCCGATCCGGTAGTCGTACGGATCGCGCTCGACCCGCGGGTCTTCCTCGAAATTCTCCGTCGGCGGCGGCGAGGGGACGCTCCATTCCAGCGTGGTGCCGCCCCAGGGATCAGCGCCGGCCGGCGCGCCGTGCCGACAGCCGCGGTGCAGGGTGTAGAACATCAGCAGCAGGCCGGCGACGAGGACCCAGGAGCCAACGGTGGCGAAAAGGTTCAGCGGCTGGAACTGCGGCAGATAGTCGAAATAACGGCGTGGCATCCCCTGCAAACCGAGGACGAGCATCGGAAAGTAGAGCAGGTTGAAGCCGACGGTCAGAATCGCCCAGGCGATGGCCGCCAGCCGTTGGTCGTACATCCGGCCGAACATCTTCGGCAGCCAGTAATGCAGGCCGCCGAAGAAGGCGAAGGCGGCGCCGCCGAACATGACATAATGGAAGTGGGCGACGACGAAATGGGTGTCGTGGACGTGGATGTCGGTGGCCGCCGCGCCGAGCACCAGGCCGGTGAGGCCGCCGATGGAAAACAGGATGAGAAAGGACAGGGCGTAGAGCATCGGCGCCGCCAGCCAGATCGATCCCTTGTACAGGGTGGCCACCCAGTTGAAAACCTTGACCGCCGAGGGGATGGCGACGAGGAAGGTGAGCAGCGAAAAGACGAAAACCCCCATGTCGCTCATGCCGCTGGTCAGCATGTGGTGCGACCAGACCAGAGAGCCGGCGAAGGCGATGGCCAGACTGGAGACGACGATGGCCCAGTAACCGAAGATGCGCTTGCGGGCAAAGGTGGGGATGATCTCGGAGACGATGCCCATCCCCGGCAAAATCATGATGTAGACCGCCGGATGCGAATAAATCCAGAACAGGTGCTGGAACATCAGCGGATCGCCGCCGCGCGCCGGATCGAAGAGTCCGGCGTCGAAGACCCGTTCGAGGACGATGAGCGCCACCGTCAAGCCGAGAACCGGGGTGGCCAGCAGTTGGATCCAGGCGGTGGCGTACATCGCCCAGACGAAGAGGGGCAGCCGCCCCCAGCCCATCCCCGGCGCCCGCAGGCGGTGGATGGTGGTGAGAAAATTCATCCCGGTGAGAATCGAGGAGAAGCCGAGAACGAAGACCGCCGAGGCGGCGACGGTGACGTTGGTCGAGGTGTCGGTGCTGAAGGGCACGTAAAAGGTCCAGCCGGTGTCGGGCGCGCCGCCGCCGGTGAAGAGGGAGGCGAGGGCTATGACGGCGCCGATGAGGTACAGCCACCAGGAAAACAGATTCAGCCGCGGAAAGGCGACGTCGCGGGCGCCGATCATCAGCGGCAGCAGAAAATTGCCGAGGATCGCCGGCACCCCGGGGATGATAAAGAGAAAGATCATGATCACCCCGTGCAGGGTGAACAGGGCGTTGTAGGTCTGGGCGTCGATGATCGTCGCGCCGGGTGCGATGAGTTCGAGGCGGATCAGCGCGCCGAGGCTGACGCCGACCAAAAAGAAGGCGAGCACCAGATAGAAGTAGAGCAGGGCGATGCGTTTGTGGTCGGTGGAGAAAATCCAGCCGAAGAGCCCCGGCTTGCCGGCCCAAAAGCCGCGTTCGTTCTCTTCGTGCAATTCAGTTCGCATAAGCATCATCAAACAATCTTTCGCCAAAAGGTTGCCTTGTGAATCGTGATCCGTCACCCGTCACGTTTACTTTTTTTTCTGCCCGAGAGAACGAGCCAGGCGAGAAAGCCGCTGACGGTGAGCAAAACCACGCCGCCGGTGACCCGCAACAGGTTGAACACGTAGCGCCGGTTCACCGGATCGTAGCTGAAGCAGAAGGCGAGGACCCGCTTGATCGAAGCGCCGATCTTGCCCTGCGACGCCTCCACCAGGGACAACTGCAGATCCATCGGCAGAAAGCGGGTGCCGTACAGATAGCGGACGATCTTGCCGTCGCGCGCCACCACCGCCACCGCCACCGGATGCAGAAAATCCCGACCCTGCCGCTGAAAGCGGTAGCCGAGGGCGTCCGTCAACCGGTGGATGGTGTTCAGGTCGCCGGTGAGAAAGCGCCAGGCCCCGGGCGGAAAATCTCCCATCGAAGCCATATAATTCTTCTTGCTGCCGCGGGCGGTCGCCGGTTTTTCCGTTTCGTCAAAACTCACCGAAAGGACCCGGAATTCCTCCCCCGGCCGCAGCTTGAGTTGTGGCAGCGTCTGCGCCAGACCGCCCTGGAGAAAGTTGCAGACATCGGGGCAGTGAAAGTAGACCGGGGCGATGATCGTCGGCCCGTCGATCAAATCCCGCAGGGTGACCGGTTGTCCGGATTCGTCGAGAAAGGTCAGATCGAGGGGGATCGTCTCACCGAGTTTTTCCGTCAGGCCGACATCGATCTCGGCGCTCGCGCTCGGCGGATGCTGATGCTCATGCTGGTGTGCGGCGGGAATTTCCGGCGGCGGCAGGGGCGGGGGGGCGCCAGCGGCAAGGCCTGCCAGGAGAAGAAAGACCGCAATCGGCGGAAAAAGCAGCAATGGTAGTCTGGCCACGCAACGCATTTGTCAGATCCTTGACGATCTTTAATTCGGAAGGTTTCATTATATTCAGGCTTTTGCGGATAATCAAATAAATCTCTGAAATCGGTTGGCGGCCGTCTTGCCGCCGCCGGGGGCTTCTGTTAAATTGGCCGCCAGGCAACTGCGGAGGAGTTTATATATGGATGAGCTGACCGAAAGGGTCATGGAGCTGGAGATACGTTACGCCTATCAGAACCGGCTGCTTGATGAATTCAACCAGATCATCATTGAGAACAATCATCGGCTGGATGCCCTGGAGCGCGAAAACCGCGTGCTGCGCGAGATGCTGAGGTCGCTGGCGCCGGCTACCGACGAGTCCCCCGACGAATGAGACGCCCCGGCGCCGAATTGCAGCGAGTCGCCCTGGAGGCGATCATTATCGCCGCTTTGGGGGCGGTGATCGGGCTGTCCCTGCACCACCGGCCGATTCTCGACGCCTTCAGCCGTCCGGCGCCGGCGACACGTGATTCGCTGGCGCCGGCGGTGGCGGTTGAATCGCCGCCGGTCGGACTGGCGGAGGTGCAACGGCTGCTGGCCGCCGGCGCTCTGGCGGTGGATGCGCGCATTCCCGAGATGCATCGGGAAGGGCGGCTGCCCGGCGCGGTCTCCCTGCCGCTGGAGGAGGTCGACACCGCGCTGCCCGAATTCCAGCGAAAAATCCCCGCCGAACGCACTCTGGTGACCTTCTGCAGCGGCTACGGCTGCCCCGATTCCTTCGATCTGGCGGTGCTGCTGCGGCAGGCCGGCTACCGGGACGTGCGGGTGTTCGAGGGGGGATTTCCCCAGTGGCGGGATGCCGGACTGCCGGTCGAAAGCGGGCCATGAGAAGCAAACGAATCCTCTACCACGGCTGCCGCCTGTTTCTCGGCGGCCTCTTTCTCTACGCCGGCATCCTCAAGGCCAACGATGTGGCGGCCTTCGCTGGCAACATTGCCGGCTACCGCATTCTGCCCTACGCCTGGAATTATCTGCTGGCGGCCATTCTCCCCTATGTCGAAGTCCTCGCCGGCGGCCTGCTTTTGACCAATAATCGGGTGCGCGCCTCTGCTTTTCTCCTCGGCGCCCTCACCCTGCTGTTCATGGCGGTCCTGATGTCCGCCATTTACCGCGGATTGGAGATCGACTGCGGCTGCTTTCATCCGGCCGACCGGACCACTCCCCTGGCGGCTCTCGGCCGCGATGCGGGCATTTTGCTGCTGGCCATTCTTACCTATCGGCTGCGCGGAAAGACTTCCCCCTGAATACGGACGTTCTGCTTTTTCAGCCGCCGGCGGTCAAGCAGGCCGAGCCGCCCCTGGGCGCGGCGGTGCTGTTGCGGCATCTGCGGGCGCAGGGATTTTCCGCTGCGGTCATCGACGCCAACCTCGGCGCCTACCTGCACCTGCTCGCGCCCGAACGCCTCGCGGCCGCCGCCGGAGCGCAGCCGTCCACCGCCCTGCGCCGGGCGCTGCGGCATGCGCCGGCCGCCCTCGATTTTCTGCGTTCGCCGGCCGCCGCCGCTTCCTTTGCCCGCTACGGCACCGCCGTCGGGTATCTCAACCGGGCGCTGACGGTTTGGGGGGACGACGGCGAGCGGCTGACCCTGGGCGATTACCACCACGGCAGCCTCTCCGAATTTATCCCGGACGATCTCGACCGCCTCGCCGCCGGGGCGGCGCGGACCCTCTTCGCCCCTTATTTTCGCGATATTCTGTTGCCGCAGGTGGCGGAATTGCGGCCGCGGCTGCTCGCCATTTCGGTCAACTACCGGCACCAGATCCTGCCGGCTTTCGAGCTGGCCGGGATGCTGCGCCGCGCTTTCCCAGCTCTGCCGGTGATCGGCGGCGGCGGAGTTTTCAGCTCCTGGCGGACGATTCTGCGCCGCGACGGCCGGCGTTTTGCTCCCTTCGCGCGGATCGTCTTCGGCCCCGGCGAAACGTCGCTGGCCAAGCTGGCGGCCGGCCAGGCCGGCGACGATTATTATCTGGAGGACGCCGCTACCGTCGCCTTCGATCCCGATTTCTCCTTTGCCCACCCCGCCGACTATTTTTCGCCGCTGCCGGTCTTGCCGGTGAGCGTCTCCCGCGGCTGCTACTGGCAGCAATGCCTGTTCTGCCCGGAGGCGGCCGCGCCGGTGCATCCCTACGCCTGCCTGCCGCCGGCCGATTTTCCCGCCCTGCTGCGCCGGTTGGCGGCGGAAACCGGCGTGCGGCATTTCCACTTCACCGACGACGCGATTCCGATCCCGGTGCTGCGCCGGTTGGCCGAAGCGCCGGCGGCCATGGCGGGGCTCGGCTGGCACGGCTTTGTCCGTTTCGAAACAGCCCTGGCCGACCCGGCGCTCGCCGCCGCCCTCGCCGCCGCCGGTTGCCGCCTGCTGCAGCTCGGGCTGGAGAGCGGTTCGCAGGCCGTTCTCGACCGTTTGCGCAAGGGGACGCGGCTGACGGCGGCATCCGCCATCCTGCACCATCTGCATCGCGCCGGCATCGCCACCTATGTCTATGTCCTGCTCGGCACGCCCGGCGAAACCGAAGCCGAAGCCGAGGAGACGCTGCGCTTTCTCGAAGCGCACGCCCCCGTTATCGGTTTTCTCAACCTGGCGATCATGAACCTGCCGCGCGCCACCGCCGAGGGCGATCTGCCGGAGGAGGAGCCGCTCGGCTTCTACCGTCAAAGCCTGCCATCCCCCGGCTGGGACCGCGCCGCCGTTCGCCGTTTTCTGCATGGACGCCTCCTCGGCTCCCCCGCCATCCGCGCTGTCGTCAACCGCACGCCGCCGGTGTTCACCTCCAATCACGCTTTTCTTTTTGCTTCATGCCGGTTCGATTAGCTGACAGGGGCGGAGGGTGTATGTTAAATTATCCGCTTTCGTTGACGCACGAGCAAAAACGCAGAGGATGGCCCAGCAAAAAATTTGTTGGCCCGGAACAAAGGCAGGAGTAAGCAAGGCAGTTATGGAGTCCTGGCAAAAAGCACTGCAGCAAAGCACCGTCGCCCCGGCGCAGCTGGCGGCGCGCTTCGGCATCGATGCCGCACCCCTGGCGGCGGTGGCGGAACGTTATCCGCTGCGCATCACTCCCCACTACCTGGGCCTGATCGAGGCGCCGGGCGACCCGATCTGGCGCCAATGCGTGCCCGATCCGGCCGAATTGGCGGCGGATGAGCTGAGCGCCGATCCGCTGGCCGAAGAAAGCCTCTCGCCCGTTTCCGCCGTCATTCACCGCTACCCGGACCGGGCGGTTCTGCTGGCGGGCAACAGTTGCGCCGTCTATTGCCGCTTCTGCACCCGCAAACGGCGGGTCGGTTGCGCGGACCGGCAGATTTCCTTCGGCGCTCTGCTCGAAGGCATCGACTACATCGCGCGCACGCCGGCCATCCGTGATGTCATCCTCTCCGGCGGCGATCCGCTGCTGCTGCCCGATCCGCTGCTGAAGGAGGTGCTCGAACGGCTGCGGCGAATTTCGCATCTGGAGATGATCCGCATCGGCAGCCGCGTCCCGGTCACCCTTCCCGAGCGCATTAGCGAAAAACTCGTCGATCTGCTGCGGCGCTTTCACCCCCTGTACGTCAACACCCACTTCAATCATCCGCGGGAAATCACGCCGGAGAGCGCCGAAGCCTGCCGCCGGTTGGCGGATGCCGGGATTCCCCTGGGCAACCAGACGGTGCTGCTGCGCGGGGTGAACGACGATGCGGGGGTGCTGAGCGAACTGCTGCGGGGACTGTTGCGCCTGCGGGTGCGCCCCTACTATCTGCACCACATGGATCTGGTGCGGGGGGCGGGCCATTTTCGCACCCGGGTGGAGACGGGTCTGGCGATTCTGCAGGCGCTGCGCGGTCCGGTTTCCGGGATGGCGGTGCCGCAGTACGTTATCGATCTGCCGGGGGGGAAGGGGAAGGTTCCGCTGCTGCCGGAATACCTGGAGAGCGTGGGGGAGACGGTGGTTCTGCGCACGCCGGTCGGGGAAAGAGTGACCTATCCCAACCGGATTGAATAGAAGGGAATAAATGCGGACGCAGAAAAAGGGACGGGTCGAAAAACCCGTCCTTTTTCGCCTCCTGCGACAGGGAATGTCTTCGCGGGATCAGGAATGCTCGGGAGAACCCTCGCGCTCATGGAAGGGACGGGTGCGCTTCTCGATGATGTGAGCCAGATAGAACCAGATTTGCAGGCCGAAACAACCTCCGACCAGCACCAGCAGCATGATAAAATAAGCTTTCATTCCTCTCCTCCCCTGGGCGGGGCGAATCCGCCCGGCTTTTGCGCTTAAAGTGATCGATCCAAACCGTTTCGATCATGCCAGAAAAACAGCAAATTTCAAAACAGTTTTTTATAAATCCTCGGAAGTGAAGGCCGTCACCTCATCGATGGTCGTGCTGCCCGTCAGCAGCATCGCCAAACGATCCACGCCCAGGGCGATGCCGGCCGCTTCGGGCATGTGGCCCAGCTCCTGTAAAAAAGGCTCCGGCACGGGATAGGGCGCCTTGCCGGCGGCCCGCCGCGCCGCCTCTTCCGCCGCGAAACGCTCCCGCTGCTCGCGCGGATCGGTCAGTTCCGAAAAGGCGTTGGCCAGCTCCAGGCCGCCGATGTACAGTTCGAAGCGTTCGGCCACCGCCGGATTTCCCGCTTTGCGCCGGGCCAGGGCGGCCAGGGGCGCCGGATAATCGAAAAGGATAACCGGCTTTTCCCACCCCAGGCGCGGTTCAATCTCCAGGGCGACGATCTCGTCGAAACGGTCGGCGGCCAGCGCCACCTCCGCCGTGACGCCGGCGAAACGTGCAAACGCCTCGGCGACACTCAGCCGCGGCCAGGGCGGGGTCAGATCGATGCGCCTGTTCTGCCAAAGCAAATTCCGTTCCGGCGCCAAGGCCGCCAGCAATTCTTCGCAATCGATCATCAACTGGCGGTAATCGGCCCCGGCCCGGTACCATTCGAGCATGGTGTATTCCGGCAAATGACGGCTACCCCGCTCTCCTTCCCGCCAGCAGCGGCATATCTGGAAGATTTTCGGAAAACCGGCGGCAAGCAGGCGTTTCATGCACAGCTCCGGGGACGTGTGCAGAAACCAGCCGGCGCTCGGCACGGCATCGATGTGCAGCTCCGGGGCATTGCCGGGAATGCGGTGCGGCGTCTCCACCTCAAGAAAGTCGTTCGCCACGAAAAAAGCCCGGATCGCCTGAACGATCCGAGCCCTTTTGGCAAGCTTTTCCATTTTACGGGCCAGCGCCCAATTGATTTCCATCTGTATCCCAGGATTTCGGCTCCCGAGCCGCCTTATTCCTTAACCCGGGTGGCGTACTGTCCGGTGCGGGTGTCGATCTGAATCAAATCGCCTTCTTCGACGAAGGAAGGCACGGCGAGGGTGTAGCCGCTCTCGACGGTGGCCGGTTTGTTGTTGCCGGCGGCGGTGTCTCCCTTCACCCAGGGGTCGGACTGGGTGACGCGCAGGTTGACAAAGTTGGGCAGGGTGACGCCGATTCCACGGTCGTTGAACATCAGGATGTCCACTTCCATATTGTCCTTCAGGAAGTATTTATCGTCCCCAAGGGTTTCTTCGGGCAAGGTGACCTGCTCGTAGGACTTGCTGTCCATAAAGACGTAGCCCGACTCGTCCTTGTAGAGGAATTGCATGTCGCGATCCTCCAGGCTGGCCGGCTCGAACGACTCGCCCGAACGATAGGTGCGGTCGAAGAGGGAGCCGGTGATCATGTTGCGCAGTTTGCACTTGTACAGGGCTTGCCCTTTGCCCGGTTTGGTGAAATCGAAAGAGACGATCACATGGGGCTCCCCATCGATCATCAACTTGAGTCCTTTCTTCAGGTCGCCGCAGCTGTACATGGGGTTCTCCTTCGTATATGGAAGTAATGAATTTCGTATTTTTCGGGTCCAGTGAACCCGGTATTTAACCACACCAGGTGATATTTGTCATGAACTTTTTCGGCCGTTCATTGTTGGCGACCGGCAACCGGGGCGTTGTCAAACGCGCCATCGGGGACTTGCGTGGCATCCAGCGCTTTGCCCGCAGTAAGCAGGCCTAAAAGCCGGCAAAAGTCGGGAAGCTGGGTATAGATGCGCTCCAGTGCTTGCAAGGTGGCGAGCACGGTCTTGTTCAGACCGGCGTCGGCCGCCCGGCGCAACAGACTGTCCCAGTCGTCGGCGGTAAATTTCAAGGTGGAATAATAGATGTCCGCGAGCCATTTCAGGCCCGAAAACCGATGATGTAAACCATAGTGGTAGGCAAGAAACAGCCATTCGTCGACCGGATCGAGCACCAGGCAGGCGCCATCGGCAGTGGCGATCTCTTTGCTTCGGGCAAAAACATCCTGGAGGTCGAATCCGGCGTTGCGGGCGAGAAATTAATACGCTAAAGCAAGGCAAATTTGGCTCTTCGACGAAGATGGGGCAACCTGAATTAACGCATCAAAATAATAGATAAGATATAGCGAAGACGACGTTCTTCCGGGCGCCAGCATGCGGCGCGACAAGGCGGTGGCTTCAGATCAAATGCGAGGGTGAGGGGGGGGAGACGGCGATTGAAAAACGTCTGAAACTGTCTGACATTTTCCAGCAAAAAGGGGTTAGGCGAATCGCCTAACCCCTTGATTTGGAGCCACCCATCGGATTTGAACCGACGACCTACTGATTACGAATCAGTTGCTCTACCAGCTGAGCTAGGGTGGCAATCAAATGGACTGCAAGTATTTGTCGGTAAATCGTTTTTCCGGTTTTCTAACTGTTTTCTGCAAAAGATTGCGCAGCGGGCGCGGTAAGTG
>JBAYQP010000071.1:0-12489 GCA_041677125.1 Desulfuromonadales bacterium | reverse complement strand
GCCAAAATAAAGATGGCCCTGACCGGGGACAAGGAATGGCGCAGCATCTTTATCAAGGATGCGAATAAACTGGTCAGCGGAGCGGTGATGAAAAATCCCCGCATTACCGATGGCGAGGTGCTGACTATCGCCAAAAGCAAGGGATCGAACGATGAAATGATCCGCCTGATCACCCTCAACAGGGACTGGATCAAGAATTACGAAATCCAGAAAGCACTGGTTTTGCACGCCCGCACCCCCCTGCCAAAGGCCTTGCGCTACATGAACGTGCTCACCCTCAAGGACATTAAAAGCATAGCCAAGAGTCGCGGGGTCGCCCAGGCCATCGTCAACAACGCCCGCCGTCTGCTGATCGCAAAAGAACAGAAGCGCTAACATTTGGAGAAACGGATGAAGCGAGGATCGATCATCGCCGTCTGCACCAGCCCGGAAAAGGGAGGGCGCAAAAAGGACCAGGGACGCGGCAGACTGGTGGAAAATTTTGGCGTCGAAGGGGATGGCCACGGCGGCGATTGGCATCGGCAGGTCAGTTTGCTGGCGATGGAAAGTATCGATAAAATGATAGCCGCCGGACTCGATGTCGGGCCAGGCGACTTTGCCGAAAACATTACCACCACCGGGATCGATCTTTGCTCCCTGCCTGTCGGGACCTGTCTCCGGGCCGGCGAAACAGCGCTGCTGGAGATAACGCAGATCGGCAAAGTCTGCCATGAGCGCTGCGCCATTTTTTACCAGGCCGGGGACTGCGTCATGCCGAAGGAAGGTGTTTTCGCCATCGTGCGTCGCGGGGGAGATATCGCCCGGGGAGACGGCATCGAAATCGTCTCCTCCGCAGAGAAGGGGTGAAGATGGAAACGGCCAAATACCGCATCGGCATCCTCACCCTGTCCGACAAAGGCGCCCGTGGCGAGCGGGAGGATGAAAGCGGCCGCGTTCTGCGGCAGATGATCGCCCCGCTCGGCGAGGTCGCCGAATACCGGATCATTGCCGACGAAGAGGGCTTGATTGTCGGCGCCCTGGTCGACTGGGTCGACCGTCAGGGGCTTGACCTCATTCTCACCACTGGCGGCACCGGACTGAGTCCGCGGGATGTTACTCCCGAAGCCACCGCCCGGGTGATCGAGCGCCAGATCCCCGGCATGGCCGAGGCGATGCGCGCCGCCAGCATGCTCAAGACGCCGCATGCCATGGTATCGCGCGCCCTTGTCGGCACCCGCCGGCAAACGATTATCGTCAATCTGCCGGGCAGTCCGAAGGGCGTCCGAGAAAACCTCGAAGTCCTCCTCCCCGCCCTGCCGCATGCCCTGGCCAAGTTGAAAGGCGATCCGAGCGACTGCGCTCGGTAAATTGTTTTCGGCGGCCTGACGAAATTACGCTGTTCAGAGAATCTCCAACCGCTCCGCAAGGCAACTGTCCAACCGCTCCGCAAGGCAACTGTCGACGATTGCCTCCAGCTCTTTTAACTTCAACGGTTTGGTCATCACATTTTCCATGCCTGCCGCCAGGCATTCCTCCTTGACCTCGCGCAGGGCATAGGCGGTAATGCCGACAATGCGGGTGCGCTTACTCCTGTTCCGTTCCAGCGCCCTTATCTCCCTTGTCGCCTCAATGCCGGTCAACTCGGGCATTTGCAGGTCCATGAGAATCAGATCGAAATCGCCATTCTTCCATTTGTCCACGGCCTCTCGGCCGTTTTCGGCTGTTTCCGCCCGCCAGCCGCACCGCCCGAGAGCGAGCAGCAGGATATTGCGCACCATCGGTTCATCATCGACCAGAAGAATTCGAAGTCCCGGTTCTCCCGTATCGGCAACGGCCTCGACCGGCATGGTATCCAGGACCGAAGCGCCTGTTTCAGTCTTTTTCAGCGGCAGAAAGAAGGAAAAAACGCTGCCGCCGCCCTCACGGTTTTGCACGCCAATCTTGCCGCCCATTAATTCGACCAACCCTTTGCAAATGGCCAGGCCCAGTCCAGTACCGCCGTAGCGGCGCGTGAGGGAGCCGTCAAGTTGGCTGAAATTTTTGAAAAGCAGGTCCTTTTTCTCCTCGGGAATGCCGATCCCTGTGTCGCTGACGGCAAATGCGAGATTTTCATTCCGCACCCCGATGCTGACGTGCACTTCGCCGGCTTCAGTGAATTTGAGCGCATTGTCGATCAGGTTGGTCAGCACCTGCCCGATCCGGTTCGGGTCGCCAAGCATCTGGCGCGGGACTTTTGACGAAACCTCCAGCCCCAGACGAAGATTTTTTTCCCGCGCTTTGATTTGCATCATCTCGATAATTGTTTCCGTACAGGTCTGCGGTGCGAAAGGGATTTCCTCGATTTCCAACCGCCGCGCTTCGATGCGCGAAAGATCGAGGATATCGTCGATGAGAAGGACCAGTCGTTGCGCCGACTGCTCGGCCATGTCGAGCACCCGCCGGTGTTCGGGGTCTCTGTCGATCCGTTGCAGATGGTCGATGGCGGCCATAAAGACGGTCATCGGCGTACGGATTTCATGGCTCATGTTGGCGAGAAATTCGCTTTTGGCGCAGTTGGCGGCCTCGGCCGCTTCCTTCGCTTTCACCAGTTCTTCGCGGCTGGCGCGCAAGGCGGTGATATCCAGCGCAGAGGAAATCAGGCATTTTTCCCCGCCGCTTTCGAGAATTTCCGTTGATAACTGCAGGGTGGTGAGGTTGCCGGACCTGGACTTGATCCGGATTTCTTCATTCTGGAAGGATCCTCGTGTCAGCAGAAGATGTTTTAGGCGATCGTGTCCGTCCTCCGGCCACAGATTCAGTTCATTCAGGGTCTTTCCCAGAACCTCGCGCCGCGAATAACCGGTGGTCGTCTCAAAGGATCGGTTCACATCGAGTATTCGCCCCCCCTCGATGGTTGTCACAAGCATCAGGCTGGGATTGGTCTGGAAAATGGCCCGGAATTTCTGCTCGCTTTCCCGCAACGCCGGCTCGGTCTCTTCGCTGTCGGCGTTGCCGAATTTAACGCCGTCGGACCGCCTCGTTGCGCCGTCCACTCCGGGTCTGTGCCCCTTTGAAGCGTCGGCGGTGGCTGTTGTTTGGCAAGAAAGCCATGTAAAAGGACGTGTCAGGGAATTCATTGCGATTTTCATTTCTCATCACCTGTAACATTTGATTATTGCGCCGGGCAGGGGCGAATAAATGCCATTAGTGTGAAGAAAATGCAACAATTTTAATTTTTGGCGGGATCCCCAGGCCGGGGAAGAAAATAGGCGAAACGGGGTAAGTGTCGAAAGAATAAGGTTAATGCGCCACCAGTCCGGCCGCCACCGCGGTCAGCACGCCGCCGGTCAGGGCGAGACTTCCTTTCCAGCCGCGGGCGCGGTGCGATTCGGGGATCAGGTCGGAAGCGGCAATATAGATGAACGATCCGGCTGCCATGGCCATCAGGCTGCCGAGAACTTCCGGCCGGACCGCCTGCACCAGGGCGTAGGTGATAATCGCCCCGGCGGGGGTGGCGACCGCCACCAGCGCCGTCAACAGGACCGCCCGGTTGCGGTGATACCCGTAGTGCAGCAGGATCGAGAGCATGGCGATCCCCTCCGGCACCTCATGCGCCAAAACGGCCAGGGTCGAAAGGAGGCCGACATCCGCCCCCGCCTCAAAGCCGGTGCCGATGATAATGCCATCGATCAACGAGTGCAGCGTCATGCCGACGAAGGCGACCATCCCCAAGGGATGGGGCGAGTGGCAGTGGCCATCGTGGCAGTCCGGTTCCAGCCCAGGGTGATGCTGCGCCTCATGTCCGGCATGAAAAAACATGTGATGTTCGAGGAAGTAGAAAAGCAAAAAGGAGACAAGGACAAACGCGGGAGCGTAGGGGGTCAACTCCTGCGATTCGGGAAGAACATGCAAAACCCCCACTCCCAGCAATACCCCGGCCGAATAGGACACCAGCGGCGCCGAGTTCAGTCGGCTCCACCGCTCCCGCGCCAGCACCAGGTACATGCCGAGCGAAGTTGCAGCCCCGGCAAAACCCCCCGAAAGAATTACACTAGCCCAACGGCTTTCCATAACAGATCTCTCCCGTCCTTTTCAGTTGGCGAAGTATAGACTTCCATAACTGAATCCTCAAGAAAAGAATCCCTCCGAAAAAAATCCATCGGCCTTCTCGGTTTACCCCTGATTTTTCTCGGCCGAGCCCAGCGGGTAATCCTCTTGACTTATCCTTAAAAATCCGTAATATTAATTCTGGTTTAATTAAGCTTGACCTTTATTTGGATGTATCATGCGATTGATTCCGGGCATAGTGTGCTTCGCTTTTCTTTTTGTACTGCAACCGGATGTGGGCGCCGAAACGTGTACGCAATCCTGCCACAACGACATGCAAGCCATCCCACATCCGCATCAGCCCGTGCTGGATGGCGATTGCCTGTCCTGTCATGCGCGGCTGCGGCAGGAGCATCCCATTGCGGGGGGAAAGAGCTTTGCGCTGGCGCTCAAGGGGGCTGAACTCTGCGAGCAGTGTCATGAAGCAAAGGGGCAAGGAAAATCTGTGCATGCCCCGGTCGCCGAAGGCGATTGCCTCGGCTGTCATCGGCCGCACGGCGCGGCCAACCCGTTTCTTCTCGATGTCGGGGCCAACTTATCCGAGCTCTGTTTCTCCTGTCACGAGCCCTTTGCCGGGGCTTTCATCCATGGACCGGTAGCGGTCGGCGCCTGCATCCAATGCCATTCCCCTCATGCCTCCGGTCGGGAAAAACTGCTCAAAGACAGCGCCCACCAGGTTTGTCTCGGTTGTCACGACGAATTCGCCGAAAATCTCTCGGGGGCCAAGTTTCTTCATCCTCCGGTGAAAAATGGCGCCTGCACCGATTGTCATGACCCACATGCGTCTGCACAGCTTTTTTATCTCAAAGAGAAAATGCCGGATCTCTGTCTTGGTTGTCACACGGAAGTGCGTAATCGCCTGGCCAAAAGCAAATTCCGACACACGCCCGTCGAGCAGGAGGGCAGTTGCGGCAATTGCCATTCGACCCACTACTCCGAGGTCCCCGGACTGCTCGCCGGCGCGGAAAAGGATGTTTGTTTCCGCTGTCATGGATCGGACAGCGTTTCATCGATGAAAAACATTCAGAAAGAAATCGAGGAGAAAGAAAATCTTCATGGACCCATAAATGAGGGGAAATGCTCCCCCTGCCATGATCCGCACGGATCGGATTTCAACCGTCTGTTGACCAGATCCTACCCGGCAGGGCTCTATGCTTCCTACGCCCAGGGAAAATACGATTTATGTCTGCAATGCCACGAAGAAAACCTGCTTCGCTTCGAGGATACGACCCTCTACACCGCCTTTCGCAATGGAAAGAGAAACCTGCATTTCGTTCATGTGGCGGATAAGCGAAAAGGGCGCACCTGCCGCGCCTGCCATGAGACGCATGCCAGCAACGACCAGCATTTGATCAGCAAAGAAGGCATGCCCTTCGGTAACTGGAAAATTCCCGTCGGATTTTTAAAAACGGCGACCGGCGGCAGTTGTGCTCCCGGCTGCCATCGTCCGTTGGCGTATGACCGCACGGAGCCGGTCACGTATCCGGTCCGGAACCAATAAGGAGAGACAATGAATTACAAGTCCCTTTCTCGCCTCCCGCTATTGTCCATGAAAATTTTCGGCGGTCTTGCCTTGCTCATGGGCTGCATCGGTTGTTCGGCGGCAAAACCGGAAAAAACCGTAGAGGCCGTTTTTTTTCCCGCGCCGCCAAATCCGCCCAAGGTCCAGTTTCTGAAATCGATCTCCAATTCCAAGGATGTCGAACGGAAATCGACGGAATTCGCCATCTTTTCCCTGGCGGGGAGCAAAAAAGATGAAGTCGTAAAGAAAATCAATAAACCCTACGGAATCAGTTATGCCAATGGAAAAATCTATGTCTGCGACCTGCAAGGGCCAAACATCGTCATTATCGACTTGAATAACCATTCCTTCGAATATTTCAAGGGCAATAAAGGATATGGAAAATTAAAGAAACCGGTGAATCTTTCTATCGACAAGCAAGGCAACATGTACGTTGCCGACAGCATGCGGAAAGAAGTGCTGGTTTATGACGCGACGGGAAATTTTCTCAAGGTTGTCGGCACGGGACAAGTGGCCAAGCCGGCGGACGTTCTGGCGGACGAGGAGCATGTCTACGTCCTCGATCTTGCGGATAACGCCATCAAGATTTTTGCCAAAAAGGACGATCGTCTGGTCGGCAGCATAGGCAAAACGGAGGGCAGTCGCCAGGGATTGTCGATTCCAACCAATTTCGCCATGGACGCCGATGGATTTCTTTACGTGACCAATGTCGGCACGGGCAGCGTCGTCAAGCTGGATAAGGATGGTCATATTCTCGACCAGTTCGGTCGCATCGGCGACGCTTTCGGTGAATTCACCCGGCCGAAAGGAATCGCCGTCGATGGCCAGGGACGCATTTCCATTGTCGATGCCGGCCATCAGAATGTGCAGATTTTCAGCAAGAACAAGCGACTGCTGATGTTTTTCGGCGATCCGCCGATTCCGGCCGGGGGGATGAACCTGCCGGCCGGAATCGCCCTGACTACCGACAATCTGGATTATTTCCAAACCCTGGCGGCGCCGGGTTTCATTCTGGAGCAAATCGTATTCGTGACGAATCAGATGGGTCCGGACAAGGTTTCCATTTACGGTCTCGGCCATATGACGGGAATGGAAAACACGGCGGCCATCGAGGAAGAGACGCGGACCAGCAGTGAGCCGGCCAAGGAAAACCACTGACCAGGCGCGCGGTGATGACCAAAACCTCTGTCGCGCTTGTTGGCGCCTGCATCCTCTGTCTTCTCTGCGGTTGCGACCAGGTGTCCCGCTACAAAGTCCTTTCGACGATCTTCGACGGGGTGCCGAATCCCCCGCCGCCCGAGCAGGTCTGTGAAGAATACGCGCAGGTCAAAATTGCCGCCTTGCACGACGCGGAACAATTCGGGCCGGACAAAAACGCCGCAGTGGGCCAGCAATCCGAACATCCGGCATACAAGGACAAAAAGCGGTGTGGCGAGTGCCATGAAAAAACCAGGGAAAGCGGGTTTGTAACCGACAGTAAAGAAAAGCTTTGCTTCCACTGCCATAAAAATTTTATCCAGGGCGCCTTCGTGCATGGCCCGGTGGCCGTAGCCGCCTGCCTGTCCTGTCACGATCCGCATTCGTCCCGCCACACCGCATTGCTCAAGGTCGCCAAGGGTGAGTTGTGCGCAACCTGTCATCGGGAAAAGAGGCTTGCTGAAAGCATGCATGAAACGGCGCAAAACCATAACATTCAATGTACCGATTGCCACAATCCTCATTATGGAAATTCACCTTATTTCCTTAAGTAGCCGGAGTGGGGATGAGGCCGGTAATTACTCTTTTGATACTTTTCCTGGCGATTGCCGGTTCTGTGGCAATTGCCGCCGCAGAGCGGAAAAGCCTTTTTCTGTTTAAAAATTTCAACCAGGTTGTCCACTTTACCTACAACTTCAATAATTATGATTTTTCCGATTATTCTTCGACCCGCCATCGGGCGTATGAAGATTACGTGGTCGGCACCGATTACGCGGTTCTTGACCCGCGCCTCGTGAATGGCCGCTTCAGCCTGGGGTTTCGTTTCAAACAGGACCGCTCGAACAGCCAGGGGGATAGCTCGACCTCCACGGGCTTGGGTGTTTTCTACGATATCCGGGGCGTTTTTGGCGACCGGGGGGCCTATCCCCTGCATTTTTTCCTGAATTCGAAAATAGAAGATTTTTCTGGAAAGTACGGCATCGACTACCAGGTGACCACCGATAATTACGGTTTCTCCCTGATACTGCGCAATCGTTATCTGCCGAGCACGATCAATTACATGCACTCCGTCAGCGAAATCGACGGGATGGAAATCGATAATAAGATTATCCGCGATGAATTGAGCCTGCATGTGAAAAACAGCTACAGGATAAGCCAGACCTATCTCAGCCTGACGTTTCTGGATGAGAATTATCGCTCGTATGTTGCGGACGATGACGATTTTACCGATTCGGCCATTCTCGATTTCGGCAATACCCTCGATTGGGAAACGCTGGGGAAATTCCGGCGGCTGAATTCCTTCCTCAAGGTCTGGAAAGCGACCGGTCTGAACGAACGCGACGATCTCGAGTGGAGTGAGTCCCTGGCGTGGGAGCTCGGCCAGGCGCTTCACTCCGGAGCGATCTTCTCCTTCAGTCGAGCCCGCGGCGAGCGCTTCGACCGCACAGCCACGGCGGAACGGGGTTGGCTGCAGCATGAACTGTTCAAAAGCCTGATCACCCGTTTGGAACTTTTCGCCCGGGACACCGATTTTTCTCCGGGCGCCGAGGAGGTTGTCGGCGGCCGCATCGGGTGGGCGTACCGAAAGGTCCTTCCGGCAACCGGCAGTCTCAATATTCAACTGTACAAGCAGTATCAGGTGACCGACCGCGATCTGGAGAATATGCGGCAGACCTATCCGAACGAGGCGCACACCGTAAACTTCGCCGAAAGGCTCCTTCTCAACAACCTGAACGTCTTGCCGGAAAGCATCGCCGTGCGCAATGCGGATCCGCTCCTGCATATCGGCGATTACCAGCGGGATGTGGATTACACCGTGGTTCAACTCGGGGCTTTGACGCAGATCGTGGTCACCGGAGCGGGGCTGAGCAACGTTATCGAAGAAGGGATGGTGCTGCTGATCACCTACGACGTCCAGGTGGACCCGAACCTGGAATTTTCCAGCGATTCCGAAGGGATCGCCGGCGAAATCCGCATGCGCGGCAATCGTTATCGCATTTTCGGCAGTTACGACCAGGTGCGGCAGGACATCACCGGCGGGGATGAGAATGCGTTGCATCTCACCGATCAGAATACGCTGCGGATGGGTTTCGAAAGAGAGTGGGAGACCATTACCCTTCTCGGCGAATACCAGCGCCTTGAGTCGGATCGCGATGTCCATAGCTCTCTGGGCGGGTCCCTGCGGTATTACACCATACTGCCCGACGGCAGCCTTTCCCTTTATCTGCGGGACCGCTATTGGTGGTACGACGTCGACAATGGCGCCGCCATCGACGACCAGAATTCGCTGACGTTGGGCGGACAGTACCGGACGCTGTTGTTCGATTCGGTGCAGACGACGGCGACGGCGGATTATCAGCGGGTCATGGGCGGATCGGACAGCGACCGCATTGCTCTCGGCGCCGACTTTCGCTGGGCTTTTCGCAAACTCACGCTCTCCTTGCGCTCGCAGGCGGGATTTCGCCGGTTGGACGGCAAATCGACCAGCGATCAGCATGTACGGCTGGAGATCACGCGCTTTTTCTGATGTGGATAATCGGGACGATGAAAAATAAGCACTTTCAGTTGTTCGCTCTTCTTTTTGCCTGCGCTCTGGCGGCCGCTTGCAGCATCGGGGGCCAGAGGCATCATCCGGCGGATTTCGGTATGCGCTGGCCGCTGCCCGCTGCCACCGATGGCATCGCATGGGTGGGCAGCATTCGAACCCCCGCCGACGCCGGCATCACCCGCAACTGGTGGCAAAAACTCTCCGACTTTATCACCGGCGCCGACGAAGCCTTCATCGGCAGGCCTTACGGCGTCTTTGCCGATGAACGGAATCGATTGTTTATCGCCGATCCGGGGCTGGGCGTCGTGCATGTCATGGATCGTCAGGAGAACCGTTACTGGACCATTGGCCAAGGCGCCGGAAAGCCGTTCCAGACGCCAATCGCCATCGCCGGCGACGGCCGGGAAAACCTGTATATCACCGACTCGACGGCCGGGCTGGTCTACCGCTATGGATTGCAGGACGGCACGTTGCATCCCTTTGTCCACCTGCAACGCCCGACGGGTATCTCTTTCAACCGGCGCAACCAGCTGCTTTATATCACCGACACCCTGGCGCACCGGGTCAAGATTTTCGATCTCGCCGGAAATGAGCTGTTTCGCATCGGTGGTCGCGGCGAAGGGGAGGGGGAGCTCAACTATCCGACGGATCTGTTCAGCGATGCGCAGGGGCGGGTGTATGTCACCGACCCGCTCAATGGCCGAATCCAGATCTTTACTATGGAAGGCCATTTTCTGCGGACCGTCGGCGCGGCCGGGGATGCGCCCGGCGACTTCTTCAAACCGAAGGGGGTGGCCGTCGACGGCCAGGGGCGTATCTATGTCTGCGATGCGCTCTTGGATGCGGTTCATGCCCTCGACGCATCGGGGCTGTTGCTGATGAACTTTGGCAGCCGGGGCGGCAATGCCGGCGAGTTCTGGATGCCTTCCGGAATTTATATCGATGCGGGGGATACGATCTATGTGGCCGATACCTGGAACCAGCGGGTGCAGGTTTTTCGCCTGAGTCCGGACACTGCTGAAGAGGAAAAGTTGTGAGAAAATCGACCTTTCTGCGCATGGGAAGAAGGATCCTCCCGGTACTGCTGGCGCTCTCTGCGTTGCAGCCGGTGCGGGCGGGGCATGGCGCCGGCATCCTCGACTCGCCGCACAATCTCTCGGCCGGCAGCTCGGCGCGCATCAAGGCGGCGGACGAGAAGCGCGTCTGCATCTTCTGCCATACCCCGCATCATGCCACCCTTTCATCGGATCCCGAATTCAGCGGTCCCTTGTGGAGCCGGGAAGAGAACGGCCAAATCTACACCGTCTACGATTCATCCACGATTGTCGGCCTGCCGCGGCAGCCGCAAGGTCCGTCCCGCCTCTGCCTGAGCTGTCACGACGGCACCATCGCCCTGGCGGGGCCGGCCAACCGCAACATGGCGGCAAATCTCCCTTCCCTCGACAGCTTCGCCGCGCCTCCCGCGCCCAAAAAAACGGCTGTTCTTGGACTGAATCTCGCGGACGATCATCCGATCTCGATGGAATACGGCGCTGCCCCGGGGGAGTTTCATGACGCCGGTTCGTTGCTGAGCAACAACATCCGCCTCAGTCGGCGCGCCGGCGCTCTTTATGTCGAATGCACCTCCTGCCACAATCCCCACGACAACCGTTTCGGCGGATTTCTTGTGCAGGATATCTCGCAACACGCCGATGCCCTCTGCACGGCCTGCCACGATAAAAACGGCTGGAGCGGCAGCGCCCACCAGACGGGGGGGACGCGGTTTTCCGGCGCCGAACCGCAAACCGTTGCGCAGAAAGGATGCGTCAATTGCCACACCTCGCATGGCGCGGAGCACGAGGTCAATCTCCTTAATCTGACGGCGGCGGGCGCCGGTTTGGACAGCAACTGTTTTTCTTCCTGTCACAACGGCACCGACCCCTATTCGGATATCCCGGGCCAGTTCAATCCGGCCGGCAGATACGCCCATCCCCTCGGTTACGACGCCGGCGGCGAAAAACACCTTTCGACGGAAAGGCTGCCACTGGCGGCCAGCGACAAACATGTGCATTGTGTCGATTGTCATAACCCCCACCAAACCGAGTGGCGGGATGCGCCATTGGCGGCAAGCGATGCCCCGAAGGTGAATGGCGTGTTACAGGGGATGCGCGGCGTGTCGATGAGCGAAGCGCCTGTCGAGCCGGCGGCATACGAATATCAGGTCTGTTTCCGTTGTCATGCGGGAAGCGCCGCCGGGGACGGCAATTTCCACGATCCGACCCTGCAAGTGACCAGGGTCTTCACCTCCTTCAATCAAAGCGAACGTTTCAATCCGGCCTCCGCCATCTCCTATCATCCCATAGCCGCCCCGTTTCCCGCCGGACAAAGCCTGTCGCCCACCGCCGATACCAATTACATCTACTGCAGCAGCTGTCATCATCCCCACGGCTCGGACGAACCGCACATGCTGCGGTTGGCGAACCCCGATACGTTTTCGTCCGGACAGAGCACCTCCTATCCCCTTTGTTACAGTTGTCACGATCAGACCTCTTTGATGAACACCGCCCCTTCCGCCGCCCTGCACAAAGCCCATGTTTACGGCCTTCACCTGTCGGGCGGTACGGCGCGCGTCTCCTGTTCCGCCTGCCACGATCCGCACGGCGTCCCCTTCATCGCCGGGCGCAGCACGAGCGATAATGGCGCGCACCTGATAAATTTCGACCTGCGTTATGCCCCCGCCGCTGCCGCGTACAGCTCGAAGAATCAAAGTTGTTCCCTCCCCACCCTTCCCGGAACCTCCGGAGTGGTCTGCCATCCCGCTGCCGTAACCCAACCCGCCGTCTACAATCCATACCCTTTTAGTCCTTGATCCTGTGTAACGTCCACATAAAATAAAATTTACCCTTAATTATTGACATTTAATTATTTAGGGTTATTATCGCAAACTGGTGTTTAATGGTAAGTCGCTAATATTAGGGTCGGCAACGTGTGCGCTGGCCGGAAAGGGGGTTTTTTAGAGGCAAAATTTGCGCACGGCAAAGGAAAGTTCAGTTTTCCAACGTCCACAAGGAGAGAAAGAATGAAGAAGAGGAGCCTGTTGCTAGCAGCACTGATGGTGGCTCTGACGGCTGGCGCCGCCACCGCCGGCCCCAGAGACGGGGTCTTGCAGTCGCCCCAT
>JBAYQP010000070.1:0-12621 GCA_041677125.1 Desulfuromonadales bacterium | reverse complement strand
CGCCGGTGTTGCCGTCGCCCCGCGTGGCGCCGGTTTCCAGCCGCCCCTCCCGGTCCACCAACTCGACCGCCACCCCGTCCATCTTCAACTCGCAGAGGTAGGCGATCTCATCCGCAGTGTGCAGAAAACGCCGGGTGCGGGCATCGAATTCGCGAATCTCCTCTGCACCGAAAGCATTTTCCAGGGAAAGCATCGGGAGGGTATGCCGCACCGGTTCGAACTTTGCCAAAGGGGCGGCGCCGACCCGCTGCGACGGAGAGGCCGGGGTGGCCAATTCGGGAAAGGCCTCTTCGATGATCAGCAGTTCGCGATAGAGGCGGTCGTATTCCGCATCGGAAATTTCCGGTCGATCGAGGACGTGGTAAAGATAATTGTGACGGTGCAGCTCTCGACTGAGTTCTGCGTGGCGGCGTGTGGCTTGCTGGAAGTCCATGCTGACTCTTGGCGAAAGAGAATAAAAAGTTTTTGCCTTATAACATGGAAACCTTTATCCTTTCAATCATTTGACTTGCAACTTCATTGTATTCCAACCGGGCATCGTCTAAAATCGCGGCGCTTGGATTTTTTTGCCAGGGAGTTCAGACCCCGCATGTCGGAAAACCAGTTGCTTCACCTCCTGGGATTGGCCGTCCTTTTCGTCCTCTCCGCGTTCTTCTCCGGTTCCGAAACCGCCCTGATGGCTATCGACCGGTTGCGCCTGAGATACCTGGTGCAAAAGAAATATCGCCATGCCGAACGGCTGGAGGCGCTGCTGAGCAATCCCGACCGCCTGCTCGGAGGCATTCTGGTTGGCAACAATCTGGCCAATATCGCCGCCTCCGTGTTTGCGACGACCCTTCTGGTCGATATGTTTGGCGAGCGGGCGGAACTTCTCACCATCCTCATTCTCACCCCGGTTATTCTGATTTTCGCCGAGATCACGCCAAAATCGTATGCCGCACAGCACCCGGAGAAGATATCGCTTCTGGTGCTGCGCCCGATCCTGGCGATTTTGTGGCTGCTGGCCCCGGTTATCTGGCTGGTCACCGGCTTTTCTCGGGCAATAACCCATTTTTTCAGTCAAAGGGAAACGCGGCCGATCATCTCCGAGGATGAGATCCGCACGATGATTTCCGTCGGCGAGGATGCCGGCGTCGTGCCCAAGGAGCAGCGCCAGATGCTCATGGGGGTCTTCGAGTTGACGCAGGTGTGCGTGCGCGACGTGATGATTCCGCGCACCGAAATGGTGGCCATCGAAGTGGACACCCCCTTCAGGGACGTGATGGCGATCCTGCGGCAGTCGCAACATTCGCGCTTCCCGGTTTACGAAGAGAGTCTCGACAGCATCATCGGCATCATCCACGCCAAGGACGTTCTCGGTTATGTCGGCCGCGATGTCGATTTCTCCCTGCGCAACATTGCCCGTGCGCCCTATTTCGTTCCCGAATCGAAACGCATCGGCACGCTCTTGCAATCTTTCCGCAAAAAGCGGGTCCATCTGGCGGTTGTGGTGGACGAATACGGCGGGGCCGAAGGAATCGTCACTCTGGAGGATATCGTCGAGGAGATCGTCGGCGAGATCCGCGACGAATACGATGCCGAAGAGATCCTCTATAGCGAGATCGGCCCCGGCGTTTATCTGATCGACGGCAGCATTTCCCTGCGCGCGCTCAACCGGCGGTTTGGACTAAGCCTCGCCGAAGAGCACGCCAACACGATTGCCGGTTTCCTTCTGCGCACGATGGGGACCATCCCCCAGGTGGGGGATAGCTGCACCTCGGACGGCACGCTGTTCACCGTGCGGAAGGTGGTTGACCGCCGGATCGAGGAAATCGAAATGCGACTGCCGGACGCAGGCAGCGAACAATAAATCGACCTGTCAAACGGTCCATGCAACCCTTTTCTCTTCCGCCCACAGCCCATCATCTCCCCTCATTCGCACCGCAACCATTCGCTTAAAAGTCCGATTATTCCCCGCCGGATTGAAGTGCGCCTTCTCGGCTAAACCATTAAAAAAGCCATAAATATTCTTGACAAGGTAGGGGGCGGGATTTATATTTGCCCAAATCGTGTAAAACAGTGGTAAAGAGTCCCATAAGGGCGGTTATGAGCTTCCAGGGCGAATACATCAACACCATTGACCCGAAAGGAAGGGCGAGCATCCCGGCAAGGTTTCGGGAAGCTCTCCTCGGCGCCTATGGCGACGAACGGGTGATGGTGACTAAAAACCTGGACAACGGCCTCTCCGTTTATCCGCTCTCCAGCTGGAGCGGGATCATGGAGCGGGTGGAGAAGAGCCCCGCCGGCCCGACAAAAAAAGCGGTGATCATGACCATGATTGCGCCGGCCGCCGAATGCGCCTTCGACAAGCAGGGCCGCATCCAAATTCCCCTGTCGCTGCGCACTTATGCCGAACTGGAAAAAGAAATCGTCATTGTCGGGCTGTTCGAGAAGATAGACATTTACAGCCAATTGCGCCATGCGGCGGTGAATCGCCAGTTGCAGGCCCTGTTGCAGGCCGAGCCCCAAGCGGTCGCCGATCTCGGCTTTTAATTATGGCCGCCATCGAGTTCAGGCACCAGTCGGTCATGCCCGGGGAGGTTCTTTCTCTTTTGGCCCCGCGTCCCGGAGAGATCTTTCTGGACGGGACGGTCGGCGGCGGCGGTCATGCCCGGCTGATCCTGGAGGCGACAAGCCCCAACGGCGTATTGATAGGGCTGGACCGGGATCCGCAGGCGCTGGCGCAGGCGGCCAGTGTTCTTGCCCCTTTTGGCGACAGGGTCATTCTGCGGCATGGGAATTTTTCCGAGGCCGCCGCGCTGCTGCCGGATTTGGGCATTGCAGCTCTTGACGGCATGCTGCTCGATCTCGGGGTTTCCTCTTTTCAGCTCGATTCGATGGAGCGCGGCTTTTCGTTTCGCCATGAAGCGCCCCTCGATATGCGGATGGACCCGACCACCGGAATCAGTGCCGCAGAGGTGCTCAATACGGCGGAGGCCGACGAGTTGACCCGCATTTTTCGTGAATTCGGCGAAGAACGCTGGGCCGGGCGTATTGCCCGGCGGATTGTTCGAACCCGGCAGGAGAGGCCGCTCACCAGCACCGAAGAGTTGGCGGAACTCGTCCGGCAGTCGGTTCCCGGTGGCTATGCGCCGGCACGCATTCATCCGGCGACCCGGGTCTTTCAGGCCCTGCGCATCTTCGTCAACGATGAGTTGGCACATGTCTCCCGTGGCGTAAGCGGGGCGATCGATCTGCTGAAGCCGGGTGGCCGGCTGGCGGTGATCAGTTTTCATTCCCTTGAGGATCGAATTGTCAAACGAATGTTTCAGGCCGAGACCAGCGGCTGCATCTGTCCTCCCCGTCTGCCGGTCTGCAATTGCGGGCATGTCCCGCGCCTTGACCTGCTGACGCGCAAGGGAGTGCGGGCCGCCGCCGCCGAGGTGGAAAGCAATCCACGGGCGCGCAGCGCCGTTCTTCGCGCGGTCCGCCGTCGCCCCTGAGCCTTCCGGCGCAGGGGAAAATGGATATTCTGAAGGAGGTTTGCATGTCGACTGCCGCCATTCCCAAAATCAATGGATTTGTTCTGCACCGGCCCCGGTTGTTTCCGTCCTTCGCCTTTATGGCCGTTCTGCTGGCGATTTCCCTGTTCTTCGTCTGGTCGCGTTTGCAGGTGGTGCATCTGGAATACGACATCGGCAGGCTGGAAGGGCAGGTTCGCGCCATGCAGCAGGATAACAGCCGTCTGCGCCTGGAGGCGGCGAGCCTGCGCAATCCCGGTCGGATCGAACGGGTCGCGAGAACGCAGATGGGCCTGCGGTTGCCCGACCCGGCGCAGGTGATTACCGTCAACTGATGGCCGGGGAGAAGTGGGTCGGAATCCGTATCCGCCTGATCGGCTGCTGTTTCCTGGCTGTCTTTGCCTTGATTGTTGCGCGGGCGTTCCAGTTGCAGGTGCTTGCCAGCGATGACTGGCGCAAGCGGGCCGAGCGCCAGCATCAGAAAATCATTCCCCTGACGCCGCAGAGGGGAACGATCTATGATCGCAACCAGGAGGCGCTCGCTTTGAGTCTGGAGGTTGATTCCATTTACGCCGATCCGTCCAAAATCAGCGATCCGGCCCACGCGGCCAGAGCTTTGTCGGCCGCCTTGTCGCTGCCGTACCAATCGGTGCAGGCGAAACTGGCATCGGAAAAAAGCTTCCAGTGGCTGAAGCGGCAGGTGACGCAGCGCGAGAGCCAGGCCGTCAGCGAACTCGATATCGAAGGCGTCAATTTCATAAAAGAGCATCGGCGTTATTATCCCAACTCGGAAATCGGTGCCCAGGTCATCGGCTTCACCGGTCTCGATCCCGCCGGGTTGGAGGGGGTGGAGCTTGCCTACGACGCGGAAATCCTCGGGCGGGGCGGCTATCTGGTGACCGAGCGCGACGCCTTGGGGCGCGGTTTGGGCGCGGGAGCGCCGGTTATCGAGGGAGGCCAGGGAAGCAGCCTCTATCTGACGCTGGATAAAAATCTTCAGTATCTGGCGGAAAAAGAATTGGCGGCCGGGGTGCGGCAGGTGCAGGCGCGGGCCGGCACGGTCGTGATGCTCGACCCGCAGACAGGGCAGGTCCTGGCCATGGCCAGCCAACCCGATTTCAATCCGAACGCCTTCAACCAGTTTCGCCCGGAGCAATGGCGCAATCGGACCATCTGCGACACTTTCGAGCCGGGCTCGACCTTCAAGCCTTTTCTCGTCGCGGCGGCGCTCAATGAAAAACTGCTTGCGCCGCAGCAGAGGATATTTACCGAGAACGGCAAATATGTGGTTGGCGGTCGCACCATTCACGACGGTCGGGCCTACGGCAACCTGTCGGTCACCGAAATTCTTAAATACAGTTCCAATATCGGGATGGCGAAAATCGCCAAGATGCTTGAACGCGAGCGGGCTTACCGCTATCTGACCGCATTCGGATTCGGCGCGCCCACGGGAATCGGTCTCCCCGGGGAAGTCGGGGGGGTCCTGCGCAAGCCCGCCGACTGGTTCGAGGTCGATCTGGCGGCGGTCAGCTTCGGCCAGAGCGTATCGGTCACCGCCTTGCAGCTGACGAGCGCCATGGCGGCTATCGCCAACGGCGGATATCTGATGCAGCCTTACGTGGTGGAACGCGTGGTGGACAGCTTCGGCCAGGAAATCGACTATCGCCGGCCCAAGGTCGTGCGACAGGTGATTTCCGAAGAGGTGTCCCGGCAATTGCGCCAGATGCTGAGCGAGATCACCGAAGAAGGGGGAACCGGGATGCGGGCTTCGGTGCCCGGATATCGGGTGGCGGGCAAGACGGGCACGGCGCAAAAAGTGGATCTGGTAACCGGAGGCTATTCGGCGGACAAGCGGGTTGCTTCCTTCATCGGCATGGCGCCGGTCGAGGCGCCGCGCCTGATCATTCTCGTCGTGATCGATGAGCCCGAAGGGCAGGTTTACGGCAGCCTGGTCGCAGCGCCGGTTTTCGCCAAAATCGCCGCCCAGGCGCTGCGTTACCTTCAGGTGCCGCCGACGGAGCCGATCACAGAAACGGCGCGGGTTCAGGCGCCGGCGGCGCCGGTGGCGGCCGAGCTTGCCGGGGCGCAAGCGTTGGCGGGCCGAATGGAGAATGGGCAACTGCGCATGCCGGACTTCGCCGGCTTGAGTTACCGGCAGGTGCTGCGCGTGATGGAGAAAACTGGCATCAATGTCAAGTTGAACGGCAGCGGTCGGGTTCTGGAGCAGCACCCCCTGCCGGGGCAGCCGGTCCGCTATGGAACGGAGGTGTGGGTGAGGTTCGCAACACCGTCCTGAAAACCTTTGACTTTTCCCGGGGAGAAGAAGAAAATAGCTGATTCTATGAGACTTTATCGGCTTCTCCAAACAATTTCCGGACGTTGGCAGACGCCGCATCCGGATCCGGAAATCTCCGGCCTTTTTTACGACTCGCGCCTGGTCGAGCCCGGGGGGCTTTTTTTCGCTTTACGGGGAGCGCAGGTCGACGGCCACCGTTTCATCGCGCAGGCGGTGGATCGGGGTGCTGTCGCCGTTGTCGTTGAGGAGGAGGTTTCTTTGCCCGCCGGGGTGGCTGGATTTCTGGTCGAAAACGCCCGGCAGGCGATGGCGTTGGCGGCGGCCGCCTTTTACCGCGATCCTACCGCCGACATGACGGTTATCGGCATTACCGGCACGAACGGCAAGACAACCACGACTTATCTGCTTGAATCGGTGCTGCGCGCCGCCGGACGGCGCCCGGCCGTTTTCGGCACCATCGATTACCGCTTCGAGGGACGTCATCTGCCTTCCCAACATACCACTCCGGAATCCGTCGACCTGCTGCGCGCCATCGCCGAATTCCGCCAGGCCGGCGCCGATGCCCTGATTATGGAGGCCTCCTCGCACGCTTTGGAGCAGCACCGGGTGGATGGCATTCGGTTCGATGTCGGCGTCTTCACCAATCTCACCCCGGAGCACCTGGATTACCACCGGGATATGGAGAATTATTTCGCCGGCAAGCGCCGTTTGTTCACCATGCTCGAACAAAGTGGCGGCAAAGCGGTGGTGAACGTGGACGACGCCTACGGCGTCCGCCTGGCCGGCGAGTTGCAACAGGTCATCACCTGCGGCGCCGACCCGCGGGCGCAGGTGCACCCGGAAAAAGTGGAGCTTTCGTTGCGCGGCATAGCCGGCGACCTGGTCACTCCGGGCGGCCGCTTACCGCTGAATTCGCCCCTGCTCGGACAATTCAATCTGCAAAATCTACTTGGCGCCGCCGCCGCCGGTCTGGCCCTTGGATTGGCTCCGGCGACGGTCGCCGCCGGTCTGGCCCAGGCGCCGCAAGCGCCCGGCCGACTGGAGCGGATTGAAAATGATCGCGGAGCGTTGGTGCTGGTCGACTACGCCCACACCGGCGATGCCCTGGAAAATGTTCTGGCCACCATGACGCAGCTCTCGCCGCGTCGCCTGATAACCGTTTTCGGCTGCGGCGGCGACCGGGATAGCGGCAAGCGGCCGGTTATGGGAGAGATCGCCGCCCGCTTCAGTGACCTGGCGCTGATCACCTCCGACAATCCCCGCACCGAAGATCCCCTGGCCATCCTCGAAGAGGTGCGCGGCGGCGTCGAACGCGTCCATTCCCGCGCATGGTCCGCCGAGGAAGCGGCACGCATCCCCGGGCGCGGCTATCTGATTATTCCCGATCGCCGGCAGGCCATCGAATTTGCCGCTTCCCTGCTGCAGGCGGATGATCTGCTGCTGGTGGCCGGCAAGGGACACGAGGACTATCAGATCATCGGGCGGGAGCGCCGTCATTTCGATGATCGGGAAGAGTTGCGCCGGGCCCTGACCAGGGCGGAGGCGACGCGATGAACTGGGACATCGGAAAAATCGCCCGGGTCACCGGCGGCAAGCTGATTTCCGGGAACGGCGGGCAAGTCGTGACCGGGATTTCCACCGACAGCCGCACGGTGCAAAATGGCGATTTGTTCATTCCCTTGCGCGGGGAAAATTTCAATGGGCACGATTATTTGCGCAAGGCGGTCGAGCGCGGCGCCGCCGCCTGCCTGAGCGAGGTCGAAACGGCCGATCTGCGGGCGCCGGTGATCCGGGTTGCCGACACCTTGTGCGCCCTCGGCGATCTGGCGGCGGAGTGGCGGCGCAACTTCGCCCTGCCGGTGGTGGCGGTTACCGGCTCTTCGGGCAAAACGACCACCAAGGAAATGCTTGCCGGAATTCTGGCGCAAACCGGTTCGGGATTGAAGACCGAGGGGAATTTCAATAATTTGATCGGTCTGCCGCACACCCTGTTTCGCCTGCGCAAAGGCGATCGCTGGGCGGTGCTGGAAATGGGGATGAGCGCCCGGGGCGAAATCTCCCGTCTGGCGCGCATCGCCGCCCCGCAGCTCGGCATCATCACCAATGTCGGCCCGGCGCACCTGGAAACCCTGCACGGACTCGACGGGGTTGCTCGGGCCAAGGGCGAGCTTTTCGCCGTCCTGCCGGCCGGAGGGACGGCGATTATCAATGGCGACGATGCGCGGGTGACCGCCATACCGGTCGCCAACGGTGTGCGCCGCCTCTTTTTCGGCACCGGCGCCGGCGACGATGTGCGGGCGGATAACGTTGAGATTTGCGGTAAAAACATCCGTTTTCAGCTGATTCTGCCGACGGGGGTCCATCCCGTTCACCTCTCGGCGCCGGGACGGCACAACGTGCACAACGCCCTGGCGGCGGCCGCCGCCGCCAATGCCCTTGGCGTGGCGGCGGCGGATATCGTTCGCGGCCTGGAGGCTTTTCGTCCCGGTCGCGGCCGGATGGGACTCATGCAACGGCCGGACGGGGTCACCGTCCTGGAGGATTTCTACAACGCCAACCCGCTATCGGTGCGGGCGGCGCTGGTTGCCCTCGATGAACTGGAAGGCAACGGACGCCGCATCGCCGTTCTCGGCGATATGCTCGAACTGGGCGCCGAAGGACCCGCCCTGCATCGGCAGGTCGGCGCCGAGGCGGCGCGGCATGCCGACTATCTCCTGCTGCTGGGGGAAATGGCCGGTGAAACCGCCGTCGGCGCCTTGCGCGCCAACATGCCCAAAGAGCGGGTTATCCCGCTCGCCTCGCATGCCGCGGCCATTGCCGCCCTGACTGAACTGCTGCGCCCCGGCGACCGGGTGTTGGTCAAGGGTTCCCGTGGCATGAAAATGGAACAGATTTGCGACGCTTTACGGGAGATGGCCTCCCCGCCGGCGCCGACCCTCTGAGGAAATAAATGCTCTATCATCTGCTCTATCCATTGCATACGGAATTCTCGGTACTGTATATCTTTCGCTACATTACCTTCCGCACCATTTACGCCACCATTACCGCCCTGGTCATTTCCTTCATCCTCGGTCCCTGGCTGATCCAGAAGCTCTCCAGTCTGCAGATCGGGCAGAGCATTCGTAAATTAGGGCCCGAATCGCACTTCAAAAAAGAAGGGACGCCGACCATGGGCGGCACCCTGATTCTGCTCGCCATCGTCCTGCCCACCTTGTTATGGGCCGATCTGCGCAACATCTATGTTTGGGTGACGCTGCTGGTTACCATCGGTTTCGGCACCGTCGGCTTCGTCGACGATTTTCGCAAGGTGCGCAAAAAAAACAGCGACGGCATCTCGCCACGCCAAAAAATGTTCTGGATGCTGCTGATCTCTCTGGCGGCCGGGCTCATCCTCTTTTCCTATCCGCCCTTCCAGACCACCCTCGGTGTTCCCTTCCTCAAGGGGCTGCGTCCCGAATTGGGCATGCTCTATATCCCCTTCGCCATGCTGGTCATCGTCGGCTCCAGCAACGCGGTGAATCTTACCGACGGCCTCGACGGATTGGCCATCGGGCCGATGATCATCGCGACCGGCACCTATCTGGTTTTCGCTTATCTGGCCGGCAATGCCCGCCTTGCGGAGTATCTGCAGATCAGCAGCGTGCAGGGGGCGGGGGAGTTGGCCGTTCTCTGCGGCGCCATGGTCGGCGCCGGCCTCGGCTTTCTCTGGTTCAACAGCTATCCGGCCCAGGTGTTCATGGGCGACGTCGGCAGCCTGTCCCTGGGCGGGGCGCTGGGCACCATTGCGGTCATCACCAAGCAGGAAATCGTGCTGGTCATCGTCGGCGGCATTTTCGTGATGGAAGCGCTCTCGGTCATTTTCCAGGTGACCTCCTTTCGCCTGTACGGCAAGCGCATTTTCCGCATGGCGCCGATCCACCATCATTTCGAGCTCAAGGGCTGGCCAGAGCCGAAGATTATCGTTCGCTTCTGGATCATCAGCATCATTCTGGCGCTGGTGGGATTGTCGACGTTGAAGCTGCGGTAGAACAGCTATGCGCCGCCAGCGGTCGGCTGGAACAAAGCAAAACCCGAGCCTGCTTCAGTTGGAAAACTTATGAACGATTCAGCCAAAAAAAATATAGTCGTTGTCGGCGCCGGGCGCACCGGGCTGGCTTTGGCCACTTACTTTCGCCGCCGGGGCGCGCAGGTGGTCCTGTCCGACAGTCGCCCCGCTGAACGGATCGATGGCCTGCCCGGCCAGGAATCCGGGATCGTGCTCGACCTGGGGGGCCACAGCAAAGAGGTCTTTGCCCGCGCCGATCTGCTGGCGATCAGCCCCGGCGTGCCCCTCACCATTGCACCGGTGGCGGCGGCCATCGCCCGCGGCGTGCCGGTGCTGGGGGAAATCGAGGTCGCCTTCGGCGAACTGAGCGCACCGCTGGTGGCGATCACCGGCACCAACGGCAAATCGACCACCACCTCGGTGATGGGCGATGCGTTTCGCGCCTGGGGTAAAAAAACCTTCGTCGGCGGCAATCTCGGCACGCCGCTGATCGAAGCGGTGGGGGAGGAATGGAACTGGCTGGTGGCGGAAATTTCTTCCTTCCAGTTGGAGGCTATCGACAATTTCCGGCCCCGCTACGCGCTGCTGCTGAACCTCACCGAGGACCACCTTGATCGCTATCCGGAGATGGCGGCCTATGTCGCGGCCAAAATGCGGATTTTCGAACGGATGACGGAAGAGGATGTGGCGGTGCTCAACGCCGAGGACCCGCTGGTCATGGCCGCCGCCGCGCCTATCCGGGCGCGCCGGATTCTTTTCTCCTCCCGGCGGCTGCTGGCGGAGGGGATGGGGGTTGACGCGGGCGAGATCGTCTGGCGTCTGGCCGGGGCGGAAACCCGCTTTCCGATCGACGAGCTGCAACTGCAAGGTCTGCACAACGTGGAGAATGTGATGGCCGCCCTGGCGCCGCCGCTTCTCGCCGGCTGCCCGCCGGCCACCGCTTGGGGCGCCGCCTGCGCTTTTGCCGGCCTGCCGCACCGAATGACGGCGGTGCGGCGCTTGAACGGAGTGACCTGGTACAACGATTCGAAAGGAACCAATGTCGGCAGCGTGGTGAAGAGCCTGGCCGGTCTGCCGGCGCCGGTGACCCTGATCGCCGGCGGCAAGGATAAAGGGGGCGATTATGCTCCGCTCGCGGATTTGGTGCGGGCGAAGGTGGCGCATCTGATCGTCATCGGTCAGGCCGCCGATCGACTGCGGGCCGCTTTGGGGGCATTGACCGATACGCAAACGGCCGCCACCCTTGAGGACGCGGTGCGACGGGCTCACGAAGTGACGCCGGCCGGCGGCTCGGTGCTGCTTTCTCCGGGCTGCTCCAGTTTCGATATGTTCAAAAGCTATGAAGAGCGCGGGGATGTGTTTGTCCGCGCCGTGCGCGCTCTGCCGGAAGAGAAGGCCTAGCCGATGACCCTGCGGAAAGATTACGACCCGGCGATACTGCTTTTAGCCGTAGCTCTCACCTGCTTCGGGGTGGTCATGGTCTATTCCTCCTCTTCCATTATGGCGGTCAAAAAGTACGCGGACGGCTTCTATTTTCTCAAGCGGCAGGGCGTGTTCGCCTTGGGTGGCATGCTGCTGCTGGCAGCGACGATGCATTTCGATTACCACCACCTACGCCGGTTGGCGGCGCCCTTTCTTCTGTTCTGCACCGCCCTTCTGGTGGCGGTGCTGATCCCCGGCGTCGGTTCGCATATCGGCGGAGCTTCGCGCTGGATCCGCCTGGGGATCGTTTCGCTGCAGCCGTCGGAGGTGGCCAAGCTCGGACTGGTTCTTTACATGGCGCATTCTCTGGCGAAGAAACAGGGGAAAATCCGGACTTTCAAGCTGGGATTCATCCCCTACATGGTGGTCCTGGCGATTCTGCTGTTTCTTTTGCTGCTGCAGCCGGATTTGGGCAGCGCACTGACTCTGGGCGGGACTGCCATGATCATGCTTCTGGTGGCGGGCACCCGGCCGACTTACGTGTTTTCGGTGGTCATCCTGGCGCTGCCGTTCCTTTATTTTCTGATCATGAATGTGGACTACCGGCGCAAGCGCATCCTGGCCTTTCTCAATCCATGGGAAGACCCGACCAATACTGGTTTCCAGATCATTCAGAGCTGGATTGCCTTTGGCGCCGGCGGCCTGTTCGGCAATGGCCTGGGCGAAGGAAAACAGAAGCTTTTTTATCTGCCCGAGGCGCACACCGATTTCATCTTTTCCGTGGTCGGCGAAGAGTTGGGCTTTGCCGGGGTATTGGTGATCAGCGCCATGTTTCTGCTCTTCACCCTGCGGGGAATCCGCACCGCGCTGCACGCGCCCGATGATTTCGGACGGTTTCTCGCCTTCGGCATTGCTCTTTTGCTCGGGCTGGAAGCTTTCGTCAATATCGGCGTGGTGATGGGGATGCTGCCGACCAAGGGGCTGGCCTTGCCATTTATCTCCTACGGCGGCACCAGTTTGCTGACGACTTTGCTGGCGGTGGGAATTTTGCTGAATATCTCCAGCCAATGCCGGGGGGATGTCCGATGAAACTGCTGCTGGCCGGTGGCGGCACCGGCGGTCATTTATTTCCCGCAGTCGCCCTTGCCCAGCGACTGCTGGCCACGGAACCCGATGCGCAGGTGCTTTTCGTCGGCACCGCGCGGGGGATCGAGGCGCGCGTTCTGCCGGAGCTCGATTTGCCGTTGGCGACGGTTGATATCTCTGGCTTCGTCGGCAAGGGACTGCGCGGCAAGGCCGCCCTGATCCCGCAGATGGTCCGCAGCTTGCTGCAATCCCGACGCATTCTGCGTCGCTTT
>JBAYQP010000069.1:0-12675 GCA_041677125.1 Desulfuromonadales bacterium | reverse complement strand
TCCGCTCCCACAAAATGATTTCGGCCGGCTCCTTCTCGACTTTTTCATAGATGGCTATCCCCTCCCTAACCTCGCCCCAGACAAAAGCCAGCGAATCCATAGCCTCGGCGCGCTCGGTCCGGCCGAGGGTGGGGACCAGCAATGCCCGCTCCGCCGCGGTGATTCCATTGAGGCCTTCCATGGCCAGGCCCAGTCCCTTGACCGCCATCAGGTGGTTTTCCGTTATATCGTAGAGCGCCTTTTCCGTGCGATCGATACCGAGCCAGCCAGCGAAACCGACGATGGCGCAAATCAGCGAAACGATTCCGAACGAGCAGATCAATTTGGGAAAAATTTTCATTCTGCAGCTCCTTGATGGGTCAGCGATCTGGCCGACAGGCTGGCCACCGAAAGGTTCTTTCCTTTGCGCCGAGTGCGTTCATTGTCTTCGTTGGCCCGCTCGCGCTCTTCCTGCTCTTTGGCCATGGCGAAGAGCTGAAGCAGATCGAGGGTCAGGGCGATCCCGCCGTCGCCGAGGATGGTGGCGCCGGAAACGCCGGGAGCGTTCCGGCACATCTGGCCAAGGCTTTTGATCACCGTCTGATGCCCCCCCACCACCCGGTCGACCACCAGCCCGATGCGTTCGCCGCGAAACTGCACGATCACCACCTGTTCCAATTCCGGCCGGTCGCCGGCGATATCGAACTGCTGGCGCAGGTGCAGGTACGGGATGATCTCGCCCCGCACCATCAGCAGGTTGCGCCCGCTGGCGTGGGCATCGCTTTGCAGTTCGATGCATTCGTGCACTTCGGTCAGCGGCAGCACGTAGCGTCGTTTGCCCACCTGGACCAGCAGACCGTCGACAATCGCCAGGGTCAACGGCAGTTTGATGCGAAACGTCGAGCCGACGCCGGCTTCGGTTTCGACGTCGATGCTGCCGCGCAGCGCGGTGACGGTGTTTTTGACCGCGTCCATGCCGACGCCGCGACCGGAAATCTTGCCGACGCTTTCGGCGGTGGAGAGTCCGGAATGAAAGATCAGATCGGCCAGTTCCCGCGCGGCCGGCTGGCTCCCCGCCGCAAGGATGCCCAGCCGTTCCGCCTTGCCGCGAATCTTGTCCAGGTTGAGCCCGGCGCCGTCGTCGCCGATTTCGATGACAATGTGGGAGCCCTGCTGACTGGCGGCCAGTCGAATGCTCCCACGGGGCGTTTTCCCGGCGGTTCGCCGGACCTGCGGGGCTTCGATGCCGTGATCGATGCAGTTGCGCACCAGGTGCACGAGCGGATCCTGCAGTTGATCAATCATCGTTTTGTCGATCTCGGTCTTCTCGCCGGCGATGACCAGGTCGATATCTTTGCCCAGTTCCTGGGCGAGGTCGCGGACCAGGCGGCGATAACGATGAAAGGTGTTCCCAATTGGCACCATGCGGGTTTTGAGCACTTGCCGGCGCAGGGAAAGGGTCAGCCGTTCGGCTTCCTCGTTAATGCCGGTCAGCACCGGATCGCTGTAACCTGTCGCAGTGACCGCCAGGCGCCCCTGCAGGGTCACCAGTTCGCCAACCAGATTGATCAGCGCATCGAGACGGTCGGCCCGCACCCGCAGGTACTCGTGCTCCCCTTCTTCCTCGTCCGCCACCTTTTTTCCGCCGCTCGCCGCCGCCTTCTGCGCCGGCGGCCCGGCGGCGGGGGATTTCGCTGGCGCTGGATCGACAGCTTGCCGTTTTTTCGGAGCGGCAATGACGCCGCATGCGCACAGCCGCTGGTGCAGATCGGCGAAATCGAGTTCGGCGCACTCTTCCATCAGCCGGCAAAGAGCCTCTCCGTCCTTGGTCAAATCAAGGCAGGACCCTTCCAGCGGCGCGATGAGGATCTCGCTATCGTCCTCGACGAAAACGAAGGGATCGCGGATGGCGTTCATATCGCCGGCGCTTTGCAAAAGCACATCCCAGAAAACATGGCAATTCTCCGGGTCGATACTGTCCAGCGGCGGAATGCCGTGGGTGCGCGCCACGGCGATGCACGGCCCGAGGTCTTTCAGCGCCGCCAGAATGCCGGCCGGTTGCAGGCCGCGCTGGAGGATGGCCGGCTCCGGGCGGAAACGGATCAGGTAGAGCAGCGGCTTCCCCTCTGCCGCCGACGCGGCGATGGCCGGCGACGGCGCGTCTTGGGGCGGGGCGGCGGGTCGGGCGCCGTCTATATGGCTGATCTGCCGCAAGGTCGCGACAAGGGCCTTGACCCGCTGCACGCTGCCGTCGTCGCGGCTTTCCTCGCCGGCGATGGCAGCGCGGATGAAATCGCTTACCCAGAGGGTCAGGCTGATCAGTTCGGGGCTGACCGGGATATGTCCCTCGCGCACCAGGTCAAAAGCCGATTCAAGTTCGTGCGCCATTTCGGCGAGGGCCGTCAGACCCGCCATGCCGCCCGAACCCTTAAGGGTGTGCGCGGAGCGGAAGACCTGGTCGATGGCATCGCGCGAGCCCGGATTCTCTTCGAGCTGCAACAGAGCGTCTTCAAGCTGGGCGAGCAGTTCCCCGGCTTCGACGGCAAAGGTTGCCTGCAGATTGTCCGTTGTCATTTCAGAACCATTTTGACGACCGAAAGAAGTTGGGCGGGATTGAACGGTTTGGCGATCCACCCGGAGGCGCCGACCGTCTTGGCAATCGCCCTTTGTTTCTCCGACACCTCGGTGGTCAGCATGATAATCGGCATGAACCTTTTTCCCGGCAGCTTGCGGACGCTCCCAGCCAGAGAGATGCCGTCCATCCCCGGCATGTGCAGATCGGTAATCAGCAGATCGGGGGTGTTTTCTTCGCAGAGGCGCATGGCATCCGTACCGTTGCTCGCCTGAATCACCTTGTAGTTGCCATCGGTCAAGGTCATCTCGAGCATTTGCCGAATGGTTGGCGAATCGTCAACGACCAGAATCAATTTCGACATCAATTTTCCTTTCGAGGGTCAGACAGGCGAATCCCCGGCCAGCCACAGGCAACTCGAACCACATTCGGCACAACAGGGGTTACGGCGAAAAAAGCTGTTTTCCGCCGCGGCTGTTTTCACCGCCGCATGGGCGGAAGGTCCCAGGTGAAGGGTAGCGTCAAGGCTGCGGGCCTTACGCTGGCCGGCGCACAAAACCTGTAGACAGGACAGGTCAATGGCCGCGCATTCCCGCAGATTCACCTCGATATCCGCCCCGGCGCAGACAACATCGCAAAGAGCGGTAAAGAAGGCGGAAATGTTTTCAACGGAAATCGGACCGGTCCACTCCAGAGTTTTTTTCATGCCGCCTCACGCTTACGGCGCCCAACCGGGCGCCTGCCGCCGGAAGAAAAGAAAACAGAAGAAGGCTCAACAGGGGGGGGGAAATAAAGGGGGCAGGATCGTTGCGTCGACCTGCAGAGAGGGATAAAGGTGCGGATAGAGGTGAAGAATTGATGCATTTCCCTCTCCCAAAGGGGGAAGGCCAGCCCAAGGGCAACGCCGGCCAAAAAATTACATTAATTTCATAAGCCCGGCAAAGCGTCCCCCGCCGGAATTGCATATTCAAATTTTTTATGGCTTAACTTTGTAAAACTATACAAAAGGACTGTAAAGGTCAAGAATTTTCCAGTAATTCCAATGCGTTATAATATAATAATGAGACTAAAAAAATTAGAAGCGGACGCCCCCAAAGGATTAAAACCGGCGACGGCGGGCAATGCGCAGAGGGGAGCGGCGCACCTTCACCCCTGCAGCACCTTCAGCAAATGCGGCACCAACTGTTTTTTGCGAGAGAGAACGTTTTTCAATTCGAACAGGTTTTCCTCCACTTTCGGATAGCCGATCAGATAGGAAAATTCCTTGCCGCCACTGGCGAGGAGAAGACTTGTTTCCTGGACGATGTCGGTGACCAGGAGGCCGGCCATGGCGAGCCCTCGCTCTTCCTTGATCTTTTCCAGACCGGCGGCAATTTCGGTTTTCATCCCCTGAAATTCCAGAAAATTGATGACTTCCACCTGCCCGACGCCGAAGGAATTTTCCCCGGCTTTGTACTCTTTGAAATCGGTGAGAATGAGCTGTCGCACCGAAGGATGGGCAACCAGGGCGCTGCCGGCGGCAAAAATGCGGCGGCCGAATTCGGCCGGGTCGAGTCCGGAGACATCGCTCAGCCAGCGACAGATTTCCCGGTCCACATCGGTGGTGGTGGGGGATTTGAGAATGACGGTATCGGAGAGCAGACCGGCGAGCATCAGGCCGGCGGTAGCGGGATCGGGGGTTATCCCGCCTTGGCGAAACAGGGTCGCAACCACCGTGCAGGTGCTTCCAAGCGGCTGATTGATGAAACGGATCGGCAGACTGGTATGAAAGTTCCCCAAACGATGGTGATCGATGATCTCCAGAATTTCCACCTTGTCGGCGCCGGCGACCGCCTGCGTCAACTCGTTGTGATCCACCAGGATCAGCTTCACCGGCGAGGTGGCAAGCAGGTTGCTTTTGGTCGCCACCGCTGCGACTTTGCCCTCGCCATCGAGCACCGCCACCCCCGGATCGGGGCTGTGCAGCAGTTTCAGACGCAATTCATCGAGCCGCTCATCGAGTCCGACGCTGCCGAAATCCTTTTTCATCAGGCAATGCACCGGGGTGGCCAGGCGGGTCAGCCAGGCGGCCGTCGCGGTATCGAAAGGAGTGGAGAGAATCGTCACCCCCTTCTTTTTGGCCAACGCGAGAATTTCCGCCGACACCGGCAGGTTGCCGGTAACCACCAGCACCCGCACCCCCATTTCGACCCCCTGGCGCTGGATTTTTTCCCGGTCGCCGGTGATGAGAATCAGGTTGCGCGCATTGAGTCCCGCCATTTTTTGCTCAAAAGTGGCCGACGCCATCGCCCCGACATAGAGTTGCAGCTCCTCCACCGCATCGCCGTCGGCCTGGTGCAAAACAGCCGCTTTGAGGCATTGGCGAATCGAATCGGCCGAGGCGCGAACACGGCGAATTTCCTTCTCCTGGCGGGGGATCAAAAACCGCTCCGCGACTTTCTTCAGGAAGATGATCCCCACCGGCCGCTGCTCCGCATCAATGACCGGCAGCAGGCGCACGTTATGCAGATGGAAAAGTTCCAGTGCGCGCGACAGAGGTGTCGCCGGCGAGACCGTCACCACATGCTCGCCGACCACATGCCGCACCCGCGGGTGGACATCGACCAGCAACGGCGGCACCGGCAGGGCCAGCTCCTCCAGCACAAACTCGGTCTGCCGGTTGATGTTGCCGGCGCGCGCCGCCTGCACCGCATCCAAACCCTGCTGCTGGCGCAGGCGGGCGTAGGCCATGGCGCTGC
The DNA here is from genome assembly GCA_041677125.1 of Desulfuromonadales bacterium. Lineage (GTDB taxonomy): Bacteria > Desulfobacterota > Desulfuromonadia > Desulfuromonadales > JACZKF01 > JBAYQP01. Next base: position 7,386 of record JBAYQP010000069.1, on the reverse strand, counting down.
AAATAGAATCGGTATCCGGATTTTTATGGCCGACCACATAAATTGTTTCTTTCGCCATGACAAGAACATCCTCTCCTGAAGACAGATTTATCGCAGACTGCCGCTTACATTTCCCAGACCGATGACGTTCTCGACCGTGCCTCGGGCGGGGCGTCCGAGTTCATCGAACCAGACGTAAATACTGCCGCCACCGGTGTCGAACACCTCCTGGTCGACTTTCGCCCGGGCGAGAATGCCGTTCGCGGGAAACGGCAAACCGATGCGTTCCTGCTCCGTCAGCGTTTCAATAACAATGTCGGACGTCCCCTTGTGACTGAAGGTGGGAATTACATAACGGCGATTCGGCGCCAGGGGCCCGAGTACGCCGGCGCGGAAATTGACAAACGCGGTCAGAATGTCTTTGGGCGGTATTGCCTTGTTCAGGGGCAGGGTTTGCGCGCGGGTGACTTTACCGTCCTTGAGACGGGAAAACTTGACCTCTGCGGTGCGATAATCGAAGAGATAGCGCTTTATTTTTTCCTTGCGCTGCTTCCCCTTGCCGGTGACGACGGAGGCCTGGTAGGAGAGGGATCGCAGGACGCCCTCGGGCCCTTCCCGCATGACCGATTCGTAGCGCTGCATCCGGTCGCCGGTCAGCCACCCGGCCACGCCCAACGTTCTGGCCTCCAGCACCGCCTGGTAGGTGCCCGGCTCCTCTGCGGCGGCGAAAGAGAACCGCCCCTCGGCCAGATGGTCGAACCAGAGAAAAGCAATATCGTAATCGAGGGATTCACCGGCCAATTCGGCCGCCGGGGTCATCGCGGCGGACCAGCCGGCAAAGGCGATCAGCAGCGCCAGCAAAACCGGGAGGCAAAAGGTGAAAAGGCGTTTTTTCATTGATTACTCCCTAAAACCCGGCGGACAACTTTTCGCCGGCGGCAGGAACGGGATCCCGGTTCCGCGTCTATTCTAAGCATTGCCGTGCATCCTGTCGAGAGGGGATAATCCTGCATTTCAGGTCACTTGACATTTTATAGATATTCATATATCTACAATTCCACGTTTTTGCCGGGAAGGATGCAACCATGGATAAAATGGAATTCAATAAAGCGCAGAATTATGAGCGGGAGGCGGAAATTCTCAAGGTGCTGGGGCATTCGGTGCGGCTGAAGATCGTTGCCGGTCTGATGTCGGAAAGCTGCAATGTCAAGAAAATCTGGGAATGTCTCGGCTTGCCCCAGGCCACTGTTTCACAACATCTTGCCCTGTTGAAGAACAAGGGGATTATTCAGGGGCGGCGCGAGGGGGTCGAGGTTTTCTACCATGTGACCTCTGATCAGGCCCGCAACATCATCAGCGCCCTGTTTTACCCCGGCGCTTGCCGCTGATTGGACTGGCCCTGCGCCGGGCGATGGCACGGCCAAGCCCGGCGGCAGGTCCGCCGCAGCGAAAGGCGCGGCCCAGCCTGTGATCACCCCATTCTGCTCGCCTGCCCGGAAACCGAAGACCGCAAGTGCGTCGTGCCGCCGGTTTTGTCAGGGGCGCCCCGACGGTTTTCTCGCCAATCCGTAAATCACCCGATAGGTCGCCGGCAGGCGGCCGTCCCGCCGATATTCCTCGTATAATTCCGCCAGCCGCCGCATGGTTCGCCGACCGGCCAGACCCGATGGCCGGTTTTCGGCGGCGTTGCCGGCGCCGATACGCTTCAGGCTGCCGAGCAGATCGGCCAGATCGTCGTGAAATTCCCATTCCTGCGCCGACAGCAGGCGGCTGCCAATGAATCCGGCCCGGTCCAGCGCCTCTTGCACATCGATTGCTGAAGGAAATTCCTGCATGTGCGAGGACCGGCCGCCGCCGGTTTCGGCCAGCGCCCGCCGATGGCAGTCGCGCAGCTCGCCCAGGGTGCCGGCGCCGAACAGCGCGAAGGCGAAGCGGCCGCCGGGACGCAGCACCCGGGCGCTTTCGGCGAAGGCGTGCGGCAGATCGGCCACCCACTGGTACACGGAAGAGGAAACCACCAGGGACATGGTTCCGGTGCGCAGCGGCAGGGCCTGGGCATCGGCATCGAAGGCCGGCCGGCCGGGCAAGCCGACGGCCGCGCGGCAGGTCATCGCATGCGCCAGATCGGAAAGGACCGGCCGCACCCCCGGGCAGATTTGGGTCAGGCGGCGGGAAAGACGACCGGTCCCGGCGCCGATCTCCAGCGCCGGACCGGCCACCGGCCCGCCTTCCAGCAACAGCTGCAGCAACCGGTCGATCACCCGCCGCTGCACCGCCGCGTAGCGGTCGTATTGACCGGCCTGGCGGGAAAAATTGCGCTGCACCTGCTCGGCGTCAAGGCGCACCCGGCTCATCGCAGAAACTCCCGCCATAAACCGAAAACCTGCGCCGGACGGGTGAGGAAGGGGGCGTGGCCGACCTCCGGCAAAATTTCCCGGCGCGCCTGCGGCAGGTGGTCCGCCAACCAGCGGCCGGCCGCGGGGAGGGTGATGCGGTCGAGGGCGCCGTGCACGACCAGGGCTGGGCAATCGATTGCGCCGGCTTTCTCCCGCAGATCGGCGCGGCGCAACGATTCCAGGGCGGCCAGGGCGACCGCCGGCTCGGGCAGACGGCCGGCGTGCACCGCAAAATCGACGATTTGCCGGTAACGCTGCCGCTCCACCGCCTCGCCGGCGAATTGCAGGGCGAAAAAATCGCCCATCGTTTTCAGATAGTTATTCTTCAGATCGCGCGCCATGGCCCGCACCTGGCCGACGGGCAGAGCGGCCGCCCAGTCGCCGCCGGCGGTGAAACGTGGCGTGCTGCCCATCAAGACAACTTTCGCAAGGCGCGCCCGTTGCGCGGCGAACAGCTCCAGCAGCACCTGGCCGCCCATGGACCAGCCGACGACGGCCGCCTGGCGCAGATCGAGCCCGTCCAGCCACTCGCCAATATCGGCGGCGAAATCGGCGAACGCATAGCCGTCCGCCCCCTCCGAGGCGCCGTGCCCGCGCAGATCCGGGGCGAGCACATGAAATTCATCGGCCAGCTCCGTCAACGCCTCGGTGAAGACCGCCGAGGACATCGCCCAGCCGTGCAGCAGAATAAGGGGCTGCCCGTGGCCGGCTTCGCGGTAATGCAGCCGGCGGCCGTCGGCGAGGACGAATTGCCTCATAAAGCGCTTTCCGCAAGGGTTTGCAGGATCAGATCGGCCGCCCGCGCCAAATCCTCCGGCCGGTGGTCGGCCATGATCGTGGCCCGCAGGCGGCAGCGTCCGGCCGGCACCGTCGGCGGGCGAATCCCCTGAACGAAGACGCCGGCGGCCAGCAGCGCGTCGGCGGCGGCCATGGTCGGCGCCGGTTCGCCGGTGAGCACGGGAAGAATGGGCGTTCGGCTGCCGAGCAGGTCGCAGCCGCCGGCGGCAAGTCGGCCGGCAAACAGCTCGCGGTTGCGCCACAGCGCCTGCCGGCGCTCTGCGCCCTCCTTCCCGGTCACCAGATCGAGGGCGGCGAGACCGGCGGCCGGCGCCGCCGGTGGCAGGCTGGTGGAGAAAATGAAGGAGCGCGCCCGGTTGATCAGCATGTCGATAACCGGCCGGTCGGCGGCGAGAAACGCGCCGCAGCCGCCGAGGGCCTTGCTCAAAGTCCCCATGTGCAGATCGATCCGCGCCAGGCAACCGAGGTGCTCGGCCGTTCCCCGGCCGCTGGCGCCGAGAACGCCGGTGCCGTGTGCGTCATCAACCATCAGCAGGGCGTCGTATTTTTCTTTCAGGCGCGCCAGCTCCGGCAGCGGCGCCAGGTCGCCGTCCATGCTGAATACGCCGTCGGTGGCGATCAGCCAGCGCCCCTTGCGCCGGGGCGCTTCGGCCGCCATCAGCTCGTCGAGGGCGTCGGCGTCAGCGTGCGGATAGACCACCGTGCGCGCCTGCGCCAGGCGGCAGCCGTCGATGAGGCTGGCGTGATTGAGGGCGTCGGAAAAAACGACATCGTCGGGACCGCAGAGCCCCTGCAATATGCCGGTATTGGCGGCGTAGCCGGAGTTGAACAGCAGGGCCGCCTCCGTCTTTTTGAACACGGCGATGCGCTCTTCGAGGCGGTCGTGCAAGGTCATCGAGCCGGAAATCAGGCGACTGCCGCCGGCGCCGAAACCGTAACGGGCGCTCGCCTCCCGGGCCGCCTCGACCAGGGCCGGATGCTGGGCCAGGCCGAGATAATTATTGGAACACAACAGCAGCACGTCCTGTCCGGACAGACGCACCCGCGGCCCCTGCGGCCCTTCGATCGTGCGCAGCCGCCGGCGCATTCCCTGATCTTCCAACGCCGCCAGTTCTTGCCGCCACCTCTCCATCCTCAGCTTTCCTCCCCGGTTTCCGGCGCATGGACAACACCCGGCGTATCGATGACAAGCACCTGGCGCTCGAGAAAAGCGGCCACATTTTCCATATCCAGATTCGGCCGGCGGAAGAAAAAAGCCCGGCCGCCGCGCTCCTCGCCGGCGGGCTTCAGGTGGGGAAAACGGGTATACAGATGCGGCGACGTGGCGACGTAGCCAGCCGTGTAGGCGGGATCGTCGGACCAGCACAGTTCGGCGACGATCCCCGGCGCGGCCAGCACCTTGGCCGCCAGCACCAGCGCCTCGCGCACATGCGGGTTGTCCAGACCGAATCGCCGCAGACGCCGGCGCAATTCATCTTCGGCCGACGGCGAAAGATCAACCCGGCTGACCCGCACGCCGCGCGCCGGGTCGGCTTCGAGCCGCTCCCCGGTTGCGGCATCGACGATCATCGCCCCGCGCATGCTCGCACCGCCCGGGGCGGCGCCGGCGGCGAGGGTCGCCATGGCGATTTCGGCGGCTACCGGGGAGACCCCCGCTCCGATCAGACAGCGCAAGGCGGCGCCACGCCCGGCCCGCCAGTCGGCAACGGAGATGGTGCGCACATCGGGCAGACGCCCACGGCGCACCGCCGCCGGATCGACCGCCTCCACCGTCAGGCGCAGGACGTCGGCGCGCCCCCGGGGATGCCGCAGCGCGCGGCGGATAAGCTCGCCGGCCACGGCCTCCAGCGCCCCTTCTTCGGCCAGCCGCTCGGCGCCGGAAAGATGCCGCTCGCCCCGAGTGGCGTGCATGCGGATGCTGTATAAAGGTCCGTTCATGGCCGGGAAATTAGCATGCAGATGGGCCATTGTCAACTCAACCATGGCGGCAGGTTGACAATCCTTTTGCTTGGCGCGTGTGCCTCGTCATGCTACTTTACCGTCCTTCACTCCAGAACCATAATCAGGCAAACACCCATGCTCGCAACCAAACCGCTGCTGATCGTCGCCTTCATCGCCTACCTGCTTGCCGCCGGCCTTTACCTGCTGCATCTGCGGGTGCGGCGGCCGGCGGTGCAGCGCGGCGCTCACCTCCTGGTCACGACCGCCTTCGCCCTGCAGACCCTTATCCTCGGCCAACGCTGGTGGAGCGCCGGCTACCTGCCGGTGACCAACCTGTTCGCCACCCAGTTCTTCTTCAGCTGGTCGCTGGCCGCCGTCTACCTCTATTTCGAAATCCGCTACCGCATCGGCGCCACCGGGCTGTTCGTCATCTTTCTCAATCTGCTCCTGCTGTCCAGCGCCATCCCCCGCGACGCCGCCCTTCCCCCGTTGATCCCGGCGCTCGACACCCCCCTGTTCACTTTCCATGTCGTTTTTTCTTTTATCGGCTACGCCTTTTTCGCCATGGCATTTTCCCTCGGCGTCCTTTATCTGCTGCAACGCCGGCGCGGCAGCGCCCTGCTGCCCGACCTCGCGCAATTGCGGCGGCTGAACGAGGAGTCGATTTTCCTCGGCTTTCTCCTTTTCACCCTGTGCATGATCCTCGGCAGTCTCTGGGCCTACGTCGCCTGGGGCTACTGGTTTTCCTGGAACATCAAGGGAGTCTGGTCCATTCTCGTCTGGCTCTTCTACGCCGGGATGTGCCACGCCAAATTCGTGCGCCGCTGGCAGGGAACCGGCTACGCTTGGTTGTCCATCGCCGGCTTCGGTGTCGTCCTCTTCACCTATCTCGGCATCGGCCTGCTGATGAGCAGCAACCATCCCCTGGAGTGAATCGATGATCGCCATCCTCTGGCGCTTTTGCTGCTCCCTCAAATTAGCCATTGTCCTCGCCTCGGCCGCCACCGTGACGATCATGGGCGGCTCGCTGCTGTTGCCGGGAAACCCGCGCCTCTTCGGCAACCTCGATGCGCTGCCCCTCGGGGAATGGCTGCGCAGCGCCGGCCACCAAGCGCTCGGCCGCACCTGGTGGATTTATCTGGCCGGCTTGCTGATGGTTCTGCTCGGAGTGAACACCGCCTGCTGCTTTCTCGACTGGCTGCCGCGCCTGCGCAGCCGCTGGCGCAAAGGCGGCGAGTACCTGATCCACCTGGGATTCGTCCTGCTGCTCGCGGGCTATCTGTGGGGGAGTGTGGCGGGGAGCCGCAGCGAGGGGGTGCGCCTCGATGTCGGCGCGATGACGGCGGCGCCCGGTCTGCCCGGCCATTACCTGCGCCTGGAGGAGCTGGCGCCGATGCTGGTGGACGGCCGGCCGATGGGGATCGCCGGTCGCGTCGCCCTGCTGCGCGGCGAAGAACCGGTCGCGCGGGCGACGGTGCGCCCCAATCATCCGCTGATTTATGGCGATCTGGTCGCTTTTCCCGCTTCCATCGGCCGCAGCGCCGTAGGGATTCGTTTTCGCGTTCCCGGCCGGGGAATTGCGGAACTGACCGCCGGCAGCCGCCTCGACCTGGCCGATGGCCGCACCTTGCGGATCCTGGATTTTCTTCCCCAGGCGTTCCCCCTGCCCGGCGGCGGTTTCGCCCGCGGCGGCGACGACCTGGTCGATCCCGCTTTCCGCCTGACGCTCTCCGGACCGGAAGGCAACCTGTGGCAGGGCTGGTATCGGCTGAACGACGGCGTGCCGGCGCCCCTCGCGCAAGCCGGCCTGTTGCTGCAACCGGTGGAACCGGTCTACCGCCTGTACGGACTGTTCACCATCAACCGCGATCCCGGCGCCCCCCTCGCCCTCGCCGGCGGCATCGCCATGGGCATCGGCGCCCTTTTCGCCCTTTTCTCCTTCTACGCCAAACGCGCCAGGGGCGACCGGCCGGAGATCGCTTAAGAAGCGTACCGCTTTTGCTGAGGCAGCCAAACCACGCCACCCAGATTTTCGCTGTACCTGATCATCCATAAAACAAATCGACATCTTGCAGAAGATTTCTTTACCGATTAACGTATTTATTCAACTTTTTAGTCTCGCCGGGAGAGAATTCATGCCGATTCAAACCTATGCACAGAATGCAACAGCGACAACTCCCGTTGGTGCTGGTCGGTGCAGGGTTGCCGATTCTCCCGGGAATGGCCGGAGAATCGAAATCCTACGCCGAGAGGCTCTTCAGCTTTCCGAATG
>JBAYQP010000068.1:0-12711 GCA_041677125.1 Desulfuromonadales bacterium | reverse complement strand
GGTGATCAATGAGCAGAGCCGCCAGGCAATGCGCGAGTGCCTGAAAAACATCCAGACGGGCGATTATGCCAAGCGTTTCATTCTCGAAGGGCAGACCAACTACCCGGAGATGACCGCTCGCCGACGCCTCAATGCCGCCCATCCGATCGAGCAGGTTGGCGAGCGTCTGCGCAGCATGATGCCTTGGATCAAAAAGATCGTCGACAAGAGCCAGAACTAACTAATTTCTTTACAAAGCTGGGGGGCAGGGGCGGGTGCAAACCCGCCCTTTCGCCTATTTGCCCCCGCTCTCGGGAGACCGCACGCCCATGCGTAATTCTCAATCACCGGTGGCCAAAGAAGGCTATCCATTTATTGGCCTCTTTGCCTTTGTGACCCTGGTTTTCGCCCTGCTGGACTGGGATCTGCTCACCCTGTTGCTGCTGGCGCTCACCCTCTTTACGGTCTACTTCTTCCGCGATCCGGATCGGTGTGCGCCGGCGGATGAGGCGGCGGTGGTTTCGCCGGCCGATGGCAAGGTGGTTTTCGTCGGTGAGGTGCGCGAAGAGCGCTTTTTTCAAGCCGAGGCGATCAAGGTCAGCATCTTCATGTCGGTCTTCAATGTCCATGTCAACCGAGCGCCCTTTGCCGGCAAAGTAGTCGACCTTTTCTACAATAAGGGTGAATTCTTCAACGCCTCTCTCGACAAGGCAAGCTTGCAGAACGAGCAGGCCGGGCTTCTTCTCGAAGTCGAAGGTGGCAAACGCCTGTTGGTCGTGCAGATCGCCGGGCTGATCGCCCGTCGCATCATCACCTACCCGGTCATTGGCGATCTGCTGCAGCGAGGGCAACGCTATGGCCTGATCCGCTTCGGCTCGCGGGTCGATGTTTATTTCCCGCTGGGCACGGATATTCTGGTGCGGGTAGGGGAGAGAACGGTCGCCGGCGAGTCGGTTTTGGCCTATCTCAAGTAGCCGGCAAGTTTTGGCGTGGCCATGGCGGTAAATTCGCCCGAGAAGCACCTGAGCGAAAAAACCACTTGACACGATTCGGCCGCTCTGGTTAATTGGGCAGACATTAAATAAAGGCGTGGAAGAGGAGTAGTAGATTCCCCCTCCTGTTGCAGAGAGCCGGCGGACGCTGCAAGCCGGTACAGGAAGATTCGAACTCGCCTCGGAGCCGCGCCGGTGAACCTGTCCTCGACAGCTAGCCGGCGTCGTTGACCTGCGTAAAAGGTTTAAAAACAAGGTCCCGGCATTCGCTGCGGACGAATCAGGGTGGTACCGCGAAGCGACAGCTCTCGCCCCTGTACGGGGCGGGAGCTTTTTGCGTTTTGCGCCAGAACAATAACTCCAGAAAGGGGGTGGGCGCATGGAATCGGACCTGGGTGACCTAGATGCTTTATTGCAGACATTCAGCATGACCATTCAAAGAACTCTTTCGGCCGCTCCCGGCGGCGAACCACAGGAGGTTGTATGAACCAGCCGAAAACCATCAGAATTTTCGATACCACTTTGCGCGACGGCGAGCAATCGCCCGGCGCCAGCATGAACATCGAAGAGAAGCTGCGTATTGCCCATCATCTGGAGAAGATGAATGTCGACGTCATCGAGGCCGGTTTTCCCATCGCCTCGGACGGCGATTTCGAAGCGGTCAAGAAAGTGGCGCAAACGATCAAAGGTCCGCAGATTGCCGGTCTTTGTCGAGCCAACGACAAGGATATCGATCGCGCGTGGGAAGCGCTGAAATATGCCGGGGACCGCGGCCGTATTCACACCTTCATCGCCACCAGCGATATTCACATGCAGCACAAGTTGAAAATGAACGAACAGCAGGTGATGGAGAACGCGGTCCGGGCGGTGCAACGAGCGGCGTCTTATACTCCGAATGTGGAGTTTTCCGCCGAGGATGCCGTTCGCACCCGCCTGCCATTTCTCGCCAAGGTCGTCGAGGCGGTCATCGCCGCCGGCGCTAAAGTGGTCAATATCCCCGATACCGTCGGCTATACCATTCCCTTCGAATACTTCAACATAATCAAGTACCTTAAGGATAACGTCCCGAACATTGGCCAGGCGATACTGTCGGTGCACTGCCACAACGATCTCGGTCTGGCTGTCGCCAATTCCCTGGCGGCGGTGCAGGCGGGCGCTGAGCAGGTGGAATGCACTATCAATGGCATCGGCGAGCGGGCCGGCAACTGCTCCCTTGAAGAGGTGGTGATGGCACTGCGCACCCGGCACGACATCCTGCCCTTTGCCACAAACGTGGCGACGGAACATATCGCGGCCGCCAGTAAGCTGCTGTCCACCATCACCGGCCTCGTCGTTCAGCCGAACAAGGCGATTGTCGGCGCCAATGCGTTCGCCCACGAGGCGGGGATTCATCAACACGGTGTGTTGATGGAGAAATCGACTTATGAGATTATGACACCAGAGTCGATCGGTCTGACCCAGAACAAACTGGTGCTGGGCAAGCATTCGGGCCGCCACGCCTTTATCGACCGCCTGAAAGAGCTCGGCTACGATCTGGGCAAGGATGACATCGAGAAGGCGTTTATCCGCTTTAAAGCTCTGGCCGATCAGAAAAAAGAAATTTTCGACGAAGATCTCGATGCCATCGTCGCCGACGAAATCATCAGGGTGCCGGAGCGCTTCCGGCTGCGGCAGATGAATGTCGCCTCCGGGTCCTTTGCCGCGCCGACCGCCACCGTCGAACTTGAGATCGACGGCAAGGTCAGAAAAACGGCGGTCATGGGAGACGGACCGGTGGACGCCACCTTCAAAGCCATTAAGAAGCTGACCAAAAGCCGTTGCCGGCTGCTGCAGTTTTCCGTCGGGGCGATTACCGGCGGTACCGATGCGCAAGGGGAATGCACGGTTCGCCTGGAAGAAAATGGCCGAGAGGTCCTCGGGCAGGGCGCCCATCCGGATATTATCGTCGCCAGCGCCAAAGCGTATATCAACGCCCTGAATAAAATGGCCAGTGAAATTACGCGGACCAATGTCAGCATCTAAACAGCCATCTGAATCCCACCCGCGCGCCCAAGGTCATTGGGCCGTCGGTGAAGTCAGAAGAAGTTATCATCAGGAGAAACCATGGGAAGAAATATTGCCGAAAAGATTTTTGCCGCCCACTTGCGGGATGAACCTTTCCCCGGGACCAAAGTACTCGATCTCGACCGGGTTCTGTGTCATGAAATCACCACTCCCGTAGCGATTGCCGATCTCGCCGTCCGCGGCAAGGATCGGGTTTTCGATCGAAACAAAATCAAAGCGGTTATCGACCATGTCACCCCCTCCAAGGACAGCAAGACGGCCATTCAGGCAAAAATGCTGCGCGATTGGGCGCACCGACACGAAATTCCCGATTTCTTCGACGTCGGACGCAACGGCGTCTGCCATGCGCTTTTTCCGGAAAAAGGTTATATCCGTCCCGGTTTCACCGTCATCATGGGGGATAGCCACACCTGCACCCACGGCGCTTTCGGCGCTTTTGCCGCCGGCGTCGGCACGACCGATCTGGAGGTGGGCATTCTCAAGGGGGTATGCGCTTTTCGCGAGCCGAAAACGATCCGTATCGATCTGAACGGAAAGCTTCCCGCCGGCGTTTATGCGAAAGACGCCATCCTCTTCGTCATCGGTCAGATCGGGGTGAACGGCGCCACTGACCGGGTCATCGAATTTCGCGGACCGGTGGTCGATGCCATGTCCATGGAATCGCGAATGACGCTGTGTAATATGGCCATCGAGGCGGGCGGCACCTCCGGCATTTGTCTGCCCGATGCGACGACCGTCGATTACCTCTGGCCGTTTATTGAGGGGGAGTACGCCAGTCGGGAAGCGGCCCTCGCGGATTTTCAGCGCTGGCATTCGGATGCCGACGCCAGCTATGAAAAGGTGCTCGCATACGATCTTTCCGCCCTGGAGCCGCAGGTCACTTACGGATATAAGCCCGATTGCGTCAAGCCGGCCAGGGAGATGGCCGGCACGCCTGTCGACCAGATTTATATCGGCACCTGCACCAACGGTCGACTCGAAGATCTGCGCATTGCCGCCGAAATTCTCAAAGGAAAAAAAATCGCCGAATCGGTGCGCGGCATCGTCTCCCCGGCGACGCCGAAAATCTTCAGTGAGGCTCTCGCCGAGGGAATTATCCAGACCTTCATGGATGCTGGGTTTTGTGTCACCAATCCCACCTGTGGCGCCTGTCTGGGGATGAGCAACGGGGTGCTCGCCGAAGGCGAAGTGTGCGCCTCCACCAGCAATCGCAACTTCAGCGGGCGCATGGGCAAGGGGGGGATGGTGCATCTGATGAGTCCGGCCACCGCCGCCGCCACCGCCATCGCCGGAGCTATCACCGACGCGCGTACGCTCTGATTTGTGGCCAGTAGGAACCGAACACGACCAATCCCTTGTGTTCATTTGACGGATATGAAGGAGCTTTGCATATGAAGAAGGAATTTGGCGGCCCGGCGATATTTTTAGACCGGTCCGACATCAACACCGACGAGATCATCCCCGCCAAGTATCTGACCGAGGTGACCAAAGAGGCCCTGCGTCCCTATCTTCTGGAGGACCTTAGCCTGGAAGGTTTTGACCCCAAAGGGGAGAAACTGCGGCAGGCGCGGGTGGTGGTTGCCCGGGAGAACTTCGGCTGCGGATCCTCCCGCGAGCACGCCCCCTGGGTTTTCGAGGTGAATCAGATCCACAGCATTATCGCCGAAAGCTATGCCCGCATTTTCCGGCAGAACACCTTCAATGGCGGCATGCTGGCCATTGAATTGCCGAAGATGGAAATCGAAAGGCTCTTTGCGTTGGGAAAAGAGGGCGCAGTAGACATTACCGTCGATCTTCGCGGCCAGAAAGTGATGGCCAAGGCAGGAGGGAAAACAGAAGTCTTCCCCTTCGAGATTTCTCCCTTTGACAAGGCCCTGGTTGAAGCCGGCGGCTGGGTCGAGTTCGCCGACGCACGTTATTGAGTCGGTAGCGGCAGAAAAGCGGATCGGCGGATAGCAACTTATCCGCCGATCGCTTCTTTTTATCGGGTTGCCGGGCCCTGCTCACATGATGTGAATCTTGTCAATTTCCTGCAGCTCTACGGTAATCGGAATATTTTTTTCCGTGGTGATGACGTGCTGCCGACCCGCCTTTGGCGGGCGCCCGTGTCGATTGACGATCAAGCGATGGATTTCATGGCGGGGCGCGCGGAAATAAACCTCCTGCCCGTTGATCATTTGCAGACGGATGGTAGCCACCTCCATTGATACATTCTCCTTCTGGGTGAACTGAGATTGATGGGGATGGGGAAGGGGAGGGGGCTGGTGATAGGCCCTTTATTTATTTGCGGCTGTAACAGCGTCCCGAGTCAGCCAGGAAGTCGCAGTTGTCTTTGGGCGCTTCGCGGATTTCAAAAAGATCGTAGAGCTCTTCCGGGGCCTCGTGCAGAATGGCTAAAACCTCCTCGCGGCTGTGCTGCTCGTCGAAAACATAAAGATCGTTCGTGCTGTCCGTGACCCGGAGTTTACGGCCGATTTCCGAAGACCAGCGGTCGTGCCAACGAATTTCGTCGCGAATTTTGAGCCCTAGCATGGCAGCACCTCCTGAATATTTTGTTTTCAAATTACTAGCTCAGATCGTCGCTAATGCAACCGACGATCTGTAAATTTTCCGAGGGAAAAATTGATTAAACGTCGTCTGGGCCCCTGCGTAACCTTTTTTCCGCAACCGACCACTTTGCTGACCTCCGTTGACGCGGCGGGAAAAACCAATCTGATGACCGCTTCCTGGGTGGGCGTCGTCAGCAAAACCCCGCCCACCATGGCGGTTTCCCTGCATCGGGAACGCCAGACGCTTGTCAATATCCGGGAGACTGGCTGTTTCGTCGTCAATGTGGTTCCCGCCTCTCTGATGCGCGAGGCGGACTTTTGCGGCCTGCGGTCGGGGCGACAGGTCGATAAGCTTCCGGTCACCGGTCTGACGCTCAAGCCGGCCGCCCATCTGCCCGTATCGCTCATCGATGAGTCGCCGCTCAATATCGAATGTCGCCTGTCGGGTGAGGTGAAAATCGGCGATTACCGCTTGTTGCTGGGTGAAATCGTCGAAGTGCATGCCGCGGATGAAGCGTTCGACGCCGCGGGCTCGATGCAGGCGCAGGCTATCGACCCGTTGGTTTATCTGGGGGGCATTCGGGAGTACTGGGGCCTGGGGGCGCGGGTTGGGACTGCCTACCGCGATGGTCTGGACCTGGCCGCAGAGGATAAGGAAGAGCCGCCAAAGTGAGATGCGGCTGGACACCGATTTGCGGTTATGCTATATGCAAAACGTTTTTTTATAAAAAAGGGTTCGGCGACTAGCCCGGAACAAGCACCGGAGCAAGACAACCACCGACCAATTATTGTAAAATAACCGCCTGGATCTTTGAGACCGGGACGGAGGGCGATAGCGATATTGGACAGAACGGGGCTTCCCCACTGTTCGGTAAGATGCCTTTCGGACTTGCCCGAAGGGCTTTTTTTCTTTATCCAGCGCAAAGCGGAGCGCCCATGAGCAAACGCAAAACCATCCTCGATATCCAAAAAATGAAAGCGGAGGGGGAAAAGATCGCCGTCCTCACCGCCTACGACTTTTCCCTGGCGATGCTCATCGATCAGGCGGGCATCGACCTGGTCCTGGTCGGCGATTCGGTCGGCTCGGTCATCTCCGGTTACGATACGACGCTGCCGGTGACGATGGAAGAGATGATCTACCATACCCGGGCGGTGGTGCGCGGAACCGCCGGCGCCCTGGTCGTTGCCGACATGCCCTTTCTCTCCTATCAGGTCGACCTGCGGGAAGCCCGACTCAATGCCGGTCGGCTGATCAAGGATGGCGGCGCCCAGGCGGTGAAGCTCGAAGGGGGAGAACATGTTGCCGACACCATTCGCGCCATTGTCGACATGGATATTCCGGTCGTCGGCCACATCGGCCTGACGCCGCAGTCGGTGCATCGCATGGGCGGCTATAAGGTGCAGGGTCGCCAGGAGGAGCAGGCGCGCCAGCTTCTCGCCGACGCCCGCGCCGTCGAGGCCGCCGGCGCTTTCGCCGTGGTGCTTGAGGGGATTCCGGCGATTCTGGCGAAGGAGATCAGCGCCGCGGTGGCGATTCCCACCATCGGCATCGGCGCCGGGGTGCACTGCGATGGTCAGGTTCTGGTTCTGCACGACATTCTCGGGCTCTGCGAAAAATACTCCCCCAAATTCGTGAAGCGCTTTGCTGATGTCTCCGGCGCCATTCGCCAGGGAGTGCAAGATTACATCCGCGAGGTGAAGGACGGCTCCTTCCCCGGCGACGAACACAGCTTCTGAACGGACAATTAAGAGATGGAAACGATCTCCGATATCCGAATGATGCAGCGCCGTTCAATGCAGGCCCACCGGACAGGGCAGCGTATTGCCTTTGTCCCGACGATGGGCTATCTGCATGAGGGACATGCGTCGTTGCTGCGCGAAGGGCGAAAACGAGGGGATCTTCTCGTTCTTTCCATCTTCGTCAATCCGACCCAGTTCGGCGTCGGCGAAGACCTGGACACCTATCCGCGTAATTTCGCCCGCGACACCGAGATCGCCGCCGCCGCCGGGGTCGATATCATCTTCGCTCCGGAAGCGAAAGCGATCTATCCCGACGATTTCGCCACCTTTGTCGAGGTCGAGGGGCTGACCGACACCCTCTGCGGGAAGAGCCGGCCGGGCCACTTTCGCGGGGTGACGACGGTTGTGTGTAAGCTGTTCAACATCGTCCGGCCGGACATCGCTTTGTTCGGCCGCAAGGACTTTCAGCAACTGGCGGTGATCCGGCGCATGACGGAGGATCTGAACCTGCCGGTGGAGATCGTCGGCATGCCGATCGTCCGCGAACCGGACGGTCTCGCCATGAGCTCGCGCAACGTTTATCTCGCCGTCGATGAGCGCCGGCAGGCCCTTGCCCTGATCGATGCCATCGGTGCGGCCCGCGGCATGGTGGAAAAGGGCGAACGACAGGCGACCCCGGTCATCGAGGCGGTTCGGCGGCGGATCGAGCGCGAGCCGGCGGCGCGCATCGATTATGTGCAGATTTGCGACGCCGCCACTTTGGCGGACCTTGCAACCATCACATCCGAGGCAGTTCTGCTGCTGGCGGTTCGCGTCGGGGCGACCCGACTGATCGACAACGCGTTTCTGCTCCAGGGGAGGTGAGATGCCGAAAAATCGCGAGGCGGCGCGCGCCAATCTCGAAAGTCTCTACCGGATATTTACCGTGCCGGAAGCGCCCGATTCGACCCTCGGTATCATCGATCAGGCGATCACCGCCGATGTCGCCGGTTTCCTGCAGACGCACATCGTCGCTCTCCAACGCAGCATCGAAGAGATCGAAGCCGATTTCTCCTCGTCCGCCATTCCCGAAGAACCGACCTACCTTTCCGACTACACCGAATTCGTCCAGGAAAAACTGGTGGCCCAATCGGTGCACACCGCCGCGCCCGGCTTCATCGGCCACATGACCTCGGCTTTGCCGTACTTCATGCTGCCCCTCACGCGCATTATGACCGCCCTCAACCAGAACCCGGTCAAGGTGGAGACCTCCAAAGCCTTCACGCCGCTGGAGCGCCAGGTTCTGGCCATGCTCCACCGTCTGGTCTACGGGGAGGGCGAAGCCTTTTACGCCCGCTATATTCATGACAGCCAGCATGCCCTTGGCTCATTCTGCTCCGGCGGCACCATTGCCAACGTCACCGCCTTATGGGTGGCGCGCAACCGCCTCTTCGCCCCGTCCGGAACGTTTCGCGGCATCGCCCGCGAAGGGCTGGCCCGTTCCCTGAAACATCTCGGCTGCGACGATATCGCCGTGCTGGTCTCCCGGCGCGGGCACTACTCCTTCGGCAAGGCGGCCGATCTGCTCGGCATCGGCCGCGAAAACCTGGTCATGGTCGAAACCGACGAGCGCAATCGCATCGATCTGCGGCGGCTGAAGGAGGAATGCCGCCGTTTGCGAGGCGAGAATATCCGCCCGCTGGCGCTGGTCGGCATCGCCGGCACGACCGAAACCGGCAACGTCGATCCCTTGGAGGGGCTCGCCGATCTGGCCGGCGAACTCGGCTGTCATTTTCACGTCGATGCCGCCTGGGGCGGACCGACCCTTTTCTCCGCGCGGCACCGCCAGCTTCTTGCCGGCATCGCCCGCGCCGATTCGGTGACCATCGACGCGCACAAGCAGCTTTATGTGCCGATGGGGGCGGGGATGGTCGTCTTCAAGGATCCCATGGCCGTTTCCGCCATCGAACACCATGCCGCCTATATCCTTCGCCATGGCTCCAAAGATCTCGGCAGCCATACCCTGGAAGGATCTCGGCCGGGCAAGGCGATGCTGGTGCATGCCGGGCTCTCGATCATCGGCCGCAAGGGGTATGAACTCCTCATCGACCTCGGCATCGAGCGGGCCGGCACCTTCGCCGCAATGATCAAGCGGCATCCCGATTTTCAATTGACCAGCGCCCCGGAGCTGAACATTCTGACCTACCGCTACTGTCCCCGCAGCGTGCAGCAGGCGCTGGCCAAGGCGAATGTCGAAGAGTGCGGTCGCATTAACGCCATTCTCGACCAGATCAACCTGCTTCTCCAAAAAGAGCAGCGCGAAGCCGGCAAAACCTTCGTCTCCCGCACCCGGCTGCGGATGGCCGGCCATAGCGGCCAGATCACCGTCCTTCGCGCCGTATTGGCCAATCCGCTGACCACCGATGAAATTCTGGCGACGGTGCTTGCGGAGCAGTGCGAGATTGTCCATCAGATGGAGATTGCTGCCTTGTTGCAACAGGTGGAGAGCCTTTGCGTCAACATTGGGGCGGCGCCGACCCCAGCCAAAGCCAGCGGTTCCTGATGGAATCCAGGGGTTCTGTTCCGATCATCTACCGCGCCCGTTACCTGCTGCCTATTGCCGCAGCGCCCATCGAGGACGGCGCTCTTCTCGTCGTTGCGGGGCGGATCGCCGCCGTCGGGCGCAAGGCCGACATCGCGGCCCTTGCCACCGATGCGAAAACAGTCGATTTCGGCGAATCGCTCCTGCTGCCACCGCTGGTCAATGCGCATACCCACCTCGAATTGACCCATTTTCCCCAATGGGCCCAAGCGGCCGGTGCGTCGCCGCCGCAGGACGATTTTATCGAATGGATTCGGCACGTCATCCGGGTCAAACGGCAGATTTCGACGGATTTTTTCGCGCCGTCGATCGCCGCCGGGATCAAAGAATCCCTGGCCGCCGGCACCGGCGCCGTCGGCGATATCCTTTCCTTTTTCCCCGCCCGCACCGCCCATGCCGATTCGCCGCTGCGCGGCCGGATTTTTCTCGAAACCCTGGGGCAGGATCCGGATACCTCGGGCCGTGTGCTTCGAGCCATCGAAGAGATCATCGTTGGCGGCCGCATCGGCGCGAGCGTTTTCGGTTTTGCGCCGCATTCCCTCTATACCCTTTCCAGGCAGCATCTGCGGGAGGTCATCGCCGCCGCTGGGCGGCGGCACCGGCCCCTCACCATTCATCTGGCCGAATCGCCGGCGGAAACCGAATTTATCGCCACCTCTTCCGGTGCGATCGCGCAGGAACTCTATCCTTACATCGGCTGGAGCGACAAGACGCCGCCGCCTTCCGGGCTTACTCCGGTGGAATTTCTGGCGGAGAATGGCGGATTGCATGCGGGTGTCCTGCTGGCGCATGGTGTGCAGGTCTCCGCTGCGGATATCGAACGCATCGCCAAAGCCGGGGCGGCGGTCGCCCTTTGTCCCCGCTCCAACGCCCGTTTGGGCGTCGGGCGCGCGCCGGTCGAGCTGTACCGCCAAGCCGGCGTTTCCCTCGCCCTCGGCACCGATAGCCGGGCCAGCTGTGATTCTCTTTCGCTATGGGATGAACTCGCCTTCGCCCGCACCTGGTTTGCCGGCGCTCTCGGCCCGGCCGAATGGTTGTCGGTGGCAACCCTCGGCGGCGCCAGGGCTCTCGCCATCGACGATGAGATGGGGACTCTGGCGGTCAACGCCGGCGCCCATTTCCAGGTCCTGACCCCGGCCGCTCTTCCGCCGTTGCGGGAATTGGAGGAGTTTCTCTGTGCGCCGGGGCGCTCCGGCGAAGTCGAACATCTCTACCTGGGCGGGCGAAAAGTCGCTTGCTGACCTGGACGGACCCGAATCTTTACCATTTAGATGGGGAAGGACATCTGTTATAATCGTGACCATCATGAACCGATGATTGCAAACAAGGAAGTGCGCCATGATTTCTGAAATCGGCAGCATCGTTGAACTGAAGGGGAAGCACGTTGCCGTCGTTATCTGCCAAAAAAGCAGTTTCTGCCGCAATTGCGCCTCCATGGGAAGTTGCCATGTGGGTGACGACAACCGCACCATGCTGGTTGAAGCGCATAATGTCATCGGCGCCCGGGTGGGGGAAAAAGTTCGGGTGGTGACCAGTTCCAAGAGCTTTCTGCAATCGTCCTTTCTGCTCTACATCGTCCCGCTGATCGCCCTCATCGTCGGCGGCATTGTCGGTCAACTGCTGGGGGAGGGGGTGCAACTCGGCATCAACCCCGATCTGCTCTCCGCCATTTTCGGCAGCGCGTTTCTGGTCGGAGCGTTTCTGGTCATCCGTGTCGGCACCCGGGCCTTGCCGCGGGAGAACTACATGCCGCGAATTACCGAAGTCCTCCCCGAAGAAGAAACCTTTGCCACGGACCTGCAACATGGGAATTAAAATAGTCGCCACCAATAAGAAAGCTTACCACGAGTATTTCGTGGACGAGGTGTTTGAGGCGGGCATCGTGTTGACCGGCACCGAAGTCAAATCGATACGCGACGGCAAGGTCAATCTGAAGGAGGCGTTCTGTCGCATCAAAGGCGGCGAAGTGTTCATCAACAACATGAACATCAGCCCCTACGAGCAGGGCAACCGGGAGAATCCCGTCGATCCCACTCGTATGCGCAAGCTCCTGCTGCACGGCAGCGAGATCGTCAAATTGACCCGCAAGGTCGACGAGCGCGGCTTCTCCCTCGTTCCGACCAAAATCTATTTCAAGGATAACCGCGCCAAGCTGGAGATCGGCCTGGCTCGCGGCAAAAAGCTGCACGACAAGCGCGAGACGTTGAAAGACAAAGAAGCCAGCCGCGAGATGGCGCGGGCGATCCGGGGCCGGGATTGAAATATAATCCCTTGATTTTCCGATGAAAATAGTTTATAAAATAAGTTGCATTTAGCTCTTTAAGACAACCGAATTATGGGGGTGACCTGGTTTCGACGGAGGTTGGAAGCGAAGGTTGCATGCCGGGGACGCCAGTTGGCCTCGTTAAAAAACTGGCACACACACAAACGCCGACAACGACGTTCGTTACGCACTGGCGGCTTAATTGCCGTCACATCGCTTGATCGAGTGCCTGCGTAGACCAAGCGATGTCAATTTAGTGGGCTAGTTCCGGCAAGGTCTGTGGTGCCGGAGCGAACTAAAGCAGAATCGCCCGTCGGCTATCCTGTCTGTGGGAGCTCCGCCGGGTTAAACTTAAATCGCAGAATACGCATGTAGAAGCCTTACGTGAAAGACGTTCGGACGCGGGTTCGATTCCCGCCACCTCCACCATTTAGAAAAGACAAACCCGTCTCTCTGGGGTCATTCTCCGGGGTGACGGGTTTTCTTTTTCCCCTTGTTTCTAAAGGGTTTGCGCCCGTTTCACATCTTTCCAAAGCACCTCTC
>JBAYQP010000067.1:0-13019 GCA_041677125.1 Desulfuromonadales bacterium | reverse complement strand
GGGTCAGGTCTCAACTCTTGACACATTCAACTTCTTTGATATGTTTTGGCAAATCCCGAAACAATCAAGGAGGCAGCGATGGCACGGCCGTTAAGAATCGAATATCCCGGCGCATATTACCATCTCAACTTTCGCAGCCAAAAAACTTGTAAGCTACTGAAATAATTAAATAAAAGCGCCACAAACTGCGGTAGAATTGGTTATCGCCAAACAACCACATCTATTCGCAGGAGGTGACGCTTTGGACCATACTGTAGCAGAAACTGTTTCATGTCAGAACCAAATTGATTTGTTCTTTGTCAATCAGCGTATCGCTCTACTCTTGAGGCAAAGCAACATCCTCAAGTAGTGCGGAATTGCTCCGGTGGCGGTGATGCGGTTCGTCTTCTGTCTGGTCTTCACCGGCAAGAACTGTTTCGCTATCTGCAGGCCGATGCCTCTGGAACCGAGATCGGCAAGGACACAGTGGACCGTTTCCTCAACTCGGTCCATGCCTACTGGCGCAAGTTCCTGCATCTGCTCAGCGCTTCTGTGATTCAGCGGCAGATAGTGCCACTCTCCTCGGAGGAGACGCCTAAAGTTTTCATCGTCGATGACTCGCTCTACAACCGCGACCGCAGCAAGAAGGTGGAGCTTCTGGCGCGCGTCCATGACCATAACGAGAAGCGGTATTATCGCGGTTTTCGGTTACTGACCCTGGGGTGGTCCGATGGATCAACCTATTTGCCGGTTTCGTTCTCTCTTCTGCATTTTCAGTCCCTGCCTTTATAGACATTGAGCCGGAACTTCACATGCACCACCTTGTCCCCCCCTTCCTCGACCGCGACGAATTCAAGGGGATTGGCTTCGTCGGGGCAGCCGAAAAACACCTCGGCATCGTCTGGAAAGCGGCTTAGCTGTTCACGAAACCTGCCGAGGGGCATCGTCTCTTCGTGCTTCATTCGAACCTCCTGGTTCCGGTTAAATGGTGAATGGAATTTGCCCGGCTCAAAGCTATAGCACAGTCGCGCCGACGGGCAACGCGAAGCGGCAAAGGTCCTTTCACCGCGTCGGAACGTCTTTTCGGCCAACCTGCCCTTCCTCCATCGGTTATCGTCTGGCGCCCTCCAAATCCATGCGCAGGGCAAGAACCTTCATGACGTCCTTGAGGGCGATGACCCCCACCAGCACATCGTTTTCGACGACCATGAGCCGGCTTCTGCCGGTCCGGTTCATGATATTGAGCGCTTGTTGCACTTGCAGATCGGGCGACACCACGCTCTCCGGCGAGCATGGCTCGGCCACCGCAGCGACACTCTTGACGTCCCACTCCTCCTTCGGGATTTCCTTGATACCGCGGGTGCTGATGCAACCCACGAGCCGGCCATCTTCGACGATGGGAAAGAACTTGAAGTGGTATGTGTAGATGTAATTTTCCACGAGTTCACGCACCGTACGGGAGGGGGGCACCGTCACCGGCTCGGTGCTCATCCGGGCGCGCACCCGCTCGTCGCCGAGCATCTGGCGCATCACCACCTGCTGGTAGGACATTTGCGCCGCGTTGCGCAGAAACAGCCCGATGATGACGTACCAGAAACCGCCTACCAGATTGCCGGTGAGAACGGAAACCACCCCGAGAGCGATGAGCACGATGCCGAATCCGGAACCGAAAAACGCCGCCTTGCCGGTAGCCCAGCGCAGATCCCCCCGCCAATGCCAGAGGGCCGAGCGCAGCATCCGGCCGCCGTCGAGAGGAAAGGCCGGCAGCAGATTGAAGCCGGCCAGGACCCAGTTGATGAAGGCCAGATAGCCGATCACCCCGCCGACGGCGGCCGACCAGTCGGCGCCTTGCCCGAGGCGGTAAACAAAATAAAAGACGAAGCCGAGCAGGATGCTGGAAACCGGTCCGGCCACCGCCATGAGAAATTCTGTCTTGGCGTTCTCCGGCTCTTCGCTCATCTCCGAAACGCCGCCGAAGAGAAAAAGGGTGATCCCGCGCATCGGCAGCCCATAATGCCGGGCGACCAGCGAATGGGAGAATTCGTGGAAAATGATGGAGGCGAACAGGCCAAGGGCGCCGAGGACCCCCATCGTCCAGTAGACGGCGGCGCTCAGATCGGCAACACGGGCGGGAAAATAGCCGATGGCCAGGGACCAGGTCACCAGGATGGCGATGAAGATCCAGCTGGCATCGACGTAAACGGTAAAACCGAACAGGCGAAAAAGGGTGAGCCGCTTGCCGTTCATGCGGACCTCGCGGGCCAGCACCTTGAAAACATCTGCAATCGGCGAATCATGACCTTCCTCCATGCGGACGCCCGGATGCCGAATCTTCCGGCATCGACTCTTCCACTTTCCCACGCTTTTGCAGGCCGCGGGCCACCAGCCAGCAGAACAGCGCCCAGGCGGCGCCAAGGAACCAGCCGGCGAGGACGTCGGTGGGCCAGTGAACACCGAGGTAGACACGGCTGACGCCGATGAGCAGCGTCAACAAGAGCGCCAGAAAAAGGATATATCCTTTCAGCAGCCGATTGGGCTGTATTCTGACCAGCATCGCGCCCAAAGTGAGATAGACCACCGCCGCCATCAGCGAATGGCCGCTGGGAAAACTGAAGCTGACGACGTAGGAAAACTGCGACACCAGTTCGGGCCGCGGCCGGGCGAAACCGATCTTGAGGAGCGCGCTCAGGAGTCCCCCGCCGACCAGCGCCGCCGCCAACAGAAGCCCCATGCCGAAGCTCCGGCGCAGAAAAAAAAACCCCACGATCGCCAGGCAGATGAATGTCAGCACCCCTAGGCTCCCCAAGGCGGTGAAATCCCGCACGATCTCTTCGACCCACAGCGGGCCGAGCGGATCGCCGGCATCCGCCGGGTTGCGCAAAGCAAGCAGGATGGCGGTATCGATGGCGCGGCTCTCCCGTTCCGTCACCTCATCGGCCACTTCGACAAAAGCCCAGAGGGATAGCGCCATCAGGGCAAAAACCACCAAGGCCGAAAGTTCGTGCCACCCCAGCCAACGCCACAGACTTCTTATCGTACCCGCGTGGCGCCTTCCTTCCGGCGCCGACGGCCCCTTTGCTTTCACCTGCCGCCCCACCAGGAGCAGCCCGCCGACGAACGCCGGCTCGGAATAGTGGCTCCTTCCTGCATGGCATTTTCCTCCCGAAACTGCTGTTTCTGCGGAAACTCTAACAGGGGGAAAATCATTGGCAACAGAAATTTCTTTGCTTAATTAATAACTTAGATATCTCAAGCGATTTGACAATGCCCGATTTGAGTCTATACAGAAGACGTGACGGCAGCCGATTGTCCATTCCATCCATTCAGCCAAAGGAGAAGATCAATGCACGACCAGTTGTTCGATGCCCTGCGCAAGGACCACAAGGAAGTCCGGGACATTTTCCAGAAAATGCTGCAAACCAAGCAATCGTCCAGTCGCGAAGAACTCGTCGGCAAGCTCCACCGGGAAATCATGCCGCACATGCGGGCGGAGGAAAGAGCTTTATATCCGAGCGTTCGCGAGCACTGCAAAACCTGCAAGGACGATGTTCTGGAGTCGATGGAGGAACATCACGCCGCCCGCCTGATGCTGAACGAACTTCAGGAGATGGACGCGGACGATGAACGATTTCACGCCAAGGCCGCCGTGTTGCACGAGATAGTCGAGCACCACCTCAAGGAAGAGGAGAATGAAATTTTCAAGGACATACGCAAAAACATGAGCAAGGAGGAGGCCGGCGATATTCTCGAACGTTTCAAAAAGGAAAAAGAACGGGTCAAGGGGCAGCTGCATTGACCCGAGGCCCATCCACTCACCCACAAGGAGACAGAGGAATGCGAAAACAATTTACCCGGACATTGACAGTGCTTCTGGCCAGCGGGGCGCTGTGCGCCTCCGGCGCCCTGGCCGCCCAGAACGGGCAGACCGGGCAGGAGCAGGATCGCTACGGCGCCACTTCCGGACAAATGCAGCAGCAGCAAACCGCAGCGCAACAAGCCGGACAGCAGAACCAGTTCCAAGCCGTCGACAGCTTCGACGACATGAAAATCCAGAACCAGCAGGGACAGCAATTGGGCGAAGTAGATGAAATTCTCGTCGACATGAACCAGGGTCGGCTCGCTTTTGTCGTCCTGTCCGGTGGCGGCGCCCTCGGCGTTGGCGAGGATAAATACATCGTTCCCTGGCAGATGATCAGCATGGGGACCCAGCAGGAAGGTCTGGTGGTGAATGTCGAGTCCCTGGACCAGTTGCGGCCGGTGCCGCAAGGCGAAGAGATCGAGCAGGCTCTCGACCGGCAATCGGGACGGGAGATCTTCCAATTCTACGGCATCTCCCCGTATTGGGAAGAAGGCGGCCGTCAGCAGCAGCAAATGCAGGAGCAAATGCAACCGGGCCAGCCCGGCACGCGATAACAACCATCCGGGAGCGGCCAAGTCGCTCCCTTTTACGAAAGAGGTGAAGCGATGAAAAAAACAGCTCTGATTACCGCGTTACTGTTTGTCGCCGGCTCCGCTCTGGCGAGTGGCGCCATAGCCCAGGAAAGAACGGGCCAAGAGCAGGACAAGCCCGGGGCTCTGGGACAATTCGAATCGCAGGAGCGGCAGCAACCCGGCCAGCAGGAACAGGCGCAAGCCCAGCCGCAAGAACAGCAGAATATCCGTTCGGCGGACGAACTCGAAGGCGCCAAAATACAAAATGCCCAGGGGGAAGATCTGGGTGAACTTTCCCAGGTGCTGGTGGACCTGGAGGCGGGCCGCATCGGCTATGCGGTCGTTGCGTCGGGTGGCGTTCTCGGCATGGGCGAAAACAAGTACATCGTTCCCTTTAACGCCCTCAAGGTTGGCCAGGACAACAATTTAATCCTGGACATTCCCGCCGATAAACTCAAGGAAGCACCCCAAGGAAACATCGAGCAGGCGCTGAATCAGGAGCAGGCCCGTGAAATCCATCAGTTCTACGGCGTCTCTCCCTACTGGGAGGAATCGGGCGGCCAGCAGGGGCAGCAGGAAGAACCCAGCCAGATCGACCAACTGATGCAGGACGAACCGGAACAGCAACAGGAGCAGATGCAGCAGAAAGAGCAGAGGTATTGATAACCGCTTCAATACCGCAAAAGGACCGGCGGCGTACGCCGGTCCTCACCATCAACGAAAAGCAAGGAGATCGCAATGAGAAAGGCAGCAACGATGACCGCCGTCGCTTTCCTGGCCAGCATGGCTTTTGCCGGCACGGCTTTGGCGGCCGACCAGAAGCAATCCCAGCAGATGGGGCAGCAACAGCAGCAACAAAAACAGCAGCAGATCAGCAACGCTTCAGATGTACAGAAGTTCTCCGTGCAGACCGCCCAGGGCGAAAAACTTGGCAAGGTGGATAAGGTTGTGCTCGACCTGCAACAGGGACAAATCGGCTACGTGATCGTCTCCGCCACCGAGGGTCAGGACAAATACATTATCCCCTGGAAAGCCCTGAAGGCTCAGCCGCAGGAGCAGGCCCTGGTGCTCAATATCAGCGCCGATATGCTCAAGCAAGCGCCCAAAGGCGACATTCAGCAGGTGCTCAACAAGGATCAGGGGCGCCAGATTCACCAGTATTACGGCGTGGCGCCTTACTGGGAAGGCAGCCAGCAGAAACAACAGCAGGACAAAAGCAATGGGTCCATGATGGACCAGGAGCGCTTCCAGCCCGATCAGAAACAGCCGGGGCAGACACAACCGGGAATGTAAGCTGCATAAATCCCGGAAAAATTCACCGGCCGGACTGGTTAGCCAGTTCCGGCCGGTTTGGTTTCAACCCGAAGGATGCACGCATGAGCAAACTCGTTCGACAAGTGCCGGGTCCGGGATCCGATCTGGCCAATCCGGCACCCTATCTGACGCGCGAATGGCTGGTGACCAACGGTCTGGGCGGATACGCCTCCGGAACGGTTTCGGGCGCCCTCACCCGCCGCTATCACGGGCTGCTGGTTGCCGCCCTCCCCGCCCCGCTCGGCCGCATGGTGCTGTTTAACCAGCTATCGGAATATCTCGTTCTCAGAGATGGATCGACGATTCGCCTCGGGTTCGAAGAACAGCCGGAACCGGAGCTTCTGCGCTCCTCGCTGCAACATCTGCTGGAGTTCCGTCTCGAAAACGGTCTTCCGGTGTGGAGATACGAGGTGGAGGGGGTCACTCTGGAAAAACGGCTGCTGATGCCGTATCAGCAAAATTCGGTTTACATCATTTACCGGCTGCTCTCCGGTCCGTGGCCGGTTCGCCTCGAACTGCGCCCGTTCATTCACTTCCGCACGCACCAATCGCGGGTGGACGAACCGCTGCCCGGCCCTTACGCCCTGTCGATCACCGGCGATCGCTACGAGATTTCTTCCACGCCGGAAATGCCGAAGCTGAAGATGCGCCTCTTCGGCGAACGGGTATCCTTCACATTTTTCGGCTTTATCACGCGGGAATTTTTTTACCGGCAGGAAGCCGAGCGCGGCTATGAATCTTGCGGCACGCTGTGGACCCCCGGCGCCTTCAGCACCGACCTGCTCCCCGGGCGGGACACCACCCTGGTTGCCTCCACCGAATCGTGGCGCAGAGCGCTGGCGCTGAAACCGGAGGAGGTCATCGGCGCCGAGGCGCAGCGCCGCCAGCGCCTGCTCGATATCGCCGGCGGCGTCACCGGCCCCATCGCCGAACTGACCCTGGCCGCCGACCAGTTCGTCATTTCCCCGGCCGGCCGCGTCGAGGAGTCGGCGCGCGCCAATGCCAGCGGCGACCAGGTCGGGACGATTATCGCCGGCTATCATTGGTTCACCGATTGGGGACGCGATACCATGATCAGCCTCGAAGGGCTGACGCTGGTGACCGGCCGGCACCGGGAGGCGGGCTGGATCCTGCGCACCTTCGCCCACTATGTGCGCGATGGGCTGATTCCGAACATGTTTCCCGAGGGGAAAAGCCAGGGGCTGTACCATGCGGCCGACGCCACGCTATGGTACTTTCACGCCATCGACCGCTACCTGCGCATGACCCGCGATCGCGGCACGCTGCGCCTGATTCTCCCCGGCCTGCTCGACATCGTCGCCCGCCATCGCCGGGGCGCCCGCTTCGGCATCGGCGTCGATCCGGCCGACGGACTGCTGCATCAGGGTGAAGAGGGCTATCAACTCACCTGGATGGACGCCAAGGCCGGCGATTGGGTGGTGACCCCGCGCCGGGGAAAAGCGGTGGAGATCAATGCCCTGTGGTACAATGCGCTGCGTCTGCTGGAAACCTGGGTGCTCGAAGAAAAAGGGGAAGCGGCGGCCCGACCGCTGGCGGAACTGGCGCAGCAGGTCAAAGAGTCATTCAATCGCCGCTTCTGGTATGAGGCGGGAGGGTATCTCTACGATGTCGTGGACGGCGAAACGGGGGACGATCCCACCTGCCGGCCCAACCAGATTCTGGCGCTGTCGTTGGCGCATCCGGCGCTCGAAGAAAATTTCTGGCAGCCAGTGCTCGAAACAGTGCGCCAGCGCCTGTTGACCCCCGTCGGCCTGCGCTCGCTCGCCTCCGATCATGCCGATTACCGCTGCCGCTATTTCGGCGATCCGCACCACCGCGAGGCCGCCTACCACCAGGGAACGGTCTGGGCCTGGCTGATCGGCCCCTTCATCGACGCCTGGCTGCGCGTTCACCCGCAGGAGCGGGAAACCGCCAGCGCCTTTCTCGCCGGTTTTCTGCCCCACCTACAGGAAGGCTGCATCGGTTCCATCGGCGAAGTCTTCGATGCCGAAGCGCCTTTCACTCCCCGTGGCTGCATCGCCCAGGCCTGGAGCGTGGCCGAGGTGTTGCGCTGCCTG
Organism: Desulfuromonadales bacterium; assembly: GCA_041677125.1. Taxonomy (GTDB): domain Bacteria; phylum Desulfobacterota; class Desulfuromonadia; order Desulfuromonadales; family JACZKF01; genus JBAYQP01. The sequence continues at coordinate 5,217 of JBAYQP010000067.1, read as the reverse complement.
GTCCGCACCGCCTGATCGGTTTCAGCGGCGCAGAAAAGCATCCTTTTTGCTCCAGGGATGCTCCATCCGGCAAAAGGGGCAATAGACGGACCGGTTTTCGAGCACGGCGCGGGAAAACGCCTCGAAATCGAGGGCGATACCGGTGGGTATCTGTTTCTGGGTAATCGGACAGCGAACCAGAACTTCGGGCATTTGCGGCCACCTTCCGCACGATGTGAATGTCTCATTCAATAGAACAGCAGAAGGAAAAAAGGGTTGCTTTCGCAACCCTTTTTTCCTTCGGAAGACAACTCTCTGCTACCATCTGAAGCCAAGACCCAAACCATAGACGAAGCGACCGTCGTCGAAATTGTCCTCGATATCGTCGCCTTCATCGAAAAACCACTGATATTGCACCAGCGCCTGGACAAAAGTCGTCGAATTGACGAAATATTTTACGCCGCCCTCCGGAGCGGCAAACCAGGTCTCATCCACGTTGTCGCCATACACATAACCGAGGGTCGCGCCGAGAAATGGGCTGAAGTTGGCAAGGCTGAAGTTGTAATCGGCGCCGATGGCAGTCGAAGCGTTCCAGTCGTCATCGGCATTATCGCGCCCGACGAAGCCCAGTTGCTGACGAAGAATCCCCTCCAGCTGCTCGGTGAAAAAATAGCCCAGACTAAACTGCACATCGAACGTGTTGTTGTCGAAGTCGTTGTCGCTGGACCCGCTGCCGTTCAAGGTCAGTTCATAATCGCCGGTCTGAAAAGCCGCCATGGCGACCGCCGGCACAGCCAGCAGGACCGCCGCCGTTAGTACCAGTAATCTCTTCAGCATTTGGCATACCTCCTTGGATGGGGTTGTTGATGCGCCTAACGCCCTGCGCAAAAACGATAAACCATTTTGCCCTATTTTCAATGATATCTAATTTATTTTTACCATTTCTGTACTTAATTAAAAGCAGGGGTGACGAGTAACAAAGTGACGAGTAAGTTCAGGATCCGTGATCCGTCACCCGTCACTCGTCACTGCCCCCAAACATTTTTCTGGACATCCCGGAAGGCTCAGCTAAACTGGCAAAAATATTAGAATTACGGAGGATTTCATGACTGACCCAGAATGGACCGAAGGGCGTGAAGCGCATGGCTTTACGGTAACCGGCCGAACCCCCCTGCCCGAGATCAACGCCACCCTGATTCAGCTTCGGCACCTGAAAACCGGCGCCCGCATGGTTCACCTCGCCTGCCAGGACGACAACAACCTGTTTGCCGTCGGCTTTCGCACCACGCCGCGCGACTCCACCGGGGTCGCCCACATCCTCGAACACACCGCCCTTTGCGGTTCGCAGCGCTACCCGGTGCGCGATCCATTTTTTTCGATGATCAAGCGCAGCCTGAATACCTTCATGAATGCCATGACATCGAGCGACTGGACCTTTTATCCCTTCTCCACGCAGAACGTCACCGACTTCGACAATCTGCTGCGGATTTATCTCGATGCGGCTTTCTTTCCTCTGCTGCGGGAGCGGGACTTTCGCCAGGAGGGGCATCGGCTGGAGTTCGAAGATCCGGACGACCCCAAGTCGCCGCTGATGTTCAAGGGGGTGGTTTACAACGAAATGAAAGGGGCGATGGCCGATCCGTCTTCGCTGCTCGGCCGACGCATGGCCCATGCCCTGTACCCGACCACCACCTACGGCTATAACTCGGGGGGCGAACCGCTGGAGATTCTTGATCTCACCTGGCAGGGGCTGAAGGATTTTCATGCGCACTTCTATCATCCGGCGAATGCCTGGTTTTTTACTTATGGCGATCTTCCCCTGGAGGACCATCTGGCGCGGATCGAGGAATTGGCGCTGAGCCGTTTCGAGGCCCGCCAGGTGGATACCGCCGTCCCCGACGAGGTGCGCTTCGATCAACCTCGCCGGACGGAAACAGTCTTCCCCGTCGATGCCGGAGAATCCCTCGTCGATCGCTCGATGGTGCAGCTTGGCTGGCTGACCTGTCCGGTCGCCGATAGTTTCGAACGGCTGGCCCTGTCGGTCCTGGCCCACCTGCTCCTCGGCAATTCCGCCGCGCCGCTGCACAAGGCTCTGCTCGATTCGCGCCTGGGCCAGAACCTGGCGCCGGGGACCGGCTATCACGACGACAACCGGGAAACCTTATTCGCCGCCGGGCTGCAAGGGACGAATCCGGAGAAGGCCGACGAAATCGAAAAGCTGGTCCTTGCCACCCTGGAAAATTGCGCCCGCGACGGCTTCGCCCGGGAGCGGATCGAGGCGGCCATTCACCAGATCGAATTCGGCCATCGCGAGGTCAGCGGCGACCATTATCCCTATCCGCTTCAGCTGCTCATGCGGATTCTCGGCCCCTGGCTGCACAGCGGCGATCCGGTCGCCCCCCTGCAACTCGACCGCAACCTGGAGCGCCTGCGGCGCGAACTCGACGCCGGTCCCTTTTTTCAGGATCTCATTCGCCGCCAGCTCCTCGACAACCCGCACCGGGTCACCTTGACCCTGCGCCCCGACGAGAATGCCCGGCGCGAGGAGGAGAAGTCGACCACGGCGCGCCTGAATGCGATACGCGCCCGGCTGACGGCCGAAGAAGAGCAGGCCATTGTCCGCCAGGCACAGGAGTTGAAGAACGCCCAGGAAACCCCGGAAGACCTCTCGGTGCTCCCCACTCTGGGGATCTCCGACATCCCTCCCCGGGAGAAGGAGGTGGCTTGCGAACGGGACCCGGCGCAACCGATTTACTGGCTGCCGCAGCCGACCAACGGCATCAGCTATTTCACCGCTTTTCTGCCGGCCGACCACCTGCCGGCCGACCTGCGCCCCTATGTTCCCCTGTTCTGCGCGGTTCTCTCCCAGATCGGGGCGGCCGGCCACACCTATGAGGAAATGGCCGACCGGATCACCGCCGCCACCGGCGGCGTGCGCGCCGGCTATGCGATTTTTGACGATCCGCACCGCCTTGACGCTTTTCGCGTCGGCGTGAACATCCGCGGCAAGGCCCTGGTGCGCAACCAGGAAAATCTCTTCGCCATTCTGACCGATATCGTCCGCGCGCCGGATTTTTCCGATTACGACCGGTTGTACACCCTGTTCAATCAAATGAAGGTTTCCCTGGAAAATTCGATTCCCGGCTCCGGGCACAGCTACGCCGCCCGCGCCGCCGCCAGTGAGCTGACGCCCGCCGCCCGGTTGCGCGAGGAATGGGGCGGCCTGCACTACATCCGCCTGGTGCGGGAGGTCGCCGGACACAAAGCGGACGATCTCGCCGAGGTGGCGGGGCAGTTGCGCCGATTGGGGGAAAATCTTCTGACGCAAAACGGCCCCTCTTACGCGGTTACCGCCGAAGCGCCGGCATTTGCGGACATCCGTTCCCCCTTGCAGTCCTTTTGCGCCGCCGTACCCGCCGGGCTTGGGCAACCGGCGGTGGAGGCGGTCGCGGCAGCCACGGCGGGCGGTTCCGCCGAGGGCATCGGCTACGCCGCTTCGGTGCCGGTCTCCTATGTCGCCCGGACCTTCCGCACCGTCCCCTACACCCATGCCGACAGCGCACCGCTGATGGTCTTGGCGAAACTGCTGCGCGCCGGCTTTCTGCACCGGGAAATCCGCGAGAAAGGCGGCGCCTACGGCGGCATGGCCAACTTCGACCCGGAAACCGGCATCTTTTCCATGCTCAGCTACCGCGACCCGAATCTGACCCGCACGCTGAACGTCTACCGGCAGGCGGTCGATTGGGCGGTTTCCGGCGACTTCAGCGAAGAAGACATCAAGGAGGCCGTGCTTGCCGTATTCGGCACCCTTGACCGCCCTCTGTCCCCCGGCGGCCGTGGGCACCGGGAATTCGCCAATCAGCTGCAGGGGATGACTCGGGAAATGCGCCAGGAGTTTCGGCACCGGGTTTTGGCCGTCAACCGGGAGGCCCTGACCGCCGTCGCCGGCAAATACCTCAAAGAAGGATGGCCGGCCAGCCGGGCGGCGGTCGTCAGCGGCGAGGAAGACCTGCGCCGGGCCAACAAGGAGCTGGGCGAGGCGAAATTGACCATCGAGAAGATCTGAGAGGCGGCAGGCGTCGCCGGCGTCAAAGAGGGGGAAATTTAAATCCGGAGGAGTTTTCTCCCCTTTGCCGCCGATCGATGCTAGTATGTTCCCTGCTTTTCCTGAGACCTATATTTAATTAGGAGGCGCTTTCAATGGAACAGGAAGGAGTTAAAAAAGGCCTATTCTCCCGCGTTGCCGATGTCTTCGCCAAAGAGTCCGACACCCTGGCCGATCCGCTGGAAATCGAAGAAACCGAGTCGACCGCCAAGGCGGAATTTTCTGCGGAAGACGAAGTTTTGCTGCGGGAGATTCTGACCGACGTGCAGAGCCATGGCCCGCAGCTCAAGCAGTTCATCGAGCTGGCCTCCGCCCTGACGGAAATCATCCCCCAGGAATCGGCCTGCTTCCAAGCGACCCTCAAGGCCCTCGAACAAACCGCCGCCACCACCAAACCCGATCTGCTCGTCGCCGCCGACCGGCAGCTTGCGGCTCTTGATCAGGAACGGCAAAGCTTCGAGAAAAGCATCCGGGAAAAATCGAAAAATATTGAAGCCATCGGCAAAAAAGGTGAGGCGGTTCGCGCCCGCATCGACGAGTTGCAGGCGACGATCCAGGCCCTGAGCAAGGAGGAGCAGGAGCTCTACAGCGAGAAAGCCAAAGAAGAAGACCTGGTCCGCTCCGCTCAAGCCCGCTTCGAAACGATCACCCGGAAGGTCGAACAGGACATCCAGTCGCTGGTGGAGAAAATCGACGATTATCTGGCGGATGACGCCGGACCGGAGAAAAAATCGGCATAGGGGGATGCCGAGACGAGAACACCAAATCAGCAAAGGACCCAACGGATATCCGTTGGGTCCTTTGCTTTCAGGCCGGCTGCTGTCGACCGGTTCATCCAGCCGCCTGGGCGGTGAACATTTGATCATCGCCACGGAGGAGGACAAAGGCCGGTTCATCCCCGCCTGCGCGGGGAACATAAAAAAACCAGTAGTTTGAAGGACAAGTGGTACGGTTCATCCCCGCCTGCGCGGGGAACATTTCAGCTCGCTCCCCTGCCCGTTTCTCCCCAGCGGTTCATCCCCGCCTGCGCGGGGAACATACCTTTGTCCAGGACGTGACCCGCGATGTGACCCGGTTCATCCCCGCCTGCGCGGGGAACATATGGGGCATAGGGCTAAAGTAGTCAAATCAAT
>JBAYQP010000066.1:0-13464 GCA_041677125.1 Desulfuromonadales bacterium | reverse complement strand
TTAATTAACTATCTACCTGAAAAATAAGGATAATTTTAATTTGACAGCCGCTCTCCCTGTGGTCTAATCAGGACAATTAGCCAATCCCAATTGATAGCGGAACCCAAATGCCAAAGGCCAGCATCTTGCGGTGTCGCGGCTCTCCTGCGCCGGTGCGGAGGCCGGTTTCATAAAAGGGGATTTTTCACACACGGAGGCGAGAAATGAAGAAGAGTTCGAGGTTTTTGCGTTTGTTCATGATTGTGCTGATGGCTTTTTCCTTGGCCCTGGCCGGCTGCGACGATGGGGATGACGGCGATCCCGGCCCACCCGGACCTCCCGGCCCGCCCGGACCTCCGGGAGGCGATGCCGAGGTGTCCGGCAGCCTGATCAGCCAGTGGCAGGCAAGCGGCCACGCCGATGCTACGTCAGCCGCTTTTACTGATTGGGATGCCGAGGGAGAAATACCGACGACCTGCGCCCGCTGCCACAGTGCCGAAGGCTTCGTCTCGTATGCATTGGACGGCACCGTCGAGGAGGCGGTGGCGACCGGCGGGGTGATCGGCTGCAACGCCTGCCACTCGAGCACCTTGTACGGCGACTTCTACGATTTCGACGCCATGCCGGCGCCTCTGGAGCCGGTCACCTTCCCCTCTGATTTGACGGCAACCCTCGAAGGCCCCAGCAACATCTGTATGGCCTGCCACCAGGGGCGCGCCTCGAAGGTTCAGGTTGACAACGCCATTGCGGCGGGTACGCCGGGCAACCTGAGCTTCATCAATATTCACTATTACGCCGCCGCCGCCAGTCTTTTCGGCACCGAGGTCAAGGGCGGTTATGAGTACGACGGCAAAAACTATGTCGGCCAGTTCACCCACGTCCCCAGCCGCGACACCTGCGTCGAATGTCACATGGGGGCGGTGATCAATCATACGATGCGTCCGCAACCGGCGGATTGCGCCCGCTGCCACGATGATGTCGATGCGAATGCGAGCGATATTGGCGATGAGGCGTTCCGCAATATCCGCCGCGGCACCACGGCCGACTACGACGGCGACGGCAACACCGAAGAAGGTCTCTATTTCGAGATCAACGACACCCTGGCGCCGGCGCTGCTACAGGCAATTCAGGATTATGCGCGGACGCAGCTGAGCCCGCTCGCCAACATCAGCTACGATGCCAATCGGTATCCGTACTGGTTCATCGACGACAACAACAATGGGCAGATCGATGAGGGGGAAGCGACCCGCTTCAACCAGTTCGACGGGCCGCTGCTGCAAGCCGCCTACAATTATCAGGTGATCCAGAAAGAGCCCTGCGGCTACATTCACAATGCCAAGTACATGGTCCAGCTGCTCTACGACTCCATCGAAGCGCTCGGTGGCGACGTTTCCCGCTACGTGCGCCCCGAGGCGACCGATGCGACGGGCGCCCAGGGGATCGTGGCCGAGTGGGAAGCCAGCGGCCATGCCGACTTGCTGGGCGAACCCTTCAATCACTGGAACCCGACTGCGGAAGACCCCAATGGCGGCTTCGTGGGCGGGGATATGGTTTGCGCCCAGTGCCATAATCCCGATGGTTTCCGCGACTACGCCGAGGACGGCGTGGTGGACGACGAATATCCGATCACTGCGGCCGACCTGGTCACCGAGACAATCGATGGCGAGGAAGTGATCCACGTCACCGAAGATTTCACCATCACCTGCCGGGCCTGCCACGTTCGGGAAGGGCGCATCGCCATCACCACCGATCCGACCACCCTGCACGCCTCCGGCGACTATCCGGCGCTGGAGCCGGTTACTTTCCCATCGGGGCTGACCGCATCCCTGAACGGCTCGAGCAACATGTGCATGATCTGCCACCAGGGGCGCTCCTCGGGACCGACGGTCAGGGAACGAATCGCGGCCGGCAACTTCGCCTTTTCCAACATCCACTATTATGCCGCGGCCGCCTCGCTGTTCGGCAGCCAGGTGAAGGGCGGCTACGAGTACGACGGCATGACCTACGCGGGGCCGAACACCTTCCCCGCCCACGTGGCCGTTGCTCCCAATCTGACCACCTGCGTCGGCTGCCACATGGGCGGAGTTGACGAAGCGGACCACACCTTCAACGTCCAACTCGGCGATTGCACCCAATGCCACCCCGGCGGCAGCTTTGCAACCCTCGGCGGCAGCCCGGGCAGCAACAAGACGGCCATCGATACCCTGTCTGCTGAGCTGCTCACCGAGATCCAGGACTACGCGACGAACACGATCGGCACCCCGATCGTCTACGATCCCCAGTCCCATCCCTATTTCTTCGCCGATGCCAACAACAACGGGACGGTGGATGCCGACGAAACGGGCTACAGCGCCTTCGACGCCACCTTGCTGCCGGCGGCCTACAACTACCAGGTGGCGCAGAAGGAGCCTTGCGGCTATATCCACAACGGCGCCTATATCAAGCAACTGCTCTTCGATGCGATCGTCGCTCTCGGCGGCGATCCCACGGTAAGCGTTCCGGGCCGCGACGGTGCGCAGCCCCCGCCGGGCGCGCCGACGGCCAACGCCGGCGCGGACCAGACGGATGTCGCGCTGAATACAGTGGTGAATCTGGACGCCAGCGCCAGCACCGACCCGCAGAACGATGCGCTGACTTTCTCCTGGCAGCTGCAGGCGCCGACGGGCAGCGCCGCCGCCCTGACCGGAGCGGACACCGCCACCCCGACCTTCACCCCGGATGTGGCCGGCGTCTATACCGCGACGGTCACCGTGTCTGACGGCGCCAATACCGCCACCGACTCGGTCACCATCACCACCGTCGGCGGCGGCAACGGCGGGACGACGCCGCCGGATGTCGTGACCTACCCGGATGGCGCCTTGGGGGCTATTACCTTCAACCACACCAACCACGCCAATACTTTCCTGAGTGGCAATTGTGCGGCCTGTCACACGCAGACCCCGCCGGAAGCGATCGTGGTGGACGGAATTGCAACCGCTCACGCCTTCTGCGGGCAGTGCCATGGGCAGCAGGTAGCAAGCTCCTGCAATTTCTGTCACGGGAATTGATTGGACTAGCTGACCGTTACATCCCTGTTGCAAGCGAGGGCGGCTTTCGGGCCGCCCTCTTTTTTTCATAATCCACTCACAGGGTAGACGGTGGCAGAGATCGGCGGTTCCGCCTCGCCATGCGCGAACCGATGGCGGCCTGTTGTGCAGGGCTACAAGCAGTGCGCATGGTCCGGACGACAAAAGCCGCCTGGGTCCGGATGGCGGCCAGGCGGCTTTCTTCGTTGTCGGGTATGCGAAACTGGCTATTGCAACTGTTGCAGCGCCAGTCGGGCGTCTTCGGCCAGGGGGCTTTGCGGAAAATCGGTGAGAATGGCCTGGAATTTTGTCTTGGCCTCTTCTTTATTGCCGGCGATGGCGGCTTGATACGCCTCCTGGAACCGCGCGTACTCCTCTTCGGCAACCAGGATTTCCTCCTCCTCCCCCTTCCAGTAAAGCCCGTCCGCCGATTGGTCCTGGGCGCCGCGGATTCCCCCGACGGCGGTCGTTGCCGGGCCGCTTTTTTGTGGCGTAATGTGCGTCAGTTTGTTTTTCAATTTCTCCCAGTAGCCGCTATCGCCTTCTTCGGCGAAACTCGGCAGGGCAAATGCGACGAGCAGAAGCGTCAAGAGCAGTCGACTGGACATGGGTTCTCTCCTTTAGTAGGTCGATCCGAGAGTGATGGCAAGGGAGCGATACTTTTCGCCGATTTCCGGGCTCATGGTCACCGCCTTCTGAAAGGATGCCGTCGCCTCCCCCTTTTTTTTCAGGCGCAGCTGCACGCGAGCGAGATTGACCAGGATGCCGGGATCGCCGGCGTCGAATCCCGCGGCTTTGCGGTAGGCTGCCTCGGCTTTGGCATATTCTTCAAGCATGTAGTAGGCGTTGCCGAGATTGTTATGCGTCATCGCCTCCCCAGGCAGCAGGGAACAAGCTTTTTCGAGGATGCCGACCGCTTCTCGCGGCTCCCCGGCGCGCGCATAGAGAATGCCGAGCTGCAGCAGGGCGTGGCTGTCTTGCGGGTCTAGCCGCAGCTGCGCCAGATGCTTCTGGCCAAGGTTCTGCAGGCGGATTTTGCGCAACGTCGGCACTTCATCCTTGAAGCGATTCTCGAGATCTTTTCGGCCGATGGCCGGCGCCCGCCAGTCGCTCAGCGGCAGGTTGGCCGGCTTGAAGGTGCCCCAGGCGGCGCGAACGTCCATCAAGGTCAGCCCCTGGTTCTCGAATTTGCGATAGTTGACCAGGCCGACGTCCCAAGCCTTCATAAAGCTCCCGCCGACCTTGGTGACTTCCACCGGAACCCACAGCTTGTCCGCGTTCTCGACATACATGCTCTTCGATGTCTCGCCGACCGTTTTCGGATCGAGGGAGGTTTCGAACATCAGGAACATGTGCCCGGGCACCTCCACCACCTGGGTGCGAATGCCGAGGCTTTCGAGGATGGCGCTGTACAGGCCCACCAGATCGTCGCAATCGCCCGACTTGCGCGCCAGGGTTTCCCGCGGATATTGGATGTAATCGACATAGTCGGTTTGTTCGGAGGTGATCTGGTAGGGATTGCTCGGATCCTGCAGATAGGCGAGTCCGGTCATTCCCAGGGCGTCGAAGGCGACCCCGGCGAACAGGATCGGATCGGCGAAATCGCTGAACTGACTGGCGATGCCGCGGGAGAATTCGAGGATGATCGGATCCTTGGGGGTGACGAAAGCCGCGAAGCGTTCCTGCTCGTCCCAACTCATCCGATGTTTTTCGAAAAGGCGCAGGGGCTGAATCTTGGAGAAGGTCGCCAGCTTCTGGTTCCTGTAGAAGGACGCGACGATTTCCGCCTGCACCGAGGTGTCTTCGGTCAGGTTCAGAATCAGATTGTTGAAGATCGGCTTAAGCGTGAGATCTTTGCTGGTGCGCGGTTCGAGGTCGTTGATTTCGACTTCGGAAGGAAAATCCATGAAATCCTTGAGCGTGAAGGTCACCTTGATTTTCGCCAGCCGGTCGCCGGTGTTGTTGGTGATCCGCACCTGGCCGATCCCTTTGTCCTCGTAAAGCTTGTAGGTATTGGAGTAGATGTCGTCGAGACTTTCGATGGCGATCTCGATGGGCGGCCGGGTCGTTGCCAGGGTCGTCGCCTTGACGGCAACGCGCGCACTTTCGATGCCGTCGATGCTGACTGCGGTCAGTTCGTAGTCGTAAGCCGTTTCCGGGTCGAGGTTGCCGTCGTGGTAGGCCGGCGTCTGGGACGCGCCGAGGAGGGTGTCCTTGCCGTCGACCCGCCGATAAATGCGATACTCGCCGACGATTTCCGGCTGCTCGATGGCCCAGGCGAGGTCGATGGACCACTCCTGCGGCGTTGCCGTCAATTCCGTCGGCAACGGCGGGAGAAGGCGGGTCGGCGCAATCTCGACGGCGGCCGAAGCCGCGCTTTCGTTGCCGTGTCTCGCCAGGGCGGTGACCCGGTAGTAATAAGCCGTATCCGGTTTGACCGCGGCGTCCTCCAGCGTCGTCGTTGCGGTGGCGGCGATTGCGCCATAGCCGGCGTCCGGCGCTTCGCTTCGGTAAACTTTGTAGCCGCTCACATAGGTTTCGTCATTTTGCCGCCAATTCAGGGTGACCAGGCGCGGCCCGGTCGCGCCGGCGACCTCGGTGGGCGCGGCGGGCGTGTAAATCGTCTGGTAGGTCTGCAGGCGCTGGTTGCCGTGGTCCGCCACCAGAACATCGGTATCGTTGAGCGCCGTCAGATCCGTGGGGCGATATAAATCACCCGCTTCTTTGCCGCTGGCGGCGTAGGAGCGAAGGTATTCCCCCTTGCGGTCGAAAACCAAAATGCCGCCAAGCCCGGCGTCGAGAACCTGAATCTCATTGCCGGTGACCGCCAGGGCGACCGGTTGAGTGAAACGCCATGCGGTTTTGCCGGCGCCGCCGAAGGCAAGGAATTTTCGCCCTGCGGGATCGAAGGCGGTCACGGTCATGTTGCGGTTGTCGAGGACGAAGAGATTCTCCTGACCGTCGAGGGCGAGGGCGACGGGGGATTTGAAAAGGTCCTTTTCCCGGTCGCCGCCGAGGACGTGCAGCAGGATGCCGCCGGCATTGAAGACCTGAACTCTGCGATTATCCATGTCGGCGACGTAAACCAACCCCGTGGCGCTGACGAGCAGGTCGGCCGGATCGTCAAAGCTGCCGTCTTTCGCACCGGACGAGCCAAAACTGTTCAGCAACTCGCCGTCCGGCGACAGGTGCAGCACCTTGCTCTCCCGCGCGTCGAGAACCCAGAGCGAACCGTCGGCGGCGACGGACAGGGCGACGGGGTTCCATTTGGGCCGACGAATGTTTTGCAGCGTCGCTTTATCCCTGATGACCGCGATGCTTTTCTCTTTGCCCGGCACGATGCCGTAAATCGTGCCGTCTGCGGCGATGGCGAAACGTTCAACGGCGATTTCGCCGGCCACCTCGGCCACCCGCACCGAGGTCAAGGCCGGGGGCGCGGCCAGGTCCGACGCCATGGCGCAGGTTTCGGTGGACAGGACATGGACGACCCCTTTTTCCGGGTCGCCGACCAGCATGCGCCCGCAGGGGCTCAAGGCCATGCTGCCGACGGCATAGAACTGGGAGCGATCCTTGCCTTTGGAGCCGAAAGCGAAGAGTTCCTGCCCGTCGTAGTCGAGTTTGACGACCCGCAGCGTTTTCTTGTCCGCCAGCAAAATTCCTTCGTAATCGGCGGCGATGGCCCCCGGCCGGTAGGGGGTTTCGATCACCTGAAGGAACTCGCCGGTCGGCGAAAAGAGCTTGATTCTCCCGTCGTCGAGAATCACCAGCCGGCCTCTAGGATCGACCGCGATCTGCGTGGGTTCTCTGAGCAGGGCGTCGCCGTCGCCGGCGCGGCCGATGGTCGCCAGGTAGATGCCGTCGAGACTGAACACCTGAACCCGATCGTTGCCGGTGTCGGCGACGAAGAGATGTCCGCGGCAGACGGCGAGCGCCGAGGGGGAGTCGAATTCTTTCTGCTCGCCGCCGTTATTGCCGAAGCCGCCAAGATAAGCGCCCGAGGTGTCGAAGAGAACGATGCGTTCGAGTTTTTCATCGGCGATATAGATCTTGCCGTCGTGGACGGCGATGCCGCGCGGCCGTTGCAAGGTCGGTCGCCCATCGGGCGTCTTGGCGGCCAGGGACAGGATCGCTTCGCCGGAAGGCGAAACGATATGCACCGCCCCTTTGCTGTCGGCCAGATAGATGCGATCTTCGTTGTCGGCGGCCAGGGCGCTCACAGCGGGTGCGGCGAGAATCACCGGTGAGGCGATCTGCCGCATGGCCGCCTGGCAGGGGGCGGCGGCAAGAAGAAAAAAAGTGAAGAAGACGTACAATGCAGTTTTCATAGGTCGTTCCCGTCTGTCAGGAGGCGCGGCGCACGCCGGGCTATGCCGCAATTTCTTTAAGGGCGAAAATATCGATGGGGATGTCTTTTCCCTTGACCAGCACCGGACCGAGCGGCTCGACGACGACCAGGTTGCGAATCCTTTGGTACAGCGCCTCGGTCATGACCGGGGCGTTGGCCTGGCGACTCTCGTTCTGAATGCGGAAGGTCAGATTGACGGCATCGCCGATCACCGTGTATTCCATTTTTTTGCCTTCGGCGCCGATGTTGCCGGCAATGACTTCGCCCGAATGGATGCCGATGCCGCAACAGAGGGGCTCGGTTCCTTCCGCCGCCCATTTTGTATGCAGAAGCTGCAGTCGCCGCAGCATTTCCAGGGCGCAGCGGGCCGCCAGCTCCGAATGGTTTTCCTGCGGCAGCGGCGCCCCCCAGTAGGCCAGAATCCCGTCACCCATGAACTTGTCCAGCGTGCCGTCGAAATCGATGATGGCATGGGTCATTTCCGCCAGATATTCGTTGAGCGTCTTGACCACCTCCTGCGGGGTGCGACGTTCGCTGTACGAGGTGTAGTTCTTGATGTCGGCGAAAAGGATGGTGATGAATTTGCTGTCTCCCCCCACTTTTGCCAGTTCCGGATTCTTGACCAGCTCGTCCACCACCTTGCGGGAAACATAGCTGGAGAACATCGCCCGCATCTGCCGCGAGCGGCGATCGAGATAGAAAAACCGCAGATAGGAGGCGGTCAGATAAACCAGCCCGATGGAGAGCAGCGGATAAACAACATTGACCCAATGGCCGTGGGACAGCTGAACGCAGGTGAAAACGGCAAAAGCCAGGGTGAACAGGGCGATGAGGGGAAAGGAGAGGGCGGCGCGCAGGCGCAGGGCGATAAGGGCCGCCAGCAGCCCGCCGATGACGATCGCCAGCAGGTCGATAACGGTCTCGATGCCGCCGCGCTCGATAAAATCGCCGCGCAGCAGGTTGTCGGCGATATTGGCGTTGATCTCGATGCCGGGGATGTTGTTGGAAAAGGGGCTGATCCGCATATCGTACAGCCCGATGGCGGTCGGGCCGACGAAAAGGACCTTGTCGCGCAGGGCGTCGGCCGGCAGGCGGCGGAACAGGACATCGACGAAGGAAAAATGCTCGAAGGCGCCGGGCGGGCCGCGATGGTTGATCAGCAGAGCGTGGCCGGCGTCGGTTGGTATGCGCAGATTATCCGCCTTGAGGCTGAACTCTTCCGCTGCGAAATGGGTCGTGTCGACGGCGGCCAGGGCGGCGGCATAGGCGAGAGAGGGAATGTTGCGCCCGTCCAGAGGGAGGGTCAGCCGGGTCCAGCGCAGGACGCCATCGTCATCGGGAAAAATATTGATATGCGCGATCTGTCCCGCTGCGTTCTGCAACTGCGGAATATTCTGCAGAAAATTGCTCGGCGAGCCGTCTGGAGCAATTTCGAAGGCGCCGACCAGCGTGATGTTGCCGGCGCGCGCGATCGCCTCGGCGAAGGCGTGGTCGGCTGCTTTGGCCTCCGGCTCGGGAAACAGAACGTCGAAGAGCAGCCCCTTGGCGCCGGCTTCCGTCGCGCGCTCGATCAGGTCGGCATAGAGGCGGCGCGTCCAGGGAAAACGTCCGAGTTCCGCGATGCTTTTGTCGTCGATGGCGACAATGGCGAAGGCGCCGGTCTGGTCGATCGGACCCCGCCAGACGCGCAGGCGCCAGTCATAGGATTTCGCCTCGAAACTCTGCAAAAGCCCCGGCTGGCTGTAATAGAGAAACAGAACCAGGCCGATCAGCAGAAGGGGCGGAAGAAAAAGGATTCCACCGGCAGGACGCATGCGTCAACTTAGCAAAATTCATGGCGATTTGTAAAGAAGCGAAAATTAAAAGCTTTCTAAAGCTAGAACTGTATTCTATTGATGCGCATCGCGGGAATTTACAACCCGTACTGCTTCATTTTCTCCCAGAGATTTTTCCGGCTGATTCCCAGGATGGCGGCGGAATCCGTCTTGTTGCCGCCGGTTTTCCTCAGCACGTGCTGGATGCACTTGCGCTCGGCGGCGGCGACGGCGGCGGCGAGATTATCCTCCTCGCTGTCGCCGTCGTACGTGGCGCCGCGGATCTCCACCGGCAGGTCCCAGAGCTGGATTTTCGGCGCCGGGGCGAGCACGGAAACCCGCTCCAGGAGATTGCGCAGTTCGCGCACGTTGCCGGGATAGGGGTGCTGTTCCAACGCCTGGCGCGCCTCGGCCGAGAGCTGAAAGGAAATGCCCCTTTCGCCGCCGAACTCCTGGAGGAAGAAATCAGCCAGTTCGAGAATGTCGCCCTCGCGCTGACGAAGGGGCGGAACCTCTATCGGGATCACCTGCAGGCGATAGAAAAGATCCTGCCGGAATTTGCCGTTCTGCACTTCGTCGGCGAGATCCTTGGCCGTGGCGCAGATGACCCGGACATCGATGGGAATGGGGGTTTTGCCGCCCACCCGCTCGATCTCCCGTTCCTGCAGCACCCGCAGCAGCTTGACTTGAAGATCGAGGGGCATGTCGCCGATCTCGTCGAGCAGGATGGTGCCGTGGTCGGCCAGTTCGAATTTGCCGACGGTCATCTTGTCGGCGCCGGTGAAGGCGCCTTTTTCATGACCGAAGAGCTCCGATTCCATCAGCCCGGCGGGAATCGCGGCGCAATTGACCCGTACATAGGGCTGGCCGGACCGGCGGCTCTCATAATGGATGGCCGCCGCCACCAGCTCCTTGCCGGTGCCGCTTTCCCCCTGGATGAGGACCGAGGAGTCCGAGCGGGCGACCTGGCTGACCAGGCTGAGCATTTTCTGCATGGGGGGGCTGGAGCCGATGAGCGGCCGGCGTTGGCCGCAGCAATGCTCCAGGGAAACGCACCGGGCCTTGATCGTCTGCATTTCCAAAAGCCGGGCAATGCGGAAGGTCAGGTCGTCCAGATCGAAAGGTTTGAGGATGTAGTCCGCCGCCCCCTTCTTCAGACAATTCACCGCGTTGTCGGTGCTGCCGTGGGCGGTCATCATGACCACCTCCGTCCGCGGCGCCAGTTTTTTCACCTCGGCCAGCAATTTCTCGCCATCCATTCCCGGCATGCGGATATCGGAGAGGATCACTTCGTAGCGGTTTTTCCTGGCCAGCTCCAGCGCCTTGGTCCCGGTGGCGGCTTCGTCCGCCAGCCAGCCCTGGTTGCGCAGGTGATCGAGGACGGTGATGCGCATGATCTCTTCATCTTCGGCGACCAGAATGCGCGCGGTCATGATTTTCTCTCCTTTCCGGTGGCGGCGTGATCCGCCAGGGGGACGACGATGGTGAAGATCGCGCCGCCCATTTCGCCGTTGCGGACCGTCAACTCCCCGCTCATCTGCTTGACCAGCGAATGGGAGACGGAAAGTCCCAGGCCGGTGCCTTCGCCGACCTCCTTGGTGGTGAAGAAGGGTTCGAAGATCTTGTCGAGGTGCTGCGGCGCGATTCCCGGCCCGGTGTCGGCCATTTCGATCAGCAGACAATTCTTTTCGATCCGGCTTGTCGCCCGGAGCGTCCCCCCCTGTTCACCCATGGCCTGCACTGCGTTGCCGGCCAGATTCATCACCACCTGGCGCAAGGACTCCAGTCCGACGAAGACCGGCCTGCCCACCCCGGGCCGCAGATCGATGACGACGTTGCGCCGACCAACGCAGGTCAGCTCCAGACAGTCGCCGATCATCGCGTCGACATCGCCCAGGCGAAACTCCAGGGGCTCTTTGCGGCCGATGTTCAGCAACTGCTGCACCGTCCCCTTGATCCGGTCGACCCCCTGCGCCAGCAGATTCAGATAGCGGGCCTGCAGCTCCGGCTGATCCATGCTTCTTTTCATCGTCTGGATGCAGTTCTGCATCCCCCCCAGGGGATTGTTGATCTCGTGGGAAATCCCCGCGACAAGCCGTCCGAGGGCCGCCTGCTTTTCGCTCTGGAAGACCTGCTCGCGGGCGGCGTCCAGCTCTTGCTGCGAACGCTCGAGACGCTGGCACAATTTGCGGTAATGGCCGGCCAGGACGCCGATTTCATCGTTTTCTTCCGGGAACATGGCGAGTTCGATGTCGCGCCGCTCCGGATAGTGGTCCATTTCGCGGGCCAAAATTTTCAGCCGTTTGGCCACCAGAAAGTCGAAGAGGAAGAAGATGGTCAGCGCAACGATGATGATCGTGCCCAGGGCGATGTTCAGCAGCATCCGATTGTTGGTTCCGATCTCGGCAAACGCCTGGTCCATCGGGATGGTGACATTCATCCCCCCGCGGATATCGCCGATTTCATACCCCTGCCCCGAATGGCATTGCAGGCAAATGCTGTCCACCTTCAGCGGCGCCATGTAGCGCAGGCGGTGTTTGCCGTCAATCATTTCGATCTCCACCGTCTCCTCGGCGCCCTTTTCGAACCGGAGCAGACTGCGTCGCTCGAATTCATCGGGCGCGTTGGCGGGATTCAGCGGTTGCAGGCTGGTGACATTGAACTGGCCCATGCCTTCCCGGGCGGCGTAGACGGAGAGCTCGCGGGTGACCATGGCCGGATTGCGCTTCACCAGCCAGTTCCCCCGCGCATCCCGGATCTGTCCCTCTTTGAGAAAGGGATTGGGATCGACCCCCGGCCCCTTGATGAAGAAGAGACCGTTGTGGTCGGCAACCCATTGCCGGGTGAGCCGTATCTGGTGGAAGAGCATTTTGGCCTGGCGGGTGGCCTGTTCGACGACCAGCTCCTCCTGAAAGCTGGAGGTGCGGTAAAAGGTGACGCCATAGGAGCAGCCGATCACCAGCCCGATGAGAAGGATAAATCTCGTTCTTAACTGCATGGCGAAAAACCTTCGGGAGGCGCTGAAAAAAAGACCCTCGCCCCAGCAAGAGGGCTGCTACCGGAAGGTAACATGAGCCGGTTGGCGAATGCTACCTCCTGGTAGCATTCGCTGCGGAAGAATAGCATAAGTACTTGGGTTTGTGCCACTATTTCTGCTGGCACGGCCGTTGCTATTAATCTAGACAAGACTGGGGCGCGAATGGACTTGCAGGATATCCCGTCAACCAAAATCACTCAAAGGGCTGCTTATGGAAACCGGAAAAGCAATGAAGTACGTGGCAACCTGCTGCGTCGTGGCTGTGGTCGGATTATTCGCCTTCGTGGTGAATGAATCCAAAATGCTCTCCTACTTATCGAGCGATCCGAAAGTCTGCATTAACTGCCACACGATGAACACGCACTATGCGACCTGGCAACACAGCTCGCACCGCGACCGCGCCACCTGCGTGGAGTGTCACCTGCCGCAGGATTCGTTCATCAACAAAATGATCGCCAAGACCAGGGACGGCTACAACCATTCCCTCGCCATGACCCTGGGCGCCTACGGCGACAATCTGCGGATCACCGACAATGCCGCCAAAAGGATCCAGAACAACTGCATCTCCTGCCACCAGGAGATCGTCTCGCAGATGATGGCCAACAGCGAACTGTATCACAAGGAAGGCGGCGTTCCGATGGGGCGAAATTGCTGGGAATGCCACCGGAGCCTGCCGCACGGAACGACAAGAAGTCTGCTGGCGACGCAAAACAACCTCGGCGTCAAGGAATTATAGGAAAAACTCAACCTGGGAGAATGAACAATGAAAAGATCATGGCTTATCACAATCGTATCGGTAGTCGTTATGGTGCCCCTGCTGCTGTTGGCCGTCTCCATCAAGGAGAACAAGGCGGATCAACAGGCGATCAACGCCGTCCCGGACATCAAGAAACTGGAGCCGCGCAGCTCCGAATGGGGCAAGTATTTCCCCCGCCAGTACGACTCCTACATGAAAACCCGCAAGAGCGATGACATCAAGGATGTGCTGAAAGCCGACCCGGCATTGGTGGTGATGTGGGCGGGCTACGGCTTCGCCACCGACTACAACGCACCGCGCGGCCATTATTACGCCCTTGAAGACAATATCAATTCCCTGCGCACCGGCAGCCCGAGCGATGCCGGCAGCGGTCCCATGCCCAGCGCCTGCTGGACCTGCAAGTCCCCCGACGTGCCGCGCCTGATGGACAAGAACGGCGAGCTCGACTACTTCACCGGAAAATGGGC
>JBAYQP010000065.1:0-14141 GCA_041677125.1 Desulfuromonadales bacterium | reverse complement strand
GATTTGCCGTTGGCGACGGTTGATATCTCTGGCTTCGTCGGCAAGGGACTGCGCGGCAAGGCCGCCCTGATCCCGCAGATGGTCCGCAGCTTGCTGCAATCCCGACGCATTCTGCGTCGCTTTCAGCCGGACGTGGTCGTCGGGGTGGGTGGATACGCCTCGGCGCCAACCCTGATGGCCGCCCGGACCCTTGGGTTTCCGTGCCTTATTCATGAACAGAATGCGTGGCCGGGGCTGACCAACAAGGTGCTCTCGCGCTGGGTCGATCGGGTCTGTCTGTCTTTCGCCGAATCAGACAGCGCGTTTTATCGCGGCCGGACCGTGCTCACCGGCAATCCCCTGCGCGAGGGGATGGAGGAGTGTCCGCCGGTGCCGACGGGCCCTCCGCAATTGCTGGTCTTCGGCGGCAGCCGCGGCGCCCGGGCCATCAACGACGCCGTGCTCGCCATGCTTCCCAGCTTAAAGCCGCTGGCGGGGCGCCTGACGATCCGGCATCAGACCGGCGTCGACGATCTGGAGCGGGTGCGCCAGGGATACCGTCTGGCGGGGTGGGGAACGGACGAGGTTACCCCCTTCATCACCGATATGGCCGCCGCTTATGCCAGCGCTCATCTGGTTCTCTGCCGCGCCGGGGCGACGACCATTGCCGAACTGACCGCCTGTGGCCGGCCGGCGATTCTGGTTCCCTATCCCTACGCCGCCGGCGACCACCAGAGCGTCAATGCCCGCGCTCTGGTGCGGCGCGGGGCGGCGTTGATGCTGCCCCAGTCGGAGCTGAACGCCGAGACGCTGGCGCACTTGATCGAGGATTTGGTCGAAAACCGGGAGCGGCTGCTGCACATGGCCGGCGCCGCCCACGCCATTGGCCGACGCGGGGCGGCTGATTTGATCCTGAAACAATGCAGGATCATTATGAAAGAAAGCGTTTAACCGTCAGCTGCCAGTGGCCGGACAACAGCTTCAAGCTGCCAGCTGATTTTGAAAGGTTTTTTAAATGTACGGACGCATTCGCAGAATACATTTCGTCGGCATTGGCGGTATCGGCATGAGCGGTATCGCCGAGGTGCTGCTCAATCTTGGCTACCAGGTTTCCGGTTCGGATTTGCGCGAGTCCGAGGTGACGCGCCGGCTGGTTGAACTGGGCGGAGAGGTTGCCTACGGTCACCGGGAGGAGAATGTCGGCAAGGCCGATGTGGTTGTTACCTCCACCGCCGTGCGCCCGGGCAACCCGGAGGTGCTCGAAGCGACGCGGCGGCTGATTCCGGTCATCCCGCGGGCGGAGATGCTGGCCGAACTGATGCGCATGAAGTACGGCATTGCCATTGCCGGCACCCACGGCAAAACGACGACCACCAGCATGGTCGCCACCATCCTGGTGCACGGCGGCATCGACCCGACGGCGGTGATCGGCGGTCGGCTGGACGCCTTCGGATCCAATGCCAAATTGGGACAGGGGAAATTCCTCGTCGCCGAGGCCGACGAATCGGACGGCTCCTTTCTCAAGCTTGCGCCGATCATTGCCGTGGTCACCAATATCGATGCCGATCACCTCGATTTCTACCGCGATCTGGACCAGATCAAGGCCAACTTCATCGAGTTCATCAACAAGGTGCCGTTTTTCGGCTTGGCTGTTCTGTGCCTCGACGATCCCAATGTGCAGGCGCTTATCCCCCAGGTCAAAAAGCGCTTCGTCACCTACGGGTTCAGCAGCCAGTCCGATTTCAGCGCCTCCGAAGTCGAACACCGGGGCGATTGCACCTCTTTTGTCGTTTCCCACCGTGGCGAGCGCCTTGGAGGGATTTCTTTCCGCATGCCCGGCAGGCACAACGTTCTCAATGCCCTGGCGGCGGTGGCGATCGGTATGGAGTTGGAGATCCCCTTCGCCCAGATTGCCGAAGGCTTCAAGGATTTCGGCGGGGTGCAGCGGCGCTTCCAGATCAAGGCCGAAGTGGCTGGAGTGATGGTGGTCGATGACTACGGACATCATCCGGCGGAGGTCAAGGCGACGCTGGCGGCCGCTCGCGCCGGCTGGAACCGGCGGCTGGTGGCGATATTTCAGCCGCACCGCTACAGCCGCACGCAGGCGCTGTTCGATGAATTCGTCACCGCCTTCAATCAGGCCGACCATCTGCTGGTGATGGACATCTACCCCGCCGGGGAAGAAGCGATCGTGGGGGTGGATGCCCAATCCCTCGCTGCCGGCATCGCCGGCCACGGCCACCGCGATGTGCACTATGTCGGCGACAAAGAGGCGGCGGTGGCGCACCTGCTCTCGGCGGTGGCCGAGGGCGATATCGTCATTACCCTGGGTGCGGGCAACGTCTGGCAGGTGGGGGAGGATTTTATCCGGCGCTTTGCGCAAAAGGTCGAGGCATGAGCATCGCGGAGCGGAAAGAGAAAAAAATCGGGGTGCTGATGGGCGGTCTGTCGGCGGAGCGGGAGATATCGCTGCGCACCGGCCAGGCGGTGCTCGGCGCCTTGCAGGCGGCCGGCTACCGGGCGGTGGGGATCGATGCCGGTCGCGATCTGGCCAGCCGGCTGCGGGAGGAAGGCGTCGAAATCGCCTTTATCGCGCTGCACGGGCGCTACGGGGAGGATGGCGCGGTGCAGGGGCTGCTGGAAATTCTCGGCATTCCCTATACCGGCAGCGGCATTCTCGCCTCCGCCATCGCCATGGACAAGATAACGACGAAATATCTCTTTCTGCAGCATGGCGTGCCCACGCCCGACTTCCACGTGTTCCGCCGCGGCGACGACCGGCAAGCCTTGCTGGCCGCTTGTCGGAAATTTCCCGTGGTGGCGAAGCCGGCGCGGGAGGGTTCGACCATCGGCGTCACCATTGCGCATAGCGGCGCCGAACTGGAGCGGGGAATCGATGCGGCGCTGCTGCACGACGCAGGGGTGCTGGTCGAAGAGTTCATCGAAGGACTGGAGGTTACCGTCGGGGTTCTGGACGGCGCGCCGCTGCCGATCATTCAGGTGGTGCCCAAAGGCGGTTTCTACGACTATCAGGCCAAATATACCGCCGGACAGACCGAATACATCTTGCCGGCGCCGCTAGCCGCCGACCTGTACCGGCATCTGCAGCAGACGGCGGTCAAAGCCTGCGCCCTGGCGGGATGCACGGGGGCCGCCCGGGTTGACTTCATGGTGCGCGGCAACGAGTTTTTCTGTCTGGAAATCAACACGATTCCGGGGATGACCGCGACCAGCTTGCTGCCCAAGGCGGCCGGCCATGTCGGGATCTCCTTTGCCGAGCTGGTCGAACGCATCCTCGCGGGCGCCGCACTGAACAAATAATAGACCCAACCTGAAGCGCAAGGGGTTCGAGTTGCAAGATCTGAAAGTGCCCAAGACCGCCAAGGTCAAAGACAACCGCCGGCGTAAGAAGCGGGAGGCGATCGATTGGAAGAAATTCTTCCGACGCAGCCTGCATATCGGCATGGCGCTGGGCTCGCTCGGGCTGATCGTCAGCGGCGGACTGCTGCTGGGCAGACTGTTGTTCGCCTCGGACTACTTTCGCATTGCCGACCTGCGCGTCGAGAACAATGCGCGGATAAGCAGGGAAGAGGTGCTCGGGCTCTCTGAAATCGTGCCGGGAGTCAGCATTTTTCAGATCGACTTGAATGCCGTTGGGCGCAAAATCGAAGAGAACCCCTGGGTGGCCCAGGCGCAGGTGGAACGTGTTTACCCCCGCGAAGTGGTGATTCGCATCCGGGAGCGGGCGCCGTGCGCCATCGTCAACCTTGGCTATCTCTATTATGTGGACGCCGAAGGAGTGGTGTTCAAAATGCTCGAGCCGGGGGACGAACTCGATTTCCCGGTGTTGACCGGCATCGAACGCAAATTTCTTCTCGATCAACCCGAGGCGGCCGGAAAAATTATGACGGAGGCGATGTCGGTCTTCGATGCGGTGGCCGGGCGCAGCGACTTCACACTCGGCGACGTGTCCGAATTGCACTACGATCAGATCGAGGGCTACGTTCTGACCACGATGGCCGGCGGGGTGCCGATTCGACTCGGCTTCGGCTCCTTCGCCCATAAACTCGATCGCCTGGAGCGCATCTATCCCGAACTCAAGTCGCGCCTGGCAACTCTTAAATATATTGACCTCAATGTGGCCGACCGGGTCATTGTCCGGGTCAATAGCCGGTTCACGCCGGGCAACAGTTAATACGACCGGAAAGGGAAGAAGATGGGGAGCAAGCGAGAAAATTTGATTGTCGGACTCGATATCGGCACGACCAAGATCTGCGCCATCGTCGGCAATCTTACCGACGAAGGGCTGGATATCGTCGGTATCGGCACCAGCCCCTCCAAGGGCATGCGCAAGGGAGTCGTCATCAACATCGAATCGACCGTTGCCGCCATCCGTAAAGCCCTGCAGGAAGCGGAACTGATGGCCGGTTGCGAGATCAAATCGGTTTTTACCGGCATTGCCGGCGGCCACATCCGGGGGTTCAATTCCCAGGGGGTGATCGCCATCAAAAACCGCGAGGTCAACAACGAGGATATTCGCCGGGTCATCGACGCCGCCAAGGCGATCGCCATCCCCATGGACCGCGAGGTGATCCATATCCTGCCGCAGGAATTCATCATCGACGACCAGGACGGCATCAAGGAGCCGATGGGGATGAGCGGGGTGCGCCTGGAAGCCAAGGTGCATATCGTCACCGGGGCGGTGGCCAGCGCCCAGAACATCATCAAGAGCTGCAACCGGGCCGGGGTGGATGTGGCGGATATCGTGCTCGAACAGCTCGCCTCCTCGGAAGCCGTTCTTTCCGCCGATGAAAAGGAACTGGGCGTGGCGCTGGTGGACATCGGCGGCGGCACGACCGATATCGCACTGTACGTTGACGGGGCGATCAAGCATACCTCCGTCCTCTCCCTCGGCGGCAATCACCTGACCAACGACATCGCGGTCGGCCTGCGCACGCCGATGGCCGAGGCGGAGAAGATCAAACGCGCCTACGGCTGCTGTCTGACCTCCAAGGTCGGCAAGGACGAGACGATCGAGGTCCCCTCCGTCGGTGGGCGCGAGCCGCGCATCCTCTCCCGCCAGCTGCTGTCGGAGATTCTCGATCCTCGGGTGGAGGAGATTTTCACCCTGGTCAACCGGGAGATCGTCAAGAGCGGTTTCGAGGACCTGATCGCCTCCGGCGTCGTCATTACCGGCGGCACCTCGATTCTGCCGGGGATGCCCGAGCTGGCCGAACAGATTTTTAATTTGCCGGTGCGCCGCGGCGTGCCGCGCGACATCGGCGGTCTGATCGATGTGGTCAATTCCCCGGTGTACGCCACCGGCGTCGGCCTGGTGAAATACGGCAGCCGCAACGCGAAGACCAACAATTTCAGCAAAGGCAGAACGGATATTTTCGAAGGGGTCATGCAGCGAATGAAAGACTGGTTCGGCGAATTTTTCTGATCATTGGTGCGGTTTTCTTTAAGCGGTCGGCCGGGGTGCGGAGAACCCTTGGCCGAGCTATTCCGGAAGGAGGACAAAATGTTTGAATTCGATGACAATTTTGAGCAAATGGCAAAGATCAAGGTATTGGGCGCCGGTGGCGGCGGTGGCAATGCCGTCAACGCCATGGTGGATTCCGCCATTGAGGGGGTGGAATTTATAGCGGCCAATACCGATGTCAAGGCGCTGCGCACCAATCGCGCGCCGATGAAGCTGCAACTGGGCGCCAAGCTGACCAAAGGACTTGGCGCCGGGGCCAACCCGGAAGTCGGCAGGGAAGCCGCATTGGAGGATCGCTCGCGTCTGGCCGAGATTCTCAAAGGCTCCGACATGGTGTTCATCGCCGCCGGTTTGGGCGGCGGCACCGGCACCGGCGCGGCGCCGATCATCGCCGCCGTGGCCAAGGAGGTCGGTGCGCTGACCGTCGGGGTGGTGACCAAGCCCTTCGCCCGCGAAGGCAAGCAGCGCATGAAGAAGGCCGATGAGGGGATCGAGGCGCTGAAGGAAATCGTCGACTCGTTGATCATCATCCCCAACGACCGTCTCATCGGGCTGGCCGGCAAAAATACCGGAATTCTCGATGCCTTCAAACCGGCCGACGATGTCCTGCGGCAGGCGGTGCAGGGTATTTCCGATCTCATCACCACCGAGGGGATGATCGGGGTCGACTTCGCCGATGTCAAAACGATCATGGGCGAGCGCGGCATGGCGATGATGGGCATCGGCATGGCCGAAGGGGAAAAGCGCGCCACCGAGGCCGCACTGCAGGCGATCAGCAGTCCGCTGCTCGAAGAGATCGACATCTCCGGCGCCAAGGGAGTGCTGGTCAATGTCACCGGCTCGGCGAGCATGACCATGGACGATTTCGACGAGGTCTCCCGCGTCATTCACGACAAGGTGCACGAAGACGCCAATATCATCATCGGTCTGGTGGTGGATGAGGAGATGGGCGAGAAGATCAAGGTGACGGCTATCGCCACCGGCTTCGGCGCCTCCTTCGACAAAGCCAGGCGGGCGGGCGCCGAGGTGCGCCGCACCCTGCCGGTGGTGACCAAGCTGGATCGCGACGTGCCGACCTTCATACGCGAACGGCAGAAAGAAACTCCCCGCTCCTTCCGCTCCGGCTTGGGGGAAGACGAGGAGTACGATATCCCCACCTTTTTGCGCCGGCGCGTGGACTGACGCTCAGTCCACCTCTTTCGTTTTCGCCATCGTCCAGCGAACCATCCCGTGGATGCCGGTTCTCCGCCCGGCGGGGAGAGTGCGGGGTCGATGGCTCCGAAACATTTAGTTCTCCGGATAAACCGTGGGACCGCCTTGGGGCGGTCCCTTTTTTTTATGTGCGCCAGGCATGGCGCGTAGCGCCTTGACGGGCGCTGTTGCGGTCATTGTGGTGATGACTGAAAAGATTTGGGGGTGCACGTCCCCGGCGGACCCTGATGACGGGAACCGCCAGCCGAACGGCAAGGGTGTCCATCGCGCGGCCTGCGCCACCCGGCGGCCATCGGCATTCATGCGCGCCAAGCGAGCCGGTAGTCTTGCCGATCCTCAAGAAACTCCTGGAGCGCTTGCCGCAGGTAAAAAGACTTGCTTCTGCCGGTCTTCTGGGCGAGGCTGCTCCAGCCTTGCACTCTGCACAGAGTGCTTTTCCATTGACAGTTCTTCCTTTTTGCCAGAAATAAATCAAAGGGACCGACGCGAAATAAGTGACAATCTTCCCGATCCGAGACGCCTATCATGCAATCATGGCGGATGGTTCCGCTCATAGGATGGAGTAAACAATGCAAGGCAAAGCAGCAAGAGTCGTCCTGATTGTTCTGATCGCGGCCTTGGTGGGGGCCTTTTTTGCCCTCGATCTCGGCCAGTATTTAACCCTCGACTATCTCAAGGCGC
The DNA here is from genome assembly GCA_041677125.1 of Desulfuromonadales bacterium. Lineage (GTDB taxonomy): Bacteria > Desulfobacterota > Desulfuromonadia > Desulfuromonadales > JACZKF01 > JBAYQP01. The sequence continues at coordinate 6,784 of JBAYQP010000065.1, read as the reverse complement.
GGCAGCACGATTTTCAGCAGTTCTACGCCGCCCACCGGGCGTTGACTCTCGGCGCCTACTTTCTCGTTTATGTCGCCGTCACCGCGCTGTCGCTCCCCGGCGCCGCCATCATGACCCTGGCCGGCGGGGCGCTGTTCGGTTTTCTCCCCGCCCTGATCGTCGTCTCCTTCGCCTCCAGCATCGGCGCCACGCTGGCTTTTCTGGTCAGCCGCTTTCTGCTGCTCGAATGGGTGCAGGCCCGCTTCGGCGAACGGCTGCGGGCGATCAACAATGGGGTGGAGAAAGAGGGGCCTTTCTACCTCTTCACCTTGCGCCTGGTGCCGCTCTTCCCCTTTTTCGTCATCAATCTGGCCATGGGGCTCACCCCGATCCGCACCCCGACCTTCTATTGGGTCAGCCAGATCGGGATGCTTCCGGGAGCGGTCGTCTTCGTCAACGCCGGCACCCAACTCGGGAAAATTCAGAGCCTCTCGGGCATCCTGTCCCTCGACCTGATCCTCTCCTTCGCCCTGCTCGGCATTTTCCCCCTGGCGGCCAAAAAAGCTGTCGACTGGATCAAATCCCGCAAGGTGCTGAAGGCCTACCGCAAACCGAAGGCTTTCGACTACAACGTGGTGGTGATCGGCGCCGGTTCGGCGGGGCTGGCGACCTCGTACATCGCCGCAGCGGTCAAGGCGAAGGTGGCGCTGATCGAGAAAGACCAAATGGGAGGCGATTGCCTTTACACCGGCTGCGTGCCGAGCAAGGCGCTGATCCGCTCGGCGCGCCTGCTCTCCCAGTTTCGCCGGGCGGGGGAATTCGGCATCGACAAGGCGGAAGTCGAATTCGACTTCGCCAGGGTCATGGATCGGGTGCGCCGGGTGATCGGCAAGGTCGAACCGCATGACTCGGCGGAACGCTATACCTCCCTTGGCGTTGATGTCATGCAGGGGGCGGCGAAGATTACCTCCCCCTGGACCGTCGAGGTGAACGGCCAAATTCTCGCCACCCGCGCCATCGTCGTCGCCACCGGCGCCGGCCCCATGGTCCCATCGATCAAGGGTCTGGACGGCATCGCCTATCTGACCTCGGACAACCTGTGGCAGTTGCGGGAGTTGCCGCGGCGGCTGGTCGTCCTCGGCGGCGGCCCCATCGCCTGCGAGATGACCCAGGCCTTCGCCCGCTGCGGCGCGCAGGTGACCCAGGTGGAGATAGGGCCGCGCATCATGCCGCGCGAGGATGCGGATGTTTCCGACTTCGTCCGCAGCCGCTTCGAGGCGGAAGGAGTGCGGGTCCTCACCGGTCATGCCGCCAGGGAGGTGCGGGTCGAGGGGGGGCGCAATACCCTCCTTTGCGCGCATGCGGGGCAGCCGGTGGCGATCGAGTTCGACGCCATCCTGGTCGCCGTCGGGCGTCAGGCCAATGTCAAGGGGTTCGGCCTGGAGGCGCTGGGGGTGCGCCTCGACCCCTGCGGCAGCATCGAGACCGACCATTTTCTGCGCACCAACTTTCCCAACATTTTTTGCGCCGGCGATGTCGCCGGCCCCTACCAGTTCACCCACACCGCCGGCCACCAGGCGTGGTACGCCGCGGTCAACGCCCTCTTCGGGCAAGTCAAGAAGTACCGCGCCGACTACCGGGTCATCCCCTGGACGACCTTCACCGATCCGGAGGTGGCCCGCGTCGGCTTGAGCGAGGACGAGGCCAAAGAGCAGAAGATCGATTACGAGATCGCCCGCTTCGAGCTGGCGGAACTCGACCGGGCCATTACCGAAGGGGAGGAGCACGGCTGGGTGAAGGTCCTCACGCCGCCGGGCAAGGACAAGATCCTCGGGGCGACCATCGTCGGCGTCCATGCCGGCGACCTGCTGGCCGAATTCGTTCTGGCGATGAAGCACGGTATCGGCCTGAACAAAATCCTCGCAACCATCCACGTCTACCCGACCCTGGCCGAGGCGAACAAGATGGCCGCCGGCGTCTGGAAGAAGCAGCACATGCCGGAGAAGCTCCTCGGTTGGGTGGAGCGTTATCATTGCTGGCGAAGAGGGTAAACTGAGCTGAGATCGTCTGCTGCCCGAAGGGAGGACCCGATGAAACAGCGGAAAGTGACTTTCCCCAATGCCGACGGCAATGACCTCGCGGCGATTCTCCATCTGCCGGAGGACGAGAAACCGGTCGCTTTCGTGCTCTTCGCCCATTGTTTCACCTGCACGAAGAACATCGCCGCCGCGGCCAATATCGCCCGGGCTCTCAGCCGGCAGCGGTTCGCCGTGCTCCGCTTCGACTTCACCGGCCTCGGCGAAAGCACCGGCGACTTCGCCGAGACGACTTTTTCCTCCCAGGTCAGCGACCTGGTCGCCGCCGCCCGCTTTCTCGACCAGAACCACGAAGGGCCGAAAATCCTCGTTGGCCACTCCCTGGGCGGAACGGCGGTGCTGCATGCGGCGCCGCAAATCGCCTCGACCCGGGCCGTGGTCACCATCGCCGCCCCCTGCCATCCCGGCCACATCGCCGGCCTGCTGGAAGACTCCCGCGAGGAGATCGAACGCTCCGGCGAGGCAACGGTCATGATCGCCGGGCGCCCCTTCACCATCCGCAAGGAGTTTCTCGCTGACATCGAGGCGCAGACCCCGCGCGAGGTCATTCGCCGCCTGGATGCCGCCTTGCTGGTCATGCATTCCCCGCGCGACCGGATCGTCGGCATCGACAACGCCGCCGATATCTACCAGGCGGCGCGGCACCCGAAAAGCTTTCTCTCCCTCGATCCGGCGGACCACCTCCTTTCTCGCAAGGAGGACTCCCGCTATGCTGGCGACATGATCGCCGCCTGGGCGCGGCGCTACCTTGACATCTACGAAAAAGAGCCGCCGCCGCTGCCGGAAGCGACCGACAACCGGGTCACCGTGCGCACCGGGACGGAAGGGTTCCGCACCGAGATGTTCGTCCGCGGCCAGGCATTGGTGGCGGACGAGCCGGAGGCCTTCGGCGGCACGGGCCAGGGGCCCACCCCCTACGATTACCTGCTGGCGGCCCTCGGCTCCTGCACCAGCATGACGGTGCAGATGTACGCCCGGCGGAAAAAATGGCCGTTAAAGGCGGCGGTGGTGCGCCTGGACCATCGCAAGATTCATGCGGAGGACTGCGCCCACTGCGAGGAGCCGGGACGCAAAATCGACCGCTTCGAGCGGGAGCTGGAGTTGATCGGAGAACTGACGGAGGAGCAGCGCCGGCGTCTGCTGGAGATGGCCGATAAATGTCCGGTCCACCGCACCCTGAAGGCCGAGCCGGTCATCGAAACATTGCTGCGGGGGGAGGGCAGGTAGGTTTCATGCCCAGGGCGTGACGTTGATCGCTATCTGTTCGAGCCTTGCATTACCGGCGAATTCTGCTCTAGTGAAAACAAACCCTTGTCGCCGCCGAAGGAGGTTTTATGAATCCTGCGCAACTCAGTCGGGAACTGCGCGAAGGGCATGACCCCTTGCTGGACAACCGGCGGAAAATGGTTGGCCTTGCACTGACGGCGATGGGTTGCATGGGGCTGATCTCGCTCTACCAGATGGGGATCGTCAACCATCTGCCCGATCCGCCTCTGCCCGGGATCAATTCGGACAAGGTCGACGCCTCGGCGGAAGCCTACGAGCGCCTGCAGATGGGGGACGCCTTCATCGGCATGGTCAGCTACGCCGGCACCGCCGCCCTGGCGGCCATGGGCGGCAGGAAACGCGCGCGGAAACAGCCGTGGATTCCCCTGGCGATGGCGGCCAAGGCGGGATTCGATGCCTTGCCGGCCGCCCGGCTCACCTACGATCAGTACGCGAAACACCGCGCCGCCTGCATCTGGTGCCTGATCGCCTCGGCGGCGACCTTCGCCACCGCCGCGTTGGCCCTTCCGGAATCGCGGATGGCCGTCCGCCATTTACGCGGCCGTTGAGAATCGCGGAGCATCGGAGGCCGGTGCACGGTTGCGCCCGGTGCGTAGCGAAGTGGCGCCAAAATGGCAACATTTTGTTGCCATTTTGGCGCCACCATGTTAGCCTCTCAACTAAATATCAGCCTACACAGGGAGGTAGAACATCATGGCTGCGACAAAAACTGAACGCATTTCAGCACGTGTTGACGAGCGTGTTTTTGAGACACTAACGCGAGCGGCGGCATTGGTTGGCTCGACAGTGAACCAATTCCTTGTTCAGTCTGCACTGGAACGGGCGCAGAGCGTGATCGAAGAAGAAAACATAATTCGATTGAGCGCGGAATCCGCCAGGCATTTTTTCGACGCAATCGAGAACCCACCGGCGCCGAACGAGAAGTTGCTGGCGGCTTTTCGCGCTCACAAGGAGCGCCTGTAAATGCTTCGAATTGAACTGCTTTCGCGGGGACACGATCGCGAAGCATTTGGTTGCGGCGAGCAGGCCTTGGATATCTATCTGAAAAGGACCGCTCGCCAGCATAATGAAAAGGGGATCTCACGAACCTTTGTTTTGATTGATACGGAGGAACCGGCGAGAATCTTGGGGTTTTTTACGCTGACAAGCTGCGAAATCGTCGCGTCGGACCTTCCGCCGGTATACGCAAAAAAATACCCCGGCAGGGCGCCGGCAGCTAAGCTGGCCCGCTTGGCGGTGTCCAGCGACCGACAGCGGCAGGGCCTCGGCGGGACCATGATGGTGGAAGCGATGCGGCGAACCCTCGCCGTTTCCGAGAACATCGGCATCATCGGGTTCTTCGTCGACGCGAAGAACCAAGCCGCCCGCGAATACTACGAGCAATACGGTTTCATCCCCCTATCGAACAGTCCCCTCGGGCTCTTCCTGCCGCTGGCCACTTTGGCAGGGGCTGTGGAGGCACTTGAAAAGTGAGAGAATAATCGCTCGCAAATAGGGTTTAAAAATACCGGAATTCGGTGGACAAAATACCAACGATTGCCGCGCTTTCTTGAAGTACAAGGGGCCTGCTCGATTCCGCTCCCGAGCATATCGACCATCAGGCGGCAGGGATCAGGACAGTCGCCTGCGTTCGGCATGGTTCGGGCTATCAAACGTTCAATGCGCTGCTGGCAATGGCGGGTTGATCCAACTTGCTTATGAAGTCATCCAGGAACATGAGTTCCTGCCCAGTTCCTCCGAATTGGTCAGAGAAGAGATCGCTGCGGAAATCGTCAAGCGTGTTGAGGCAGCACTGGCGCCTGAGCAGATGGAGCTGGAAGGGGTTGCCGAAAAGCCCGATGTCGCTGCCATCGTTGCCAAAACCACAGAAATGGTCATGCAGCAGTCGATCGACATCCCCCGTATTCTGGTGGTGCCCAAGGGGGAGGTGACCCTCGGCTATCACCCTTTTGCCCTCGACGTCAAAAACATCAATTATCAACCGGTCTCTCGTGATCTGCTGATCAAACACTTGCGCACCAGCCAGGAAGATACACTCAGCGCCCTTGGCGGCATCGAGAGGGAGAACCGGCTGGAAAACTATCTCGTGCGGGTCCTGATCGATTTCGACGATATCTCCTACGATGCTCATGCCGACCTGCTCTATGATCTGGCCGGCCAGATGGTTCGGCATCTGCTGGGCTATCTGTCGGAAGACGAAGTGCGCAATGTACTGCAGTATTATCAGCGGCAACTGGCCGAATTTATTCATGCCCAGATGCCGGCGCATCAGTGGGAAACCGCCGTCGACTGCGAGGTGGTTGTCAGTAAAGGTTTCTCAACGCTGAAGCAGAGCGCCTTCACCGCCGCTGCCGACGGTATCCGCCACTTCCGGCCGCCGGTGGATGACAAAAGCAAAATCGGCCAGATGCTCTTCGGCGGCTTTCAGCGCTGCCTCTACCCGGTGCAAAAGTTCGACTCGGACACCGAGCGCCGTTTCGCCGTGCTGCTGGAAAAGGAATCGGATACCTCCATCCAGAAATGGTTCAAGCCCGCCAAGGGGCAGTTCCAAATCTTCTACAAATGGGGGCGGGATCATCTCGAATATCAGCCCGATTTCGTAGTCGAGGCGATAGACCGTATTTATATGGTCGAAACCAAAGCCCGTAATGAGATGGAGTCAGCCGAGGTCCTGGCCAAGAAGGAAGCGGCCATCAAATGGTGCGGCCACGCCTCTGACCACGCGAGCGGCAACGGCGGAAAATCGTGGCGGTACCTCCTGATCCCGCATGATGTAGTGGCAGAGAATATGACGTTGGCGGGATTGGCTGGATCATTCAGATCTTGAATTTCAACTCTCCCTTGCAGGCGCCTAAGGATGGGGAAAAGAGTGAATTTCGTGGGAAGTATATCCTGAGCTTTGTACATCCATCTTAAGATTTAAAGACTCGTGGAATACAAAAAAAACCCGCCTGTTTGGCGGGTTGTTTTGTCGGTTCTTTGGATGCTGTTGGATTCTTCTTGGCGGGAGCAGATGAGATACTCCCGCCATCATCGATGACTGGTAAGTAGCTGATTTTTCAGCAGCCGAGGCAGTTTAAGGTCTCAATCCGTGTCACAATATGTGTAACACAACCCCCCTCTCAGGTAAAGCTAAACTCCTTCCCGCCTCGGTGCACAACTTTCTCATGTTATCTATTGCAACACCTAGATGAAAAAAAAAGAGATCACTTCTAAAAGCGACCCCTTTCGCAAATCTTAAATCTCTAGCACTTATTCAGTAGACTCCGCTGCACGCCTGATTTGTTAGCTGCGCCCCCAATGTCCCCGGTTGACCGGTATCAACACGAACAACTCTACCATCTCTGATTACAAAGGAGTAAGGGTTAGCACCGGTGTACCCGCCCATTCGATTTTTTGCGTTAACATCTACGCACACCCTC
>JBAYQP010000064.1:0-14915 GCA_041677125.1 Desulfuromonadales bacterium | reverse complement strand
TTTATCTCAGTGGTTCTCAGTGTTCTCAGTGGTGAAAGCCTTTGCTTTTAGGCCTTACAAACCCGGCGACGCGAAGAGATCGGCGGGCAGCGGAACGTCTTCTCCCGCTCCTGGAACGGAAACGTCTGCAACGACTACCGGCGACCCGCCGAGCACGCGGAGGGTGCTGCGGCCGCCGCCGCGACTTTCGACGCGCACCTGGACGCCGATGCGCTCGACCAGCGCGTGCACATGCGAGATCACCCCGACCTGCCGGCCGAGGCTCTGCAGGCCGTCGAGGCTGGCGATGGCGATGTCCAGGGTGTTCGGATCGAGGGCGCCGAAGCCCTCGTCGATAAACAGCGATTCGACCTGGGTGCGCTGGGAGGACAGAGACGCCAAGCCGAGGGCGAGGGCGAGAGAAACGAGGAAGCTCTCGCCGCCGGAGAGGCTGTGCACCGCCCGCACTTCGTCCCCCATGTCGCGGTCGATCACCTGCAATTCGAGGTCGCTGCCGGGAACGCGCTCAAGATAATAACGGCGCGCCAGATCTTCAAGGTGCCGGTTGGCGTGCGCCAGCAGCGCATCGAGGGTGAGGCTCTGGGCGAAGGCGCGAAACTTGTTGCCATCGGCCGAACCGATAAGCTCGCGCAGACTCTCCCACACCTCCCACCGCTGCCGCTGGCTCTGCCGCTCCACCTCCACCTGGCCGGCCTGCTCGCGCCGCCGATCATCGGCCAACAGTTCGGCCTCAGCCGCCGCCCGGCCCTGCCGCGCCGCCTCGATCTCGCCAATGCTTTGCGCCAACTGCGCGGCGGCGGCGTCGGCATCGAGCTCCGGCGCATCCAGGGCGCGGTGCCGCGCCGCCTGCGCCTGCCGCTCCTCGCGCAGCACCTGCGCCTTCTGCCGCGCCGCGTCCAGGGTTTCCAGGGCCCGCCGTTCTTCGGCGCGCCAGTCTGCGGTCTTTGCCAGCAGTCGGCACAGTTCGTCTTCTTCCCAGCCGGCGGCTTGCAGGGCGGTGCTCAGTCGGGCGCGAGCGGCCATCCCCTGCTGCTGGCGGCGCGCCAGTTCGTCGCGCCAGTGATTTTCGCTTTGGACGGCGGCCGCCAGACGGCGCTGCAGCATCTGCAGATGCTCCCGCGCCGTCTCCTCCCCCTTGCGGGCACGGCGCTCGGCGGCCTGTAGCCGCTCCTCGACGGCGGCGGCCGCTTCGCCGTTGAAAAACTGCCTTCGCTCGCGCTGCAGGCTCTCGCTGGCATGACGAAAATCTTCCAGTTTTCGCCGCAGCCGTTGCTCCTCTTGCCGTCCCTGGCGCAGCTTCTCCTCACCGGCCGCAATCTCCGGCGCCAGCGCCTGCAAATGCACGGCAACTTCTTCGCGTCTTTTATTTTGCCGGCGCCAGGTTTCGGCACGCTGGCGGCAGCCGGCATGAAACGCTGCCGGATCGCGCTTGAGAACCGGTGCCCAGTGAGCGGGGTCGCCGAGGGGATCGGCCAGTCGGGAGAGGGTTTCGTCGCAGGCGCGGCCGGCGACCCGTTGCGCCGCCAACGCCGTCTCCTGCTTGCCCGTGGTCGCCAGCAGATTCTGCCGACGAGCGGTCAATTGCTCCTGGAGATCCTCGCCCAAGCGGCGCTGCCCTTCGAAATCACGGCGGGCGCTCTCCAAGCGGCGCAGCAAAGCCCGGCCCGCCCCTTCTTTGGCAACAATTTCGGTCAGATCCTGCGCCACCTGGCGCAGCTTTTCCGCCAAGGCGTCAACCAGGGCCGGCGTCGGTTCTTCGGCAAAGCCTTCCACCCCGATGTCGCTCATCCGCCAGCGATCGAGCAGCCGCTGAAAATCCTGGTCGATCGGTCCGGTCCTGGCCTCGCCCTCCGCAATCTGGCGTGCAAGCTGGGCCTGCTCGGCCTCGGCCGCCGCCAACGCCCGGGCCAGGGCGCTTTCCTCCCCGGCCAGCGTCTCCACCCGACGTCGCAGATCATCAAGCAGACGGTCGAAAGCCGGCGCCGCCTCCCGCGCCCACGGGTGGTCGGCGGCGCCGCACACCGGACACGGTTGCCCGGGCCGCAGGCTGGCACGGATATCGGCGACGTCTTCCTTGCGGGCGATCCGCGCGGCTTCCAGCCCCAGTCGCGCTTCGGCCAGGGCCTCCCGCCGTCCGTTCCATTCGCGCGATCGTTCCTGCGCCAGTTGCCCGACGCTGGCGCTTTGTGCTCTGGCCTGTTCCAAGCCGGCGCGGAGGCGGGAGCGCTCCTCTTGCAGCCGCAAGGCTTCCCGGCCGATATCGAGTAGGGTTTGCAACCGCTGCCGCCGCGTATCGAGAAGCTGGCGCTCGGCAGCGAACGCCTCCAGCGACTGCCGACCGGCTTCGTCCTCCAGCCGGAGCGCCTGCCGCCGCATTTCTTCCGCCGCGGCGCCGGCCTTGCTCCGAAGGACAGACAGTTCCTCGATCTCCCCCTGCAAACGGGACGCTTCTCCGGCCAGGCTGGCCAGATCGCCATCGGCCTTCCGCAAATCCCCCCAGCCGCGGGCAAACCGGCGCAGTTCGCCGTCCCACACCTCCCATTGCCCGGCGAGAGCGGCATCGTCGGCGTGCGCCGTCAACCACCCAGTGCACCGTTCCTGCTCATTCTGCAACGCCTCCCGGCGGGCGCACAGGAGATCGAGCGCCGCTTGCTCCCGTTCCGCCTGTCCGGTCGCCGCCGAGGATTCCCCTTCGGCCGTCGTCAATGCCTCGGCCGCCTGGGTTAGACGAACATCGAGAGCCCGCGCCTGTTGCAGCAGAGGCGCTTGCCGCTGCGCCTCGGCCGTCGCCTGCCGCCGCACCTCGCCGGCATCGGCCAGCACAACCTCCAACCGGCGGCATTCCTCCTCCAGCTGCTGCTTTTCCTCCCCGGCGGCTTGCCGGGCCGAGTGCGCCTCCAGGCTTTCCCGTTCCCCCTGGGCGCGGGTCTCGACCAGGCCCCGCAGCGGCTCGGCTTTTTCCACCCTGGCCAGTTCGTCCCGGCGCAATGCCGCGTCCCGCCACCGAGCCTCGGCAAGCTGCAACTCTTCGCCGGCCTGCGCTTCCCCGCGACACAGCTCTTCCAGGCGGCGGTGCCAATCGAGGGCTTGCCGCAGCAACACCTGCTTTTCTTCCGCCTGCGTCAGCGCCCGCCGGTAGTCCCGCTGCCGCGCCTCCAGGCCGGCGCGCACTTCGCCGTCGAGGGGGAGAAATTCCTTGAGTCGTTTATCCAGTTCGTTCAGCGCCTGCTTTTCCTCCCCTGCCCGCTGGTGCGCGGCGCGGGACAGCTGACCGTAGATTTCGGTGCCGGTGATGCGCTCCAGCAGTTCGGAGCGCTCGCTGGCGCGCGCTTTGAGAAAGGCGGCGAAATCCCCCTGCGCGAGCAGGGCCGAACGGCGGAACTGCTCGAAGGAGAGCCCGAGGCGATGGTGGATGATTTCCAGCACTTCGGATTTGGTGCGCCCGAGCACCTCGCCCGCCGCCAGATCGGTCAGGGTCAGGCTTTGCGGCTGCAAACGCCCCTCGGGCCGATTGCGCGCCCGGCGCACCTCCCAGCGGCTGCGATAACGCCGGCCGTCGTTGCCGCGAAAATCGACTTCGGCGTATCCCTCGGCGGCGCCCCGGCGCAGGACGCCGCGCACGTCGTTGCTACGCAGCAGCAGTTCCTCCGCCTCGCCGCGGCGACCCACCGCCACCGCCGGACTGTCGGTCAGCCGTGGCATGGCATCGAACAGGGCCAGACAGAGGGCGTCGAGGAGGGTGCTCTTGCCGGCGCCGGTCGGTCCGGTGATGGCGAACAGACCGGTCGAACCGAGAATGTCGCGGTCCAGCTCAATGGCGAAGTCGCCGGCCAGGCTGGCCAGGTTGCGGCCGCGAATGGCGAGAATCCTCATCCTTCCTCCCCGGCCTCGGCCTGCTCCAGCAAGGTATGAAAAGCGGCCAGCAATGCCGGCGACGGTTCGCCGGCGTGCTTCTGCGCATAACGGCGGAGGAAAACCTCCTCCGGCGGCATTTCGCGCAGGTGCAGCTCCGGCAGGACGTCCGCCAGGGCGTCCCGCGCCCCCGGATAATGGCTGACAATTTTCAGCAGGCGCACCGCCTTGCCCGCCAGCGCCTCCTCGATCTGCTGGCGCAGTGCGGGTTCGGGTTTCTCCAGCAGCACCGACACTTCGAGAAACGGATGCCGCTCGGCGGGGAGATCGTCCGGCGGATCGAGTTTGCGCAGGGCCGCAACCAGCGCCGCCAGCGGCTGCGGCGCGCCGCCGGGCAGGCGCAGGATCGGCACGCTGCGCGGCACCGCCAGCGGCGCGATGGCGCTGATCCCCGAGGCGTCCAGGTCGATTTGCACCACCTGGTGCGGGTAGCGGTCCTCGCTCAGGGACAAAGGAATGGGAGAACCGCTGAAACGGATGTGCGCCCGGCCGCCGACCGCTTGCGGCAGGTGCAGATGGCCGAGGGCGGCATAGGCGATTTCGTCGGGAAAGGTTTCCAGGGGCAACGCGTGCTGGTTGCCGCCGAAGATTTTCCGTTCGCTGAGTTCGGAGAGGTGCGTGCCGGCCAGATAGCAGTGGCCGGTGGCGAGCAGCGGCAGGTTGTTTCGTCCGGCCGCGGCGGCGATTTCGCTGTACACCCGGCGATAACCATCCACCGGCGATGCGTCGCCGGCCACCACCGGGACATCGGCCGGGCGCAGGAACGGCACGGCGGCGCACAGGGCGGCCGTTTCCCCCCGGCGGTCGCGCAGCGGAAAGAGCAGATCCCGGGCGTCGATCCGGCCATCGTCCCGCCGCGGCAGGACGCCGACCACCCGCACGCCCATGGCGGCGAGCAGCGGCGCCGGCGCTTCCAGGCGCGCCGGCGAATCGTGGTTGCCGGCGACGGCCACGACATCCAGCTGGGGGCAGCGCTGCTTCGCCTCGACCAGGAAGCGATAGAAAAGGGCCTGCGCCGAGGCGGGCGGATTGGCGGTATCGAAGATGTCGCCGGCGAGAATCAGCGCGTCGGCGGCGGCGGTTTCCAGCGTTTCAAGCAGCCAGGCGAGAAACAACCGGTGTTCATACTCCCGCGAGACGCCGAGGAGGCTGTGGCCGAGATGCCAGTCGGCGGAATGGAAAATCCGCATTGTCTGTCTGCTCCTTTGCTTTTTGCGGGAGGGAATGATCGGACGGAGGGCGCCGTCAAAAATAGCAAATGCCCCCGGCCGAGGCAAATCAAAAGAAGGAGGCCGGCAGCATAGCGGAACGAATCAATGCAGCGGGATTTCCTGGCGGAATTTGGCGGTGATTTCCTCCGCCGACAGGGGGTGCGAGAAGTAAAATCCCTGGATCGAGTGGCAGTGCCGGTCGCGCAGAAAATCGAGCTGTTCCCGCCGCTCCACCCCCTCGGCGATCACCTCCAGGCCCAGGCTGTGCGCCATGCCGGTGATCGCCTCGACAATGGCGGCGTCCTCCGGATCGACGGAGATGTCGCGAACGAACTCCTGGGCGATTTTCAGCCGGTCGAAGGGGAAGTGTTTGAGATAGCTGAGGGAGGAATAGCCGGTGCCGAAATCGTCGATGGCCAGATTGATGCCGCGCACCTTCAAATCGGTGAGGGTCATGATCGTGTCGGGGACGTTTTCCATGACGATCCCCTCGGTCAACTCCAGTTCCAGGCAGGTGGGATCGAACCCGGTCTGCTGCAGCACCCGGTCGACCATGTCGATGAAGTCGGGCTGGTCGAATTGCCGGCTGGAAATATTCACCCCCAGCCGCAGGCGGGGAAATCCCGCTTCCTGCCAGAGCTTCGCCTGGGCGCAAGCGGTGTGCAGCACCCACTCGCCAATGGGGATGATGAGGCCGGTCTCCTCCGCCACCCGGATAAAGGAAGCGGGCGCGATCATCCCGTCCTCCGGGTGCCGCCAGCGCAGCAGGGCCTCCATGCCGCTCATCCGACCGGTGCGCGCATCGACCTGCGGCTGATAGGCGAGGGTCAGCTCCTCGCGCTTGAGCGCCTGGCGCAGGCGGGTCTCCAGTCCGAGTTTCTCCACCATCAGGGCGTTCATTTCGGCGGAGAAGAACTGGTAGGTGTTCTTCCCCCGATCCTTGGCCGCATACATGGCGATATCGGCGTTGCGAATCAGGGTGTCGACACTTTCGGCATCGTCGGGAAAAACGGAGATGCCGATGCTGGCGGTGGTGAAAATCTTTTTCTCGCCGAGGCGCACCGGGCGCGACAAAGTGTCGAGGATTTTTTTCGAGAACGCGGTCAGATCCGCTTCCGCGTGCACTCCGGGGAGAATGACCACGAATTCGTCCCCCCCCAGACGGGCCACCGTATCGCTCTGCCGCACACACCCCTGCAGACGCCGGGCGACATATTTCAGCAGCATGTCGCCGGCCACGTGCCCCATGGTGTCGTTGATCACCTTGAAGCGGTCGAGATCGAGAAAAAGCACCCCGACTTTGCGATTCTCCCGCCGCGCCTGGGCCAGCCCCTGACTGAGGCGGTCGTGAAACAGGGTGCGGTTCGGCAATCCGGTGAGGGTGTCGTAGTAGGCAAGCTTCTGAATCTCTTTTTCCGCCTCCTTGCGTTCGGTGACGTCGGCAACCACCCCCAGGCTGCGGCTGACCTTCCCGTCCTCGCCATATTCGGCGGTGGCCGACAACAGGACGTGGATCATTTCGCCGGTTTTTTTCAGCATCTGGTGGGGAATTTCCTTGACGTAACCGGCGCGGAAAAACTCCGGCGTCACCGTGTCCTCGGAGTAGCGGCGCGATTTCTCGCTGAGAAAGTCGGTCAGTCGGCGACCGATAACCTCTTCGCGCTGGTATCCCAGCGTCTGCAGCCAGTGATTGCTGACATTGATGATGCGCCCCTGCGGGTCGATGGAGTGCAGCATCACCGGGGTGTTTTGGTACATCCTGCGAAAGCGGCGTTCGCTCTCCGCCAGGCGCCGGCTGAAACGCTGCAGACGCAGCTCCCAGGTGGCGATAAGCAGTCCGGCCATGCCGCCGAACATCAGGGGGAAAAGGTAACTGCTGGCGGAAATCGGCACCCCGAGATAGAGATGCTGCAAGGTCGCCAGCAGGAAGAGAAACCCGGCGCCGGTGATGCACCAGAAAAATAGAAAACGGGATTTGGACATGGTTTCCCGAGGGTTGGACGACGGTTTGCCGGCCCGCGGCGACGGCGCCGGATCGGGCCAGGAGCCGTTGGACCGGGGCGACCCTTGAAGTAGAACGGATTTTTCCGGGGTGTCAATATCGACGCGCGACGCCGAGCGCGCAAGATATCGGCGATGTTCTCGGTAGCGGGACAAAGGTATTTTTCTCCGGAACATCCGGTTCGGGGCGACGAAAAGAGCGGACAGCAAGCGCTCCTGGGCCGAGAAATTGGTTATCGGCAAAGTTCAACAACGCGCCGGGCTGCCACCGAGGCGCGCTTTCTGGTAGGAAAAGAGCGCCACCCCGTAAAGGATGACGCTGGAGCCGGCCATCTCCAGGAACTTCTCCAGGGCCGTTTTGACAAAGAGCAGATTGGCGCAACGGAGAAAAATCGCATCGAGAATCTCCACCCCGACGGCGCCGAACAACAGGATCCACAAGCCGGCAAGCATGATCTGGCTGGCAACGGGATAATAACGCCACATGACCCGCAGGCTGTGGCGACCAAAGCGCAGGACGAGACCGACGGCGAGCAGGGCCGGACCGAGCCAGGGCAGGCCGTCGGCGCCGGGGAGAGTATCCGCCAGGGCAAGACTCGGCAAGGAAACCAGCAGCATCAGCAGCAGGGCGACGCAACCGGCAATCAGCAGAAAAGAACGCGAGGGGGCGACAAACGTCGGCAAACCGCAGGCGGCCAGGGCGAAGACGGCGCCGATCGCCAGAAGCTGAACGGTGGCTAGAAAGGTGGGCAGGCTGTGGCGGGAAGCAAAATCGAAGAGCAGGTGCACCGCACCGCCAAAAGGTTGTCCCAGGCCGATATCGACAAGAAAAATCAGGGTCATTGCCGCCTCGATCAGCAGCAACCCGAGAAAAAGGCCATCGAGATATTTCTCCGTCTGCGCCATGAAGTTCTCCGAACTTCAATGAAAGGTTTTTCACTTATGCTTAATGTAACGGAGAACTTTTCCCCGTCAACCTCTCCCCTGCAAAATCGTTGCGTTTATCCGGATATGGTTGGCGCGCGGACCGATTTGGCCCAGGAAGAGATGTTTTCGGCAGGAGGCTTGGCGGGCGGAAAAACGACGAAAATGTCCCGAATCTATTTTACAGAATGCCGCAGGGCGGTGACCAGGCGGGAGTTTTCGGCCGCCGAGCGCACGGCAACCCTGAAGTAGCGTCCGTCGAGCGGGGGGAAATTGGCGCAGCCGCGCACCAATATCCCCGATGCGCGCAAGGCCGCGATCCAGGCGGCGGCCTGCTCCCGGCAGGCGGCGCGGATAAGCAGGAAATTGGCGGTGGCCGGATAAACCGGCAAATCGAGGGCGCGCAATTCCCGGCGCAGTTGCTCGCGCAGTTGCGGGATGAGGGATAAACTGCGCCGGCGGTAGTCCTCGGCCGACAGGCAGGCGATCCCCGCGGCCAGAGCGGGGGTCGACAGGCGCCAGGGGCCGGCGGCGGCGGCCAGACGGTCCATGCCCGCCGCCGGCCCGGCGAGGTAGCCGGCGCGCAATCCGGGAATGGCATAAAATTTGGTCAGGGAGCGAAAGACGTACAGGTTAGCGTGCGCCGGAACGCGGCTGATGACCGAGTGCTCGGGGCAGAAATCGATGAACGCCTCATCGACGGCCAGCAGCGCCCGGTCGCGCAGGGCGACGGCGATCTTCTCGATGGTTGCGGCAGCGACGACGACGCCGGTGGGATTGCCGGGATTGGCGAGCAGGACAAGATCGTGCTCGGGTTGCACACAGGCCAGAAGACGCTCGGGATCGAGGCGGAAATCCTCTTCGGCGGCCAGCGGGAAGGTGTCGATCCGCGTCCCGGCCAGCCGTAGCGCGCGCGCGTATTCGCCGAAGGCCGGGGTGACCAGCAGGACGCGGCGCGGGCGGATGACGCGGGGAAACAGATAGAGCAGCTCGGTGGAGCCGCTGCCGGGCAGGAGGTGGCTCGGCGGCAGCTGCAGATGGGCGGCCAGGGCGTGGGTCAGGGATGCGGCGTCGGGCTCGGGATAATGCTCGGCCAGGGACAGCGCCGCGATGGCCGCCCGCCGGACTTCCGGCGGCATGCCGAGGGGATTGATGCTGGCGGAAAAATCGAGAATTTCCTCGACCGGCCGGCCGAGTTCGCGCGCCGCCCGATGGATGTCGCCACCGTGCTGTTCAGGATTCATGGGTTACCGAAATATGCAAAAAAGAGCCTGCAAGCATTTCACCGCCCGTTCGCCTTGCTCACTCAAGACGCCGCGGCGCAGAGAAAGTCAAAAACTCCTCTTTTCTTTGCGCTCTCTGCGCCTCTGCGGTGAAATGTTTTCTTGATTAGCACTGATCTTCCGCTAGGTTTTACCCCCTTTGAGAAAGGGGGCAAGGGGGATTTGCTTGTGCAGAGTAAAGTCAAATCCCCTTTCCTAGAGGGGGACTTTGCCTCTGCGGAAGATTGATACGCATCAGGAAAGTTTTTATTTTATGGCGATCCACCACCGCACCGCCATTCCCAGCGCCAGCGCCAAAAAGGCGGTCAGATACATCAGGCGGATCATCTGCCGGTAAACGGCGATCGTCAGCGGCCGGTCGTCATCGCCCAGGGTCGGTTTTTCCACCCGCTCGCCGAAGTAGGTGGCGGCGCCGCCGAGGCGAACCCCGAGAGCGCCGGCCGCCGCCGCTTCCGGGTAGCCGGCGTTGGGGCTTTTGTGCTTGCGGGCGTCGCGCCACACGATGCGCAGGGCGTTCCAGGAATTGAGACCAAGCAGGGCGGCGGCCGGCAGCATCAGCAGGGCGGTCAGGCGGGCGGGAACGAGATTGAGCAGATCGTCGAGGCGCGCCGAGGCCCAGCCGAACTCGCGATAGGTTTCGCTCTGGTAGCCGACCATCGAATCGAGGGTGCTTGCCGCCTTGTACATCAGCGCCGCCACCGGCCCGCCGATGAACAGATAAAACAGCGGCGCGATCACCGCATCGGAGGTGTTTTCGGCCACCGTCTCGACACAGGCGCGCAGAATCGCCGGCTCATCCATCTGCGCGGTCTGCCGGCTGACGATGAGCGACAGGGAATGCCGCGCCTCTTCCAGATCGCCTTCCTCCAGCCGCCGGATCACCCGCCGGCTTTCCCGATGCAGGCCGCGCAGGGCAATGGTGGTAAAAGCCAGCCACAGAGCGATGGCGATTTCGAACAGGGGATGAAACCGGCCCGCCAGCGCCAGCACGCCCCAAGCGGACAAGCCGGTTATGCCGACGGTGAAGACGGTGAGAAAGATGCCGGCCAGGCGACGACGATCGGTCAGTTCGGTGAGGAGCAGTTCCAGCCGATTGACCAGCCGGCCGATCCAGATCACCGGATGCGGCAGCAAGCGCGGGTCGCCGAGCAGCAGGTCGAGGGCGAGAGCGGCGGCAACCAACCAGTGCATCAGATCGCCTCGCGCCCCGGCGAGCGCAGATGACAAAAGAGCGGTTGCAGATCGAGATGGGCTTCGAGATGATCGGCCAACCGGTCGAGTTCCGTTTCCAGATCGGGAGCGCCGTCGTCGACAATAGCGGCGTCGGGACGCAACCAGGCGAGCAACCCGCGGCGCGCCGAGGCGTCGTCGAACAGTCCGTGCAGATAGGCGCCCCAGACCCGGCCATCGGCGGCTACCGCGCCGTCGTCCCGGGCAACCGGCTGCCCGGAGCGCCGGCTCAGGCGCAGCAGCGGCCGGGCGGTTGCGCCGAGGGTGGTTTCGCCCTGGTGGATCTCGTAGCCGCGCACCGTTTCGCCGGCGGCGAAGCCGACCGCCGCCGCCGCCGGCAAAAAGGCGCCGATCCCCTGATGCGTCTGCTTATCCGGCCGCAGGACCGTCTCCACGTCGAGGAGCCCGATCCCTTCGCTTTCACGAAGATCCGATTCGATGCCCTGCGGATCGCGCACCCGCCGACCGAGCATCTGAAAGCCGCCGCAGATGCCGGCGATCCGCCCGCCGTCCTGATGAAATTTCTGGATCGCCGCCACCCACCCCCGTTGGCGCAGATATTCGAGATCGGCCAGGGTGCTCTTGCTGCCGGGAACAATCAGCAAATCCAGCCCCGCGAGTTCCTCCGGTCGATCCAGATAGACGAGATCGACCGCCGCCATGGCCTCCAGGGGATCGAAATCGGTGTAGTTGGACAGACGCGGCAGGCGCAGCACGCCGATGCGCACCCCGCCGCCGCGCTTTTTCGTCTTGCGCGCCAGCGCCAGCGAATCCTCCTCGGGCAGATGCAGGTCGATCCAGGGAACGACCCCCAGCACCGGCACGCCGGTGCGCGCCGTCACCGCCGCGATGCCGGCTGCGAGCAGGCTCGGATCGCCGCGAAATTTGTTGATGACCACCCCGACGATGCGTTCCCGCTCCTCGGGAGAGAGCAGTTCGATGGTGCCGACGATGGCGGCGAAGACGCCGCCGCGATCGATGTCGGCGACCAGCACCACCGGCGCGTCGGCCATGCGGGCCGCCCGCAGGTTGACGATGTCCTGCTCGCGCAGGTTGATCTCGGCGATGCTGCCGGCCCCTTCCAACACCACGACCTCATGGCGCGCCGCCAGCCGGTCGAAGGATTCGCGCACCCGGGCGAAGGCCTCGTCCTTGTAGGCGTGGTACTGGCGCACGCTCATATTTCCCACCGGCCGCCCCTGGACGATCACCTGCGAACCGGTGGCCGAATTCGGCTTCAGCAGCACCGGATTCATGTCGGTATGCGGCGACAGCCCGCAGGCGGCGGCCTGCAACGCCTGCGCCCGGCCGATCTCCCCTCCTTGCGGCGTTACCGCCGAATTGAGCGCCATGTTCTGCGCCTTGAACGGGGCGACGGCGAATCCGCGCCGCTTCAGAATGCGGCAGAGGCCGGCGGCGATCACGCTCTTGCCGACATCGGATCCGGTGCCGCCGACAAACAGCGCCCGCGCGGCGGCAGCGCCGGCGGCGGATTGAGCCGATGGCCGATCGCTGCGCGCGGTTTCCCGCTCCCTGGTTTTGTAGCCGCGCGGCGTCACCATCCGCCCCGCCGCGTCGGTAAAGGTCGAGCGGTTGCCGATGACCACCACCGAGAGCATGTCGACGGTGCTGCTCGGACAGTCGCCGAGGGTGGCGACCGTCACCGCCTCGCCATCCCGGCAGGCGTTACGCACGATCCCCAGCGGCGTGGCGGCGGGCAGATGACAGCGGAGAACGGCGAGGGCCTCATCGAGGTGGTCCGGGCGGCCGTGGCTGCGCGGGTTGTAGAGGACGGTGACGAAATCGGCGGCGGCGGCCGCTTCCAGCCGGCGCAGGATGGTCGGCCAGGGCGTGAGCAGATCGGACAGGCTGACGACGACGAAATCGTGCATCAGCGGCGCCCCCAGACGCGAGGCGGCCGCCTGCAGGGCGGAGATGCCGGGAACGATCTCGACGTCCACCTCCCGTGGGGCCACTCCCCCGTGGGCGTCCTCTTGCGCGCCAGGGCAGGCGCGGGAAGCTGCCGCCGCATCGTCATTTTCCACCAGCTCCAGCACCAGCCCGGCCATGCCGTAGATGCCGGCGTCGCCGGAGGAGACCAGCGCCACCGAAGCTCCGGCGGCGGCCCGCGCCAGCGCCAGACGGCAGCGCTCGACCTCCTGCCGCATGCCGGAGGCGAGGGTTTCCTTGCCCGCCAGCAGCGAAGAGATATGCGCCAGATACGGGCGATAGCCGACGACGACGGTCGCCGTCTCGATGGCGGCCCGCGCCGCCGGGGTCAGGTGTTCCAGGCCGCCGGGGCCGATGCCAACTACGGATAATTTACCAGACATGAAAATCGAACCTATTCGGAAGTATTCAGCTTTTTTCCGCCACCGCCACGGTGACATTACCATGTTTGCGCTTCTTCACCAGCAGCCTCCGGGAAGATGCGGAGAGCAGGGCGGCCGGTTCGCAGACCCCCTGGGCGCCGACGGCCGCCAAAACGTGCGGCGACGGGGGATCGGCCAGAGGGACGCCGTTGAGCGCTTCGGCACTGTGGTGCTCGATGCGCCAGCCGTGGCGGGCGGCAAACTCGTTAAGGCCGGTCTCGTCCGCCTTGGCGTCGATGGTCGCCAGATTGGCGATGCTCAGGGGGGAGAGGAACGCCTGGTGGAGGGTGTCCGTCACCGCCGTTTCGATCTCCTCCGCCGTTGTGCCGCGATTGCAACCGATGCCCACCACCAGGTCGCGCGGCCGCAACAGGAGCAGGTTTTTCTGCTCCGACAGATTCGGAATCAGGCGATGGGTGACGAAGACGCTGCCGCCGGCTGCGGAGCGCAACGCTTCGGCGAAGTTGTTACAGGCAACCATCCCCGGCGCCTCCGCGAAGTAGCCGGCAAGACGCCCGCGCCGGTCGACCAACGCGATTTTTTCGCCGCGCAGCAACAGCGCATTGAGGGTTTTGATGTGCGCCACCGGCTCGACGCCGAATCCTTCCCGGCGAGCGGCCTCGTCCCAGGCGATCAGCCCGTTGACATCGGTAGCGGTGGTGATCACCGGCGTGCCGCCGCTGATTCGCGCCAATTCCAGGGCCAATGCGTTGGCGCCGCCAAGATGGCCGGACAGAAGACTGACGGCGAACCGGCCGGCCTCGTCCATCACCACCACCGCCGGATCGGTCGCCTTGCCGCGCAGATGCGTAGCCAACAGGCGCACGACAATGCCGGTGGCCATGATGCAGACCAAATCGCGCCCTTCGGCAAACAGCCGCGGCAGGAGCGTGGCCAGCGGTTGGTCGAAATAGCGGCAACCGTCGGCCGTCCGCAGACCGTCGGGCAGGTGGACCGTCGCCTCGGGCAGGGCTTCTGCCAACCGTCGGGCCAGCGCGGCCCCGCCGGGGGTGATGGCGATAATAGCAAGGGTCATGTCACGATTTCAGTCGGAAGCCATGGGAGAATTCAGGATCGTAGAGTTTCGACTTCTCGGGCACCCCGTCTGTTCGCGCGGCGAGGACTTCGCCAATGATGATCAGCGCCTGCCGGCCGATGCCGGCCGCCCGCACCTTGCCGGCGATGTCGGCCAAAGTCCCCTCGACGCGCCGCTCGTCCGGCCAGCTGGCCCGGTAGACGACGGCGGCCGGAGTTGCCGGCGTATAGGCGCCGGTGAGCAGGGCGGCGACGACCTCCTCGATCAGACCGACGGAAAGATAAAGGCAGAGAGTGCCGCCGAGGGCGGCAAGGCGATGCAGATGCTCCTTCTCCGGCACCGGCGTGCGCCCCTCGGCCCGGCTGAGGATGACCGTCTGCGCCACCCCGGGCAGGGTCAGCTCCTGCTTCAGCGCCGCCGCCGCGGCAAACGCGGCGGTGACGCCGGGGATGACGGCGTAGGCAATGCCACGGGCATCGAGCGCCGCCATCTGCTCCTGAATGGCGCCGTAGACCGAAGGATCGCCGGTGTGCAGACGCACCACCCGGCGGCCGGCGGCGACCGCTTCGAGCATCAGCTCCAGCACCTGATCGAGGGTGAGGGGGGCGCTGTCGTGGGCGACGGCCCCCGGCGGCAACTCGGCAAGCAGCGCCGGATTGACCAGGGAGCCGGCATAAATGACGACATCCGCCGACCGCAGGGCCTTCAAACCCTTGACCGTGATCAGTTCCGGATCGCCGGGACCGGCGCCGACGAAGAGAACCATTTTACTATTGTCCAAACCTGCGTTCATACGTCCACCGCGTTCGACTTCAATCATGGCTTCCCCACCAGCACCAGCGACAGGTAATCGAGATCCTCGACTTGGATCTGATCGAGATCGCGGATGACCGTCTCCCCCGGCAGGCCGACGCGCCGGACGTAGACCGCATTTTCCAGCCGGCCG
>JBAYQP010000063.1:0-15044 GCA_041677125.1 Desulfuromonadales bacterium | reverse complement strand
GGTGGGGGAGCCGAAAAATTTGACGGAACCGCTTGGCCCAAAAGGCTTGGCGGTTTTTTTGCAAACAGAATGCGATTACTTGCAGTTGATACCCGAATGAGGTATATTCCATGGCGTGGGCGGTCACTTTAACCCGGAAAGCCGAAAAGCAAAAATCGAAGCTGCCGAAACAGGTTCAGGACGCTCTCCTTTTTCTGTTGCACGAGATCATCAGGTCCGGGCCGGTACGGGGTGATTGGCCGAATTACAGCAAGTTGGGACCAAAGCGCCATCATTGTCATATTCGCAAAGGTAAACCGACCTATGTCGCCGTCTGGGAAGAGAGCGATGGGGATATCCGGCTTGTGGAGATCACCGATGTTGGAACACACGAAAAAGCACCTTACTGAAAAACCGCGCGAAGCGAGGTTTACCGGCGACCCGGAAAAGATTGTTGAACTGCGGAAATATGCCAGGAAACTGGGTCTGCACGATGCCACCGAAACTTTCACTGTCGAGGAGGCTTTTCCCGAGTATGCGGTCAATCCGTTGGGGAGTGCTCTGCGCGGGGCGCGGCATCGGGAGGGTTTGACTCAGCGGCAACTTGCCGAAAGATGCGGCATTCACCAGCGGCATATTTCGGAGATGGAGAGCGGAAAACGACAGATCGGTCGAGAGCGCGCGAAGAGGTTGGCCGAAGCGCTGCATGTGGCCGATTACCGCGTGTTTTTATAGGTTGCCGGAGGCAATGATGTTGGGTAGCTTATGAATCGGCGTGGTTGAATAGACGGTCGCGGCGACACGAAGAACCTGATCAACATGGCTTACCTCATTGCCGGTAAACTCGATTTCAGGCTACCCACTTGAAACAGCGAGGAGCCGTAATCTGCCTTGATGCAACCTGTCAATGTAAAACCCTACAGCCTCCCGGCTTTAAAGAGATGTGAAGAAAAGTGGTAGAGTAGAGATGTAAAATGGTGCCAGGCTTTGAATTGTGCAATTCTTGCTTCGGCCTCTTGCACATTTTTTCCCGCAACCAGCTGCTTCCGAGCGCAATCTCCGCAAATCCGGCTTTCCTTGCCTTCCCCCCCGTGCTGGACTGGATTGGCTAAAGAATCTTTCGCGCCCTGCCGGTTTCTCAGCGATTCAACCGCTCCTCAGGGGCTTTCGCCCCTTGCGCGACCGGCCTTCGAAGCGGCGTGCCATCCTCGTTCCATTCCGTCACAGCGCCGGTCCGATCCATGATCATTTTCGCCTCTTGCAGGCGTTCTGCGCCGGGATGGACGACCACCAGAATGCCACCGGCGCGCACCCCTTCGGCAAAGTGCCGGGCATCCTTTTCGGGAACGCCGTTTTTCACCAGGGCGCCGACAATCGCCCCCCCCAGGCCACCGACGCCAGCCGCCGCGATGGTCGCCAGAATTGTTCCGGCCGCAATGATCGGAGCGGCGGCGGGAGCGGCCACAATACCGGCGATTCCGGCCAGAAACGTTCCGCCGCCACCGATGGCGGCACCGATAACGGCGCCTTTTTCGGCCGCGCCGATCGGAATTCTTTCCGCCGCATATTCCCCTTTCTCGTCTTTCGCCACGAAGCCGATCTGGTGCTGATCGAACCCGTTTTCGAGCAGATCATCAACGATTTGCTGGGCCTGCTCGCGGGCATCGGCGAGACCAATAATTGTTCTGGCCATGGCTGCCTCCTGTGACGTAGTGATCTGCATGCAGACCGCGATGGGTGTGGAAAACATGCTATCAGATGCCGACGGATTTTCTGCTCTGCCGGCAGCTAATGCTCCGCCAATCCTGCATGCACGCCAGTGGCGCGACAAACCGGGCAGCAAGCCGAGCCCCGCCGGCCAGGCGCTGGCGCCACAAATGGGGAGGGATGATAAACGGTGGGATTCCAAAGGAAGCGGATTTTGCGGGAAGGGGAAAGATCGCCATCGAAGAGGGTGTGCGAAGCAAACGCCTATTTCTGCGCCGACGCCTCCGGTTCCACCATCTCCACCGCATACACCCGGTGGTCGCGGGAGCCGAACACGATGCGGTCGCCGAGAAGCGCCGGCCGCCCCTGAATCTCCCCTTCGGCGCGAAAACTTGCCAACAACTCGCCGCTGTCGGCGCCGACCACCAGCAGGCTGCCGCTGTTGTCGCCGACGATCAACCGGCGGCCGATCGGCAGCGGCTGCGCGTACAGGGGACCGGTCGCGGCAAAGCGCCAAAGGATCCGGCCGCTGGTCGCTTCCAGCTTCCACAGGTGCCCTTCCGCCGTGCCGACATACAGCGCGCGGTCGTGGTACAGAGGGGCGGCGTAAAAGCAGACTTCCCCCAGATGGCGGCGCCAGCGCTCCTGCCCGGCCCGGTCGAGGGCGACGAGCAAACCGTCGCTATTGATCGCCACCGGCCCGTCCGGGGTGATCGCCGCCGAAGCCAGAAGCGGCGCGCCCAAGTGCGCCTGCCAGCGCATTTTACCCGTATTTTCCCAGGCGCTCAGCCAGCCGGCGCCGCTCGTCTGGTAGATAAGATCGCCATCGGCGACCGGGGCGGCGCGCAGGGGCTGTCCCGCATCCGCTTGCCAGCGCTGGCTGCCGGTTACCCGATCCAGCGCGTATAGATATCCATTCCAGCCGGGCGCCAGCAGCAGGTCGGCGGCCTGCAGCAGCCCCCCCTGGCGGTAGTTGTCGGCGGGAGATGGGGAATAGCTGAAGCGCCAGATTTCCCGGCCGTCCCGGCGGTCGAGAGCATAGACTTCCCGCTGCCAGTTCTGGATGTAGACCGCTCCGTCTTCGAGCACCGCGACGGCATCGAGAACATCGCCGAGCTTTTTTTGCCACAGCAGCTTTCCCTCGCGGTCGAGGGCGTACAGGGCGCCGTCCCAGGACGGCACATAAACCGCGCCGGCGCCGGCGACCGGTCCGGCGTCGACGAAGCCGCCGGTGGCAAAGCGCCAGGCCTCGCGCAGGGACAGACGTTCGCGCGGACCGGTTTCCGCCACCCAGGCGGAAACCGGATCGGGAATAACCGTGCCGCGCCCCGGATCGCGCTGGCGATCATGGATCGTTGCCGCCGTCCCGCCGAAGTCGGCCGTCCCCCACCAGTTGCCGGCCGGACGCACCTCGCCGGCATCTGCCTGATGCAGGTTGTCGCCGTTGCCGTAAAAATTATTCCCGGCGATACGCAGAAGCGGATCGCTCTCCCGGAGATAAACGCCGACGCCGTTGTAGCGAAGAATGTTGCGCGCAACCTCCATCCGGGCCTGGCGGAAGTCGAGGCCGTTGCCCGCGTTCTCCTCGATCAGGCAGTTGCGGATGGCGAAGGTCGCCTGCGCGAAGCGGCCGCCGTCGAGGTTGCCGCGAAGGGTGCAGTCTTCCATTGTTCCCTGGGCGAAACGGGCGTCGACGGCGCTTGCGGCATCAGCGATGTGACACCAGCGCAATCGCGCCTCCGGAGAGGCGTCGAGGCGGATGCCCCGCCAGTCGCCCGCCTGCGGTGCGGCGGCTGCGCTACGGAAGCGGATCGGCTGCAATTGGGTGCCCTCGGCGTGCAGGGCGCCCTCGATCACCAGGCCCCCGTCCCCCAGAGCGTCCCCATCCCGGTCCTGGCGCAGAAAAAAAATCTCCGTGCCGGGCAGAATGGTCAAGGTTATCCCCTTGTCCACCCGAATCGTTCCATCGATAAAAACCCGCCCGCGCCAGCTGGCGTCGGCGTCGAGTTGCGCATCGCGCAGGTGCAGTTCGGGAATCCGCGGCGCGCGGCCGGCGCATGCGGCGAGGCAAAGGAGAAGGAGAAATGGGAGAAAATGTCTTACCAACAATTTTCCTCCGGAACGATGGTTACGTTTTACGACGCATGGCGGGAGGGAATTTGCGGCCGGGTCAGCTATCAGCTATCGATTTTCCTGATGCGTAGCAATCTTCCGCAGAGGCCAAGTCCCCCTTTAGGAAAGGGGGTAAAACCTAGCGGAAGATCAGTGCTAATCAAGTCGATTTTAGGTTTAAGCTGACAGCTGCTTTTACAGATCGTTCAGCAATCGATAAATCTTCTGCTCCATGTCCCAGGTTGCGGCGGCGAGATCAGCGCCCCCTTCTTCCTCGAACAGAAGTCTGGCCCGATCCAGGTTGCCGTGCGCCTTCAGCAGCACCGGGGTGAGTTCGGCCTCCAGGCGGATGCGGGGAATCTCCCCGACCTGCTCCCGCAGCTCGTCCAGACCGTGAACGGCTTTTTCCACCAGGCGCACCTGCTTTTTCTCACCGCCGATTTCCGCCTGCATTTGCAGCAGAAAGTCCTGGATTTCTTCGGCCAATTGCCGGTAACGATCGGAAATGCTCATCGTCGCCCCTTCTCTGCCGGTTTGTTCCGGCACCTGGAAAAACTTAAAATATAGGGGAAAAAGGCGGATAATACAACGGAAATCAAGGGAAATCGGCGAAGGAAAAGAGGTTGACATCCCCTTTGCCTGCTGATAGCTTGTCGAATCGACATCCGAATAGCAAGACGCTAGGGGAGTGTTTCACTGAGAGCTGGGCCGAAAGGCGCGGCGACCCTTCGAACCTGATCCGGGTCATACCGGCGTAGGGAAGCGGCATCCGATAAACGGGTTCACCCCCCGCAACTGGCCGCGTTATTCGCGGCCTTTTCTGTTTGTAACATGCAAATTCTGGTCAACGAAAAATCCGTGGCCGTCGACGCCGGGACGACCCTCTTCCAGGTGCGCGATCGGTTCAAGCCGGCCGCCGACGTGCTCATCTTCAACGGCTTTCCGCTGCAAGGCGACCGCCCTCTTGAGCACGGCGACCGCATCGTGCTCATCCGCCGGGGAGAACAGCCGGCGGCGGACGAGTTGGAGGGCCTCCTCGTCTCCCGCCACACTCCGGGGGTGCACGCGCGGATTCGCGGCGCCTGCATCGGCATTGCCGGCGCCGGCGGACTCGGCTCGGCCGTGGCCATTGCTCTGGCGCGGCTGGGAATCGGTGCTCTGATTCTCGCCGATTTCGACGTGGTGGAACCATCCAACCTCAATCGCCAGCAGTATTTCATCGATCAGATCGGCCTGCCGAAGGTGCAGGCCTTGCGGGACAATCTGGCACGGATCAATCCGTATGTGCGGCTCACGGTTTTCAACGAGCGCCTGACGCCGCACAACATTCCCGCTGTTTTCGCCGACGTCGCTGTTCTCGTCGAGGCGTTCGACGCCGCGGACCAGAAAGCGATGCTGGTCGAAACCTTTCTCGGCGCCAACCCCGACACCCCCTTGGTCGCCGCCTCCGGACTGGCCGGCTACGGACCGTCGGGGACGCTTCGCACCCGCCGGCTGGCGCGCAATCTGTATGTGGTGGGGGACGGCGAAACGGCCGCCCGTCCGGGAGAAGGACTGATGGCGCCGCGAGTGGGGGTGGCCGCCCACCATCAAGCCAACGCCGTGCTGCGCCTGTTGCTGGGGGAAGAGCCGGCCTGACTCCGGGAGGAAGATGAATGACCATTACCGTCAACGGACAACCGCGAGAACTGCCGGCGACCGCCACCGTGCAGGATCTCCTGGAATCTTTGCGGATGGACCCCGCCCGGGTGGCGGTGGAACACAACCGGGCCATCGTCCCGAAGGTCCGCTTCGCCGAAACCGCCCTTGGCGACGGCGACCGCCTGGAAATCGTGCAATTTGTCGGCGGCGGGTAAACGAAGGCATCGACAACCGGGTGCTGAATATCGGGAATAAAGGAAAAACATCATGGACGATCTGATTATTGCGGGACGCCGGTTCACCTCGCGCCTCCTGGTCGGCACCGGCAAGTTCGCCTCCAATGCGGTTATGGCCGAGGCGATTGCCGCCACCGGCTGCGAAATCGTCACCGTCGCCCTGCGGCGGGTCGATATCGACAATCCCGGCGACGACATGCTGGCGCACATCGACCGCGACAAGTACCTGCTGCTGCCCAACACCAGCGGCGCGCGCGACGCCGAGGAGGCGGTGCGCCTGGCGCGCCTGGCACGGGCGGCCGGTTGCGAACCGTGGGTCAAGCTGGAAGTCACGCCCGATCCCTACTACCTGCTCCCCGATCCGATCGAGACCCTGAAAGCGGCGGAAATTCTGGTCAAAGAGGGCTTTATTGTCCTGCCGTACATCAACGCCGATCCGGTGCTGGCCAAACGCCTGCAGGAAGTCGGCACCGCCACGGTGATGCCGCTGGGCGCCCCCATCGGCACCAATCGGGGGCTGCGCACCCGCGAGCAGGTGGCCATCATCATCGAACAAGCCATTGTGCCGGTGGTCGTCGATGCCGGCCTCGGCGCGCCGTCGCACGCCGCCGAGGCGATGGAGCTGGGCGCCGACGCCGTTCTGGTCAACACCGCCCTGGCGGTGGCGGCGCACCCCGCGCGCATGGCCGCCGCCTTCAAAAAAGGGGTGGAAGCCGGCCGCGAGGGATATCTCGCCGGGCTCGGGGAAGAGCGGCGGCAGGCCGAAGCCTCCAGCCCGCTGACCGGTTTTCTGCGCAACTGAAAAAGAACATTCACCGCAAAGGCGATCGCCTCGTCATTCCTTTGCCTTCTTTGCGTCTTGCGGGCGCGTTAGCGAACGGGCGGTAAAAATGACTTTTCTCGAAGAACTCGAAAAATACAACTACGACGACGTTCTCGCCCGCATCGAGGCGAAAACTCCGCAGGAGGTGGAGCGCGCCCTGGCCGCCGAGCGACTGCATCCCGAGGAGCTGATGGCCCTGCTTTCCCCGGCGGCGGCGGCGTATCTTGAACCGATGGCGCAGCGGGCGCACCGCACCACCGTCCAGCGTTTCGGCCGCACCATCCTCCTTTACGCCCCCCTTTACCTGTCCAACGAATGCAGCAACGGTTGCCTCTACTGCGGCTTCAATGCCCACAATAAAGTACCGCGGCGCACCTTGACTTTGGATGAAGTCGAGGCCGAGGCGCGCGTCCTGCACGAGCAGGGATTCCGCCATCTGCTGCTGGTAACCGGTGAGCATGCGCGGGCCATCGACAATGACGCTCTGGCGGCGGCGGTGCGGCGCATTCGCCCCCTGTTCAGTTCGGTGAGTATCGAGGTTTATCCGATGGAAGAGGCCGGTTACCGGCAGATGGTTGAGGCCGGCGTCGATGGCCTCACCGTTTATCAGGAGACCTACGACCGCCGCCTGTATGCCGAAATGCACCCCTTCGGCCGCAAGCGCGACTTCGACTGGCGTCTGCTCACCCCCGAGCGCGGCGGCGCGGCGGGGCTGCGGCGCATCGGCATCGGCGCTCTGCTGGGACTCGGGCAGTTTCGCGCCGAGGCGTTCTTTATCGGACTGCACGCCCTGCACCTCTCCAAGCACTTCTGGCGCTCACTGGTATCGATCTCTTTTCCCCGCATCCGACCGGCCGACGGCGGTTTCGCGCCCCTGCACCCGATCGCCGATCCCGATTTCGTTCAGTTGATCTGCGCCCTGCGCCTTTTGCTCCCCGATGCCGGGCTGGTTCTGTCCACCCGTGAAAGCGCTCGGCTGCGCGACCACCTTATGCTCCTCGGCGTCACGCAAATGAGTGCCGGCTCCTGCACCGCTCCCGGCGGTTACGCCGGCGAAGAACAGAGCACCCGCCAGTTCGCCATCGACGACGACCGCACGCCGGCGGAAGTCGGCCGGATGATCCGGAGCCAAGGCTATGAGGCGGTCTGGAAGGATTGGGACGGGGCCTTTCTCGACAAAGCCGCAAGTTGATGCCGCCCGTCGATTTCGACCTTTATCTGATCACCGACCGCACCCGGGTTTTCGGCGGCGATCTGCTCCCGGCGGTGGAGCGCGCCCTTGCCGGCGGCGTCCGGGCGGTGCAGTTGCGGGAGAAGGATCTGCCGGCCGGCGAACTCTTCGCACTGGCGGAAAAAATGCGCAGCCTCACCCGCCGGTTTGACGCGCGCCTGCTGATCAATGATCGCCTCGACGTTGCGCTGGCGGTGGACGCCGACGGCGTCCACCTGGGCGGCGGCGCCCTGCCGGCGGCCGCGGCCCGCCGACTGCTCGGGCCGCAGCGGCTCATCGGCGTATCCACCCACGCACTGTCCGAAGTGCATGCCGCAGACCAAGCCGGCGCGGATTTCGTCACCTTCGGCCCCGTCTACCCGACACCCTCCAAGGCCGCCTACGGCCCGCCGCTCGGCCTCGCCGCCCTGCGCCAGGCTTGCCGCAACGCCCCGCTTCCCGTCTTCCCTCTGGGCGGCATTACCGCCGAGCGCGTTCCGGCCCTGCGCGATGCTGGCTGCCCCCGCGCCGCCTGCATCGGCGCCATCCTGTTCGCCGCCGATCCGGCGGCGGCGGCCGTGCGGTTCCGCAGCGCATTGCACCCGCAGGGCTGAGGCAATCGCCGCGCCCGAACTCCTTCCTCATTGACAGAATGATTAATCCACGTTAAAAACCATTCGGGCCCCGGAACCGCCGGGGTGATCTCCCGGCAGGCGCTCCCCACGCCCTCATCCGGGCCAATAATGTCATTTTCTTTTCATTGCCTGCTGGGTTTCGCATGGAAATCACCCTGGTTCTCATCATCCTGCTGATCGCCATCTTTCTATTCGCCACCGAATGGATTCGCATGGACCTGGTCAGCCTCATGGTCCTGCTGACCCTCGCGTTGACCGGGCTGGTCACGGTGGAACAAGCCTTCTCCGGCTTCGCCAATCCGGCGGTGATCACCGTTGCCGCCATGTTCATTATCAGCGCCGCCCTGACCAATACCGGCGCCCTCGGTCCCGTGGGCGAGCGACTGATGCGCTACGCGGGAAACCAGGAGGGGCGACTGGTGGTCGCCATCATGCTCACCAGCGCCTTCATTTCCGCCTTTATCAACAATATCGGCGCCACCGCCATGCTGATGCCGATCGTGATTTCGGTGGCGCAAAAAAGCAAAATCAACCCCTCCAAGCTGCTCATCCCGCTCGCCTTCGGCTCTTTGCTCGGCGGCGTCTGCACCCTGATCGGCACGCCGCCCAACATTTTGATGAACTCCCTGCTGCAGGGCTATTCGGGCGAAAGTTTCTCCATGTTCGATTTCACCCCCGTCGGCGTAGCCATTCTGGCGGCTGGCGTGCTGTACATGTCCCTGGTCGGCCGGCATCTGCTGCCGCAACGCAAAGCGGGCAACCTCACCGAGGTCTACCAGGTGAAGGAATACATCACCGAGGTGGAAATCCTCCCCGGCTCGCCCCTCGCCGAAGCGACCATCGGCAAAAGCGGCCTGGAGGAGGAATTCAATCTGAAGGTGCGCGCCATTTTGCGCGGCAATCTGAAAATCCCCTTTCCGCACCGCAACCGCACCATACACGAGGGGGATGTCTTGTTCCTGGAGGGCAACCCCGAGGGCATTCTGAAGATTCGTGAAAAGAAGGGGCTGGCGGTGGTGCCGGAGAAAGATAATCCGGTAGCCCTGCCGGAGCATTCCAAGGCGTTGGTGGTGGTGGAGGCGTCCCTCACCTCCACCAGCGAAGTCGTCGGCAAGACCCTGCGCGAGGTGCGCTTCGCCGATACGCACGGGCTGACCGTGCTCGCCATCTGGCGCCGCGGCGCGCCGGTGGTAAAAAAAGTCGATCACGTGGTGTTGCAGTTCGGCGACGTCCTGCTGTTGCAGGGTTTGGAGGAGCGGGTCATCCACCTGGGCAAAGAGCATGGATTTCTTCTGCTGGGGGGGGTGCCGCCGGTATCCTATCGACCGAAAAAAGCGCCGCTGGCCGTTCTTACCCTGGCGGCGGTGGTCCTGCTGGCGGTGTTTGGCGTGCTGCCGATCATGCTGTCGGCCACCCTCGGCGCCCTCGTCATGGTGCTCACCCACTGTCTCACCAGCAAGGAGGCCTACGAGAGCATCGATTGGATGATCATCGTCCTTATTGCCGGCACCCTCCCCCTGGGACTGGCGCTGGAAAACAGCGGCGCCGCCCGCCTGATCGCCGACCAGATCATCCGCAGCGTCGGGTGGATGGGGCCGTGGGTGGTGCTCGGGGCGATATTTCTCATCACCTTCCTCCTCACCGAAGTGATGAGCCACGCCGCGGCGGCGGTTCTCGTCGCACCCATCGCCTTCAATACCGCCGTCGACCTGGCGGTCAGTCCCAAACCGTTCTTCATGGCGGTGGCGATCGCCGCCTCCTCCTGCTTCATGACACCTATCAGTCATCAGTCCAACGCCCTGGTAATGGGGCCTGGCGGTTACCGTTTTCTCGATTACACCAAAGTCGGCACTCCGCTCAACCTCGGCATCTGGGTCATCGCCACCCTGCTGATCCCGGTTTTTTTCCCCTTCTGAAAAAACGATGGCCCAAAGGCGGCACGCTGGTCCTCTACTGCGCCTGACCGAACGAAGGAACCAGTGCCCGTGTGGCACGACGACTGATCGCGCAGGGTTTTTCCTACGTATCTGCCTTAAAGGGCGGCTGGAACGCCTGGGAGACGGCCGGCTATCCGACCGAGGACAAATAGGCAACGAAAAATAACGCCAAAAAGCCCGGCTCTTGCGCCGGCCTTTTTTCGTGCACCGGCTGCCGAATCACTGTCCTTTTTCGATGGCCCGCAGATACTGCCGGGCTTCCTCGACGAGCGACTCGTTCTTTGTTACATCCACGGCGGACAAGAAGTGCTGATAGGCGCTGGTGCGCTGCCGCGGCTGCCGGTACAGGGCCTTGCCCGCCCCCAGACAGGCCCGGTCGAGGAGGGGATCGTTGGGCCGCTCGGCAATAATCCGCCGATAGAAGGTCAAGGCGCCATGATTGTCCAGGCGATCCAGAAGAAAATCGCCCATCGTCAGCAAATCCCCGGTCGGCACTTGCCGCTGCTCGGGTTCGGGCAGCGACAGGAAATGCAACACCGCTTGCGAGACGTTGCCGCGCTGCAGGCTGCGGGTGACCCGGCCGGCGGCGACAACTTCCGGCCCTGACCCTCCCCTCCTCGCCGCCCCGCGGCCGGAGCGTTTTTGCACCAATCCGGCGACCGCCATCCCGGCGAGAAAACCGCCGATATGGGCGCCGTGCGCCACTCCGCCGGCGCTGCCGCCGTTGACCAAAAAGGGGAGCAGGTTTTCGATCAGCAGGTAAACCCCGAGAACGATCCGGGCAGGGATGAGAAAGGAGATGAAAATGAACGGGAAAAAGAGGATTTTGACCTGATTGCGAGGGAACCAGAGGAAATAGCAGCCGAGCACTCCGGAAATGGCGCCGGAGGCGCCGATCATCGGCACCGCCGAACCAGGGACGAAAATCGCGAAGAAAAGCGTGGCGGCGATCCCCGTCCCCAGATAGACCAGCAGGTAACCGAGGCGTCCCAGACGTGCCTCGACGTTGTCGCCGAAGATCCAGAGAAAAAGCATGTTGCCGGCCAGGTGCATCCAACTGCCGTGCAGGAACATGGCGGTAAAAGCAGTGAAGGTCGAGGGGCTGGCCGGCCGGTAGCCGAACTGGAAAACGAAAAGGTCGTACGCTGTGACATGCTGCATCACCTGATCGGCGGAGATCCTTCCCCTGGCGCCGATGGCCCGCAGGTAGTCGAGCAGGAGCGGATTGGAAAAATCCGGCGGCTGCACGATAAGCGGCAGGGAGACGAACAGAAAAACGGCAATATTCACCGCCATCAGACAATAGGTGACATACGGTTTGCCGCGGGGATTGGGTGTGTCGCCGATGGGCAGAAGCATGCGTTTTCCTTGGCGGGGGATACGGCCGGAGGATGGCAAGGAAGGTTTAATATATCACAGCTTTCGCACCCGGACATCCTTGCTTTTTGTCGGCATTCCCGGTAACGTCCGCAAAATCTCATGCGAAAAAGGAGAGATGTCATGCTTGTCCGACTGATCGGCGCCGAAAATTCATATCGGGTGGGGAAAGTGGTCGGCCTGGGGCGCAACTACGCCGACCATGTTCGCGAACTGGGCAACGAGATGCCGCAGAGCCCGGTACTTTTCATGAAGCCCGCCACCAGCCTGATCGGCCAGGGGGGAACGGTGCGCATTCCCGCTTATTCGCGCGAATGCCATTACGAGGCGGAACTCGCCGTTCTTATCGGTCGCATGGGAAAAGATATCGGCGCGGCGGAAGCGCTGGAGTATGTGGCGGGTTACGGCGTCGCCATCGACCTGACCCTGCGCGATGTGCAGGATCAACAGAAAAAGAAGGGGCTGCCGTGGGAAATCGCCAAGGGGTTCGACACCGCCTGCCCCCTGTCCGATTTCGTCCCGGCGCAGCAGATAGCCGATCCGCACGCCCTGCGAATCCGCATGCGCGTCAACGGGGAGGTGCGCCAGGATGGTTCGACCGCCCTGATGCTGCGCCGCATCCCGCAGATCATCGGCGAAATTTCGGCAATTTTCACCCTGGAGGCGGGCGACGTGATTCTCACCGGCACGCCCGCCGGCGTTGGCGTCATCGTCAGCGGCGATGCGCTGGAAGCGGAGATCGAGGGGGTGGGAAAATTGGCGGTAACGGTGGGATAAAGCGGCTAATTGGCGATCAGCGGGCGCCTTCTCCGGCGCTGTCCTCCCGCCGCAACCGGTTGGTCAGATGGTGGGCGAGACGGGTCGGTTCGGGGAGACGATAACGGCGACCGCAGGCCAGAACGAGGTCGGCGGCGGCGGCGATATCGATGCGGTGGCCGGGGGAAATGTAGAGGGGCTTTATCCGGTCGCGGGTGGTGAGAACCACACCGATTTCCTCCCCCCGGTGCCGCAGGGGAACCTGGTCGCCACGCCGCGTCCCCGGCGCCTCATTCTCGCCGCACAACCGGCTTTTGGCGCAGCCGACGGTCGGCAGATCGAGCCACAGGCCGAGATGGCTGGCCAGCCCGAAACGGCGCGGATGGGCAATGCCCTGGCCATCGACGAGAACAACGTCGGGCACGGTTCGCAGGCGGCGAAAGGCGGCAAGGAGGATGGGCAATTCGCGAAAGGAGAGCAAGCCGGGGATGTAGGGAAAAGTCATCCGGCCGCTGGCGGAACTTTCTTCAAGAACGTTCAATTCCGGCAGCGACAGCAGAACGATGCCGGCGAAGAACAGATCGCCGTGCTTCTCGTACGACACATCGACGCCGGCGACAGTGCGCAGCGGCTGGGGCAAAGTGTTCTCGCACACAATCCGGCCGGCGAGGTTGCGTTGAAGATCAGCTGCTTGCCGGTAGTCGACCCCCCAGTCGTGCAGTTCGGGAAAATCCATTCCCCTTCTCCGGCAACCTTCCCGCCGCAGCGCTTACCTGCAGCGCAGCAGCTTCGTCCCCAACTCGAACAGAACCGCCATTTTCGCCGGCGGCACGATTTCTTTGACCAGCCCGATACCGAAGACCGGGTGCTGCACCAACTCGCCGGCCCGACAGCTGCAGTTCATGGCGTAAGGGGTGACCTTGGCCGTCTCGGCGCGGCGGGCGGCCTCTGCCCATTCGGCCTGTTCGGCCGCCTGCGTGCGACGCGCGGTCGCTCGCGGCGCCTTGGCCGCTTTGGCCGCCTTCTCCGGCTTGGCGGCGACCGGCCGCGCTGCGGTGCGCTGGGCAGCTGGCGGATGATAATTATGCACGCCATCGCAAATATTGCATTTCACCCGAGCCACCCGGCTCTCCACCATGGCGACCACGGTATGATTGGTTACTTCCCGGCAGCGGGTGCAGCGGGCTTCAATGTCGTCTCCGGCGGTCGTCGGTCGTTTGGCCATGTGCGTTTACCTCAAAGAAAAAACCACAGGAAACCTGTGGCTTCAAGCATTCTGGATTAATTTTACCGTCTTTTTATAGCATTCGGCTCCCGGTTGTGTCAAGGGCGGGTCGAGCCGAACCGCATTCGTTCAACCGTTCACCACGTTGCGCGGCGCGCCGGCGAGAAAGGCGCGGACGTTGTCGGCCGCCGTAGCCAGTAACCGTTCGCGGGCGGCGCGGGTGGCCCAGGCGATATGCGGTGTGACGAAGCTGTTCGGCGCGGTGAACAGGGGGTTGTTCCCGGCCGGCGGCTCCTGGCCGAGAACGTCGAGACCGGCGCCGGCCAGACGCTTGTCCTTCAGCGCCTGCGCCAGCGCCGCCTCGTCGATGAGGGGGCCGCGACCGGTGTTGATCATGTAGGCGCTTCGCTTCATCAGGGCCAGCCGGCGCGCGTCCGCCAGATTCCGGGTGGCCTCGGTCAGCGGACAATGCAGACTGACCACGTCCGCCGCGGCAAAGAGCCGGTCAAGATCGGCAAATTCGGCATCGACCTGTCGCGCCGCCGCCGCATGCTTTTCCGGATGCGCGGTATGGACCAGCACCCGCATACCCAGGGCGCGGCCGATACGCGCCACCCGCTGGCCGATGGCGCCGAAACCGACCAGACCGAGGACCAGACCGTCGAGTTCGACCAGCGGCCGATCCCAAAATGAGAAATCGGGGCATTCGCTCCAGTGCCCCCAACGGGTCAGGTGGGCGTGGTGCCCGACCTGCTGCGTCAGTTCGAGCAGCAGGGCAAAGACCATCTGGGCCACCGACGCGGTGCTGTAGGCGGGAATGTTGGTCACCGGAATGCCCCGCTCGCGCGCCGCCGCCAGATCGACGACATTGTAGCCGGTGGCGAGAACGCCGATGTATTTGAGGGCGGGGAGCGCCTCGATGAGCGACCGGTCGAGAATCGCCTTGTTGGTCAACACGATGTCGGCATCGGCCGCCCGACCGGCGATCTCCGTCGGCAAGGTGCGCGGATAAATGGTGCAGTCGGCAAGCTGCTCCAGGACCGCCCAGCTCAGGTCGCCGGGGTTGAGAGCATGGCCATCGAGAACGATCAGTCGCATAGAATCACCTCGCAGAAAAGCAAAAAGCCGCAAATCCTTGGACTTGCGGCCGAGACAGCAGAGAAAGAACAATCAGAACGGAATTTCGTCGTCCGGATTGAAGGGCGGGTCGGCATACTCTTCCACCGGCCGGGAGCTTCCCCGGGACGACGATTGGGGATTGCGCTGGTTCGACTCGCGGGAATAACCGCCGCCACCGCCGCCGCCTTCCTCGCCCGCCCGTCCAAGCATCCGCATCTGATCGGCGACGATCTCGGTGATATAGCGCTTGTTGCCGTCCCGATCGTCATAACTGCGGCTCTGTATCT
>JBAYQP010000062.1:0-15246 GCA_041677125.1 Desulfuromonadales bacterium | reverse complement strand
TCGTCGCCGATCAATCGACGGCGGCGGAAAAACAGCGCCCGCAGCAGGATGCTGCGCAATTCCCGAACATTGCCGGTGTAATGGTGGGTGGAGAGCAGGTCCTGGGCCTCGCGGGTGAGAACCGGGACCTCGCCGTCGGTTTCTTCCGGCCGGCGGTAGACCCGCCACAGCTTCCCCAAAAAGTGGGTGGCCAGGTCGGGAATATCCTCGCGCCGATCGTTGAGGGACGGCACCCGCACCGTCAGTTCGGAAAGCCGATGATAGAGGTCCTCGCGGAACAGACCATCGCGGATGAGCTGCCGCAGATCCTTGTTGGTGGCGGCGATCAGCAACACCCGGGCATAGTGGGTCTGGTTCTCCCCGAGCCGGATGAAGCCGCCGTTGTCGAGAAAGCGCAGCAACTGCACCTGGGTTTTCGGATCGGCGTCGCCGATCTCGTCGAGAAAAACCACGCCGCCGTGCGCCTCCTCGAGGATTCCGCGACGGTCGGCATGGGCGCCGGTGTACGCCCCCCGTTTATGGCCGAAGAGCTCGGAATAGGTTAGATCGCCGCTGTAGGCGGCAATATTGCTTTTCTTCACCTGCAACTCGCCCCGAGGATCAATCTTCTCCCGATACATCTCGTTGAGACGGGAGAAGATGTTGTTGAACAAAAATTCCTTGCCGCTGCCGGTGTCGCCGGTGATGAGGATCGAGGGCAGGCCCAGCGTCGCTTCCTGCACGTCGGTGCGACTCCAGAAGAGGATGCGGTTGAAGATGGGGGGCGTCACCCGCTGGATGAATTCGACCATGTCCTTCGCCTTGGCCGAATTGCCGATGATGTTCCCCAATTTGTAGGAGGAGATCGTCGGGTCCTTGTAGCCGACGTCGGAGCGCAGGCGATTGACTTCGGTGGTCAGCTTTTCGATGCGTTGCAGATCGATTATGGTGCGGGCGATCATCCGGCCGATGATCAGCAGAATGCGCCGGTGTTCGTCGGTGAAATGGAAGGGGCGCAGGCTGTCCAGGCAGATGACGGCGATCACCTCTTTTTCGCTGATCACCGGCACCGCAATTTCGCTCTTGATCGCCTCGGTGATTTCCCGGTAAAAACCGCCGCGTCGCTTTTCCTCGGCGGTGTCGGCGACGATGCCGGGCCGGCCGCTGTGGGCCACATAGCCGGTCAGGCTGCGTTCCTCCGGGGGCAGGGAGCTGCCGCCGACGCGGATCGGCGGGATGTTCTTTTTCAGCCACTCCTTGCTCTTGGCCCCCACCAGTCCCGCCTCGTCCTCGACCACCAACCACTTTTTCCCTTCCTCCTCGCGCACCAGGGCAATGCTGCCGGTGTCGGCGCCGATCAACTCGGTGGCTTTGGACAGGATGCGGCGGAGAAAGGTCTGCAGATTATCGAATTTTTCCTGCAGCAGATCGTTGATTTCGGCGAGGACCTGGATTTCCATGTGCTCGTCGCCGATTTCCTGAATCACCCGCTGCGCCATTTCGGCATGGGCATGCAACAGACCTTTTTCGAAATCGCTGAACTGATAGGCTTCGCGCGTATAGTAATTGACCAGACAGATCACCCGCCGGGTGCGCGGCTCGAAGCGCGGCACCACATACAGCGATTTCAACCCCAACTCGTCGGTGAGATAGCGCTTCTGCAAGGTCTCCGAGCAGAGATCGGGAAAATACTGGGGGGAAAGCAGGGTGTCGTCGGTGATCACGCCGGCGTTGCTGATGTAGCGGGACAGCAACGATTTGCCGGGACCGAGATCGATCAGCAGCTCGTCTTCATAGACGCGCTGATCGGCTTTATCCTTGGAATAGGAGGCGAGTATCTGCAGCCCTTCCTCCTCGACGCCCGAGGCCAGGGACGATGGGATGAGAACCGAGGCGAGGGAGAGTTTATCGATGAGCCGCACCGCCGATTTGACCATGTAGAGCGCCGCTTCTTTCTTTTTCGCCTCATCGACCCGCCGCGCCAGCAGGATCTGCTGATGGTACTTGCGCGCCTGGTCGATGACCGGGATCACCTCGTCGATAAAACTCTTCAACTGCCGCCGCACCTCGACCGCCGGAATCTGGCCCTTGCGGCTGCTGTCGACGCAAAGCACCCCGACGGACAGCCCCTGGTGCAGCAACGGCAGGTGATAGCTGGCGGCGATGGAGAAGCGCTCGGCCAGCTCCCGCGCGAAGTGGCTGGGGAAAATGGCGACATCCTCCACCTGCTCCTCTTCCTGGTTCATAAAGACCCGGGAGACGAGAAAATCCGGCGTATTGATGGGAAAGGCGTGCTCGCGAATGGCGCTTGCCATCAGGCCGCTGGCGGCGGCGCAGGCGAGACTGCCGCTGGTCAGATCCTCCAGATAGATCCGGCAGCGATTGTGCCGGGTGATCAGGGTGACGCCTTCGACCACCACGTGCAGAATGTCTTCGAGATTTTCCTTGCCGTAACCGTGAATTTTTCCGGTCAGGGTATTGAGGCGCGGGGCGATATCCATGAAAAATCCTTGCATTGAGTAGTAGAGTTACTCAGACAATATAATTTCACCCGGCATGCTATGTAAAGCAGGGAAATTTGCCCTGCCGAAAACAGGCCATCCGTCTTGCGCCGGGCAAACCGGTTGCGTATGATGGGACAATTTTGCGGACGAGGTCAAAATGGACACCTTCACCCTGCCCTTCGGCGGCACGACTTTCTCCTGCCGGCTCCCCGGCGCCCGCCTGCTGACCGCCACCGTTCCCGCCGCACCGGCGACGCCGACCGAACTGGTGCGCGA
The DNA here is from genome assembly GCA_041677125.1 of Desulfuromonadales bacterium. Classification (GTDB taxonomy): domain Bacteria; phylum Desulfobacterota; class Desulfuromonadia; order Desulfuromonadales; family JACZKF01; genus JBAYQP01. Next base: position 12,487 of record JBAYQP010000062.1, on the reverse strand, counting down.
GGCCCTCGACCATCCCGCCGGCTCTCCCCGGCTGGAAAAGATCGTGCAGCCGGGCGAAAAGGTAGTCATCGTCACCTCCGACATCACCCGCTACACCGGCAGTGAGCATTATCTGCCGGTGCTGGTGGAACGCCTGAACGCCCTCGGCGTGCCGGACGGCGACATCGAGATCGTCATCGCCCTCGGCATCCACCGCGCGCAGACCGAGACGGAGCACCGCAAAATTCTCGGACCGCTGTTCGGCCGCATCGCCGTCCACGACCACGACTGCGACAACCCGGGGCAACTGGTCACCCTCGGCATCACCGCCGGCGGCGTCCCCGTTGCGGTGAACCGCCGGGTCGCCGAAGCTGACCGGGTGATCGTCACCGGCACCATAGGCTTCCACTACTTCGCCGGTTTCGGCGGCGGCCGCAAGGGTCTGGTTCCCGGCGTGGCGGCGCGCGAAACCTGCATGGCCAGCCACTTTTCCGTTCTCAACCCGCCCGAGGTCGGCGGCAAGCATCCGCTGGCGGCAACCGGCGTTCTCGACGGCAACCCGGTGCATGCGGCGATGCTGGAAGCGGCGCGGATGATCGAGCCGGATTTCCTGCTCAATACCGTCCTCTCGCCACACAAGGAGATACTCGCGGTTTTTTGCGGCGATCTGGAAGTGGCGCACCTGGCCGGCTGCGAGATGGTGCGGCGGCTCTACAGCGTGCAACTGGAGGAGGCCGCCGACCTGGCGGTGGTCTCCTGCGGCGGCCAGCCCAAGGACATCAATTTCATCCAGGCGCACAAGGCTCTCGACTATGGGGTCGGCGTCCTGCGCGCCGGCGGCGCCATCATCCTGCTCGCCGCCTGTCCGGACGGCTTCGGCAACAAGACCTTCTACTCCTGGTTTCGCCACCGCGACCTGAAGGAATTCGAGACGGCGCTGCGCGCCCACTACGAAATAAACGGCCAGACCGCCTATTCCACCCGCCTGAAAACCGAACGCTACCGGGTTATTCTGGTCAGCGAATTCGGCGAGGAGGAGACAAAAGGGATGGGGATGGAGAAAGCGGCGGATCTCGATGCGGCGCTGCAGCTGGCTTTGGCGAAACTGCCGCCCAAGCCGAAGATCGTCGTCATTCCCGATGGCGGCACGGTGCTGCCTTTGAAGCCGGAGAAGGCCTAAGAGCGCGTGATCCGTGATCGGAGATTACGGATCACGCTTTACGGAGGTTCCCACCCATGCTCGAACCACGCATCATCAAGGCCCTGCAGGAGATCGTCGGCAAGGAGAACATCACCGCCGAAAAAGCCGATCTGCTCTGCTATTCCTACGACGCCACGCAGCAGAAATTCATGCCGGACGTCGTTCTGTTTCCCGCCGATGCGCAGCAGATCGGCCGCATTCTCAAACTGGCCAACGGCGAAGGAATCCCGGTCTTTCCCCGCGGCGCGGGCAGCGGTTTTTCTGGCGGCAGCCTGCCGGTCGGCGGCGGCATCGTCGTCGTCACCTCGCGCCTCGACAAGATCCTGCGCATCGACACCGAAAACCTGGTGGCCGAGGTCGAACCGGGCGTGGTCACCGAACAGTTCCAGATCGCGGTGGAAAAGCTCGGTCTCTTCTATCCGCCCGACCCGGCCTCGCTGAAGTTCTCCACCTTGGGCGGCAACGTCGCCGAATGCGCCGGCGGACCGCGCTGCGTCAAGTACGGCGTGACCAAGGACTACATCCTCGGTCTGGAGGTCGTCACGCCGCAGGGGGACGTCATCCGCACCGGCGGCGAGACCATGAAGGGAGTGGTCGGCTATGACCTGACCAAGCTGATGTGCGGCTCGGAAGGGACCCTGGGGGTCATCACCAAAATCGTCATCAAACTGCTGCCGCTGCCCGAAGCGAAAAAGACGATGCTGATCATCTTCGACTCCATCGACGGAGCGGCCAAGGGAGTCTCGGCCATTATCGGCGGCAAGATCATTCCCACCACCCTGGAATTCATGGACGCCGCCACCCTCGACTGCGTGCGCAAAGCGACGAGCCTGGAACTGCCGGAAGCGGCGCGGGCGGTGCTTATTGTCGAGGTGGACGGCGACAAGGACCTGATCGAACGCCAGGCGCGGAAGATTCTGGAGATCGTCGCCGACCTCGGCGTGGTGGAGACGCGGGTGGCGCAGACCGCCGCCGAAAGCGACGAAATCTGGAAGGTGCGCCGCAGCGTCTCGGCCAGCCTGCGCAAGGTCAATCCCGACAAGTTCAACGAGGACATCTGCGTGCCGCGGTCGAAGGTTCCCGACATGATCCGCAAGGTCGAGGAGATCGCCAACCGCCACGCCATCCCCATCGTCAATTTCGGCCATGCCGGCGACGGCAACATCCATGTCAACGTGATGATCGACCGCAAGGTGGAAGGCGAGATGGCGAAGGCGGAAAAAGCCATCGAAGAGGTTTTCGCCGCCGCCCTCGCCCTGGGGGGAACGATGAGCGGCGAGCACGGCGTCGGCATCACCAAGGCGCCCTATATTCCCATGGAGCTCGACCCGATGGCGGTGGCTTACATGACGACGATCAAGCGCGCCCTCGATCCGAAAAACATCCTCAACCCCGGCAAGATCTTTCTGCAGGGAGAGGGCGGCTGAAAACAGCCGTTTCCCAAGGAGACACCATGCTGCTGGATCTGCTGCAAAAGCGGCGTAGCGTCCGGAAATACGCAAGACGCGCCGTCGAGCCGGAAAAAGTGGATATTCTGCTGGAGGCGCTGCTGCGCGCCCCGTCCTCGCGCGGGCGCCGCCCCTGGGAATTCATCGTCGTCGACGAGCCGGAGCTGCTGAAGAAGCTGGGGACAGCCAAGGCGCACGGCGCGGCCTTTATCGCCGACGCGCCCCTGGCGGTGGTCGTCGCCGGCGACCCCGAACGCTGCGACGTCTGGATCGAGGATTGCGCCATCGCCGCCATCCTGCTGCAGATGGCCGCCGAATCGATCGGCCTCGGCAGTTGCTGGGTGCAGATTCGCCGGCGCCAGCGCCCGGACGGGGGCTCTGCCGAGGACTATCTCAAATCCCTCCTGCACCTGCCGGCCGGACAGCGCGTTCTGTCTATCGTCGGCATCGGCCATCCGGCCGACCCGTTGCCGGGCCATGCCCGCGAATCCCTGCCGTGGGGCAAAATCCACCGCAACCGTTTCGCCGCGCCGAAGTGAAGTCAACAAACCTTCATCGTCCCACGATCGGCGCGCCGTTGCCGGTCTTCATCGCGTTGTCATGAACCGCCCCGCACCAGGCAGCGTCATCCTCTACGATGCCCAGCGTGGCGGCTGGCTGCGTTTTTCCCGTCCGCAGCGCACCCTCGTCGCCCGGCGTCCGGAAGAGGTAAAAACGGTTCTCGACCAGGTCGAAGCAGCCACCGCCGCCGGTCGGCACGCCGCCGGATTCGTCGCCTATGAGGCGGCCCCGGCCTTCGACCCGGCGCTGGAAGTCTGTGCGCACGATGATTTCCCCCTCGCCTGGTTCGGCATTTTCGAGCCGCCGCAACCCATTGCACTGCCTCCTCCGCCGGCCAGTTTCGCGCGCCCGCGCTGGCAGCCGGCCCTCGCGGCGTCGACCTTCGCCCGCCAGATCGCCGCGATCAAAGCGCATATCCGCCGGGGGGAAACGTATCAGGCCAATTTCACCTTTCCCCTGTTCTGCGACGACGCCGTCGCCCCCTGGCCCTTCTTCCTCGATTTGGTCCATGGCCAGCGGGCCGGACACGCCGCTTACCTGGACACCGGCCGCTTCATCATCTGCTCGGCCTCGCCGGAGCTGTTTTTTTCCCGGGAGAAAGAACGCCTTCTCTGCCGGCCGATGAAGGGGACGGCGCCGCGCGGTCGCACCGTGGCCGAGGACCGGGGACGGGGCAGCGCCCTGCGCCACTCGGCGAAGAACCGGGCGGAAAACGTGATGATCCTCGACATGGTGCGCAACGATCTGGGCCGGCTGGGGCCGGTCGAGGTCGGCGACCTGTTCGCCATCGAGAAATATCCGACGGTCTGGCAGATGACCTCCGCCGCCACGACGCGCAGCGCCGCGTCCCTCGCCGAGATCTTCACCGCCCTCTTCCCCTGCGCCTCCATCACCGGCGCGCCGAAGGTGCGCACGATGCAGATCATCCGCGCCCTGGAACAGGAGCCGCGGCGCATCTACACCGGCGCCATCGGCCGCGTCGGGCCGCAGGGTCTCGCCTGCTTCGGGGTCGCCATTCGCACCGCGCTCTTCGATCGGGATCTGGAACGCGGCGAATACCGGGTGGGCGCCGGCATCACCTGGGGTTCGCAGCCGGCCGCCGAATACCGCGAATGCCTGACCAAGGCACGCATCCTCGAGCGCGGCATCCCCGACTTTTTCCTGCTCGAAACCCTTCTCTGGACGCCGGCGAAGGGCTACGCCCTGCTCGCCGAACACCTGCGCCGCCTGGCCGGGTCGGCCGGCTATTTCGATTACCCCTGCAACGCCGCCGAGGTCCGCGCCGTTCTGCGGCAGACCGCCGCGTCCCTGCCCGCCGTCCCGCACAAGGTTCGCCTCCTGCTCGCCGCCGATGGTCAACTGCAATGCGCGGCGGCCCCCATCACCATTGATGCCGCGCCGCCAACCCTGCGCCTCGGGGTGGCGGCGACCCCGGTCGATTCGGCCGACCCCCTCCTTTTTCACAAGACCACCCATCGCGCCCCATACGAGCGCGCGCGGCGGCAATGCCCCGAGGCCGACGAGGTGCTGCTGTGGAACGAACGGGGGGAGATCACCGAGGCCTGCCATTACAATGTGGTCGTGCAATTGGGCGGCATCCAGATCACTCCACCCGTCGCATGTGGCTTGCTCGGCGGAACTCTGCGGGCTCAATTGCTGAAGGAAGGGACGGTCCGGGAGGAAATCGTGCGCCTGGAGGATCTGCGGCGGGCTGAGGGCATCTGGCTTGTCAATTCGGTGCGCGGATGGCGGCTCGGTCAGCTGGACACCGCACCGCATAGTTCAAACACGCAAAATCCGGATCAGCCGTCCGCCAGCCCGGTCGCCGGTTTCTGACCGACGACAACGATTTTGTCCTTCGGGCGAAGCAACGAGGGGGAGAGGTCGGCGGGATAGGCGCTGCCGGCAAAGAGCGTGCGGAAGCCGTTCTGTTCGAGCAGCGCGGTCAGTTGTCCGGGGGTGAAGATCTGCTTGTGGCCGAAGGGGATGGGAGCGTAGAAATTGCGCAGGAAAAGGGAAATCCTCCCGCCGGTCAGTCGATGGACAAACTGGCTCAAGCGGTACGACGGCACCTCGCGGGAGTGGGTTTCCACAAACAGCAGCCCGCCCGGCTTCAGCAGCCGCCAGGCGGCGCGGACGGTCGCCAGCGGATCGTTGACGTGCTCGATCACCTCCCACAGGGTGAGGGCGTCGAACGCGCCCAATCCCTCCCGACCGCCGGCGGCGTCGACCGGCGCGCCGTGCAGCTGAAGGCCGAATTTTTCTGCCGCGAACCGCCGCCGGACGCGGCTCGGTTCGATCCCCTCCCCCGCCGCTCCCGCCTCTTTCAGGCGCCGCAGAAACTGCCCGACCCCGGCGCCCACATCCAGGATGCGTGCGCCCGGCAACTCCAGGTACCGCTGCAGCAGATCGATCCGCCAATCAAGGAGCGCCGCCGCCGCGGGGAGCCGCTCCTCGATGTACCGGCGCTCCGCGTCCTGGAGTGCGGCTCCCGGCTTAGCGGCCGCTTCAAGATCGTCCAGATAGTCGATGAAGTGCAGATCGCAGCGGGCGCAGACGCGGACGACGGTGTCCAGCAGGTCGTAGCGGGGGGCGGCCGTTGCGCCGCACAATTTACAGCGATTGGAATTGTTCATCGCAGGATTATGCAGTGATAGGTTGCCAAGGGCAAGATGGTGGCATTCGGGGGAGGGAATGCAAGCCCCGAATGCCTACCCGAGGACTTCCGGGTTGCGTATAATCCCGGTCAGCGAGATTATACGGTTTCTGAAATCTCGGTATTCTTCATCGTCTCCATTCGCCATAAGACGTGAGAGACCATAAAAGCGGTTTGTGGACGGCGATTCCCGCTGGGCCATGGCGATGTCGATCCGATCGACGTTCACGACGGTCCAGCATTCGTGGTATCCGACGCTGCGCGCCTTCTGGTGGCTCTTCTCCGCTTCTCCTATCCGGTTGTGATGTTGGAAAAATCTGTCCCGGCTTTAATCTCGATTGCGATGATATTCCGCAGCGAATCCACATCCATCTGCTCCCGAATGATGATATCCGGATCGGACGCAAACTCGATGAGCACCTTGCGGCCGGCAGCGTTAAGAATTTCGATCTCTTTGGCGGTTGAGGAAACGGACGCATGGCGGACGATGTCATGGATGATTTCGAAGACCTTGACAGTGCCGGCAATGCCAATCTTATTGTTGGCGCCACCTTTCAGCTGCGGTCCAACCGTAAGCAAGGTCAAATCGTCGAGGAACTCGCGCGAGATCCGATCCGGGCCGATTCCGGCAATCAGGAAGGCCAACGGCTGAATCAGCGCCGCGCAAAGTTCCGGCAGCAACGCCTCATTCCCGCGGGAAAGAATCCCCTTGTCTTCCATCCCCTTGAAGCGGGAAACACCAGTTTCCGTAGCGTAAAAGCCCTTCTGACTGAAACCAAGCAGAAGACGATAATAACCAAGGAGTCGCGGATTTGCCTGCAAAAGGCAAGGCACGGGGAATACAAGTTCCCCTCGCATTCCCTGCCGCGCCAGCGATTTGAGGCTCTGCTTCGGCACAATTGCATTCAACTCGTGATCGACGCGAGCGATATCAAGATGTTCAATGGTCTCCAGCAGGGCATCCTGAAGAAAGAGGCTGCGGATCTGGGCCAGGGCAAAAGAGAAATCGATCTGCTGCTGAGGGGCCGGGATACGCATTTTCATCTTCATCAGACAACCAGCCTGAGAACCCGGTCTTCGCCAGTGCACAGACGTTCGGATGCCAATGAGATGTATTCCGGATTCAGTTCGATGCCGACATATTTACGGCCATGGTCGTGGCTAACGACACCGACCGTTCCCGAGCCAAAAAACGGATCAAGGACATAATCACCAGGTCGGCTCGACGCAAGGATGCAGGGCTCGACCAGTTTGGGGGGGAAGGTCGCGAAATGTGCGCCGCTGAAGGGCAATGTGTTTATATTCCAGACGGAGCGGCGGTTGCGCCCGTTTTCTTCGAGAACAGCCGTCCGGTCGTAGTAATATTTTTCCGATTTGGAAAAAAGGAAGAGAAATTCGTGAGCGCGCGTGGGACGATCCTTGACGCTTTCCGGCATGGCGTTCGGTTTGTTCCAGACGATATCGCTGCGGAGGAACCAGCCATCGTTTTGTAGCGCAAATGCCAGCCGCCAGGGGACGCCGATCAGATCCTTGGGCTTGAGACCTTCGGGTGTCTCGGGGCGCACGCTCATGGCCCTTGCGCGATTCTTCTTGTCCGGCGCCCTATACCCCCGATTGCCGCTGGTATAACTGTCGCCGATATTCAGCCACAAAGTGCCATCGTCGCGAAGCACCCTCTTGATCTCGGAGAAGATCGCGACGAGATGATTAAGAAACTGGTCGAGGGTGGGTTCAAGGCCTATCTGCCCTTCAATCTCGTAATCGCGCAAACCCCAGTAGGGGGGAGAGGTCACAACGGCCTGGACTGATTGCGACGGCAGGCGGCCGAGAGCGTAATAGGCATCCCCCTCGATGATCATTGAGCCATCAAGTTTGAACCATGGCGGGCGAACGAACTTCGTCTGTTTCATTTGAATTCCCCTGAAAATGTTTTTCGTTCGCCTGTTTAAACACCCGGCCCGTGACAGAATATGTCAATTATCGGATATGGAACGGATTCGTTTTTTTTATCGCAAAATGCTTCCGGAGATAATAACCACTTCATCCTTGCCTCGTCTACTTAATTAAGGGTGCCAAGTTGGATGCTCGATCAGGCAGCTTTGACGCGTGGATGTCATAAAGGGGGCGAAGATGGGAGGGGGGTATACGGTGTTGCGGCTGCGGAGATTACCCTGATGTGCGGTCCAGACGGCGTTACGCGCCAGCCTGGCGCCAAACGAAAAGGGATCCACATCTCTGCGGATCCCTTTGTATTTTTGGTTGCGGGGGCAGGATTCGAACCTGCGACCTTCGGGTTATGAGCCCGACGAGCTACCGGACTGCTCCACCCCGCGTCAACGGTTCCGAACAATAGGCGATAAGCCTGGGGTTGTCAACCGGCAAATGAGCTTTTTATCCCCGTTGGCGAAAAATCATGGGCGGCGGGGGCCTTGTGCCGGGAGCGGAAATCCGGTATAAATGCGTGGTTTTTGCCATTTATCCCCTCTCAAGGATTCCCATCCCCATGTCCGGGTTGACCATTTCCCTCGAACAGGCCCTTGCCCTGCGTAATCGCGGCGCGTTGCTGGTGGATGCCCGCACGCCGGCCGAATTCGCCGAGGCGACGATTCCCGGGGCGATCAACGTGCCGCTCTTTGACAACGAGGAGCGGGCGCGCGTCGGCCTGGTGTACAAGGAAAAGGGCAAAGGAGTGGCCAGTCGGCTGGGAGTCGATCTGGTGGCGCCGAAAATTCCGGCGCTGGTTCGCCAGGTCGATGCCGCCCTCACCGGCGGCCAACCGCCGGTGGTGGTCTTCTGCTGGCGCGGCGGCATGCGCAGCCGCGCCCTCACCACCTTTCTCGACCTCGCCGGCATTCCGGCGCGCCAGTTGATCGGGGGGCACAAGACCTTTCGCGCTCTGGTGCGGGCATTTTTCGAGTCGGGAGAGTGGGGGCGAGTGCTGGTGCTGCGCGGCCTGACCGGGGTGGGAAAAACCCGTCTGCTGCTGCGCCTGCGGGAGGAAGGCTATCCGGTGCTCGATCTGGAGGGGTTGGCCAACCACCGGGGCAGCGCCTTCGGCGCTTTGGGTCTGGATCCGCAGCCCGGCCAGAAAGCCTTCGAGGCGCTGCTCTGGGACGAGCTGCGGCGCGTCCCGCCCGGCGGTTATGTCCTGGCGGAAGGGGAGAGCCGCCACATCGGCCGGCTGGTATTGCCGCCGCGTGTTTACCAGGCGCTGCAGAGTGAAACAACCCTGTGGGTGAACGCTTCGCTGGAGTGCCGCGCCCGCATCATCCTCGCCGAATATCCCGCCCGCGACAGCCTGAAGAGCGCCTTCGTCCGGCCGCTGCAAGCCCTCAAGCCCCGCCTGGGCGGCGAGATTCTGGAGCAGCTGCTGGCCCATCTTGAGGCTGGGGAATGGGAGGCGCTAGCGCGGGAACTGATGGTCCGCTATTACGATCCACTCTATGAGCATACCCGCCCGGCGGACCGCATCGAGATCGACATTGAGCCGGAAGCAGAGGGCATGGCGCGCCTGAAGGAGGCGATCGGCACGGTTCTGCGCCAGCCGGAAGCGGCGCGGGAAGTGCGTCGCGGAGATTGAAATGCCGAGGGAAATGAAGCTCGAACGCGACAAAAGCAACAAACTCTGCCGCCGGTGCGTGCGCGTCTGCCGCCAGCAGGCCGGCATCCTCCTGCTCGACTGCCCCCGGTTTCTCCCCCTCCCCTTCAAAATCGCCGACCCGCAATATGCTCAGCTCGATCTTTTTGCCGAAGAAAACTGAAGCCCGGCAGAAACCCGCCACGGCATTTCACCGCAAAGGCGCAAAGCCGTAAAGATAAACCTCAAAATCCTACAAAGATATTCAGGATGATCAGGATCAAGCCAAAGCAGGGATTCTAATCCTGTTTATCCTGTGTATCCCGGTTAAAACAGTTTTGCGTCAAGATGTTCTCTGCGCCCCTGCGCCTTAAGTGAGCGCAGCGATCGAGCGGTGAGCATTTCAGGCGTTCCCGCCCTGCTCCGCTTCGGCAGAAATCCGCCGCAGGAAATCGACGACATAAGGGGTGAACTTCTCCGGCTCGACGAGAAACGAATCGTGCCCGTAGTTGGAATCGATCAGGTGATATTCCACCGGCCGCTTCAGCTTGCGCAGGAGATTCACCACCTCTTCGGTCTGATCGGGGGGGTAGAGCCAGTCGGAGGTGAAGGCGAACCACAGAGATGGGCAGGCCAGATGGGAAAGCGCCTCTTCGCGGCTGTCGAAATTCCAGGCGACATCATAGAGGTCGAGGGCCTTGGCCAGATAGAGGAAGGAATTGGTGTCGAAGCGCTCGACGAAGTTGGCGCCGTTGTATTCCAGGTAGCGCTCGACCTCGAACTGGCCGAAGAATTCGAACAGACCGTCGCGCACCGAGAAGCGCCGGCCGAACTTCATATGCATGGAGGGGTCGGAGAGAAAAGAAATGTGGCCGATGGCGCGCGCCAAAGCAAGACCGTCGGCCGGGGGATGCTCCGGGCGGTAATTGCCCTTTTTCCACATTGGATCGTTGAAGATCGCCTGCCGGGCGACGGCGTTGAGGGCGATGGCCATCGGCGAGGTGCGGCCGGTGCCGGCGATCGGCACGATGGAGCGAACCATCTCCGGATACAGAACCCCCCATTCCAAGGCCTGCATCGCCCCCATGCTGCCGCCGATGACGGTGAGCAGGGACGGCAGCCCGAGGTGATCGACCAGCATCTTCTGCGCCCGCACCATGTCGCGGACCATGAGCACCGGGAAGGAGAGATTGTAGGGACGGCCGGTGCGCGGGTTGTGGCTGGCCGGGCCGGTGGAGCCTTTGCAGGAGCCGATGACATTGGAGGCAAGGACAAAGTAGCGGTCGGTGTCGAGCACCTTTCCCGGACCGATCATGTCGTCCCACCAGCCGGGCCGGCGATCTTCGGGGGTGTGCCGGCCGGCGGCATGCGCGTCACCGGTCCAGGCGTGGGTGACCAGAATGGCATTGGAGCGATCGGCGTTGAGACGGCCGTAGGTTTCGTAGGCGAGGGTTATGGGGCCGAGGAGACGGCCGCTTTCCAGCTGCAGCTCGGCATCAAAGGTAACGTACTCGGTTTTGACGATGCCGACGGAAGCGTTCAAACGACATTCCCCACGGGGAGAAAAACTCGCTCCCCCAATTAAAAAACCCCTTCACCATTGCGATGGGAAGGGGCCTTGCGGATACGGGCGAGCGTCTCTGCCGGGCTCCGTCCTCATCTTGCCCCAATCGGGACAGGATTTAGCACCTGGCGTCCACCTTCGCCCGCGGGCTTTGGTGAACCGGTTGCTGTGGCTTCGCAGGGCCTTTCCCTCCACCACTCTCGATAAAGACGTTGCTTGAATTGTAGGAAACGAACTCTAAAGGAAAGAACCGGGTTTGTCAATCGGCTTGCGGCCGGGTTTAATCCTCCATCGCGGGCGCATTTTTTTCGTGCCAAAAGCGCTGACTTCCTTCTGCAGCGCCGCCGCCTGGCGGGAGAACGCTGCGGTGGCCGCATCGAGTTCGGCGAGTAAATTGAAACCTCCTGTGCTGGCAAAACATCGAAGGTGCGACGGGCGCTTCAGGCGGATTTTTCCAGCCAGTCCCGCTCCAGCCGACAGAAATCTTCCAGCAACCGGGCGCCCCAGCGGTAAAGGGGGTGCGCTTCCGCATCCTCTTCGACGCGCCGACGAAATTCCGCCATCCAGGGATGCAGATACTTTTGGCAGAATTCGCGTTGACTGCTGCGGGCGGCGCGGGCGGCGGTCAGATCGCGCCGCGCCAGGGACGCTTCTTCCTGCTCGACCAGATAGTAGAGAAACTCAAGTTCGGTGGCCAGATGATCCGGCGGCTCGCTGTTGCCCTCCAGAGCCAGCCCCTCGCCCCGGTAGGCGGCCGCCACCTGCCGGGTCGTTTCCCCCATGAGCTGTCGGTCCCGTTCGAGGTAAACACTGCCGTACAGGGGCGCCGGCACGCCGCCGAGGCGGCTGAGAAAAAGGCCGGTGTAGGCGATCTCCAACGCGCGCAGGGTAAACAAACCCGCCGGTCGAGGCGGCGCCTCCGGCAACAAAGCGGCGGTTTCCCGGCCTTCTCCCGTCTGGAGAAAGTCGATCAGCTCCTGATCCGGATAGCTGAAAAGAAGCGCAAAGAATGTATAAAGCCGCTTGCGCTCGCTGATATGAAGCATTGCCGACCTCCCGGTCTGTTGAATCATGATTTTTTCGCCTTTATACAAGTTTTTCGGGATTTCCCCAAAGGAAAACTGCCTGAAAATGGCTGTCCATCGATCACCTGTCTTACCCGTATAAATATCCGCCGCGACCGTATATCGATTTCATACACCCTTGCCGACCGCTCGTATTGACCCGCAGCTACCGCTTACGCCGACATTGCGCCACCGATGTTTGATCTTGTCGGGTCGTTTTCCACGCTCCAGATGAATATTCTTTTTATACATCTAGATTATAAACACTGTTCTAGTTGCTGGATGAGCTTCATCAATTGCTCAATGTTTTCACATGGTTATGAACTATATTGAATATTTCCCAATTGCGGCACGGCCGATGCACTAACCAAGGACAAGCAACCAACAGAGGAGGAAATTATGAAACGGATGATGAAAATGACGCTGGCCGGTCTGTT
>JBAYQP010000061.1:0-15513 GCA_041677125.1 Desulfuromonadales bacterium | reverse complement strand
GGCGCCGTCCATCTGCGCCGCGCCGGTGATCATGTTCTTCACGTAGTCGGCGTGGCCCGGGCAGTCGACGTGGGCATAGTGCCGCGTATCGGTCTGGTATTCCACGTGCGAGGTGGCGATGGTGATGCCGCGCTCGCGCTCCTCGGGAGCATTGTCAATGGAATCGAACCCCTTGAAATCGGCCAACCCCCTGGCGGCCATTACTTTGGTAATGGCGGCGGTCAAGGTCGTCTTGCCGTGGTCTACGTGACCAATTGTCCCGATGTTGACATGGGGCTTGGTTCTTTCAAATTTGGCCTTGGCCATTGGAAAGCCTCCTCAGGTTAACCTTTGACCTTGGCAATTACCTCTTCGGCAATTGCTTTCGGTACCGGCTCGTAATGATCGAACACCATGGAATAAGTGGCGCGGCCCTGGGTGGCGCTGCGCAAATCTGTGGAATAGCCAAACATGTTCGCCAGCGGAATGTGGGAATTGATCACCTGCGCCCCACCACGGGAGTCCATTCCCATGATTCGGCCGCGGCGGCTATTGAGGTCGCCCATGACATCGCCCATATATTCTTCGGGAACGACGACCTCGACCGCCATGATCGGCTCCAGCAGAACGGGACCAGCCTTGGCTGCACCCTCTTTGAAACCCATGGACCCGGCAATTTTGAATGCCATCTCGGAAGAGTCGACATCGTGATAAGAACCATCGAAACAGGCCACCTTGATATCGACCATGGGGAACCCGGCCATGATACCGTTCTGCGACGCCTCCTCGGCGCCTCGGCCGACAGCCGGGATATATTCCTTGGGAATGACGCCGCCCTTGATTTCGTCCACGAACTGGAAGCCGCTTCCAGGCTCAAGAGGCTCGATGCGCAGCCAGCAGTCGCCATATTGGCCACGGCCACCCGACTGGCGTACGAACTTGCCCTGCACCTCTACTTTTCGGGTGATCGTTTCGCGATAGGCGACCTGCGGCGCGCCGACGTTGCAGGCGACCTTGAACTCACGCATCATGCGGTCGATGATGATCTCAAGATGCAGCTCGCCCATGCCGGAAAGGATCGTCTGCCCGGTCTCTTCGTCGGTGCGCACACCCAAAGACGGGTCTTCCTGCAAAAGTTTTTGCAGAGCGGTGCCCATCTTTTCCTGGTCGGCCTTCGTTTTCGGCTCGACGGCAATGTGGATGACCGGCTCGGGAAAATCCATCGATTCGAGCAGGACCTCGCTCTTCTCATCGCAGAGAGTATCGCCGGTCGAGGTATATTTCAGTCCGACCGCAGCAGCGATGTCGCCGGCATAGACCTGTTTGATTTCCTCACGCTTATTGGCGTGCATCTTCAACAGGCGGCCAACGCGCTCCTTCTTGCCCTTGGTGGAGTTGAGTACATGCGCACCCGACTCGACCACTCCGGAATAGACGCGAAAAAAGGTGAGCTGGCCAACGAAGGGGTCGGTCATGATTTTGAAGGCGAGAGCGGCAAAGGGCGCGTTATCGTCGGCCGCGCGCTCGGTTTCTTCGGCCGTAGCGGGAATCGTCCCTTTGATCGCAGGAACGTCGAGCGGAGCCGGCATATATTCGATGACGGCGTCCAGAAGATTCTGCACGCCCTTGTTTTTGAAGGAGGAGCCGCAGATCACGGGATTGATCTGCAAAGCGATGGTGGCCTTGCGGATGCCGGCTTTGATTTCGGCGACGGAGAGTTCCTCCCCGCCGAGGTATTTTTCCATCAAAGCTTCGTCATAGGAAGAGATCTCTTCGATCAGCTTTTCGCGCGCCTCTTCTGCCTCGTCTTGCAGATCGGCGGGAACATCAATGACTTCATATTTGGCGCCCAGGGATTCGTCGTCCCAAACAATCCCCTTCATCTCGACGAGATCAACGACCCCGCGAAAGTTTTCTTCCATGCCAATGGGAACCTGAATCGGGACCGGATTGGCCCCGAGACGGTCACGCATCATCTGCACGCCACGGTTGAAGTCGGCGCCGATACGGTCCATCTTGTTGATAAAAGCAATACGGGGAACGTGATACTTGTCCGCCTGACGCCAAACGGTTTCCGATTGCGGCTCGACGCCGCCGACAGAGCAGAAAACCGCCACCGAGCCGTCGAGCACCTTCAGCGAACGCTCGACCTCAATGGTGAAATCAACGTGACCCGGGGTATCGATGATATTGACGCGATGGTCGCGCCAGAAACAGGTGGTTGCGGCCGAGGTAATGGTGATGCCGCGCTCCTGCTCCTGCGCCATCCAGTCCATAGTGGCAGCGCCATCATGGACTTCGCCGATCCTATGAGAAACGCCAGTATAATAAAGAATGCGTTCGGTGGTCGTCGTCTTGCCCGCATCGATATGCGCCATGATGCCGATATTGCGGGTTTTTGACAGAGGTACTAAGCGTGCCACAACGAAATTCCTTCCAGGGGGTCAGGCGGGTCGGCCCGGTTACCAGCGGTAATGCGCGAAAGCCTTGTTGGCTTCGGCCATACGATGAGTGTCTTCCTTCTTCTTAACCGCGGAGCCACGATTGTTGGCTGCATCGAGAAGCTCGCCAGCCAAACGCTCCTGCATCGTCTTCTCACCGCGACCACGGGCATAAATCATGATCCAACGCATGGCCAAGGCATTCCGGCGCTCCGAGCGAACCTCTACCGGCACCTGATAGGTCGAGCCGCCCACACGACGAGACTTGACTTCCAGCAGCGGCCGAACGTTTTCCATAGCCTTTTTGAAAAGGGCAAGGGGATCGTCGCTGGTGCGATTGGCGATGAGGTCAAAAGCGCCATAAACAATCTGCTCCGCAG
The DNA here is from genome assembly GCA_041677125.1 of Desulfuromonadales bacterium. GTDB lineage: Bacteria > Desulfobacterota > Desulfuromonadia > Desulfuromonadales > JACZKF01 > JBAYQP01. The sequence goes on along the minus strand of JBAYQP010000061.1, from coordinate 12,713 downwards.
TGCTCTTCTTGCCGTCAAGCATAATGCAGTTCATGAATTTGGCGACCAGTCGATCGTTGAATTTGGGATCAGGCAGGATAACCCGCTTGGCAACTTCTCTTCTTCTCGGCATAACGTCCTCTCAGGCTCCGATTATTTAGGCCGCTTGGCGCCATATTTCGACCGACTCTTCATCCGTCCCTTGACACCAGCCAAGTCGAGAGTGCCGCGAACGATATGATAGCGCACACCCGGCAAGTCCTTAACACGACCGCCACGGATCAGGACCACCGAGTGCTCCTGCAGATTGTGACCAACGCCGGGGATGTAGGAAGAAACCACGATGCCATTGGTCAGGCGCACGCGGGCAACCTTGCGCAAAGCCGAGTTCGGCTTTTTGGGTGTGGTGGTATAGACGCGGGTGCACACTCCGCGCTTCTGGGGGTTCCCCTTCAGCGCCGGCGCAGTGGAATTACTCACCTTTTTTTCACGTCCCTTGCGGATCAACTGGTTAATAGTCGGCATCTACATACTCCCGAAATCACTATATTCTTAAAGTTAAAGAGCAAGCTGCTTTCATCTGGGGAAAACCCGCTGAATCTAACAATCCAGCCTGCCCTTGTCAAGCTGTTTTTATCTCCAGGATGAATTTTTTCCGGGGGCCGGAACAAACCCTCAGTCGAGGACCTGCTCTTCGCTTTCAACCCCTTCGGCCTCGATCATCTCCGGCATCATTTCATCGAAATCCTCGTCGTCGAGACCAAGGGGTTCCGGTTTTTCCTCCGGCTCTTCGATGAGAAGCTTGACGCCACGGTATTTGGAGACCCCGGTTCCGGCCGGAATAAGACGCCCCATGATGACGTTCTCCTTCAGGCCGCGCAAATAGTCGATCTTGCCTTCGATCGCCGCTTGCGTGAGAACTTTCGTGGTCTCCTGGAAAGAGGCTGCGGAAATAAACGATTCGGTGGACAAGGAAGCCTTGGTAATACCCAGCATAAGTGGCTCCCCGACCGCCGGTTGGCCACCTTCGGCCATGGCGCGCCGGTTTTCCTGCTCGAACTCCCAGCGCTCGATCTGATCTTCAAGAAGGAAGCGGGTATCGCCGACCTCCTTGATACGCACCCGGCGCAGCATCTGCCGGACGATCACCTCGATATGCTTGTCGTTGATTTTGACCCCCTGCAGGCGATAGACCTCCTGCACCTCATCGACCAGATACTTGGCGAGTTCCTTCTCGCCGAGCACCCGAAGAATGTCGTGGGGGTTGCTCGAACCATCCATCAGCGGCTCGCCGGCCTTGACGTGGTCTCCCTCGTGAACACTGATATGTTTCCCCTTGGGGATGAGGTATTCCTTTACCTCGCCAAGTTCGGGGGCCACCACCACCTTGCGCTTACCCTTGGAATCCTTGCCGAACGAAACCACCCCGTCGATCTCGGTGATGACGGCGAATTCCTTCGGCTTGCGCGCCTCGAAGAGCTCGGCAACGCGGGGCAAACCGCCGGTGATGTCTTTGGTTTTGGTCGTTTCCCGCGGGATTTTAGCCAAAATATCGCCGGCATTGACAACCGAATCCTCGATGGCGGCGATGTTGGCGCCAACGGGCAGCATGTACCGGGCGGGCGCACCGTTTGGCAGCTTGACCGTGCGGCCCTCTTCATCCTTGAGAGTGATACGGGGTCGCCGGTCGGCGGACTTGGTTTCGATGACGACTTTTCGGGAGAGGCCGGTGACTTCGTCGACCTGCTCCTCCATGGTAACCCCTTCGACGATATCGCCGAATTTAACCCGTCCTGAAATCTCGGTCAGGATCGGCATGGTGTAGGGGTCCCATTCGGCAATCATGCTGCCGGCCGTAACCGCACCTTCCTCAGCAATGCGCAGCTTGGCGCCGTAAACGACGCCGTAGCGCTCGCGCTCGCGCCCGGTTTCGTCCACGACCGCCACCTCGCCGTTGCGGTTCATGACGATGTGATTGCCATGATTGTCGGCAACCGTGTTCAAATTGATGTATTTGAACGTTCCATCGAAACGCGCTTCCAGAGAAGTCTGCTCGGCGCGTCGCGAAGCGGTGCCACCGATATGGAAGGTCCGCATGGTCAGCTGGGTGCCCGGTTCGCCGATGGACTGCGCGGCGATAACGCCGACGGCTTCACCGAGATTGACCATGTGTCCGCGCGCCAAGTCGCGACCATAGCAGGTGGCGCAGATGCCGCGGCGACTCTGACAGGTAAGAACCGAGCGAATTTTCAGCTTCTCGATACCGGCATCGTCGATTTTCTTAACAAGGCTTTCGTCGATCTCCTGATTCATCTCCACCAGGATATCCCCGGTCAGCGGATCAAGCAGGTCCTCCAAGGCGGTGCGGCCAAGGATACGATCGCCCAGCGGCTCGATGATTTCGCCACCCTCGGTGAGGGAGGAAACCTGGATGCCGTCGAGGGTGCCGCAATCGTGCTCGGTGATAATGGCATCCTGGGCGACATCGACCAGACGGCGCGTCAGGTATCCTGAGTTCGCGGTCTTTAGGGCGGTATCGGCCAGACCCTTGCGGGCGCCATGGGTCGAGATGAAATATTGCAGAACCGTCAATCCTTCGCGGAAATTGGCGGTGATCGGCGTTTCGATGATTTCTCCGGACGGCTTCGCCATCAGGCCGCGCATACCGGCAAGCTGCCGGATCTGCTGGGCGCTGCCGCGCGCTCCGGAATCGGCCATCATGTGGATAGCGTTGAAGGAGGGTACCTTGACGCTTTGTCCGTCCTCGGAGGTCAGGACGTCCACAGACAGATTGGAGAGCATGTTCTGGGCGATATCTTCCGTACATTTGGCCCAGATGTCGATGACTTTGTTGTAGCGCTCGCCATCGGTGATCAAGCCTTCCGTGTACTGCTGCTGGATCTCCTTGACCTCCTCAACCGCCTTGGTGATGAAATCCCCCTTGTTGGAGGGGATCTGCATGTCGTCGAGACAAATGGAGATGCCGGCGATGGTCGAGAAGCGGTAACCGGTTTCCTTCAGGCGATCGGCGAGAATGACCGTTTCCTTATTGCCGGCCAGCCGGAAGCAGGCGTCGATCAGATCGGCCACTTGCTTTTTCGCCATGACCCGGTTGATATATTCAAAAGGAATCGCCGCCGGGAGGATCTCCCGCAACAGAATGCGGCCGGTGGTTGTATCGATAATTTCGCGCCCGCCCTCGCTATTTTCCATGCGCACCTTGATTTTCGCCTGCAAATCGATTTCTTCCGAGTCGTAGGCAATGCGCACTTCTTCGGGTGAGGCAAAGATCTTTCCTTCGCCCTTAACGAACAGCCGCTCCCGAGTCATGTAATACAGGCCGAGAACCATGTCCTGGGAAGGGACGATGATAGGCTTGCCGTTGGCCGGGGAGAGGATGTTATTGGTGGACATCATCAGCACCCGGGTCTCGATCTGGCTTTCGATGGACAGGGGCAGATGGACGGCCATCTGGTCGCCGTCGAAGTCGGCGTTAAAGGCGGTGCAGACCAGGGGATGCAGTTGGATCGCTTTCCCCTCGATCAGAACCGGCTCGAAAGCCTGGATACCCAGGCGGTGCAGGGTCGGCGCACGGTTGAGCATCACCGGGTGTTCCTTGATGACCTCTTCGAGCACATCCCATACCTCCGGCTTCTCCTTTTCAACCATCTTCTTGGCGCTCTTGATGGTCGTGCAGTAGCCGCGCTCCTCAAGCTTGTTGTAAATAAACGGCTTGAACAATTCGAGGGCCATCTTCTTCGGCAGACCGCATTGGTGCAGCTTGAGTTCCGGGCCGACAACGATGACGCTGCGGCCGGAATAATCGACGCGCTTACCGAGCAGGTTCTGGCGGAAACGCCCGCCCTTTCCCTTCAGCATGTCGGAGAGAGACTTCAGGGGCCGCTTGTTCGGACCGGTGATGGCCCGGCCGCGGCGACCGTTATCGAACAAGGCGTCGACCGACTCCTGCAACATCCGCTTTTCATTGCGGATGATGACCTCCGGAGCACGCAACTCGAGAAGACGCTTGAGCCGGTTGTTGCGATTGATAACCCGGCGATAAAGATCGTTCAGATCGGAAGTGGCGAAACGGCCGCCGTCCAGGGGCACCAAGGGGCGCAGTTCCGGCGGCAACACCGGAACCGTCTCGAGGATCATCCATTCGGGGCGGTTGCCGCTCTCGCGAAAAGCTTCCACCACCTTCAGCCGCTTGGAAACCTTTTTGCGCCGCGCTTCGCTGGCGGCCTCTTTCATTTCGCTGCGCAGCTGTTCGGCCAGTTCATCGAGTTGGATAGTGGAGAGGATCTCCCGGATCGCTTCGGCGCCCATGCCGGCGCTGAACTGACCGGGGAACTCTTCCATCATCTCCCGGTACTTGTCCTCGGTGAGCAGTTGCCCGACGAGCAGAGGAGTATCGCCCTTGTCGATCACCATGTAGGCTTCGAAATAAAGGATTTTTTCCACTTCCTTGAGCGTCATGTCAAGAAGAGTGGAAATCCGCGAGGGCAGCGACTTGAGAAACCAGATGTGGGCGACCGGACAGGCGAGGTCGATGTGCCCCAGCCGCTCCCGGCGCACTTTGCTCGGAATAACCTCGACGCCGCACTTTTCGCAGACAATACCACGGTGCTTCATGCGCTTGTACTTGCCGCAATTGCACTCGTAGTCTTTGGTCGGCCCGAAGATTTTGGCGCAGAACAGTCCGTCGCGCTCGGGCTTGAAGGTGCGGTAATTAATCGTCTCCGGCTTCTTCACCTCGCCGAAGGAGCGCTCGCGGATCTTCTCCGGCGAAGCCAGAGAGAGCCGGATGGCGTTGAAGTTAAGAGGGTCCTTCGGACGTTCAAACAGGCTGAAAATATCTTCCAAGACACATCCTCCTTGTGGGATGACGTTCGGTTTAGTCTTCTTCTTCCAGAAGTTCCACGTCGAGACAGAGGGACTGCAATTCCTTGATCAAGACGTTGAAGGACTCGGGCAGGCCGGCCTCCAGGGTGTGCTTCCCTTTGACGATCGCCTCGTAGATACGGGTCCGTCCGGCGACATCGTCCGACTTGACGGTGAGAAACTCCTGCAGGGCATGCGCGGCGCCGTAGGCTTCCATTGCCCAAACCTCCATCTCGCCCAACCGCTGGCCGCCGAATTGGGCCTTGCCGCCGAGGGGCTGCTGGGTGACCAGGCTGTATGGACCGATGGAACGCGCATGGATTTTATCATCGACCAGGTGATGCAGCTTGAGCATGTACATAATGCCAACGGTGACCTTCTCCTTGAAGGCTTCGCCGGTCTTGCCATTGTACAAGGTCATCTGGCCGCTGGTGACGGCGCCGGCGCGCGCCATTTCCGCCTTCATCTGCGCCTCGTCCACTCCCTCGAAAACCGGGGATGCCATGGGCACGCCGCGGGACAGCCGATTGCCGAGCGTGAGAATTTCGTCCTCGGAAAGAGCATCGATGAACCGCCCCATTTCCTGGGTGCCGTAAATCTCCTTGATCTTCTCCCGCACCACGGTTGTACCGGAACCATTGTCCAGGACCTTCTGGATCTGCAGGCCCAATCCCCGCGCCGCCAGACCCAGATGCGTTTCCAGAATCTGCCCGACGTTCATGCGGGAGGGGACGCCCAGCGGATTGAGAACAATTTCCACCGGTGTGCCGTCTTCCATGTACGGCATGTCCTCCTGCGGCAGAATGCGCGAAAGGACACCCTTGTTCCCGTGCCGGCCGGCCATCTTGTCACCGACCGAAAGCTTGCGCTTGATGGCGATATAGACTTTAACCATCTTGATGACGCCGGGGGGAAGATCGTCGCCACGCTTGAGCTTTTCCACCTTGTCGTCGAAAACGGCGCGAATCAGCTCTTCGCGTTCGGCCAGGCGGGCAAAGATATTGGCCACCTTCTCTTCGGCATCCTCGGCCTTGACCAGGGAAATTTCCTTCCACTGCTGCAGAGGAATCTTGGCCAGCGCCTCCTCGGTGATCTTTTTCCCCTTCCCGAGCAGAACCTCGCCGGCCGGATCGGTAACCGCCATCGCCGAGGACTGACCAACCAGCAGGTAGGCCAGCTTGCCCCGTGCGCCATCGCGAATGATCCGGATTTCGTCCGCTTCGTCCTTGCGCAACTTGTCGATCTCGGCCCGCTCGATCAGTTCCGTGCGACTGTCCTTGTCCGAGCCCTTGCGGGAGAAGACCCGCGCGCCGATGACGACCCCCTCGACTCCGGGCGGCACCCGCAAAGAGGTGTCGCGCACGTCGCCGGCTTTTTCGCCGAAAATGGCCCGCAGCAATTTCTCCTCGGGAGACAGCTGGGTTTCCCCCTTCGGGGTGATTTTCCCGACGAGAATGTCGCCCGGCTTGACTTCGGCGCCGATGCGAATGATACCGCTTTCGTCAAGGTCCTTCAGGGAATCCTCGCCGAGGTTGGGAATATCGTCGGTGATTTCCTCCTTCCCCAACTTGGTGTCGCGGGCGACGCACTCGAATTCCTCAATGTGAATCGAGGTGTAGCGGTCTTCCTTGACCAGTTTTTCGGAGATAAGGATCGAGTCCTCGAAATTGTACCCTTCCCACGGCATGAATGCGACCAGCACATTCTGCCCCAGGGCAAGTTCGCCGAATTCGGTGGAAGGCCCGTCGGCAATCATCTCGCCGCGCTTCACGCGATCACCGGCCTTGACGATCGGCTTCTGATTGAGGCAAGTGTTCTGGTTGGAGCGAGCGAACTTGGTCAGGTTGTAGATATCAACCCCGGTCCCCGATTCGTCGACCTCCCCCTCGTCGATTTTGACGACAATACGGGCGGCATCGACACTCTCGACGGTGCCGTTGTGCCGGGCAACCACCGCCGCCCCCGAGTCGTGGGCGACGATCCGCTCCATCCCGGTGCCGATCAACGGGGCGTCGGCACGCAGTAACGGAACGGCCTGACGCTGCATGTTGGAACCCATCAGGGCGCGGTTGGCGTCGTCGTTCTCCAGAAAAGGGATAAGCGCCGCCGCGACCGAGACCAACTGCTTGGGCGACACGTCCATCAGTTCGATCTCTTCCCGGTTCATCAACATGAACTCGCCGTTTTGACGGGCATTGACGAGTTCATTGACGAAGTTGCCCTCCGGGGTAAGCGGAGCGTTCGCCTGGGCGATGGCGTGTCCTTCCTCCTCGAGCGCGGAGAAGTAACGAATATCCGTGGACACGTGGCCGTCGCGGACGATCCGGTAGGGGGTCTCGACAAAGCCGTGCTCATTGATCCGCGCATAGGTGGACAAAGAGGCGATAAGACCAATATTCGGCCCCTCCGGCGTCTCGATCGGACAAACCCGGCCGTAATGGGTCGGATGCACGTCGCGCACCTCGAAACCGGCGCGCTCGCGCGTCAGGCCGCCTGGTCCGAGGGCGGACAGACGCCGCTTGTGGGTGATCTCCGAGAGCGGATTGGTCTGATCCATGAACTGGGAGAGCTGCGAAGAACCGAAAAATTCCTTGACCACTGCGGAGACCGGCTTGCTGTTGATCAGATCATGCGGCATCAAGCTGTCGATTTCCTGCAGACTCATCCGCTCCTTGATCGCCCGCTCCATGCGCACCAGACCGACGCGGTACTGATTTTCCAGCAACTCGCCAACGGCGCGCACCCTACGGTTGCCAAGGTGGTCGATATCGTCGATCGCCCCTTTGCCGTTGCGCAGATCGATCAGATAGCGCACCACCTGGAGGATATCCTCCTTGGTGAGGGTGGTATGTTCAAGGGGCGCCTCCAGGCCGAGCTTGTAGTTGAGCTTGAGACGACCGACGGTGGAGAGATCGTAGCGCTCGGCGTTGAAGAAAAGGCTCTCGAAGAGAAGGGTGGCGCTCTTGATCGTCGGCGGATCGCCGGGACGCAGCCGGCGATAAATTTCAATCATGGCGTCTTCCGGAGTGGCGATGCGGTCAAGCAGCAGCGTCTCCCGAAGATAAGGACCGACATACAGGTTGTCGATGAACAGAACCTTGAATTCATCGATACCGCGGGCATGCAGTTCCTGCAGTTTACTGGCGGTGATTTCATCGTTGCATTCGACGATCACCTCGCCGGTGGACATATCGACGATATCCGTGGAGGCGAATTTGCCGATGACCGCCTCTTCGGGAATCTTGATGAAATCGACCCCTTTTTCCGCCAGTTTTTTGATGGCCGCCTTGGTGAATTTCCGATTGGCGCGCACGAGAACCTCGCCGTCCGGAGCGGCGACATCATAATAAGCGCGCTGACCAGTCAGCAGGCCGAGGTTGACCTTTTTCTGATAGGCGTCGCCTTCGCGAACGATTTCCTCGATATCGTAATAGTAATTGAGCAGTTCCTCGGCGGAGTACCCAAGTGCTTTCAGCAGGACGGTGGCGGGCAGTTTGCGCCGCCGGTCGATGCGCACATAGAGAAGATCCTTGTGGTCGAAATCGAAATCGAGCCACGATCCGCGGTAGGGAATCACGCGGGCGCTGTAGAGAATCTTGCCGCTGGAATGGGTCTTGCCCTTGTCGTGATCGAAGAAAACACCGGGCGAACGATGCAGCTGACTGACGATAACCCGCTCAGTACCGTTGATGATAAAGGTGCCGTTTTCGGTCATCAGCGGAATTTCGCCAAAATAGACCTCCTGCTCCTTGATATCGCGAATCGACTGCACACCTGATTCCTTGTCGACATCCCACGATACAAGACGCACCCGAACCTTCATCGGGGCGGCAAAAGTCATGCCGCGCTGATGGCATTCGTCGACATCGTATTTGGGCGTGCCGAGCACATAGGAGACGTACTCGAGAGAGCAGGTTTCGCTGAAATCACGGATAGGAAAAACGGAGCGAAACACGGCCTCGAGACCGATGTTCTGCCGCGCCGAAGGAGGAAGTTCCGCCTGCAGAAAACGCTTGTACGAGTTCTTCTGGATATCGATCAGATTGGGGATGTCGATGATCTTCTTGATCTCGGCAAAATGTTTCCGCAGAAGCTGGTTATTCGCGATCGAATAAGCCATGTTTTCTCCTTGTATTTACGAAATTAGAATAGCCAAGGTCGCACGCAGCGACCTTGGCTACCGGTGGTGCTATATACTTTGAAACTATTTGAGCTCCACGGTGGCGCCGGCTTCCACCAGTTGCTTTTTGAGTTCCTCGGCCTCGGCTTTGGCCACCCCTTGCTTAACAGGCTGGGGAGCGCCATCGACCAGGTCCTTGGCTTCTTTCAAGCCAAGACCGGTGGCCGTACGAACAACCTTGATGACGTTAATCTTCTTGTCACCGGCGGCCGAAAGAATGACGTCGAACTCATCCTTTTCCTCGACCGGAGCGGCGGCGGCAGCGGGAGCGGCGGCAACAGCCATCGGCGCGGCGGCGGAAACGCCAAACTTCTCTTCCAGTTCTTTGACCAGGCCGGAAAGTTCCAGAACGGTCATTTTCTCGATAAACTCAATTACCTGCTCTTTGGTCACGTCAGCCATTGTAACATCTCCTCCGAAATATGGTGTAGTCGGTAAATACGATTTTTTCGGTCAGCAATCAGGCAGCCTTCTTTTCCTCGATTGCGGCCAGTACCTGGACAAGCGAGCGCGGGACGGCAGCCAATACGCCAACAAAGTTGGTTGCCGGGGCACTGATCGAGCCGAGCATGCGGCCCAGCAGCACTTCCCGACTGGGAAGCTCAGCCAGAGCCTGGATTTCACCAGCGGAAATGACTTTCCCGCCAAGGGCGCCGCCCTTGAGTTCGAATTTGGCATTCGCCTTGGCGAACTCGGCGAAAATCTTCGCCGGAGCGACCGGGTCCTCGGACGAAATAGCGATTGCCGTCGGGCCCTGAAGGTAACCGGACAGACATTCCACTTCGGTGCCTTTGGCCGCCAGGCGCAGCAGGGTGTTTTTGACCACCCGGTATTCAACGCCGACACCGCGCAATTCATTGCGCAGCTTATTCACCTGTTCGACGTTGAGCCCGCGATAATCGGCCAGAAAAGCAGCCTTGGCAGTGCCAAGTTTCGCCGCCAGTTCGGAAACGAGTTGTTCCTTGTTGTCTCTGTTCAACCTCTCTCCTCCTTTCTGTATGATGTGGGGCTTTTTTGGAGCCCCGGCCCCAGTCAGAGGTAACGGAGAGAGACGGTCGCAGCCGTCGACACCATTTTCAGCCTCGGCAGGTGGGATTTTCCATTAAATGCCCGGTGGGCATGCCTGCTGTCTTTGACCAGGAGCGGATAAAAACTTATTTAACCAAAGCCTGTAGCGCGGGAACGTCAATGATGACCCCCGGGCCCATGGTGCTTGAAAGGGCGACTTTCTTCAGGTACGAGCCTTTGGCCGTGGACGGTTTGGCTTTGATCAGCGCATCGACCAAAGAAACCACATTTTCATGCAATTTCTCTACAGGGAAGGAAACCTTGCCCACGGGCGCATGCACGATTCCGGCCTTCTCGACTCGGTAGGTGATTTTACCGGATTTTGCTTCGGTGACGGCGCGCCCCACATCAAAGGTGACGGTGCCGACCTTGGGGTTGGGCATAAGCCCGCGCGGGCCGAGGATTTTGCCGATTTTGCCAACCGTGCCCATCATATCGGGGGTGGCAATTGCGGTATCGAAATCGAACCAGCCGCCCTGAATCTTGGCGACGAGATCGTCGGCTCCGATAAAATCGGCGCCTGCGTCACGCGCTTCGGCCACTTTTTCGCCCTTGGCGAAAACCAGAACGCGCACCGTTTTACCCAGCCCGTTGGGGAGGACGACAGCGCCGCGGACCATCTGGTCGGCCTTGCGCGGATCGACGCCCAGCCGAATCGATATATCCACCGTCTCATCGAATTTGGCGAAAGACGATTCCTTCACCAGACCGATCGCCTCCTCCAAAACGTAGGTCCGGCTGCGGTCGATTTTGGTTTTGGCTGTATCAAGTTTTTTCCCAGACATGGCTATTCTCCAGATTCCGCCGATATTTATTCGACTTCAATGCCCATGCTGCGGGCGGTTCCTTCGATAGTCCGAACAGCCGCATCGAGATCAAAGGCATTGAGGTCGGGCAATTTCAATTTGGCAATGTCCCTGACCTGGTCCCGGGTAACCTTGCCGACCTTTTCTTTGTTCGGAACCCCGGAGCCCTTCGGCACCTTGGCTGCCTTGACCAACAAAACGGCAGCGGGCGGGGTCTTGGTGATAAAAGTGAAAGAACGGTCGGCATAAACAGTGATGACCACCGGAGTGACCATTCCTTCGTCGCCCTGGGTCCGGGCATTGAACGTTTTACAGAATTCCATGATGTTGACCCCGTGCTGACCAAGAGCGGGGCCGACCGGCGGCGAAGGGTTCGCCTTGCCGGCGGGAATCTGCAATTTTATCATTCCAACAACCTTCTTGGCCATGAAAAGACTCCTTACTTAGGGTATTCGAGGTTCAAGGTTCAATGTTCAAGATTCTTCCGAACGATCTTGAACATTGAACATTGAACCCGAAAAAAGCATCAGCTGGTTTTTTCCACCTGGATGAATTCAAGTTCGACGGGGGTTGTGCGGCCAAAAATGCTGACCATGACCTTGAGCTTGCCTTTGTCCGGCTTGACGTCTTCAACCACCCCGGTGAAGTTGAGGAAAGGACCGTCGATAACGCGCACCGTTTCGCCCACTTCGAATTCGACCTTCGGCTTTGGACGCTCCACCCCCTCTTCCATGCGGGTGGTAATTTTGCTCACTTCTTCGTCCTGGATCGGCGACGGCGTGGTGGGACCACCGACAAAACCGGTTACCTTGGGAGTTTCCTTGACGATATGCCAGGTATCGTTGTTCAGCTCCATCTGCACAAGGATGTAGCCAGGGAAGAATTTTCGGGTGGAAGTGCGCCGTTCGCCTTTTTTCAGCTCGACAACGGTTTCCGAGGGAATAAGAACCTGGCCGAAGGACTCTTCCGCGCCCATGGCGCGAATTCGCTCCTCCAGGTTGAGTTTAACCTTATTCTCGTAGCCCGAGTACGTATGCACTCCGTACCATTTCATCGCCATCGGTTACCGCTCCGTTTCGTTAACTGAGAAGGATGCGGATCAGCGCGGAAAGAGCCGAATCGACGACCCAGAGAAAAACCGCCACCGCCAGAACAAGGACAATAACCGCCAGAGTCGAAGCATAGGTATCCTTGCGCGAAGGCCAAGTAACCTTGCTCAGCTCCCCTCGGACGTTGGTGAGAAACTCCGTCGTTTTTCCGATCACTATGCCTAAACCTCCAGCGAGGATAATCGTTTAAATTGGCAGGCCAGGAGGGACTCGAACCCCCAACACCCGGTTTTGGAGACCGGTGCTCTAGCCATTAGAGCTACTGGCCTGCAAACGGAATCGACTCTCTTGCGCCCCGAGCGCTACTTGGTTTCGCGGTGAGGAGTGTGCTTGCGACAAAACCGGCAGTATTTGCTGAACTCCAGCTTGTCCGGGGTGTTTTTCTTGTTTTTGGTATTCGTGTAGTTGCGTTGCTTGCACTCGGTGCAAGCCAAGGTGATGATGTCCCGCATGAGTTTTATCCTTCAACCCCCCTGCCGGGAACGCCGGCAGGGGAGCGCACGGTGTCTTTACTCGACGATTTCGCTGACGACGCCGGCGCCGACGGTGCGGCCGCCTTCGCGGATGGCAAAACGAAGTTCCTTATCCATGGCGATCGGAGTGATCAGGTTCACCACCATGGCGATGTTGTCGCCAGGCATGACCATTTCGACCCCTTCCGGAAGCTCGACGATCCCGGTCACGTCG
>JBAYQP010000060.1:0-16365 GCA_041677125.1 Desulfuromonadales bacterium | reverse complement strand
GTAATATCCTTGATCGGCTTTTTCTTCCAGTCAGACAGATGGCAATTAAGAAGACTGCGATCTACTCGAATGGAATGCGGTTTCATTTGGGGCCGGGATAAAAGATAACTGTCAAAGACTTCTTCCAGGGTGTTACCCCGGATTCTTTCTTTGGCTTTTTCCCTGTTGACATCAACGCCTTCATTCAGCTGGGCCAAGGTGCTGATTGCCTTGGTTCGTGCTCTGTCCGTTTTGATAACCCCGTGACGCCCGAGATTGACGCGTGTTTGTTTACCGTTAACACGCTTCATGATAATGTATGTCTTTGAGGAAGAGGAGACTCGACAGCCAAAGCCTTTTAAGTCGGTGTCCCAGTAATCGACCTGTTGGCCCTTGCCTGCAAGCGGCAGTTTGTCGACAGCCGTAAGTGTCAATTTGATCTTTGGCATGGTGATTACTTCTTTCTGGCTTGCCCTCAGTAGCCCTGATTTAGGTAACACATAGGTAACAAAAAATGGAAAAAATGGCAATACCCAAAAAAAACATAAATCAAATAAATCTTTCAAAAACAAAAGGTTGTAACACAGGGTACGGGATGGTAAAAGATGCCTTTTCAGATTCCCAAGCTGAAGGTCGCGGGTTCGAATCCCGTTTCCCGCTCCAGAGAAATCAAGGGGTTAGGCCACAAAGCCTAACCCCTTTCCTGTTCTAAACCCGCCAATTGTTCTAGAATTGTTCTAACTACTTTTTGCGAGCATTTTCCCTCTGTTTTTCGAGACTCTCGACCTCGGTTACCTGGATATGCCAACAGTTCTTCAGCGGCGCACAGAAATACACCCTTTCTCATACCTATCGGTTCGGCCACACGGTATCCATCGCGGCGAACTCCCTGATGTATCAGAACAAGAAAAGGACGAAAAAACTCTGCGTCTCCTGGGTTGGGACGCCGGAGACGGTCCGCGGAGCTTTACCAAGTCTATGGCTGGAGGCCGGACGCAGACTCAGCGAAGCGGTCATACTCGTACGTAGTTGGGCGATGGCCGTCGGACCCGAAATGGAGCTGATTTCTGCGGGTATCCCGCACGCGTTAGGAGACTGGGACAAGTCGTATACGAGCGCCTTGTCATGATCGCACCTTCTGATGAGGAGCTGAACCCTTGGCTCACAAAAGGATGCTTTGGATCCCCAAAGAAAAAGGACGTGATCGCCAGTCGATTCGTGTACGAAACCAGCTTAGCGAAAGCCATCCACATTGGTAAGCAGCTGTATTCTGGGGTCAAACCGGCAGAAGTCACCGTCGGGGAGCGCGATTATCTTTACCAGGCATATTTAAGGCAGCTCTATGGCATGTAGCCCACCCCTCGTCTTCACAATCGCACTGCTAACCCGAAATCCATAGGAATCAATACAGAAAACTTGCTATTGCGGAGAAAATAGCCCATTATGTCCGCATATCTTGCGGAGAAAAACCATGTTTATTTGGGAACGTGTGGATTGGCCTGACTGGTCCTATGATCTGGAGAATTTGGCAGGACCCCTTGGCAAAGTCCGACACCATCAAGGCCGCTTTCTAGGCCGCATGGAGTCCCTGGGCTTCAAGCTGCGGGACGAAGCCCTTCTTACGACGCTGACCCAGGATGTGGTCAAATCCAGCGAGATCGAAGGCGAACACCTGAACGCCGCCCAAGTGCGCTCCTCGATTGCCCGGCGCCTTGGCATCGACTCAGTGGCGCTGATACCGTCCGACCGCCACGTCGACGGCGTGGTGGAAATGCTCCTGGATGCCACCCGCAACTATGCCGAGCCCCTCACTGCCGAGCGTCTTTTTGCGTGGCACGGAGCACTCTTTCCGACGGGGCGCAGCGGCTTGAATCAAATACTGACCGCAACCTGGCGGGATGATGCCAAAGGCCCCATGCAGGTGATCTCCGGCCCCTATGGGCACGAGAAGATTCACTACGTCGCGCCGCCGGCAGAGCGCGTCCCCCGGGAAATGGACAGGTTTCTTGCCTGGTTCAATACCGAGAACAGCGGCGTTGATCCGGTGTTGAAGGCGGGCCTCGCGCACTTCTGGTTCGTGACGATCCACCCCTTTGACGATGGCAACGGTCGGATCGCCCGGGCCATAGGGGACATGGCGCTGGCGCGTTCGGAACAGACGGCCTATCGCTTCTACAGTCTGTCCGCCCAAATCGAAGCGGAGCGCCGTGCCTACTACGACATCCTGGAGCGGTCACAGAAGGGCCCCATGGATGTGACCGCATGGCTGGAATGGTTCCTGGATTGCCTGGGCCGCGCCCTGGACCGCGCCGAACTCACCATGGAAACGGTCCTGCAGAAAGCCCGTTTCTGGGAGAGGCATGCTTCCCGGGCCTTGAACGAGCGGCATATCATGATGCTCAATCGGCTGCTGGACGGCTTCGAGGGAAAGCTGACCACCACTAAATGGGCCAAGATTGCCAAGTGCTCACAAGACACCGCCTATCGGGACATTCTTCAGCTGGTGGAGTATGAGATTTTGCGAAAAGGGGAGGCGGGGGGCCGCGGCACCAACTACGAACTGGCCATTGAATAGAGGGCAGAGACAGGAAGCGGGAGGGTCTGGAAATGCTTGGCTTTTCTCGAAGTTACGTGCTATTTTCACCTCGGTCTTTTGCCAGCGATGCTTTGGGCACTGTTCTGGAAATTGTTCTAAACCCGACAACTCCGGACATGGTTTCACATCCAGGCAGTCTGAAGGCCTCTGGCGCAAGTCCGGGTTTTCATGGAAAATTCGAAGTGTGGCAGGGCCTGAGACGCAGGGCAGCTCAGACCGTGATGGGATTCCCAAGCTGAAGGTCGCGGGTTCGAATCCCGTTTCCCGCTCCAGAAAAATTAAAAGGCCAGGCGATTTCGCCTGGCCTTTTCACGTGTGCGCCAGGCATGGCGCGTAGCGCCTTGACTGGCACCGTCGTTCCCTGCTTGCTGCACTGGTTCAGAATTTCCCGGCTGAAGGTGCGCCAGGCAAAAGCCACAGACTTCGGGTCTATCTCCGCCTTGAGCGCGAGCGCTTTCAGGTCCTGATTGATGGTGACAGGTACATCCGCAACCGCCACAGGAAAGGTGTGACCGCAGGATGCCGCTTCGAGTGACGAAGAGGAGGATCTCCGGCCGGGATCTTGTTCGTGGTTGATTCCTTGACCGCCAAATTTGTGATGTAATCCTCGGTGCCCCGGATATGGTCGGTCTTCATATCCTTGGGCGAAGCCCATGGAATCGCACCGTTTTCCCAAAAAGACATAGAGCCCGGTGAGGCAAACCTGCCGATATGCTTGACCAGTGATGGCGAATGATCTACATTGGCTTCGCCTTATTTAGTCAGGCAAGTAAAAAATAAAGGAACCGCTGTAGCTCATTGCTGGCCAGCGGTTTTTCTCTCGGGAAATGCTATCTAATTGAGGGTTTATGAAAAAGAATATTCTTGTTTTGGACGATTCTCCCTTTATGTTGGATTTAATCGGCCAAATATTGAAACGTGCTGATTATGAAGTTACGGCTGTCGATAATGGCATGGATGCCTGCCAAAAAGTCAAGACAACCAGATTTGATTTAATTATTACGGATTTGAATATGCCCGGTATGGATGGTCTCGAATTTACAAGGCAGGTGAGAACTTATCCGGGTTGCAGATTTTTGCCGATCATCATGATTTCCGGGGAAAAAGATGATGAAAAGGTTGCCATCGCAAAGAAAATGGGGGTTTCAACCTTCCTTAGTAAACCGATACAAGAGGAGCAGATAAAAGCAATTCTGGAAATTATCCTCAACAAGCGTATGACACCGAGGATACCGATTAAAATGCAAGTCTTTTATAGAAAGAATGGTTCGTTTTCAGAATTCATATCTTCTCACACGGTCAATGTAAGTTTGGGAGGGTTATTTATAGAGACCGATGAACCTTTTCCCCTCGGAGAAAATCTGGAACTCAAGCTATCTCTCCCGGACAGTAATCCGATAATCTGCCAAGGAAGGGTAGTCTGGGTAATCTCTCCGCTTCCATCGGGCAACAATGAACATCCGCCCGGCATGGGCTTGGCCTTCCACAAACTCCAAGTTGAGAAAAAACTCCAGCAATTTCTCCAGTTCGGAAATTGGAAATATTGATATCGGTTATCATCCCCTGGGCAAGAACCACCACCAAATGGGCCAAAATCGTCAAATGCTCGCAAGACACCGCCTATCGGGATGTTCTGCAACTGCTGTAGTTCGGGATATTGCAGAAAGGGGAAGCGGGGGCCGCGACACCAATTACGAGCTGAGCAGAGAATAGAAGATCGATCTCTTAACCAAGAAAACCGCCGATGACCGACCATTTGCACGCCACTATCACCCCGGCACAATAGGCGACCGCTATGAAGAACTCCCGACCCGTATTTTCTTCCGATCAGGGCCGTCTTTGTCCCGGCTGCGGCAAAGCCAAAAGTGCGTGTGTCTGCAAGAAAGAAAAACCGGCCCCGGCCGGCGACGGCATCGTCCGCATCCGGCGCGAATCGAAGGGGAGGGGAGGCAAAACGGTCACCGTCATTACCGGGTTGCCGCTGCAAGGGGCCGCGCTTCGCGAAGTTGCCGGGGAACTCAAGCGCCGCTGCGGCTGCGGCGGCACGGTCAAGGAGGGAGTCGTCGAAATTCAGGGGGATCACGCCGATCTATTGCTGGCCGAGTTGAAAACGCGCGGGTACGTCGTGAAACGGGCCGGCGGATAGATGAGGCGGGCTGCCGAAGACCCGCCTTTTATGTTACAAATGGAGAAAACCGAAAACAGGGATAAACCATGACCGACAAGAAGAATCTGCTGGTGTCCTGTCCGCGCTGCGGCGTTCGCGTCGCCTGGCAGGATAATCCGTTTCGACCGTTTTGCAGTGATAAGTGCCGGATGATCGATCTTGGCCGGTGGGCCAACGAGGACTACCGTATTCCCGCCCAGCCGACCAGCGACGAAGAACTGGCCGAGATTATCGAATTTCCCCAATCCCCCGAGGAGGACTGATGTACCGATTGACCATCAACACCCATTTCGCCGCCGCCCACAACCTGCGCAATTACCAGGGCGACTGCGAGAACCTGCATGGCCACAACTGGAAGGTGGAAGTCACCGTCGCCGCGCGCGAACTCGACAAGGCCGGGCTGGGCATCGATTTCAAGATTCTCAAGCGGGAAACGAAAGAGGTTCTCGGTCTTCTCGACCATAAATATCTCAATGATATACCCCCTTTTGACACCCTCAGCCCCTCTTCGGAAAATATGGCCTGTTTTCTCTTCGAGAAAATCGGCGAACGCCTCAACAGCGCCAATGTACAGGTGGAGAAAGTCACCGTCTGGGAATCGGATCAGGCCCATGCCAGCTACAGCCTCGACTGAAGCGCAATTGATCGAGGTTTTTTCCTCGATTCAGGGAGAAGGTCTGCTGGTCGGCTGCCGGCAGATCTTTGTCCGTCTGGCCGGTTGCAATCTGGCCTGCGACTACTGCGACACCCCCTTTGCGCCGCAACCGAATTGCCGCGTCGAAGACGCCCCCGGCTCGGGAGAGTTTCGCAGTCTTCCCAACCCGGTGCCGCTGGAAATCCTTTACAATATCCTTTTCCGCTGGCGGGAAACCCTCCCCGGAGTGCACCACTCGATCAGCCTGACCGGCGGCGAACCGCTGTGTCAGGCGTCCATACTGGCCGAATGGCTGCCGGCTCTGCGGGAAATCCTGCCGACGCATCTGGAAACCAACGGCACCCTGCCGGACGCCCTGGCGCCTTTGCTGCCGCACCTCGACCATATTTCCATGGATTTCAAACTCGCTTCGCAAACGGGCGAGCCGACCCCGTGGGATGCGCATCGCGCTTTTCTGGCCCTGGCCCGCGAGCGCGATTGCCAGGTGAAAATCGTCGTCGGCGAGGAGACCTCGGCGGAGGAGATCGAAGCCGCCGCGCGCCTGCTGCGGGAAGTTGCACCGGCGACGCCGCTGATTATGCAGGCGGTGACCCGTGACGGGGCGATCGGCGTTTCCGGCCGGACCCTGCTCGGTCTGCAGACCCTGGCGGCAAAGATTCACCCGCCCACCCGGGTCATCCCGCAGACGCATCGTTTTCTCGGCGTCCAATGACCGGCGGAGGTGAGCCATGCTGATTGAAGAGATGACCATGCCCGAATTCGTCGCCGGGCTGGAAAGGACGCGCACCGTCCTTGTCCCCTTCGGCTCCACCGAAGAGCACGGCAGCCATCTCCCCCTGAACACCGACACCCTGCATGCCGTCGAGGTCGGCCGCCGGCTGGCCGAACGCCGACCGATCTTCGTCGCGCCGCCGATCCCCTACGGGGTCTGCCGCTCCACCGGAGATCATCCGGGGACGCTGTCCATCGGCACCGGCGCCTTGCGCGCCCTGGCTCTGGATATCGTCGAAGGACTCTACCGCCAGGGGCTGCGCAATTTCATTCTGCTCACCGGTCATGCCGGCGTGACCCACACCTCCACTCTGGTGGATGCCGGCGAAGAGCTGTTGCAGCGGCATGCCGATCTGCGCATCGCGGTGCTGACCGAGTTCATGCTGGCCAGTCGCGAAGGGAAGGGGATCATCGAAACGCAGGACGACGCGCATGCCGGCGAGATCGAAACCTCGCGGATTCTGCACAGCCATCCGCACCTGGTCAAGGGACGGGGGGAGCGGGAATATCCAACTTTTCCGACGGGAATTCTGGTGCGGGACAAGCGCCGGTACTGGCCCGGCGGCGTCTGGGGGGATCCGGCAAAAGCGACGGCGGAGAAGGGGGCCCGCCTGGAAAAAGTGGTGGTCGACGCCCTGGTGCGGCTGGTGGAAAAACTTGAGTCGGGGGATTACTGACGTTTGCGGGCTAGTCTTTCGCCGCCTCGTTCAATTCCGCCAGCAGCTGTTCGATATCGACCCGGTGCACTCCGGCGCCGTGTTCGACCGCCTCGAATTCGGCGATCTGGCAGTCCATGCACTCCAGGCCGAAACGGCGGAATACGGCGATGGTTCGCGGCCAGGTGCGGATGATCTGGGCAATGGTCATCTCCCGGGTAATCATGGTTCCTCCTTGCGGCGACCGAATTTTCCCTCCAGAGCCAGGCGCACCACCGGCGGCACGAAGGAGTCCACCGGACCCTGCAAGGATGCCACTTCCTTGACGATGGACGAACTCAGGTAACCGTACGGCACCGCCGTCATCATGAACAATGTCTCGACCTGCTCCTGCACGGTACGATTCATCTGGGCGATCTGGAACTCGTATTCGAAATCGGAAACCGCCCGCAAGCCGCGCAGGATCACCTTGGCCCCCTGCCTGACCACATACTCAACCAGCAATCCGTCAAAGGTGTCGACCCGCAGCCGGGGAGTGCCATCCAGCGCCTGGCGAATCAGGCTAAGCCGCTCGTCGGTGGTGAACAGCTCCTTTTTTTCGGAATTGCGGGCGACGGCGATAATCACCTCATCGAATACTTCCAGCCCGCGATGGATGATATCGAGGTGCCCATAGGTGATCGGATCGAAGGAACCGGGATATACGGCAATGCGTTTTTTCATCGTTGTCAGGCCTCGGGGCGCAAGAGGGCAAAAAAGTGCACGGATGTCGCGCCGTACCGGCGTGTCTGCAGCCATTCCAGCGGTCCGGCTTGTTCGGGAACTTCTTCTTCCCGCGCGGTTTCGGCGCAGAGAATGCCGTCCGGCGTCAGCAGATCGTGGTCGGCGATCGCCTGGATGGTTCCCGCAGCCAGCCCTTGCCCATAGGGGGGATCGAGGAAAATAAGGTCGAAACGCTCGGGTTTCAGGCGCGGCAGGGTCTCCAGTACGCCCGAACGGTGAAACACGGCTTTTTCATCCAGCCGGCAGGCACGCAGATTGGCCGGGATCAACTGGGCGGCCTGCTGCCCGGAATCGACCAGCACCGCCCGCCGTGCACCGCGGCTCAAAGCCTCGATGGCCATGGCGCCGGTGCCGGCAAAGAGATCGAGAACGCTTTTTCCGGCGCAAGGGCCAAGATGGCTGTACAGGATATTGAAGATCGACTCCCGCACCCGGTCGGAGGTCGGACGGATCTGGCGGCCGGTGAAGGAGGCCAGGTTTTTTCCTTTGGCGGTGCCGCTGACGATACGCAATTTATCCCACCTGTTCGCCCTGCCGGATGCGGCAGATGCGCGAAAACACCGGGAAAAACTAGCACATGGGGAAATAGGCGTCAAGAATTTCCGCCGCCGGCCGGAGTTGCCCTTCACCGGCAAACAGGCTACATTGGCGGCGATTTTTTCGAGCAGGGGAGATGAACATGGAAAGACCCGATCTGGCCGCCTGGGCGGCCCGTGGCAGCGAATCCCGCGGCCGGAGGTTTGCGGAAAACTTCAAGGACGATCGCCCGGGATTCGAACGGGACCGCGACCGAATCATCCATTGCGCCGCCTTTCGTCGCCTGGAGTACAAGACGCAGGTTTTCGTCAACCATGAAGGGGACTACTACCGCACCCGACTGACCCATTCCCTCGAAGTGGCGCAGATCGCCCGCGGCATCGCCCGCCGCCTGCGTCTCAACGAAGACCTCACCGAAGCCCTTGCCCTCGCCCACGACCTCGGCCACACCCCCTTCGGCCATACCGGAGAGGAAGTCCTGAACCGCTTAATGGCCGATTTTGGCGGTTTCGAGCACAACCGGCAATCGCTGCGCATCGTCGAGGTGCTGGAGGAGCGTTATCCCGGCTTTGATGGTCTCAACCTCTGTTGGGAAACCCGCGAGGGGATCATCAAGCATTCTTCCGATTACGATCATGCCGGCAGCGACGCGATGCGCGGATTCGAGCCGGGCGTCCCCCCCACCCTGGAGGCGCAGATCATCGATCTGGCCGACGAGATCGCCTACAACAACCATGACATCGACGACGGCCTGAAAGCCGGTTTTATCACGCCGGCGGATCTCGAGGGCGTCGATTTGTGGCGGGAAACCTTCGGCCGGGTCGGGCGCAAATATCCGGGGCTCGATGAGTCCAGGCATATCCATCAGACGATCAGTCATCTGATTGGAGCGCTGATCGAAGATCTGGTGAGCACCACCCGCCGTAGTCTGGAGCATCATCGGATTGACAGCCTTGAGGCGGTGCGTCGGCAGACAGGACATCTGGTGGCGTTCAGCCCCGAAATTCTGCGGAAGAATATCGAACTGAAGAAATTTCTGCACAAAAATCTTTATCGCCATTATCGAGTCGAGCGGATGCGGGTCAAGGCCGAACGCTTTCTCTCCCGGCTTTTTGAAAGCTATCGAAACCACCCCTCCTTGCTGCCGGGGGAACTTCAAGCCAAATACGAGGTTTTCGGCAAGGAAAGGGTCTTCTGCGACTATATCGCCGGCATGACCGACCGCTACGCCCTGGACGAATACAAACGGCTGTTCGATCCGTACGAACGGGGATAAGGTCTTTTTCCCGCTGACGGAAAATCAGGTTTCCGGTATTTTCCCCGGGTTCCTGAATTCCACCGCCTGCAATTTGCCGTCTGCTTTGGCGATGGTATTATCGCTTTTTCCCTCGGGAACCACCCAGAACATCGTGCCTTTTTGCCGGCCGAAGAGCAGCGCCGCCTTGCGGTCGGCCACCCAGATGTCCACGGTGCGGCGCCAACGCGGATGCATCCGGTCCTGGACCTCGAAAATGCCGTGGCCGGGAATAAGCACCCGTTGCCCGAACTGCAAACCAAATTCCTTGACCAGATCGTCCGAAACGGCAATGATGCCGTGCCTCACCGGCTGCATCGAAGCGGTGATGTGCGGCGTATCGTCACACTGGGCGACCGTCGAGGAATAAGCCGTCATCGTAATCGGTTCGGAACGGACCTGGTCCAGGTGGATCGGCGAACCGAAACAGGTTGCAAGCAGGGCCATCGCCTGGTCGAGATCCTGGCGCAACTTGGTCGCGGCTATCGAGTTTTCCGCCAGCACGGCATGGGTTTCCGAGGCGCCGGATGGTTGGGTTTTGGAATCCTTGCGGGTTTCCAGATTGAGATAGTAATCGATACTGATTATCAGGCACATAACGAAGATCAAGAGTCGAACGGCGCTGATAAATCCATCCTGGTCGATCATGGCTTGTCCTCCTATAATTAATATCTCTTTATTATATTTAGAAAATGTCACAGGTCAAGGTTTATGGGATCAGGTCGCCGGACGGTGCTTTCGCCACGCGGTAAAATAGGCTATCCTTCTTTCCCTTGAGCCACCCCGAATTCGACGGTAAACTTGAATGAAATTCATATTGCACGGCCTTTTTCGTTTTCTGCCTCTCGCCTTCTGGATGGCGATTATTTTGGGGCTGTCGCTGCACTCATCGCCGCCGCGGCTCGATTTTTCCCTGGTGTCCTGGGATAAATTCCAGCACGCCGCCGCTTATTTTGTGCTTACCGCGCTGGCCGGCTACGCTCTGCTGGCTTATTTTCGCTGGCGGAGCGCCTGGCTGCTGGCTTTTGCGACGGCCGTTTTGTTCGGAGGACTGCTGGAGCTTGCGCAGGGCGCATTTTCCACCGTTCGCGCCGCCGAGTGGATGGATTTGGCGGCCGACGCGGTCGGCGCCGGCGCCGTGCTGATTGTCGTCCGGTGGTTGCGGCCGCTTTTCCCCCCGGCCAAACGTTTATGATCCCTACCGACGCCATGGAAACCGACATCCTGGCTTGGGCCGCCAGCGGTGCACTGGTGCTGACGGCCACCAAGCGCCTGGCCCGGCGCTTGCGCCGGCAGTTCGACGCACAGCAGGTGACGGCCGGGCACAGGGTCTGGGTGAGCCCCGCTATTGCCAGTGGCGACGCTTGGCTGCAGCAGGCGGCCGATGTTCTCGGCGAGGGGTGGCGGCTGCTGGGCACGCCGCAGGCGCGCATGGTGTGGGAAAAAATCATTGCGGCCGACGCGGCCGGAGCCGCAAGGGAGCTGCTGCAGACGGGCAGCACCGCCCGCAGCGCCGAAGAAGCCCATGCCCTCCTCGATGAATATGGCGGCGATCCCGCCGCTTGGCCCTTGACCGCCGACCACGAATCCTTTTTGCGCTGGCGTCGCGCTTACCTGGAGCTTCGTCGCCAGGAAGGATGGCTCGACCGCCCGGCGCTGGTGGCGAAAGTCGCTGCCGCCATCGCCCAGGACCTGGTGCCAACACCCTCCCAGGTGCTGCTCGTCGGCTTCGACGAGTTGCCGCCGCGCTTCCTCGCTCTGGCCGAGGCCATGACCGCCTGCGGCCGCGCAGTGCGTGTGCTGTCGCCGCCGGCCGAGCCTCGGGGGCTTTTGCAGCGACTGCCCTGTGCCGATGCCCGCGACGAGGTGCGGCGGGCGGCCTGTTGGGCGCGCACCCTGTTGGCGACGGGAGAAGAGGATATCGGCATCGTTGTGCCGAACCTGGAGAACTACCGCGCCCTGATCGATCGCATTTTCCGGGAGGAGATCGATCCGGCGGCGCAGGTGCATCCGGGCGGCGAGGAGAATCGGTTTAATCTCTCCCTCGGCACGCCCCTGGCGGGCAAGGGCGCGATTGCGGCGGCTCTGGCGATCCTGGCCGCCGAAACCACCCTTGCTCTGCCCGAAGCCGGTTTTCTCCTGCGCACCCCCTATCTCGGCGGCAGTGTGCACGAGGCAACCGCCCGCGCCCGGCTTGACCGGCACCTGCGCGCCGGCGGCGCCGCCGAAGTAAATCTGGCCCGTTTGCAGTCCCTTGCGCAACAGGAGCGGGCGCCTTTCGCCGCCGCCATATTCAGGCATCTGGCCGCGGCGACTCATGATCGCATTTCGCGCCTGCCGGGGGCCTGGGGGAGTCGCTTCGCCGCAATTCTTCAGGAAGTTGGCTGGCCCGGCGAGCGCCCTCTGGACAGCCTCGATTTTCAGGCAATCAAGGCCTTTCGGGAAAAAGTGCTGTCGCAGCTTGCCGCCTTCGATCCGATATCCGGCCCGGTGCGGCGTAGCGAGGCCTTGGCCCTATTGCGCCGACTGGCCGTCGAGACGGAGTTCCAACCCGAGGGGCCGGAAAGCCCGATACAGGTGGTCGGCATTCTGGAAGCCGCCGGCCTGCGCTTTCGTCACCTCTGGGTCATGGGGCTGCATGATGGCGCGCTGCCGGCGGCGCCCCGGCCCAATCCCTTCCTCCCGGCGGCGCTGCAGAGTGCCGCCGGCATGCCGCACGCCGATGCCGACCGGGAGGCGGTTTTCGCCCGCAAGGTTGCCGACCGGCTGTTTGCCGCCGCTCCGCAGGTGATTCTCAGCCATCCGCAGCGGGAAGGGGACGCCACGCTTTTGCCCAGTCCGCTCATCGGCGCATTGCTCGCCGCCGACCTGGCTATTGCGCCGAGCCTGGCGCCGCGTCTGCTCTGGCGGCAGAATGCTCCTCCCCACGAGGAGATCGCCGATGCGGCCGGTCCCGCGCTTGCCCCCGGCGAACGGACGCGGGGCGGGACGGCGATTCTGCGCGATCAGGCGCTTTGTCCCTTTCGTGCGTTTGTTCGGCACCGTCTGGGCGTCGTGGCGCTGGAGGTTCCCGACATCGGCCTGGACAGTCGGGAACGGGGCAATCTGCTGCACAAGGTTATGGAAATTTTCTGGGCACAGACAAAAACCCAACGGGAGCTGCTGACGCTCACCGGCGCTGAGCGGCAACAGCGCATCGACGAGAGTTTCGCCGGGGCGGTGCAGGCTCTTTATCCCGCTGGACGAACGCACTCCCAGCCGGTCCTGCTCGAACTGGAGAAGGCGCGCTTGCGGCTGCTCATTGGCGAGTGGCTGGATCAGGTCGAGGCGCGGCGGACTTCCTTCACCGTGCTGGAGCAAGAAAAAGAGTGCACGGAGACCTTCGGGGGGATGGCTTTCACCACCCGCATCGACCGTATTGATCGTCTGGAGGATGGCCGGCTGGTCGTTCTCGACTACAAAACCGGCCAGATGGATGCCGCCGATCTCATCGGCGATCGTCTGATCGAACCGCAACTGCCGATTTACGGTTTGGGGGCGGAAAGCGCGAGTTTAGCCGCTGTGGCCTTTGCCGGCATGCGACGGGGCAAGTGCGCTTTTCAGGGAATAGCCGTCGAAGCGGATGTGCTGCCGAAGGTTCCCGCCTTCACCGCCTGGAAAAAGGGGGAAGAGCTGGGGATCGAGTGGCCGGAGCTGCTGCATCGCTGGCGCCGGCAACTCGATGCGCTGGCCCGCTCCTTCGCCGAGGGCGAGGCCGGCGTCGATCCGGTCGGCAGCGAAAAAGCCTGCCGCTTCTGCGATTATGCTTCTTTTTGTCGGCGGGGGGATGCGGCGGTGGAAAACTCGGAAGGGGGTGACGCATGAGCCGACCCGTACCCGATCTGGAGCAGCGGCGGCTGGCCATCGATCCGGCCATTTCCTGCGTTGTGCAGGCGCCGGCCGGTTCCGGCAAAACCGAGCTGTTGACCAGGCGTTTTCTCGCCTTGCTGGCCGTCACTGAGCGCCCGGAAGAAATCCTCGCCATCACCTTCACCCGCAAGGCGGCTGGAGAGATGCGCACCCGGCTGCTCCAGGCGCTGACCCGGGCCACCGGGCCCTGTCCGGAAAAAGAGCACGAGGCGCAGACCTGGTCCTTGGCTCGGGGCGCGCTGGGGCAAGACAAGCGCCACGGTTGGAACCTGCTGGAAAATCCGGGCCGCCTTTCCATCCAGACCATAGACGGCTTCAACGCCTCCCTGGTGCGCAGCATGCCCTGGCTCAGCCGCCTTGGCGGCATGCCCCGGGTGCACGAAGCGCCCGCCGCTCTGTACCGGCGGGCCGCCGAGCGCGCGCTGAAGCGCCTCGGGCAGGGGGATGCGGGAATCGCCCGGTTGCTGGCGCACCTCGACAACCGTCTCGATCACCTGCGCGATCTGCTGGTGAGCATGCTCCCCCGGCGCGATCAATGGCTGCGCCATCTGGCCGGCCGGCGCGGGGAGGAAAACCGCTCCCTGCTGGAAAACGGCCTGCGGTTGCTGGTGGAGGACGAACTCGCCGCCATTAACGAGCTGATCCCCGTTGCGGTGCGCATCGAGCTGGCCGAACTGGCGCCTTTTGCCGCGGCGAACCTGATTGCCGACGGCAAGGACGGTTTGTTGGCCGATCTGGCCGCCCTGCCGGGCTTCCCTGTCCCAAGCGCCGACAACCTGCCGGCCTGGCGGGGGATCGCCGAGCTGCTGCTGACCGCCGACGGCGGATTGCGCAAAGCCATCAATAAAAATTGCGGCTTCCCGGCCGGCAAACAAGAGCCGTGCCTGAGTATGAAGGAGCGGATGCGGCGGGTTCTCGATGGGCTCGCCGGCGAAGCCGAAGTCGTCGAAAAACTGGGTCGGGTGCGTGCTCTGCCGCCGGTCGCTTACGAAGAGGGGCAATGGGAGGTGCTGCGCGCCCTGGTCGATCTGCTGCCGTTGACCGTCGCCGAACTCTGGATGGTTTTTCGCGAGGAAGGCGCCGTCGATTTTGCCGAGATCGCCCTCAAGGCGCAAATGGCCGTGGGGGAAGAAGATGGCCCGACCGACCTGCTGCTGCGCTTGGACAACCGCCTCCGACACATTCTGGTCGATGAGTTTCAGGACACCTCCCACATGCAGTTCGATCTGTTGCGCATGCTCACCGAAGGCTGGGCTGACGGCGACGCAAGGACGCTCTTTCTGGTCGGCGACCCGATGCAGTCGATCTACCGCTTTCGGGAGGCCGAAGTCGGTCTGTTTCTCCACGCGCGCCGCAAAGGGGTGGGGGAGATGCGGTTGCATAGTATTCGTCTGTGCGCCAATTTCCGTTCCCAGGCGGGCATCGTGGACTGGGTCAACACCGCCTTTGCCGTACTCTTTCCGGCTGCGGAGGACGCCGCCCGCGGCGCCGTCCCCCTGTCGGCCGCCGAAGCCGTTCACGACCTGTTGCCCGGCGCGGCGGTGGAGATCCATCCTTGGGCGGAGCGCAACGACAGTGCGGAAGCGCAGCGGGTGGTCCAATTGGCCGAGCGGGGCCTGGCCAATGGGGATACGGTGGCGATTCTCGTTCGCTCGCGCAGCCATCTGCGCGCCATTCTGCCCGCCCTGCGCCAAGCCGGCATACGCTACCAGGCGCAGGATGTCGATCTGCTCACCGAACGGCCCGTCGCCCGCGATCTGGTCTGCCTGACCCGCGCCCTGCTGCATCCGGACGATCGCCTGGCGTGGCTGACGGTACTGCGCGCCCCCTGGTGCGGCCTCACCCTGGGCGATCTGCATGCTCTCTGCGGCGGGCGTTCTGCCGCTATTGCGTCGCTGCTCGAAGATCAGGAAATTCTGGCCCGCCTCTCGCCCGACGGGCGGCGGCGGGCCGAGCGCGCCGCCTTCCTGTTGGCCCGAGCCGGCCGGCAGCGGGGACGGGTCGGTCTCCGGCAGATGGTGGAGGGATGCTGGCTGGCCTTGGGCGGACCGGTGCTGCTCGACGAGGCCGCCATGGAAGATGCCGAACGCGTTCTCGGGTTGCTCGAAGAACTCGATCATGGCGGCGATCTGCGCGATTTTGCCGATCTAGACAATGGTTTGCACCGCCTGTTTGCCGCCCCGGATGCGCAGGCGGACGGTCATTTGCAGATCATGACCATCCACCGCGCCAAGGGACTGGAGTTCGATACCGTCATCCTTCCCGGACTCGGCCGGCGGGCGGCCGGCGGCGACCCGGCCCTTCTGCGCTGGCTCGAACATCCCCGGTACGGTCTTCTGCTGGGGCCCATCCATCCGCGCGACGGGGTAAGCCGCGATCCTATTTACGATGCCATCGGCCGCGTCGAAAAGGACCAGGAAGATCTGGAGACGGTGCGCCTGCTCTACGTCGCCGCCACTCGGGCGAAGAAACGACTGCATCTGCTCGGGCACGCGCCCCGCGCCAAAGACGGCGCCTGCCGCCCGGAAGCCGGCTCCCTGCTGCGCAAAATGTGGCCGGTGGTTGAAAACGCGTATGCCGAAATCGACGAGGCGGGGGCAGGCGAGGCGCCCCCGGTGACCGGACCGGCGCCGTTGCGGCGTCTGCCGTCACACTGGCAGCCTCCCGCAATCGAGGCGATACCCCTGCCGGTGATGGCCGAAACCATTTCACCTTCCGGATTGGGGAAAAATGCCGGAAACGAAATCGTATTCTCCGGCTGGGAAGCGGAAACCGCCCGCCACTTGGGGACGGTGGCCCACTCTTTTCTCGAACGCATCGGCCGCGAGGGACTCGACTGCTGGTCGGTTGAGCGCGCTCTTGAACTGCGGATTCCGGCCAGACGTCTGCTCTCCCGGTCCGGGGTGCCGGATGAGGAAATCGAGGGGGCGGCGGCGAAGATTCTGCGGTGCATCGAAAATGCCCTGAGCGGCGAGCGCGGTCTCTGGCTTCTTCGCAAGCGACCGGGGGCCGCCTGTG
>JBAYQP010000059.1:0-16599 GCA_041677125.1 Desulfuromonadales bacterium | reverse complement strand
TCGCACCACGAAGAACCTGATCAACATGGCTTACCTCATTGCCGGTAAACTCGATTTCAGGCTACCCACTTGAAACAGCGAGGAGCCCAGAAAAGGTGTCTTGCATCGAAATTCCATAATTTTCATTCCAATTCGTCGGCACATCAGGCCCACAGTAGAGCACCAGAAATCATGGAAATTCAATGTTATTTATTTTAAATTTACACAACAACTGCCACCCCTCGGGGACAGGATAGAATAGCAATGGTTTTCTTTTATAATTCCAAAACTCTACATCCCTATTGTTAACCCAAACGATTTGATTCTTTGATGTTAAAAACTCAATTGTATCCTTATCAAACGAGAAAGCGTTTCCCTTGATTTTATCTAAACCAGCACGGAGAGAAGTAAGTCCTGCAGCAATAACAGCTGCTCCAACTGGAAGCCCAGTGTTTCCAATGACATCCATAAAACGACTTCTCTTATCATCCGCATTGATAGCAACGAAGTGGCTATTATAAAAAATGAATGTGCATCTTTTCTGAAGCCACTCAAATCCACTTGGAAGAGGTCTGCAGGGCTTAAATTGCCCCCATCCTCTTAATACTGGTTTTCCAAAATCAACTTTTTCGCTCATAATTTTTTCCCCTTTTCAGGTTTGCTAACCAATAGACTCTACGACTTGCGTTCGTCCATTTTTACTATGGTCAAAGGCTGATTTGCATAGAAAATATGCAATTTATAAGAAAATCCTTGTCGCTATGGCCTGACTTGCGCGCATAATCCGCGCACAGGTGGTGTTATACGACTTGTCAACATAAGAACGATGCTGATGAATTCCAAAGTGTCCTGTCGGCCGACAAATCGCTTAATCCGAAGCACCTTCCGCATCTTATCCGCTGGGTTAGAGAGTGCTACAGCTATTTGCGCTTGGCACCGACCGCCCGGCTAGCAAGACACGCAGCTTTTCAACTTGCAGTTTCTGAGGGGTGCCCGCCCCCTCGACCAAGGTTGATCCAAATAGCAAAGCCGCCCGCCGTCTGGTGACGGCGCGGCGGCTCTTAATCGGTTCGCTTCCTCTGGATGTGAATGTCTCATCCCCCAACCCCATCCGATTTCATCCCAACGAATTTTTCAAAATAGACGCATTTAATTCAGATTGTCAATGTATTTTCAGGGACTCCCGACACGGCCTACTTGTAATACATCAACTGCCGCGCATAGGGCGCCACCGCCGCTTCGAAGCGGGCGGCTTCGTCCGCCGACATCGGCTCGGCGGCGGCCGCCGCGGCATTCTCGCCCACCTGTTCGGGGGTGTCGCAGCCGATGACGATGGTGGAGACGCCGCGGGACAGGGCGTAGCGAATCCAGGGGGCGGAAGAGGTGAAACCGGGGACGCGCAGGCCGAGACCACGGCAGAGAACCTTCATGCCGATGATCCCCATGTTGCGCCGAGCGGCTTCGGGCAGGACGGTGTCGAGGAAGGACAGGAAAGAGGGTTCGGCCGGGTTGACCGGCAACAGCACGCTGTCGAAATCGTAGAGATCGAAAGCGCGCAGCAGAATCTCCGGGTCCTGGTGGCCGGTGACGCCGATGTAACGCACCAGCCCGTCCCGTTTCGCCTGGTCGAAGGCCTCGATGGCGCCGCCACGGCCGAAAATCTGCGCCAGATCCGCTTCGCTGCGCACATCGTGCACCTGCCAGAGGTCGAGCCAGTCGGTGCGCAAATTGTTCAGGGTCGTCGTTAGATGCGCCTTGGCGCCGGCGGCGGTGCGGTCGTGGGATTTGCTCGCCAGGAAGATGTCCTGCCGCCGCGCCCCCAGCACTCCCCCGTAATACGCCTCGCTCCCCGAGTAGGCCCGGGCCGATTCGCAGTAGCGGATCCCTTCGGCCAGCGCCCGTTCGACCATGGCGTGCGCTTCGCGCTCTCGGCCGAAGGTGCGCAACACCCCCTCGCCGCCCAGTCCGAGTTGCGTCACGACCCGTCCGGTTTTGCCGAGGGTGCGGGTGGGCAGCAGCGGTTCCTCCCTCATTCAGTCCGCGCCTTTCTCCTCGCCGGCCGAGTTTCCGCGCAGAATTTCTCCACGCTGGCGAAACAGATGGCTGGCCTCGGCCAGCCCCTCGCAAAATTGCTCCAGGGCGCTGCGCAGTTCGGTGGCCGCGGCGGCGGACTCCATCCGGTCGATGGGCGTATGCAGGGCCGCCACTTTGTCGAGCAGGGCGATATCGAGATCGAGCAGGCGCTCTTCATCTTCCGCCGGCAGCTCCTGCGTTTCGGCGACGGCGCGGGCCGGGGGGATAAATTTTTCCTTGAGCGCCGCCACCTTCCGCAGGGCCTCGGCAAAAGCCTGGCGGCAATCGCCCAACTCGCCTCCGGCGATGAATGCCGCAAGCCGATCGCGCACCTTCTCCATCTCCCCAGCCAGGTAACGGCGCAGTTGCAGGTCGGTTTCCCCCTGGTCGATCGCCCGGTAACCGGGGAAATCGGGCAGGTGCTCGCCAAGAATGGTCCGCTTCTGTTCGCGATCGCGTTTCATCTCTCCAGCATAGCGACCTTTTGCCAGGCTTCAACCGGGGGGTGGGAAGGGGCGGCGCGGCGGATCAATCGTCGATGGAACGGCGCGCCTGCTTGGTCTGGCTGCGGCGGGTTTTCTGCGTCAGGCGGCGCTCGATGGCGGCACGGCCGGGGGTGGTTGGGACGCGCCGTTTCTGCCGGCGGTTGCGGGCGGCGAGCCGCTGGCGCAGCCGCGCCAGGGCCTGCTCCCGGTTTTCCAGCTGCGAGCGCGATTCGGTGGCGGTGACGATGATGCCGGTGGGCAGATGTTTGATGCGCACCGCCGATTCGGTCTTGTTTTTCTTCTGCCCCCCCGGTCCGGAGGATTTGTAGGTGGTGACGACCAGATCTTTCTCATCGATTTCCATCGGCGGCTCCCCGGAATTGTGGAAAATTGTTACGGTTCATGATAGAAGGATAAACGCCCCGGCGCAATCACACCCCCTCGAAACGCAGGAGCCGTCCTCATGAATCATTTTGCCCTGACCATCATCGGCCGGGACCGTCCCGGCATCGTCGCCCAGGTGACGGAAAGCCTTTATCGCCTCGGTTGCAATATCGCCGATTCCTCCTGCAGCATCCTCGGCGGCCAATTCGCCATGATTCTGATCATATCCCACCCGGAGTTCACCGGTCGGGAAAGCTTCGGCGACGCTTTTCTCCCCCTGGAGGAGAGCAATCTGTCGGTTTTTCTGCGCACCCTCAAACCGGGCGGGGAAAAGCATGCGGGCATAGCGGGGGAGATCTGCATGATTTCCGTCTACGGTTCGGACCAGCCGGGAATCGTCTATCGCGTGGCGCGGGAACTTGGCGAAAGGCGGGTCAACATCACCGATCTCAACACCAAGCTGGTGGGGAGCGATGAGCGCCCGGTTTATGTCATGATGCTGGAGGCGGTCCTGCCGGCGGACCTGTGCATCGAGGAATTGACCGAGATTATGAAGAATCTCGAAAAAGAAGTGCAGATCGATATTTCCGTGCGCTCCATCACCCCCATCGAGTTGTAGACGTGGCCGTTCGTTCCATTATCCAGTATCCTGATCCGCTGCTGAAAACCGTCTGCGCCCCGGTTGCCGAGGCGGACGCCGACCTCGACGCCCTGGTCCAGGACCTCATCGACACCATGGTTGAGGCCGGTCACTCGGTCGGCGTGGCGGCGCCGCAGATCGGCGTCTGCAAACGGGTGGCGGTGGTCGATGTTTCGAAGAGCAAAATGGGGCGCGAGAACAACCACGGGCTGCTGGTGATGATCAATCCGCACATCGTCGAGCAGGAGGGCCGGGAAACGCTGCGCGAAGGGTGCATGAGCGTCCCCGACTATACCGGCAACGTCACCCGCGCCGAAAACATCGTCCTTCAGTTTCGCGATCGCGAGGGGCGGGAAAAGGTCATCCGCGCCAGCGGCTTCGAGGCGGTGGCCATCCAGCACGAGCTCGACCATCTCGACGGCCTGCTCTTCCTCGACCGGGTGTCCAGCGTGAAGACCGACGTCTTCCGGCGCAAGAGATAAAGACCGGTGGCGGCGCGGCAGCTTCATGATTCCTGCAATTGGCGCCGCGGCCGCAGCTCCCTCCTCTTCGCGGTCAAACCAGCCGGGTATTGACCCCCTCCCGCCCATCGAAAAACTTCCCGCCGCCTGGTCCGCGAGATCAGCTCTTGCCTTGCCGCTCCCGCAACAGACCGATCACCCGTCCGGCCACCTGGTTGGACGCATGGACGCAATCGTTCAGGCCGATGCCGAAAAAGGCGTTGCCGGTGAAAAACAGTCCGGGGAAAGCGCTTAGGCGCTCCTCCAGTGAGCGCAAACGACGGCTGTGGCCGACGGTATACTGGGGGATGGCCCGCTGATGGCGGTAAATGCGCACAAAATCCGGCTCGGCGGCGATGCCCATGATCTCCCGCAGATCGGTCACGACCCGCCGCCGCACTTCGCTCTCGGCGAGATCGATGGCGCCGGGATTGGTGGCGCCCCCCATCATCGAGCGCAGCAGCACCTGCCCTTCTGGCGCCCGGTTCGGAAAGATGCTCGAATCCCACAGGGTGCCGAGAATATTTTTCCCTTCCTTGCGCGGGATGAGATAACCGAAACCGTCGAGGTCGCGGGCAATCTTTTCCCGGGCATAGCCGAAGCAGACGACGTTCATCGGCGCATAGGGAGTCTCGCGCAGAATGGCCGCACTTTGCGCATCGCGCTGCTCGACCATGGCGGCAAAACTGTAGGCGGGAACGGCGCTGACCACCAGTTCCGCCTCTTCGCTGCCGCCGTCGGCCAGACGCAGTTCGAAACCGCCCTCTTTCACCGCAATTTCCGCCACCTTCGCGCCGGTGCGGACGCTGCCGGCAAGGCCGGCGGCGGTGGCTTCGCTCAGTTCCTGAATGCCCTCGAGAAAAGACGTCAGAATGCCGCCGGGACCGGCGGCGCTGGCCACCGCCTTGCCCTCCCGACGTTCCTTTTTCTTTTCCTTCGCCAGGCGCAGCATCGCCTTGATCAGTCCGCCGTACTCCTGCTCCAGCTGATGGATGCGGGGAAAGCAGCTCTGCAGGCTCATTGTCTCCGGGTTGCCGGCGAAAATGCCCGAGACCATCGGCCCGATGAGCTTGTCCAGCGCTTCGGCGCCGAGACGGCGGCGGGCAAAGGCGGCCAGCGTTTCGTCCTCGCCGTCGCGCTTGGCCGCAATCAGCGGTTCGCAGGCAAGGCGCGCCTTGCCCGGCCAGGAGATCAGCTGCGATTTGAGAAAAGACGGCCCGTTTTCCGGCAACCGATGCAACTGCCCGCCGCTGTAGATGAAGCGTTTGCGGGCGTTGTCGTCGGAGCGCAGCAGCCGGTCGCGGATGCCGAGACGGTCGCACAGTTCGAGGGTCATCGGCTTGCTGTCGAGAAAGCCGTTCGGTCCCCACTCGCAGAGAAAACCCTCCTCCCGCCGGCTCCAGATCTTGCCGCCGAGGCGTTCTTCTTTTTCGAGCACCGTCGTTTTCACCTCCAGACCGGCCTCCCGCGCCTGCCGCTCCAGGGCGTGCGCCAGGGACAAACCGGAAATGCCGCCGCCAATTACCGCGATTCTCGTCATGGCCAACTCTTCTCCTCCCGAAATTTTCCTTTTGCGCTTACAATTTTTGCAGAATGCGGGCGATGGTTTCAAAAGAACGCACCAGGTCCTCCTGCTCCTCGTCCGAAAGCTGCCGCAAAACCTTCCGATAGCCGTGCAAAATGCCCCGTTGCAATTCCGCCACCAGCTGTTCGCCTTGCGGGGTCAGGCGCAGCAGCACCTGCCGGCGATTGCCGGCATCCTGCTCGCGGTGCACCCAACCCTGCCCGACCAGACGGTCGACCATCTGACTGGCGCTGCTCATCGCCACCTCCAACTCCCGCGCCAGATCTCCGAGGGAGCATTCCGGCCTTCCGGCGACCGTCAGCAGCGTCTTGTACTGGTTGTAGGTAAGATCCATGCCCTCGTGGACGAGGGTGCGCAGGCGACCCATCCGCCCCAGCAGGAGGGGATAAAGGCGGGCCAGCCGCTCGATTCTCTGCATTTCATTCTCCAAACAGTTCGGATTCCGAAATATTAGTCGCAAGAACCATGGCGGTCAAGACAATCTTGAGGGCAGCCGGTCACCGCCCTTGACGCTGCTCAGGGCGCTCATTATATTGTAACCACACTGAATTTCCTTCTTTCGAGGTATTAATGGCAAAAGACTATTACGGGACGTTGGGCGTCCAAAAGGACGCCAGCGCCGATGAAATCAAAAAGGCCTACCGCAAGCTCGCCCTCAAGCATCATCCCGACAAAAATCCGGGCGACAAGAAAGCCGAGGAGAAGTTCAAGGAAATCACCGAGGCCTATGCGGTCCTTTCCGACCCGGAAAAGCGCAAGCAGTACGATCAGTTCGGCGACAGCGGCTTTCACCAGCGCTATTCGCAGGAGGACATCTACCGCGACTTCGATGTCGGCGATATTTTCCGCGAATTCGGTTTCGGCACCGATGACATCTTCAGTCATCTCTTCGGCGGCGCCCGCGGCCGAACCGCCTTTCACGGCGCCCGGCAACCGCAGGCAATCAAGGGGCAGGACTATGTCATGCGCCTGTCCATCCCGTTTCGCACGGCGGTGCAGGGGGGGGAGCGGCGCGTCGATTTTCGCCGCGACAACAGCGTCGAGCAGCTGCAGGTGCGCATCCCGCCGGGGGTCGAATCGGGACAGCGGCTGCGCCTGGCGGGCAAAGGCGGGGCAAGTCCCGCCGGTCCCAGCGGCGATCTGTTTCTGGAAATTCAGGTCGAAGCCGATCCCCAGTTCACCCGCGATGGGCAGGATCTTTACGTCAGGGTCCAGGTTCCCTTCAGCGGCGCCTGTCTCGGCGCCACCGTGGACGTCGCCACCCTGGAGGGAACGAAACGGATCAAGGTGCCGGCCGGCATGCAGGTGGGCGGCAAGATTCGGCTCAAGGCATTCGGCGTGGCATCCCGCGCCGGCAAGGGGGATCTGTACGCGGTGATCGAGGTGGCGGTGCCGACGAAACTGACCGCCCGGCAGAAGGAACTGCTGGAAGAATTGCGCGAGGAGGGTTTGTAGACTCGGCGTGAACCGAAAAGGGCTACGACAGCAGGGAAAAAGGGCGACGAACGGTCGCCCTTTCTTTTTTACCCGCGCCCCTGCGGGCCGTACATCATCGCCAGCCGGCCGCGATTGCCGAGACAGACGAGACACACCTGGCCGGCATCGCCATACTGCTCGCGAGCGAGGATGGCGCCGGCCTCTTCGGCCGGTTCGCGGGGCGGCAGGGCGGGATCGAAGGACTTGCCGCAGATCTTACATGTTTCCATATTGTTTGCTTGAACTCCAAAAGCGAAAAAAAATGCCAGGGATAAAGGATGAAAAGCCTGCTTTTATCCTAAGCATCCCTGTGGCTTATGCTTTTTCTTCCGCCAGCCGCTGCCGGACGAGATCGGCCAGCGCCCGCAGGAAGTCGGGGTGGTCATTCAGGGAGGGACTGCGGTGGAAATGCCGCACGCCTTTCTGCGCCGCATGCTCCCGGTATTCGATATCGACCTCGTGCAGCGTCTCGATGTGATCGGAGACAAAGGAGACCGGCACCATCAATATCGCCTGGCAGCCGTCGGCCGCCAACTGTTCGAGAACTGCCGTCGTTTCCGGCTCCATCCACTTGACCGGCCCGCTGCGGCTCTGGAAACCGAGATGCCAGGGCGTTTTGCCGACCCGCTCCATGACGCCGCGCACGGTGGCCAGAACGTGCTCCAGGTAGGGATCGCCGCGCTCGATGAATTTTTGCGGCAGCGCATGGGCGGAAAAGAGGATCTGCACCCGGCCGGCGTCGGCCGGAAACTGCGCCAGCCCCTCCCGCACCCGGGCGGCCAGGGCGTCCAGATAGCCGGGCCAGTCGTACCACTGCTCGATCGCCGTGTAGCGCAGCCGGGGGTGGGCGGCGGCGGCGCGGGCGAAATCCTTCAAGCTGCTGCCGGTGGTGGCGCCGGTGAAATGCGGGTACATGGACAGGACCACCGCCCGCTCAACCCCGTCCGCCGCCATCCTTCGCACCGCCTCGTCCGCGCGCGGCGTCCAGTAGCGCATCGCGACGTAGGGGCGAACATCCGGCCCCAGTTCCCGGGCGATCCCCTCGGCCTGCTGCCGGGTCCAGTCGAGCAGGGGGGAGCGACCGCCGATCATGCGGTAATTCTCCACCACCCGCTTGGCCCGAAAGTGGCTGATCAGCCGGGCGAAGGGACGCTGCAAGATCGCCCCGGCCGGCAGCTGGATCAGATCGCGGTCGGAGAACAGGTTGAACAAAAAGGGTTCGACGGCCTCCGGGGCATCGGGGCCGCCCATGTTGAGCAGGACGAGAGCGGTGGATTTCGGGTCGGGAGGCATAACGATTCTTCGCTGTAGGGGCGGGGTGACCCCGCCCCTACGTGAGGGAATTATTTCCGCGACAGCCGATGCACACACTCGACCATGAACTTCGCATGCTCGGGAGCGACGTTCGGCAGGATGCCGTGGCCAAGATTGAAGATATGTCCGGGACGGCCGGCGTTCTCGTCGAGAATGCGCTTCACCTCCCGCTCGATATGCTCTTTCGGGGCGTAGAGGACGGTCGGATCGAGATTGCCCTGGACGGCTACTTTGTCGCCAAGAATCTCACGGGCCTTGCCCAAACCAATGTGCCAGTCGAGGCCGACGACGTCGCTGCCGGCCTTTTTGACCGCGTCGAGCATCGTCCCGGAGCCTTTGACGAAATGGATGATCGGAATGCCCTGGCGGTTCAGACCGTCGATCAGCTTTTTCGTGTAGGGCAGGATGTATTTCTCGTAATCGGCCGGCGAGACGATCCCGCCCCAGGTGTCGAAAATCTGAATCGCCTGCGCGCCGGCGGCAATCTGGGCGTTGAGGTACTGCCGATCCATTTCGGTGATCTTCTCCATCAGCGTGGCATAGAGCTCCGGAGCACCGTACATCATTCTTTTGATCTGGGCGAAATCCTTGCTCCCCTTGCCTTCGACCATGTAGCAGGCGAGGGTGAAGGGGGCGCCGCCGAAACCGATGAGGGGGACGCGCCCCTCGAACTCGCGGCGCAGGATTTTAATCGTCTCCAGCACGTAGGGGACGTCCTCCTCCATCACCGGAATGCGCAGGGCGTCGATATCGGCCTTGCTGCGCACCGGGTTCTCGAACACCGGGCCGGGGACGAAATCGAGCTTCAGCCCCATCGGCTCCACCGGGGTGAGAATGTCGGAGAAAAGGATGGCGGCGTCGGCGCCCAGATAATCGATGGGCTGGATGGTGACCTCGGCGGCCAGCTCCGGCGTCTTGCACAGTTCGAGGAAGGTGCAGTTGCGGCGCACCTCCATGTACTGCGGAAGGTAGCGACCGGCCTGGCGCATCAGCCATACCGGGGTGACATCGACCGGCTGTCCCCAGCAGGCTTTGATGAAATTGTATTCTGTTGTCATTGCATAGACTCCTTTGGAAAAAAATTGTCCAGGACGCCCACAAGGGGCGCCCCTCTTTATTTTTTCGCGTTCTCCGACGCTTCCGCTTCCAGCCGCTTGCGGGTGCGGGCAGGAATATAATTGCAGAACGGCTCCTCGGCCATGTAATCGCCATAGACCGCATCGGCCCGGGCCCGACAGCCGCCGCAGACGTTGATGAATTCGCACTCGCCGCATTTGCCGGTGTATTTCTTGAAATCGCGCAGGTCGTTGAAAACTTTGCTGTTATACCACAGTTCCTTGAAGGGGATCTGTTTGACATTGCCGACGCTGGAGTGGAAATAGGAGCACGGCTTGAGGTTGCCGAAGCAGTCGATCAGGCAGATCGTCTGGGCGGCGATGCACCCCTTGCCGCCGCCGGTGGAAAAGGTGAGGGAGCGGCGCTGGAAATCGACCCCTTCGGCCTTGGCCATCTGCGGTACGATGCGGTAATAGTGCGGCGCGCAGGTCGGGCGCATGAGAATATCGTCCTCCTGCTTCTCCTGCCGGTAATGCCAGGCGAGAATCTCCTCGTAATCCTCCTTGCTGATCAGCTCATTCATGATCTCCTCGCCGCGGCCGGTGGGCACGATCATGAACATGTACCAGGCGGTCGCCCCCAGCCCCTTGGCCAGCTTGAAGGTGTTGCCGATGTCGTGCTGGTTGCGCTTGGTGAAGGAGGAATTGACGAGAAACTTGATGCCGTTGCGCTTAAGGGTTTCGGCGCCACGCACCGTCCCTTCGAATGCGCCGGGGCAGGAACGGAAATCGTCGTGCACGGCGGGATTCGAGCCGTCGAGAGACAGGGAGACCATCTTGATGTCGGCCTCCTTCATTTTCGCGCAGACTTCGTCGGTGATCAGCGTGCCGTTGGTCGCCATGCACATGCGCAACCCCTTCGCGGCGCCATACCTGGCGATGTCGAAGATATCCGGGCGCATCAGCGGCTCACCGCCAGAGAGCACCATGACCGGCTTGGAAATTTCGCAGATATCGTCGATCAGCTTGCAGGCTTCTTCGGTAGTGAAATCCCCCGCCGCCGAATCCATGGCGGATGAACAGCGACAGTGGACGCAGCTCAGGTTGCAGCGCTGGGTGCTTTCCCAGGCAATCCATTTGGGGATGAATTGATCGCTTGGCGCGGACATATATTTTTCCTTCCGTCTGGCCCACAACCGGGCGGGCGTGAAACCGGGATACTACACCATAAAGATTCGATCTGACAAGGATTTCCGCCACCGAAGCCAAGAAAAAGGGCGAGCACTCCGGCCCGCCCATTCGTCTTCCCTAGTCACTGCTGCATCCTTCAGGCGGATATCGCCTCTTTTTTCTTCGGCTCGCTGTCGGCCAGTTCGAACAGTTCGTCGAAAATCGCCTGAACGGTGGTGATGCGATCGGCCTTCCAGGCGTTGGCGCCGCAAAAGATCAGACCGGTTTCAACATCGCCGCGCTGGGCGCGATCCAGGGCATGGACGATACAGAACCGCTCCTGCCCCGTTTTGTAGGAGCATTTCTTCAGACAGCCGGAGGGGCAGGAAACATCGAGATCGACATCGCGCCGCCGCACCTGCTCGATATTCCCCTTGATGACGCGGCCGGGCAAGCCGGCCGGGCTCATGACCAGCCCGATGTCCTCCGGCGTGCAATCGAGATAGGCCTGTTTGAACGCATCGGAAGCGTCGCACTCAACGGTGCAGACGAAGCGGCTCGCCATCTGCACGCCGTCCGCCCCCTCGGCCAGAGCATGCTGCACGTCCGCGCGGTCCCAGATGCCGCCGGCGGCGATCACCGGAATATCCAGATTCCAGGCCTCCCGGAAATAGTCCTTCACCCCGCGCACCGTGGCGTACTGGTCATAGCTGCCGTCGCCGATCTTCTCCATCTTTTCCCCCAGGTGCCCACCGGCGGTGTCGGGATCTTCCACAACCACCGCGTCCGGCAGACGACCGTACCCCTTGTGCCATTTGCGCGCGATCAACTCGGCGGCTTTGACCGAAGAGGCTATGGGAACGAGCGCCACTTCCGGCCACTCGGCAGTCAGTTGGGGCAGGTTGAGGGGCAGGCCGGCGCCGCTGACGATGATTTTCGCCCCGGCCCGGCAAGAGGTGCGCACCATCTCTTCGTAATTGGTGACCGCCACCATGCAGTTGGCGCCGATCACGCCTTCCGGAGCGATGGCATACGCCTTGCGGATCTCGTCCGCCAAGGCGAGGGGATCGGCGGTAAAAAAGTTGTGCCCGTCGTAATGGGGACTATTGAGGCAGATCCCGGCGGTGGCGACCAGGCCGATGCCGCCACAGCGGGCAACATGTCCGGCCAGGTTGCCGGCGGAGATTCGCACCCCCATCCCCCCCTGAATCAGGGGGTAGGGAACCGTGTAACGACCGATGGTCATTGAAGGACTCATGACTCCTCGCTTCTACTCAGGGAAAAATTTAATTTTTATCAGGCCTCGGATTCTAGCAGAGCTCGGAATTTCTCATTGTAATACTTCTGTAAAAGCATGTTCGAGAAAGGCCTTGTTACGTTGGGGTCGGAGTGATAAAGAAGGGGCATGAAGTTCTTCGGCCGCTTTCTCAATCCCCTGATCGTCTTTATCGCCATCCAGATCTCCTGGGTGGCTCTGCTGGTTTTCTGGATCATCTGGTTCGTCGACAGCCATATGCGCCTGCGCGCCCTGGCCGAACGCTTCAGCCCCGAGCTTCTGCAGGGGGGTATCGACTGGTTTATCCTCGTTGAGGGGATTCTCCTGCTGGTGGCGATTCTTGCCGGGGTCTACGTCATTTTTCTCTTTTGGCGGCGGCAGTCGGCCCTGCTGCACATGCAGCGCAACTTCATCGCCCAGGTCAGCCACGAGCTCAAATCGCCCCTGGCTTCCCTGCGGCTGCACCTGGAAACGATCCGCCGCCGTCGTCCGGGTCCGGCCCGCATGGATGTCTTTCTCGACACCATGCTCGCCGACACCGACCGGCTCGGCACCCTGATCGACAATCTGCTGGCGGCCAGCCGTCTTGAACAACGGGCGGTCAAACTGCCCTTGCACCGAGTGGATTTTTCCGATTTTGTTGCCGCTTATTTCCGCAAGTACAAATATTCCCTGCCCAAAGCGGGGCAAATGGAGATCGATATCGAACCCGATCTTTTCGTCAGTATCGAAACCGAGGCGATGGAGACGGTTTTCCGCAATCTTCTGGAGAACGCGCTCCTTTATTCAGAGTCGCCGCCATCTATCGGGCTGCGCCTGCGGCGGCGCGACGGCAAGGCTTTTCTCACCATTTCCGACCGGGGGCGGGGGCTTGAACGCAAGGAATTGAAGAAGGTTTTCCATATGTTTTACCGGGTGCGTCCCGACGGCGAAGCGATTCGCGGTTCGGGCCTCGGCCTGCCCATCGTGCGCGCCATCATCCGACTGCACGGCGGCCGCGTCTGGCTGGAAAGTGCCGGAAAAGGACAAGGGACGACCGCCTGCGTTCTCCTGCCCCTGAAGGCGCCGGCGAAGAA
Organism: Desulfuromonadales bacterium; assembly: GCA_041677125.1. GTDB lineage: Bacteria > Desulfobacterota > Desulfuromonadia > Desulfuromonadales > JACZKF01 > JBAYQP01. Next base: position 3,586 of record JBAYQP010000059.1, on the reverse strand, counting down.
GAAGGATACGGCATGAGCAATTTTCCCCTGCTCCTGGTGGAGGACGAACCGAACATCGCCCGCGGGTTGACCTACAACCTGGAAGAGGAAGGTTATCGGGTGGTGCATACCGTCAGCGGCGAAGCGGCCCTGCTCCTGGCCAGCCAGGAGCACTTCGCCCTGGTTATCCTCGACCTGACCCTTCCAGGCATGGACGGGCTCGAGGTTTGCCGTCTGCTGCGCAAGCGCGACCCGCGCCTGCCGATCCTGATTCTCACCGCCCGTTCGAAGGAGGACGACCGGGTGCAAGGCCTTGCCGTGGGAGCCGACGATTATCTGACCAAGCCATTCAGCCTGGAGGAGTTTCTGCTGCGGATAAAAGGAATCCTGCGCCGTTCGCGCTGGTATCGTTCCGGCGGCGGCGCCATCGACCATTACGTTTTCGACGGCAACGAAATCGACCTCGTCCGACAGGTGGCCTATACCCGCGGCGGCGAAATTCCCCTCACCGAACTGGAGGTGAAAATGCTGCGCACCTTTTTTCAGCGCGAAGGCGAAGTGCTCTCCCGCGCCGAATTGCTGCAGGATGTCTGGGGAATGGCGCCCGATACGGAAACCCGCACGCTGGATAATTTTGTCGTTCGGCTGCGCAAATATTTCGAGAAAGATCCCGCGCAACCGGTCCATTTTCTGACCGTTCGCGGCACAGGGTATCGGTTCGAACGCCAAGGGAAAGGATGAGCCTGGCGGATTCCGGATCAGGCCGCTACTGCTACCGCGCTTGATTTTGGCCAGGCGGATTTTCGCCGCCGGCAAAGGGGGAGGAATCGAAGCGGGCGAGCAGGTCGGCCGCGTCGCGATAAACCGCCACCGCGCCGGCGAGATCGTTCGCCGCCCAGCCGCCGCTGCACAAAGCCACCACGCCGATGCCGATTTTTTCGGCCGCCTCGATATCGTAGGGGGTGTCGCCGAGCATCAGCACCTGCTCCGGCGTCAGGGCCAGTTTGTCCAGGGCCGCCACCAGCACGTCCGGCTCCGGCTTGGGATCGGCGACTTCGCTCGCCGAGGTGACCGCATCCACCAGATCGGCAACACCGGCGGCGCGCAGCATCGGCTCCAGTTCGTCCCGCTTGGAGGCGCTCGCCACCACCAGTTGAAAACCGCCGGCACGCATGCGTTGAACCAGCTCCCGCACCGCCGGAAAGGGCCGCAGGCCCGGTAGATAGCTCTCCCGGAAGATCTCCCGCCGCCGCCGGCCGATCGCTTCGCCCGCCTCGCTCTCGGCATCGATGCCGATCGCCTGCGGGATGAGAAAATCCCCCCCCATGCCGATCAGCCGGCGCACCTTGTGAAACGGCGGACGGAAACCAAGCTCGGCCATCGCCTCCAGCCAGGCGCGGGCGTGGGCGTCGTTGCTGTCGATCAGCGTCCCATCCATATCGAGAATGATTCCTCGCAAAGCCGGCATTTTCACCCCCTGCTAATTTTGCTTAACATTTTACCAGATTCTGTGGCAGGCTGAATCGAAGGGGCCGCTATCAAAGGAGATGGGAAAATGCGTCGCATGCAGCATCGGCATCGTCACCCCCCGGCCAAGGTCGGCGCCCCGCCGGGCACCCTGATCCATATCGGGGAGCGCAAGGCGGAACGCAGTCGAATCCGCCTCATGGCCTACGATGGCGAAAAGCTGAGCGAAAAGGATCTGGAATCGGTCGATGGTCGCTCCTGCCGCGATGAGTCCACCGTCGTCTGGTTGAATATCGACGGTATTCACGATATTTCGGTCATCGAGGCGGCGGGCCGCTGTTTCGGCATCCATCCTCTGGTGCAGGAGGATATCCTCAACACGGCCCAGCGTCCCAAAATGGAGGAGTACGAGAACTACCTGTTTCTGGTGGTGAAGATGCTGCAGACCGATCCGGCCGGCGGCATTCGCACCGAACAGGTCAGCATCGTTCTCGGGTCCAGCTTCGTTTTGTCCTTTCAGGAAATGGAAGGCGACGTCTTCGACCGCATCCGCGAACGTCTGCGCACCGGCAAGGGGCGCATCCGCAAACTCGGCGCCGACTACCTTGCCTATGCCCTGCTCGACTCAATTATCGACCGCTATTTCCTTATTCTCGAGGATCTCGGCGACCGCATCGAGGCGCTGGAGGAAGAACTGATCCTGCATCCGACCCCGCCCACCCTGCGGAAAATTCATCAGTTTAAACGGGAGATGATCCACCTGCGCAAATCGATCTGGCCGCTGCGCGAAGTGCTCGGCTCGCTGCAGCGACAGGAGCCGCCGCTGATGCAGGAGAGCACCCGGATTTATCTGCGGGATGTTTACGACCACACCATCCAGATCGTCGATACGGTGGAAACCTACCGCGACATTATCGCCGGTATGCTCGACCTCTATCTCTCCAGCCTGAGCCACCGGATGAATGAGGTGATGAAGGTGCTGACGATCATCGCCACCATTTTTATTCCGCTCACCTTCATCGCCGGGGTCTACGGGATGAATTTCGACTACATGCCCGAACTGCACTGGAAATGGTCCTACCCGATCCTCTGGGGGCTGATGGTGCTGGCCGTCCTTGGCATGCTCTGGTATTTTCGTCGCAAAAAATGGCTGTGACGCCAGCGGCCGGGCGGGAATGACTTTATGGACATCGTGGTAGCCCTTCTCGGCTTGATCGACTGGCCGCTGCTCGTGCTCTTTTTCGCCCTTTTCATGGTCAACCACGCCCTCACCGCCTCGGGGCTGCTCGGCGACGTACTGACCCGGCTGGGGAGCCTGGGGATCGACCCTGCCCACCCCGGCCAGCTCTTCGGGCTGACGGTGACTCTCCAATCTCGTCTCCAACGTCCCGGCGGTCATGCTTCTGCTCCCCGCCGTCGATCATCCCCCGGGCCGATCCTCGCCCTGGCGAGCACCCTGGCCGGCAACCTGCTCATCGTCGGCAGCATCGCCAACATCATCGTCGTCGATCAGGCCGCCCGGCTCGGCGTTGCGATCTCCTGGCGCGAGCACGCCCGGATCGGCGCGCCAATCACCCTGGCCACCCTTGCCATCGCCGGCGGCTGGCTGTGGTGGATTGGAACAGGGCGCCAGAGCCGGGGCGAAGCCGGCCGCGCCCAGCCGTTGCCATTGACGTCGCCCCTTCTTCCCGATAACTTCTGCTTAGCATTCCGTCCTTTTCAACCATCGTGTGAATTCGCGGCCAAAGCCCATTGGTAATCGATGAAACTGACCTTCTTCGGCACCCGCGGCTATATCGATGCGGCAACCGACCGACACCGCCGGCACAGCGCCCTGGAAGTGGCCTACGGCCGCCGGCGCATTCTGATCGACTGCGGCGAAGACTGGCGCGGCCGCGTTTTCGACCTGCGCCCGCAGGCGATCTTCATCACCCACGCCCACCCCGACCACGCCGACGGCCTGCGCGATGGGGCGCCGTGCCCGGTTTACGCGACGGAAGACACCTGGGAGCGCATCGGCTCCTGGCCCATCGCCGAACGCCGCATCGTCCACCCGCGCGTGCCGGTGGCACTGGATGGCCTTGCCCTGGAAGCGTTTTCCCTGCAGCACTCGCTGCGCGCCCCGGCGGTCGGCTACCGC
>JBAYQP010000058.1:0-16755 GCA_041677125.1 Desulfuromonadales bacterium | reverse complement strand
GTCCGCTGGTGCCGTGCACCGGGTCGGAGAAGGTTTCCACGATTTTTGTCAGGCTGATCTGGGGCAGAACCACCTCAAAAGTACCTACCCCAGTGTGCGCACTCTCGCTGGCCGTTCCCAGGTTCTCCGTCCCCTCGACCGCTCGGACCGAAGCAGTCCAGAAGCCGCCAGTCGCCGGTATCGGGCCGTAGGAATATTCGAAGGTTTTGGTGCCATTTGCCACCGATTCGGCCACCTGGGTCATCGTCGCGGCATTAACGACCAGGTTGTTGTCCCCGTCTATAAGTGTGATTTTCGGCAATGTGGTCGGCGGCGCTGCATTGATGTCGTAGCTGCCGAAGGGGTCGCTGACCGTAGCGCGAATGCGGATGGTGGAACCGGGAGACGCCGAGCCGATGGGGTTCCCGCCGGTGTCATAAAAGGCGACGCTGTCGACATTGATCACGGTTTTGGCCGCCAAGGTGACGATCGAATTGTTCGGATAGACGGTGACGTAACGATTGTTACTTCCTGTGGTATTTAGGATGGTCAACGTGAGGGTTGAGCCAAAGGGAAAAGTAATGTCTTCCGTGCCGGTAGTTAAAGGCAGTAAATAGATGGCGGTAATCGCCGGATTGAGATTGACGTTGGTGAAGGAGCGTGTGGCAAAAATGCCGATGCTCGAGTCCGACGAAGAAAGAGAGATGGTGAAGCTCCGGACTGAACCGCTTCCCGATTTGCCCAAGATCAGGGTGACCGGAATGTATCCCGAACTGCCATCGATGGTCAGATCCTTCTTCAGTGTCTGAGTCATCCAGGATCTAGAATTTCCTCTGTTTATAGAAACTGCGGCAAGTGGACCCGGAGGGGGGGTACGCGAGAGCTCATTGGTATCCAGATAGAGCAGCTTGTTACCGGAAGCCGGTGCAGTCGCGGTCGTGCCGACAGTTACAGTCGCACTGTCGTTGGCGGCGTTGTAGTCGCTCACCGCCCCAGGAATGACCAGGCTGGCGGTGTTGCTGAGCAGGTTGCCGGCCGGTAGGGAGTTCAGGGTGGCGTCGATGGTGTAAGTCACCGTCCCGTTTACCGGAATGTTGGCGGTGGTGTTGAGATTCCCGTTGCCGGAACCGGCCCCGCAGCTCGCTCCCCCGGTTGCGCTGCAGGACCAGATGGCGCCGCTCAGGTTGGCGGGCAGGGTATCGACGATGCCGACGCCGGCGGCGTCGATGGAGGGGCCGTAATTGCGTGCGGTCAGGACATAGCGGATCGAATCGCCCAACGCCAGACTGCTGAGAGGCTGGCCGAACTGGTCGAATGCCCCCTTGGTGATGCCCAGGTCGATGGCGGCCGCCGAATATTGATCGGTCACCACCAAGTTGCGAATTTCATGGTAATTGGTGCTGCCGCCGGTGCTTGCCGCATAGCCGATCTTCAGCTGCTGCGTGGCCGGGATCGCAGGCAGCGCCTGATTGAAAATCATCTGTGTCGGCGCATTGTCGTAGCCGAACTGGATCCAGACGTTGACGACCGGATTGGGTGCCGGGGTGATGGTGATGATGACTTTCCGGTAAGCGGTGCCGGTCTGGCTGGGGCGGGGGGATCCGTTGTACCAGAGGGATCCACTGTTGCCGGAACTGGCAATCCAGGGGTACGAATCGGTCGCGGTCGTCTGCCCGATGTTGCCATTTCCGAAGCCGAGCACCGAACCACGAATAGTCACCGTGTCTGGTCTGGAACCCGGCCCCAGGTATCGTCCTTCGGTGGGATTGGCAAAATTGCCGAACTCGTCGACGCCGATCCCGATATAACCGCCGCTGATCCCCGGAACGGCAGGATTGACCGTAGGCGGCAGCTTCTGGGCATAGCCGAGGGAGCCGCCGAAGGCGCCGATATTGAAGGTGGGCACATTGGCGTCGAACAGGTAGATACTGTAGCCGTCGGCGCCGTTCCCTCCCCAGGTGACATAATCGAACTGGATGATGAGCCCGCCCTGGAGGGTAAAGGATGTGGTGTCGTTGTAGGCATAACCGGTCTGGTTGCCGGTGTTATTGGTGAGCCGCAGCCATCCGTCGCCCACCGGATCGGTAACGCCGTCGCCGGTGAGGGTCGCCGAATTGGGCGTTCCGCCGAGGACCCAGCCGTTCGGGTTGGTGTCGGTCATCGGGGCGTTGATGATGATATAGGCCTGCGCCGTGCCGGAAGCGGTCAGCAGGAAAACCAGAAGCAGTGCTGCCAGGCCGCTGCGGAAGCAATGCGGAGTCATCCCGAGCCGAAGGGCCGGGTGAAAAAAGGGAAAGATTGTCTGTTTGAATGCGGTCATTTGGGGCATCGAAAATGGATTAAAAGGTTTGCGGCGATCAAAGAGAAAACGAAAACAAGGGCTCGCCCGAAAAAGCGTCGTTTCCGCACGTCTCCGACAGCAGTGAAATAATCTTTTCAATCTGGTCGACCCGACCGCGAAAAAGAGCGGGGAGATAAATGCCAGTACAATAATGGCGAGAGAGAATTTTATATTTATGTGCATTGGAAATTCGACCATCTTCACGGCAACCTTAATTTCGAAAAAAGCTCAATCGTGCTGCTTAACCCACCAATGTCATCAGCTCTGAACCAAAAACGCCGGCTCCCCGCTTATGCGGCGAACCCATCGTGCTCGTGGCCGTTCCCCGATAACATCGCCACCAGCGCCTCGACGATTTCGAGGCGACAAGGCCCGCCGCTTACGCAGATTTTCAGCTCCTGCGGCAGGGTATCCAGCAGATAGCGCCGGATGACGGTGAACGACTGGAATTTGGCGAACTCGCCGTTGATATGCGAGCCAAGGAAGCCGTCCAATTGACCACGCAGGTTCGCATAGGCGAATGACTCAGCCGTACTCTTGTTAGCATCCGCCATGGCGATTTCGCAGGCTGCGGACATGCCGTTGCCGAGCACCCGCAAGCGCACGGCCAGCTCCAGCGCCAACTCTTCGGTATGCAATCGCAACTGAAAGAGAGCTTGCCTGGTTCGCGAATCGATCGCCGCGGCGGCGGAGGACCTGGAAGTGCGATCGGCGTGCCGTTGGCGGCAGGGGTTCTTCGAATTCATTGCATTCTCCTGTGGCCCGGAGTCAGTGCAAAATCAGCTTTAGCCACGCTCCATTGCGGCTGAAATCGTTTCTGCGGAATCGGTTGCGTATAACGCCACCGGCTCACCGGCCATACTCTGATCGGAGGTTGGTAAGGATCAAAAACGGTTTTGCGGATTGTTCATTTGGTGGGAGAAACCGTTTGGCGGGTTTCCTCCTGTTTCAATTGGCGCTCGGCCCACTGAAAACATTAAATGTTCTCTATTCTTCATTTGTTAAAAATTAACTTATTCCATCTTCTATTAAGCAACCTCTGTGCCATTCAAAATATATCGATATTTCAATAGCTTCCAAAGTAAAACAAATGTTCACTTGTGTGCAGGTATCTATTTTGGATACCTGAAATGATTATTCATCGGCGCCCTCGTCCATGCCGTATCGTGCCAGCCGGCGACGAAAGGTGTAGTAATTCATGTCGAGCAGGCGGGCGGCGACCATCTTTTTCCCTTCCGCGGCCTCAAGCGCGCGCTTCAACGCCCACTGCTCGACATCGGCCATTTTGAGGGGGAGGTGGTCCGGAGGCGATTCGGCAAATCGATCCTGATCGGCCGCGGATTTGGCCGTCGGGGCGATCCCACCGAGGATATCCCGCAACATGGCGGGGGAGAGTTGGTCGTCCGCCATGACGGCGGCGTGCTTGATGACATTGCGCAATTCGCGGATATTTCCCGGCCAGGCGTGGGTCTGCAGCACGGCTATGGCCTCGGCGGAAATGGCACGGGGTTTTCTGCCGACTTCATTGCAGGCTTCGCGCAGAAATTTGTCGGCTAAAGCCGGAATGTCTTCGGGGATTTCATGCAAGGGGGGCATTTCTATCATGAACGTGGCAAGACGGTAATAAAGGTCCTGGCGGAAATTTCCGGCCGCAGCTTCCACCGCCAGATCTTTGTTGCTGGCGGCGACGATACGAATGTCGGCGCGCGCTTTGCGATTGCTGCCGAGGGGGATATAGCTTTTTTCTTCGACCAATTGCAGGAGCAACGCCTGAATGGCTGGCGGTGCGGCATCGATATCGTCGAAGAAGAGGGTGCCGCCGCGGGCGGCGGCGACCAGTCCTTCGCGCTTGCGTTCGGCGCCGGTGAAGGCGCCTTTTTCGTGGCCGAACAGATCGGCGGCCACCAGCGACTCGGAAAGGGCGCCGAGTTGGACGGTGACGAAGGGCTTGTCGGCGCGGGAGCTGAGGTCGTGGATCATCGAGGCCAGCCGCGATTTTCCGGTGCCAGTCTCCCCTTGGATAAGTACAGCGTAATTGCTGCGGGCGATGCGCACCACCTGCCCGGCGATCCCCCGCATTTTCCGCCCTTTGCCGAGCATCTGCTCGACCGACTGCAAAAGCTCGCCCTTAAGGCCGAGCAGCTGTTTTTTCTGGAAGATCGGCAACGCCGCTTTTTCGAGGGTGGCGATTAATTTATCGTGTTCGCACGGCTTCGGCACGAAACCGGCGACGCCCAACTCGATGCCGCGCAACAGGTAGGGAACATCGGAAAAAGCGCTATGCAGCACCACCGGGGTTTCCGGGCTGATTTGCCGCAGGTGTTCGGTGAGTTCGATGCCGTCCATCAACGGCATGATGATGTCGGAAAGAACCAGGTCGGGTTTTTCCCGCTGGAAGACCTCCAGGGCCTCGCGGCCATTGCCGGCCAGGTGAACTTTGCCGAAATGGTCGGCCAGAAATTCCCCAATGGTCATGCGCATGAGGTTCTGGTCTTCAACCAGGAGCAGACTAATATGTTTCAGTATGTTCGTTTTTAACAAGTGATGGCCTTCCGAATTTGACCTTGATTGATTACTTTTTTTGTCTCCTGTGAAAAGCGCAAATAAAAACGCCCACCTACGCATGGATCGAAGATGGACGTCGCTTTTTAAATTATTCCGGCGCCCTTGTCGATCCTGATACTGCCGAAGACGGACGCCAAACGTTCCGTCTCTTCGACAACCCGGCTATCCTTTCCATCCTTGTCGTCCAGGCCAATGCAGAAAACTGCTTTGACAAATGAACGGCAACGACGGAGGAGGACCCGCAGCTTTGCGTCATCGGATTTCTCCGATTTTGCCCTGATCCGAGACATCTAATAGATAACCATACCAGATAATGCGTATTGGCCATAAAAGTCAAGTTTTATTTTCAAAAACAAACCACTAGCTGGCTTTTTCCTAAATAAAAAACCCCGCCGGTGATCCGGCGGGGTTTTTCGGCCTGCTTGGCGACTCTGGTGAGGATTACTCGCAGAGATCGATTTTGACATCCCAACTCTTGATTTTCATGGTGCCGTTGGCAGCCAGGTTTTGTTGCATTTTGAAGCAGCGATCGAAAAGCTGAGGCTCGTGACCGATGCCTTTGGCCAGCGTGTCTTTGGTGGCCATTTCGAGGTAGTCGCGCAGAATCGGCTTGTAGTCGGGGTGCGCGCATTTTTCAATAATAAGCTTGGCGCGTTCTTTCGGCGCCAGTCCGCGCAGGTCGGCGAGACCCTGCTCGGTGACCACGCAGTCGAGGTCGTGCTCGGTGTGGTCGATGTGCGGCGCCTTCGGTACGACGCAGGTGATGCCGTTCGGGTCGGTCTTGCTGGGCCGGCTGGAAGGCGTGTGCATGATCTTCAGGAAGCCGTTGCGCAGGAAGTCGCCCGAGCCGCCGAGACCGTTGATCATACGGGTGCCGCCGACCAAGGTCGAGTTGGCGTGGGCGTACATGTCGATTTCGACCGGGGTGTTCATGGCGATGCACCCGAGGCGGCGAATCGGCTCCGGTGCGTTCGAGATCGACAGCGGCCGCAGAACGATTTTGCTGAAGTATTTATCCCAGTTGTCGAAAAAGCGGGGGAAGCCCGGATCTTCGGAAAGGGAAAGGGAACAACTCGATGCCGCAGTCAGTTTGCCGGAGTCGAACAGGTCGAGCATGGTGTCCTGCAGAACTTCGGTGTAAACGCTCAGGTTCCCGAAGGGACCTTTGGCCAGGCCACCGACGACGGCGTTGGCGATGGAGCCGACGCCGGACTGCAGCGGCAGCAGGTTTTCCGGCAGCCGGCCGCGTTTCACTTCATGGCTGAAGAATTCCATGATGTGGCTGGCGATCGCTTCGGAAGTATCATCCATTTCGGTGAAGGCGCGGCCTTTGTCGCGGCGCTTCGACTCGACAATGGCGATGATCCTGTCGGGGTCGCACGGAACGGAGGTGGTGCCGATGCGGCTGTCGGCCTTGGTGATCAGGAATGGCTCGCGGTAGGGCGGCTTGCGGGCCATAACGATATCATGGATGCCTTCGAAGGAAGGCTGTCCGGTGTTGACCTCGATGATGATTTTGTCGGAGACCATCATCAACTCGGGAACGATGCCGCAGGAGGAAGTCAGAACCAGACCGCCGTCTTCGGTGATGGCCGAGACCTCGATGATGGCGATGTCCATGCGGCCGTTTTCGGTGTAAAAGCCGTAGCTGACGTCCTGAGCGAACAGGCCGAGGTGCTTGTCGCCCATGCGGATGCGGCCTTCGTTGATCCCCTTGGCGATGTTCTTGCCGGTCTGGTAGGGCCAGCGCCGGTCGATCATGTCGAGGCTCGCCCAGCGGTCCTCGGTCTCGGCGCCGACGGAAGCGCCGATGAACAGGTTGAACTTCAACTTGCCCTGAAGATTGTTCTGCTCGACGTGGTCGGCCAGGGCGATGGGCACTGCTTTGGGATAGCCAGCGGGGGTGAAGCCGGACCAGCCGAGATTCATCCCGCCCTTGAAGAACTGAATGGTGTCTTCAGCCTTCATCACCTTGCTGAGCAGGGACTTGCGACGAACCCGGCTTTCCAATGTTCCGTAGTCGGACATTTTCTCTCTCCTCCTGTGTAAGTTATCGGTAGCGCCAGATGTGCGCCCCGAAGGAAACCGCGGAAAGAATAATAAGCTGCAAACGCATTGCCGAAGCGCCGAATGCAGATGAAGCAAGGACTGGGATAGAGGATTAAAATTTTTAAAAAGAAAAGACAGAGGCTTGAAATATCAACATTTAGTTCTCTAAAATCCCGTTATAGAGCGACCATTTTATATAATGCCGTTTACGGCAAGTCAAGAAAAAAGAATGTTTCCATCCGCGCGAAGACGCCTGAAATGCGGCTGCCGGAGGGGGGGATTGTCGTATGCGAACGGATTTTCAATGTTGCCTGGAGAGAAGCTTTTGCACGGGGACAATATATTGGCTGTCGGCGAATTCCCGCGTCAGGGTGGCAAACGCTTCCTTGGCTTCTTTTTCTTTGCCCAATTTCAGATATGCCTTGCCGAGGAGAAAGTAAATCTCGTCCCGCTTTGCAAAACCGGGGTCGCTGGCGAGGAGATCTTGCAGGCGACGAATGGCCGGTTCCGGTTGGCGATATTTCAGGTAAAACCGACCGACGTAAAGTTCGTGCTCGGCCAGTCTTTCCCGGCATTCGGCACTTATTTGCCGGATCTCTTCTTTTTTGGGATGGTCGGGGTGGCGCGCCAGCAGGTTCTTGAAGGTGGCCAAGGCATTTTTGCAGGCGGTCTGATCCCGGTCGATGCTCAGGATCTGCTTGTAATAAGCCATCCCGAGCTTATAGAGGATATCTCCGTCATCATCGCTACCGGGGTGTTGCTTGAGAAAATCCTCGTAGGCCATCGCTGCTTCGAGATAGTCTTCGGCCAGGAAGTGGGCCTCGGCGATTCTCTTTTCCGCCCGCATATTCAGTTCGGAGGAGTAGTAGCTTTCCAGCACTTTTTCCCAGGAGGCGATGGCGTCGGTATAAAGTTTTCTTTCGAAGAACGCCTCACCTTCCTGAAACAGGGTTTCGGCATTCTTCGGCGGCGGAACGACGCCGGAGGTGCAGGCGAAAAGAAAGAGCAGGCCGGTTGCGGCGAGATAAAGGCGCATATCTTTCGAAATCCTTTGGCGGAGAAATTTGCAGCGACGTTACGGGATGCCCGGATAATTGTCAATGCGCCAGTGCCGCTTGCGGCAAGGAGCCGCGCACTTTTTCCAGCGCCCCTTTTTCCAACTGCCGGATGCGTTCCCGGCTGATGCCGAACTCGTCGGCCAAATCCTGCAAAGTACGGGGCTGATCGGCGAGAATGCGGGCTGCGACGATATATCGCTCACGCTCGTTGAGCACGCTCAGGGCGGTGCGGACCTGCGCCGAGAGCAGTTGTTCCTGTTCATCCTGCAGCAGGCGCTCCTCCTGATTGTCCCGGTCGTCCGCCAGCGTATCCATCAGGGTGTAGTCTTCACCCGCAGTAAGCTGGACGTCAAGGGAGCTGTCGCGAGCCGCCATGCGCATGGCCATTTCCTCGACATCGGCGTCGCGCACGGTCAGTTCGCGGGCAATATCCTCCGCGTCTTCGCGGCCGGTCAGCTGCAGAACGGCTGCCCGCGCCTGATTCAGCTTGTAGAAAAGCTTTTTCTGCGCCTGGGTGGTGCCGATTTTGACCAGAGACCAACTGCGTATGATGTAGTTCTGAATATAAGCGCGAATCCACCACACGGCGTAGGAGATCAGGCGGATTCCTTTTTCGGGCTCGAATTTCTTCACCGCCAGCATCAGGCCGATGTTTCCTTCCTGGATCAGATCAAGCATTTTCATCCCGTAGGAGCGGTATTCCTGGGCGATCTTGACCACGAAGCGCAAATTGGCGCAGATCAGCCGATGGGCCGCCTGCAAGTCCCCCTCCTGGCGGTACACGCGGGCCAATTCATACTCCTCCTCGCGAGAAAGCAGGGCGAAGCGATTGATCTGCTTCATGTAATGTTCAAAGGTGTCGGTGGCGACCAGAATTCCGGAATCCATTCTAGTTCTCCTGAAAGCTGAGGGATATTCAATGACTGGCACTCCGATGGGGAGAGTGCCAGTTATTTTTAACAAAAATTTTCGCTCCGCGCAAGAGGCGGGAGAAGAGAAAAAAATCCTTGTCACACTCGGCATAGCCCTGTAGATTTCAGCCTTGTTTCCCGAGGAACGACCTTATGCAACTGTTCTATATCGGCGTTTTCGGCGCCCTCGGCTGTCTGGCGCGTTACTTTATTTCCGGTTGGACCTGCACCCTTGTCGGGCGGGGGCTGCCGTGGGGAACGTTGGGGGTGAATGTCGCCGGTTCCTTTCTTCTCGGGCTGCTGATGGAAGGCAGTCTGCGCAGCAGCTTGCTTTCACCCGAGGTGCGCATCGGCCTGAGCGTCGGCTTCATGGGCGGCTTCACCACGTTCTCCACCTTCTCCTACGAAACTTTTCGGTTGCTGGAGGAGGGAAACTACCTGCATGCCGGGGCGAATGTTATGCTGAACGTGCTGATCTGCCTGGCATTCGTTGTCCTGGGCATAGGTGTCGCGCGGCAGATGTAAATTGTTTGGCGTGATGCGTGATGCATGAGGATGCGTAACGCGTGACGCGTGACGCGTAACTCGTTTCTTTTTATCGTTAATGGAGATATCGATGCTCAATCGCTTGAAATCCCTTCTCAGCTCCGGTCCGGCCAGAGAACCGGAGAAAGAGCGCGAACGCGTGCAGGTCGCCACCGCCGCTCTGCTGCTGGAAATGGCGCATACCGATGAGGAGTTCCATGACATGGAGGGACTGCTCATCCGCGACCTGCTGCAGAGTAAATTCGAGCTGCCCGCCGAATCCGCGGCCGAGCTGATGCAGTACGCCCAGCAGGCGCGCGAATCGACTCTCGATCTGTTTGGCTTTGCCCAGGAGATCAACGGTTCTTTCACCCGTGAGGAGAAGTTCGAGGTGATGGAGGGAATCTGGCGGGTCATTTACGCGGATGGCGTTCTCGACAAGTATGAGGACTATCTGGTGCGCAAAATGGCCACCCTGCTGCGCCTGTCGCACAGGGAAATGATCGACATCAAGGTCAAGGTTCTCGATGAGATCCGTCCCCATCGCTGAGGAAGCCACCCCCTGGCCGCCGTTGATCCGCATGGTCGACTGGGCGCACCATCTGCTGACTCAAGTTCTCGACCCCGGCGACCTGGCCGTCGATCTGACTGCCGGTCGGGGTCGCGACACCCTCTTTCTCTTCCGTCGAACCGGCCTGTCCGGCCGCGTTCTCGCCTTCGATATCCAGGAAGACGCCCTCATCGCCACCACCCGCCTGCTGGAGGACGCCGGAGCCACGGTGCGGCTTCATCGTCAGCCGCCAACCGACCCGTTGCCGCCCGGGGTGCATCTTTTCCATGCCAGCCATGCGCTCCTCGACCAGTATTTGCCGGCTTCGCCAAAAGCGGTGATCGCCAATCTCGGCTATCTGCCGGGGGGGAATCCGGATGTCGCCACCCGCGCCGATTCGACGCTGGCTGCTCTTGACCAGGCATTTTTGCGCCTTGCTTCCGGCGGCCGCCTGGCGCTGACCGCTTATCTCGGTCAGTCCGGCGGGCAGGAAGAGGGCGAGGCGGTTTCCGCCCGCTTTGCCGCGCTGTCGTCTCTCGATTGGCGGATCCTGCGCCTGGAGGTTCCCAACCGGCCGACCAGTCCGTTTCTGCTGCTGGCGCAAAAGCGTTGATTTTCGGTAGTTTTCTCCTTTCTTGACAGCCAATTTCCCCCTGCTACTCTATGCAAAACCAGCACGCCGGAAAGGAGAAAAGAATTCATGGCCAGCCAAATGCCCAAAGTCAGTGAATGTTCCGTATCCGACTGCGCCTACAACAACGGGCAGGAATGTAAAGCCCTGGCGATCACCGTCGGCGAGGAACCCGATGAGCCGATCTGCGAGACCTTCTTTGTTTCCAGCACCCATGGCGGAGTGAAGGACAGCGTGGCCGGCGTAGGCGCCTGCCGGGCGGCCGAATGTGAGTACAATGACGGTTTTGAATGCACCGCCTCCGATATCTCCGTTGGATATCTAGGCGATGAGCCGGACTGTTTGACTTTCGAGGCCCGGTAGAACCCATCGTCTTCCCCCGCTTGCATTGGTCGCCGACCCGCCGCGTGGTCGGCGACTTTTTCCCGCTCCGGATTCTCCCGCCCCATCCCTTGACAGAAGATTGGCGTCTGATAATTTTTTCATTGTCTCTATCAGCCCTTCCCCGAATACACCAACTCCTGAATTAGTTTCGCAGTTGACAGTCGCTGCCGGAGCAGGCAATGAACGATAAACAGCGTAAGATGATGTTTGAATTATTCACCGGAACGATCATCTCCCAGGAGATTATTATCCAGGCACTGCACAAGAACGGCCTGGTCAAAAAACGGGAAATCATGGATCGCCTGGATCATTTCATCGACTATTTCGATAAAAAAGGCTCCGACCAGATCGCGGTGCCGATGCGCTATTTGCGTAAAAATCTCGGCAAGGACCTGCCCGAAAACATGCCCCGGCAGAAAAAAGGGCTGGTCAATGGCTATCCGAAATGGTTTCAGGGGGTCATTCACGGCGGTCAGGAGGACCGGGGAGCGGGGCGGAAGGACTGATCCGGCCAAAAAAATTCGCAAGGACGGTTACGCCGTCCTTTTTCATTGGAGCAGATAGAGCAGGATGGTCAGGGTGCCGGCGCTCAGCAGGGTGGAGGTGAAAATGGCGCCGGCGACGAGATCCGGGCGGGTGCCGAATTTGAGGGAATAAAGCAGGGGCAGCACGGCGGCGGGGGTGCTGGTCTGCAGGATGATGACATTGCGCTCCAGCCCCTGAATGCCGAGAGCCCAGGCGAGCGCCAGGCCGACAACGGGGGCAACGCCCAGGCGCAGGAGGGACGACAGTGCGAAAAAGGCGGCCCCGGTCTGCAGGCGGGTGCGGGCGAGCTGCATGCCGAGCAGAACCAGCATCAGCGGGATCGCCGCCTGGCCGAGCAGATCGATGGGACGCAGGAGAAGCTCCGGAACGCGCATGCCGGCCGCCTGCAACGCCAGCGCGAGCACTCCGGCATGAAACAGCGGGATCTTCAAGGCGTTGACGATGGCGTCTTTCAGGGTGGCGGTCGAACCCTGGGCCAGTACGATCGCCAGGCTGCTCAGCACGAGGTTGAAAAAGAAGAAAGTGAGAATCGAAACCTCCAGCCCCGCCTGGCCGAAGGCAAACCAGGCGAGAGGCAGGCCGAAATTGCCGACGTTCATCATCACCGTGGTCAGGTGCAGGGCGCTGCGGGTCTCCCGGTCGAAACGCAGCAGGCGCCCGGCGGAGAAGGAAAGCACCATCATCGCGGCGGTATAGAGGAGCATGAACAGGCCGATGCGGCCGGCCAGGGCGAAGGAAATTTCCTCCTTCATCAGGGCGGAAAAGACGAGGGCGGGGGTGAAAAGATAAAGGCTGCTGTAGGAAAGAGTGCGAAAATCGAGTTTTGCCTTTTTCTCCAGGACAAAACCGGAGAGAACGATGAGGAAGACCGGCAGGATGATATGGACGAAGAGCATGGGCTGTTTCCTTTGAAATTTGCCGGAGATTAGCACGCCTTTTAACATGAGACAATCGGCAGGGCGGGAGGCGGAGTCCAGGCGTGAGGGAAAAATGAGATTATGGGTGTTCTTGTTGCTGATCCTTCCCCTGCTCGCCGCCTGCGAGCGGCGCGAGGCGGAAAACCCAGCGCAGCGGATCGAGGCAACCGAAGCTTACCGGACTTATTTTGGTCCGCCGCCGATTGTCCGGGAGGGGAGCTGCTTCGCCCTGGTCGGCTTTCTGCCGCTGGACGGCAACCCCGGTCAGGTGAAGCCGCTGCCATTTTTCCTCTTTGTCGAAGAACCGTCGCGGCAGATGCGGCTGTTGATCGAACACCTCCTCCAGTTGCCGGAGCATGTGCTGCCGCCGGGGTTGATCGCGCCATTTCCGGCCGGCGCCACGCTGGAGACTTTGACTGTGCGGGGGGAGGTGGCCGAAGTAAACCTCTCCTTTCCCGGCGAAGCGCCCACCGATCCGCAGATCATCCAGGGCATCGCCTCCGCCCTCGGTCATTCCCTGGCCCAGTTCCCCGGCATTCTGCGGGTGCGCATCTCTGCCGGGAATTCCTTGTTGCCGCATCTTCCGCCCGAGGGTTTTCTCCCCGATCCGGCCGATGTCTTCCAGCCCGAACCTCCCCGCCCCATCGGTATCGCCGGCGTCTGGGAAAACGGCTCCGGGCCGGAGGAGGTGATGCTCTTCTTTGACCGGCCGGTCGAAGTGCGCTCGGTCCAACTGACCAGCGAAGGTGGAAAACCCCTGGACGGCGACTATTTCCAGTCGGCCTTCGACATGGCGGTCGTGGTGCGTCCGGCCGCTCCGGCTTCCTTGGCCGAAGGGATGCCGATCACCGTCGATTTTGCCGTCGCCGACTCTCTGGAAAGAGCGGCAAGCGGCCGGGAAACCTTTCCCTTGTCGCGCATCGAACATCCATAAACAATTTCTTCGAAACTTGTCGTATACTCCGCATACCCGTTGACAAGGTTCCCATAACCCTGATTTAATTATCGGCCGTGCCGACCCGGTCCAGCTGGTCCGGAATGCCGGCCGTATTCATCTTTTAACCGGAGGACTCGATGAATCCATTGGCCAAGGAACTGAACGACCTGCTTGCCCAGCACAGCCCGCACGTGCTGGAGATGCTCTCCGATCTCGGGAAAAATCTCTTCTTCCCCAAGGGGATTCTCACCCAGTCGGCGGAAGCGAAAGATAAAGCGCACAAATTCAACGCCACCATCGGCATCGCCACCGAAAACGGCGGCCCGATGTACCTGCAGTGTCTTCAGGACAAGCTCTCGGCCTTCAATCCCAAAGATATCTACCCCTACGCGCCGCCGGCCGGCCGCCCCGAGCTGCGCGCTCTGTGGCGCGAGAAGATGCTCGCCGAGAACCCCAGCATGCAGGGCAAGCACTTCAGCAACCCGGTGGTGACCAACGCCCTCACCCATGGCCTGTCCATCGTCGGCGACATGTTTGTCGACGCCGGTGATCACCTGGTGCTGCCGGAGATGCTCTGGGGCAACTACAATCTCACCTTCGGCACCTGCAACGGCGGCGTGGTCAAGAAGCACAACACCTTCACCGCCGCCGGCGGCTACGATGTCGCGGCGTTCAAGGCCACCCTCAAGGCAACCGCCGCCGAGAAGGGCAAAGCCGTCGTCCTGCTCAACTTCCCCAACAATCCGAGCGGCTACACGCCGACCGTGGCCGAAGGCGATGCCCTGGTCGCCGCCATCCTGGAAGTCGCCCAGTCCGGCTGCAACATCGTCGCTGTCACCGACGACGCTTATTTCGGTCTCTTCTACGAAGACTCCCTGAAAGAGTCCCTCTTTGGCAAACTGGCCAACCTGCACCCGCGCATCCTGGCGATCAAACTTGACGGCGCCACCAAGGAAGAATTCGTCTGGGGCTTCCGCACCGGCTTCATCACCTTCGCCGATGGCAACAAAGAAGCGAAAGCGGAGGCGCTGACCGCCCTGGAGAAGAAGACGATGGGGATCATCCGCGCCAAGATCTCCAACTGTCCCCACCCCTCCCAGACCTTCGTCATCGACGCCCTGCGCCACCCCGACTTCCCGGCCCAGCGGGCGCAGAAAGTCGAGGTCATGAAAGGGCGGGCGCTGCGGACGAAAAAGGTTCTCGACAGCGGCAAGTACACCGAGGCGTGGGATTATTACCCCTTCAACTCCGGATACTTCATGTGCCTGAAGCTGAAGACGGTCGAGGCCGAGAAGCTGCGCGTGCATATGCTCGACAAATACGGCGTCGGCGCCATCTCCATCAACAAGACCGATCTGCGCATCGCCTTTTCCTGCATCGCCGAAGAGGACATCCAGGAACTGTTCGATATCATCTTCCAGGCGGTTAAAGACCTGGCCTGATTCCAGCAGCACTGACGCAGGTTGAACACGAAAGGGCGGGTTGTTATCTCGCCCTTTCTTATTTGGCCGAGCGTTCACCGCAAAGAGGCAAAACACGCAAGGTTTTTGGCGAAAGTGATAATCTCGGCTTTAGCGCTTTTTTGCGCTTTTGAACGAGCCCGGTGGGCGGGCGGTGGAAATTTATGACAGTGATCGGGCTGCGACAAACCCTCGAACAGGCCCGCATTGTGCCCGAGATGACCGCGCACCTCGGGGCGGATCGGGTTTATCTGGTTGGCGGCGCGTTGCGCGACCTGTTGCTTGGGCGGCCCATTGGCGATTTCGATTTCGCCCTGCCGGGGAATCCCACCGATTTCGCTCGCGGTTTTGCCGGCCGCATCGGCGGCCACTGGTTCATGCTCGATAAACAGCGCCGGCAAAGCCGGGTGGTCGCCGGCGACCTCACCTACGATTTTGCCCCCTTTCGCGCCGCCGATCTGGAAAAAGACCTGCGTCTGCGCGACTTCACCATCAACGCCCTGGCCCTGCCGCTTGCCGCCGCCGGCTTCTCCCCGCCAATTTTCGATCCCCTCGGCGGCCAGGCCGATATCGCCGAGCGCCGTCTGCGCGCCTGTTCCCCTGGCGTGTTCGAGGACGATCCGCTGCGGGTGCTCAAGGGCGTGCGGCACGCCGCCGTTCTCAGTTTCGCGGTGGAAGCGGAAACCTTCCAACTGATGCGCGAGGCGGCGGGCCTGCTCGGCCGGGTCGCCCCGGAGCGGGTGCGGGCGGAACTGGCGGCCATCTGCGCCGCCGCACCCGTCGCCCCGCCGCTACGGATGCTGGAGGAACTGGGTCTGCTCCGGGAAATCTTCGGCCCGCCGGCGCCCGGAGGCGCGCCGGCCGCAGGGGAAACGGCCGCCGTCCGCACGGAAGCGCTCCTCGCCGCATTGGCCGCCGAAGCGGATTTGGCCGACCTGCTTGCCGGCGAATTCGAAGCGGGCCTGACCCGCGCCGCCCTGCTGAAGCTCGCCGCCTTTCTGCGCGGTTACCGGCCGGCCGAGTTGCCGGCGCGGCTGGCGGGTCTGCGCCTGGGCCGGCGGACGAGCGCCGTGCTTTCCCGCCTCTACGAGCTGCCGGCGGCGAAAGCGCAGGAAGCCGAGCGCCTGCCCGATTACGAGCGCGGCCGCGCCCTGTGGGCAGCGAAACTCGGCGGCAGTCCCGTCGATGCCCTGCTGTTTCTGGCCGGTCTGCGGGAGGAGGCGCCGGTGGCGGCCTTGGCGCAGATGCTGCCCGTCCTGCGCGCCTACCGCAAACACAACGCAAACGGCCGCGTCCCCGACCTGATCGACGGCATCTGGCTGCGGGAAAATCTCGGCATCGGCGAGGGGCAAGCCGCCGGCGAAGCCTTGGCGGCGGTGCGCCGGGAGGAGATCGCCGGGCGCGTGCGCAGCGTCAAAAACGCAAAGGATTTTCTTCTCTCCCGGCGGCGAGAAAACGATTGACAGCTGGCAGGTCGGCCCCTATAATTCCGATTCTTTGCGGGAATAACTCAGTGGTAGAGTGTCAGCTTCCCAAGCTGAAGGTCGCGGGTTCGAATCCCGTTTCCCGCTCCATAGAAATCAAGGGGTTAGGCTGATTTGCCTAGCCCCTTTTTTATTTATAGGTAACAAATAGGTAACAAGTTCTATGGATCCTGCGAAAAGGTTTTCAGAATTGAATTTCCGATGGTATGCAATGGTTTCCGAGTTTTCCATCGAGGAAGTTGTGGAGTTCATGGCCCAAGTCGAGATGAATGTCAGAGAATTCTGGGAGAGGGATTCTGCTGCTCAGATTTACAGCGATCTTCGGCTCCTCGCTATTCTGAGTGGGTAATGGTATGAACAGGGTTTTCCCACACCCTGGAGGTCTTGCTAGATATGAATTCTGAATCATTGTTCGCTG
>JBAYQP010000057.1:0-17383 GCA_041677125.1 Desulfuromonadales bacterium | reverse complement strand
TGCCGGGCCCCTGGACCGAAACGCCGCGAACGGTTATCGGCGCGACCCGAATGGCGGATCTCGACACCCCGTACGCCGATGAAGTCACCGCCGGTTTCAGTCAGGTTCTTCTCGGCGGCGAAATGAATTTTCTGTTCATCGATCGCCAGGGGCGCGATGAACTGACCATTCGCACTCTGGGCAAAGACGAGAGCGGCCATGTGTACACCGAATGGACCAACGAGGGGAAAAGCAGGCATCGGGAATACAGCCTTTCCTGGGAGCGGCCCTGGCGGCGACATTATCTGCTGCTCAACGCCACCTGGCAGGAGACGGAAACCAGTCATCTGGATTATCATGAAAAATTCGAGGGGGATGTTCTGGAGGACCCGGTGTGGTCCGCGGGGGATCTGCTGGAGCGCAGCGAACTTTCCGCCCCGGATTACAATCGTGAATGGCAGGCGAACCTGGTCTACCGCGCGAGCTTGCCGTATGGGTTCTCCTTTACCAACGTCACCCGCTACCGCAGCGGCTACCAGGCGCTGACCAATTCCGGGGAGGATACTATCCTTGCCGACGGCCGGAAGATCGATATTTACGAGGAGGTGGATTATCCCGAATCCTGGATTTTCGACTGGAAGCTGGCCTGGCAGTCGGTGGTTGCTGGTTGGGGTAAGCTGATTCTGAGCCTGGATGCCAACAATGTTTTTAACAGAAAGGTGCAAACCGGCGTCGCCTCGACCCGCTACGAACTAGGGCGGCAATTCTGGCTTGGGGTGGAGGTTCGCTACTGAAGCGTTGCGTCGTGAGCGTTCAGGGTGGAAATATCACCGCCCCGGGCAGTTCGGCATGGCTGCCGTCGTTGAACGCCCAAGCCGAGTAGCTGCCCGGCTGCGGCTGGTGTGGTATGGAGGCGGTCAGGCGGGAGCCGCTTTCAACGACGATATCCGGCAAGTCCATCGGTTTGGGAAGACTTTTCAGCCCCTCATTGGTGGCGAAGAAGATCCGGTCGGCGACGAGAACCACCTGTTGCAAGATACCGGAGTTGCCGATTTTGGCGACGATCCGCAGTTTCTTCGGATCACTGAAATCGATGAAGTGCAATCCATGGCGAAAGTCTGCCACGCTGGCTATGTTCTTGCCGACCACGCCAACCGAAAAGGCAAAACCGGCATTCGGTAACTGCGCAGCGCCAATGAGTTTCGGTTGCCGCGGGTTTTCAATGCTGTAGACGAGAAGGCCGTTGCGTCCATCCGCCACCAGGACGGAATTCTCGCTGATCAGCGTCTTTTTCCCGGCGGAAAAACTCTGCAGGTGCCAGGGCAAAGTCGAAGTGCCGAGCCAGCGCGGCGCGTCCGGTTCCGCTACATCGACGACATGCAACCCCCCTTCGCCCAGCCCGATCACGAGCAACTCGCCCCTCTTCGCCATCGAACCGTAACGGCCGGACAAGGGAAGGCAGCCGGCAAATCGGGGCGCCTGCGGCGCGATGCAATCGTATCGGCAAAGCCCCGGTTCGCCAAACGTCCACAAGTCGGTTCCGGAAACAAGAAAGGAGCCGATCCTCCCGTCGCTGTCGATGCGCGAGAGGGTTTGCGGCGCGTGCGGATCGCCGACATCGACGATTTGCACGGAGCGCTTTCCCTTTTTATCGCCGGTTCCACGATAGTTCAGCACAAACAGAAGATTCTTCGAGACCTGGACCTCTTTGGCCTGGCCGTCGGTGGGGATGGTGAATGCGGTGGCAACGGGTTGCCTGTTCTGCTTGGCGAGAAAAAGCACCCCCCGATCCTCGGCGGCGAAAAAGGTGTACGCCCCGACCGAGGCGCCCTCGTTGCTTCCCCTCCCGTTATGGATCGGCTGGTATGCGGTGGATGGAGGGATTTGGAGATCGAGAACGTGCAGACCGTTGCGGCCGGCCGACACAAAGGCCCGCTTGCCGGACAGTGAAACCGACAGCGCTGCGCCGGGCAGTTGAAAGCTCCCCAGCAAACGGGGGGCGCCGGAGTCGGCAATATTCACCACCTGCAAACCGGAGGCATTATCGGCGACGTAGGCCAATTGCTCGTCCAAGGCAATCGCCATGGCCGGTCCGGGGGTGTCCACCGCGCCGAGAAAGTGGGGGGCGCGCGGGTTGCCCACATCGGCGATTATCAGCCCTGAAGCGCCGGTGGCGAGAAACACCGCGTCTCCGCGCACGACGATATCGAGGGCCGGCTCCGGCGTTTCCAACGCGCCGAGATGTCGCAAGTGCGGCGGATCGCCGACGGCAACGATCTGCAGCCCGCCATTGGCCGCAGCCAGGTAGGCGATGCCGTCCTCCACCGCCAGGGCGTGCGGGCGTCCGGGAATCTTCAGCGAGGCAAGCAATCGCGGGTGGGCGGGGTCGGCGATATCGACGACCTGCAGCCCCAGAGTGTTGGCGACATAGGCGCGATCCCCGGCAAGCACCACATCCAGGGCGGCCCCGCCGAGATCGACCGCGCCAAGCAGCCGCAAGTTCTCCGGATCGTCAACATTGACGATTTGCAACCCGCCTCCCCTGGCGGCGACGCAGGCGATTTCCCCCCGCACGGCGATATTCCAGGCTTGACCGGGCAACGGCAGGCTGCCGATCTGGCGGGGCCGCGCCGGATCGGACAAAGCAAAAACCTGCATGCCGCGATAGTTGTTCGCTAAATAGAGCAGATCGCCCTGCACCGTGGTGCTTTGGAGCCTGCCCCAGGTGGGGATGGATCGCACCAGCGCCCGCCGGTCGCCGAGGTCGGGGGTAAGGATAAGCCGGGTTAGGCGGTCGAAACCGGCGCCGGAGACAACCAGCCGCGAATGGCCTCCGGCTAGGTCGCGCTCGGTCGCGACGGCATGCAGAGAGAGTTTTGGGGAGACACTGCCCAGGGAGAAAAAAGAGGGAAGGGCAAATAACAAAAGAGCGGCGGCGCCGATGAAGATCGGCAGCAGAAGCCGTTTGCCGCCGCGCATCACCTGCCGCTCTCCCCGTTGCCGGCGGTATATCCGGCAGGATCGTCCGCTGCCGCCTCCCGACGGGGCAGCCATTTGTCGATCAACTCGACCAATTGCCGATGCTTGAACGGCTTGCAGAGAAAGTCATCCATGCCGGCGGCGCGGCAAGCCTCCATATCGGCGCGCAGAACATTGGCGGTCAGCGCCACCACGGGAGTGACGATCCCCTGCGCCCGCAGACGGCGGGTCGTTTCCAGGCCATCCATTCCCGGCATCCGCCAGTCCATCAGGAGTAGATCGTAGGTCTGTTCGGCCAATAGCGACAGCGCTTCTTCGCCACTGCCGGCGGTGGTCACCCGGCAACCGAAACTTTCGAGAATAGTGCGAACCAGCGCCTGGGTCGAAGGATTATCCTCCGTCAACAGGATATGACCGCGGGCGGCGGGCTTGGCATTGCGCAGCAAGGGCGCCGTCATGGTCGGCAGCGAAGGCGCGGCGGGTCGCAACAGGTCGGCCAGGAAGCGCGCCAGCCGGGACGGGCGCAGCGGCCGGGGCAGGATGTTCGCCGATATCGGATCGGCTGTTGCCAAGGGCCAGCCGGGACGGGTGACCAGAACCAGGCGGACCGCCGATTTTTTCAGGGCCAAGGCGAAAGCATCGGCGCCGGGCAGGGCGGGGTCGAGAAAAATCAGCGCATAAGGATCGCCATCTTCTCCGGCGCTTTGCAACTGGTTCCGGGCCTCGCCCACATCGGCGGCCGGTGTCGGGCGCAGACCAAAAGCTTCCAGATGCCGGGACAGGGCATCCCGGAGAACGGCATGCGGATCGGCGATGAGGGCCCGCCTGCCGGCGGGTGGGCGGATGGCGACCGCCGCCGGCTGCCGGGGTGGTTTCTTGAGCCGCAGGGTGAGCAAGAAGGTCGATCCCTGTTCGGGAACGCTTTGCACCCCGATTTCCCCACCCATCAGCTGCACCAGCTCCTTGACGATCGCCAGTCCAAGGCCCGTGCCGCCGTAGTGGCGCGAGGTTGAATTGTCGGCCTGGGAGAATGAATCGAAAATATGCGCCTGTGCTTCGGCGTCGATGCCGATGCCGGTGTCGTGCACCTCAAGGCCAAGCAGAAACGATCCGCTCCCGCTTTTGCCGGTGGCGGCCCGCAGCACGACTTCCCCCTGTTCGGTAAATTTAATGGCGTTGCTGACCAGATTGAGGACAATCTGCCGCAGCCGGCCCGGGTCGCCGATCACCGCCTTGGGTAGTTGCGGATCGAAATCGAGCACCAGTTCCAGGTTTTTGGCAAACGCCTTTTCCGTCAGCAGTTCGACGGCATCTTCCATGGTCTCCCAGAGATCGAACTCGACCTCTTCCAACTGCAGCTTGCCGACTTCTATTTTTGAGAAATCGAGAATATCGTTGAGAATGGACAGCAGTGCCTCGCCCGAACGATTGACCGTTTCCGCCATCCCCTGCTGCTGCGGGTTCAGTCCGGTCTTCAGCAACAGTTCGCTCATGCCGAGGATGCCGACCATCGGCGTGCGGATTTCGTGGCTCATGTTGGCGAGAAACAGGGATTTGGCCTGGCTTGCCGCTTCGGCCGCATCCCGCGCCCGGGCCAGGTCGTCGACCGCCTGGTTCAACTGGATATTGGTCAATTCCAGCCTGGCGGTCCGCTCCCCCACTTGTCCCTCCAGGACGTTGCGGTATTGCTCCAGCATCTGGTCGCGGGCCTGCAACTGTGTCAGCATGTCATTGAAGCGATCGATAAGAACGCCAATCTCATCCTCGGCTTCCTTGCGCGCCCGAATAGAAAAATCCTTCTTGCGGGACACCTCCTCCATGGTGCGCACCAGGTGCAGTAACGGTCGCGAAATAAACTTCTGCAGGTGCACCGAGAGGAAACTGGCGATGAGAAAGGCGAGGCCGAGCAGGACCAAGGCGCCCAGGGTGAAATTGAGCAACTGCGAATAGAGCAGACGCAGATCGGAGCGCAGGTAAATCGCGCCGATTCTTTCCTCTTCGTAGAAAACCGGCGTCACGATGTCCAGATGGCCGGTGCGAAAAATCCTCACCTCTTTACCGTCCAGCAGTAATTGCGGCAAGTCGCGGCCGATCTCCTGACTGTCTTCGCTCAGTTTGGCCAGGTCCTCGCCGGCGCGCAGGTAAAGCGCCACCGGCCTATCGGCTTTGAAGATCGTCGCCAGAACCACCGTCGGTTCGTTTTCCAGCGCCCTCAGCGATTGCTGCATGGTGGGAAGATCGTTGAAATAGATGGGCAGGCGGCTGCTGGCGGCGACGATTCCGGCCAGGGAGGACATCTGGTTGGCCAGGGTGCGGCGAAATTGGACAAATTCATAATAGACGAAGGGAATGGAGGCGAGCAGCAGGACAAAAATGGAGGTGACCATGATGATGATGGTCAGCTTGTGTTTTATGGGAAGATTCTTGAGATAATTCATGGGGTACGCCTGAAGGCGGATCTTCGGGAAACTGCACATCGTGCATTGCTGAAAATTAACAGAAATACGGTGTTTTGAACAGATTTAAAACTTTACCGGGTAATCAGGAGAAGAGCGTCAGCACGGCGACCGGGAAGTGGCGCAGGCATTCGCCGACAAGAATCCGTTCGCCCTTCCAGCTGCCGCCGGAAATGGTCTCGTGCCAGATGCCGGCGGTCGGCAGGTGCAGGGTGGTATCCTGCCAGAAATCGACGCCCAGGGGATAGGCGCCCGGCTCGACGGTGGTGCTGAGCAGGCGGGGAACGACGGTGACCGCCCATTGGCCGGCATGACTGCGGGCGAAAGCGAACAGATGGCGGGCGTGTTTGCCCTCGGCGCTCACCGGCTGATAAACGCCCTGCTGGAATATCTCCGCGTGCCGCCGGCGAAACGCAAGCGTCCTTTGAATAAGGAACAGCTTGAGGCGGCCGTCTTCGGGGTGGGCGAGCAATTCGCCAAGCAGGGCGGGAATTTCCTGTTCCTCCCGCTGCCGCAGCGCCTGCAGCAACTTTTGCCGTAGCGGATAATCGACGGGGCGCCGATTGTCCGGATCGACCAGGGAAAAGTCCCAGAGTTCGCAGCCCTGATAGAAGTCGGGCAGGCCGGGAGCGGTCATCTTCAGCAGCGTCTGACCGAGGGAATTGAGCAGGCCGTGGCTGGCGACGCGCCGCTGGAAGGGGAGGAAGCCGGCCAGAAACTCCCCGTCGTCCAGCACCTTTTCGATAAAGGCGAGGTAGGTGTCTTCGTACTCGTGATCGGGTTTGATCCAGGCGGTGTGTACTTTGGCTTCGCGCACCGCCTTGACGGCGTAGCTTTGGATGCGCTCCAGATATTCGCGCCGGTCGAAGTTGCCGAAAGGCCAGGTGCCGAGCAGCGTCTGATACAAGAAATATTCGTCGTTGGCCGAGGGCGCCTTGCGCCGGCCGACCCGCCCCTTGTGCCGTCGGTTGAGACGGCTCCAGGCGCGGACCTGCCGCGCCCACTCCTGCGGTATTTCCGAGAGGACCTGCAGGCGGGCGCGCACGTCCTCCCCCCGTTTGTGGTCGTGGGTGGCGGTGGCCGAAAGGGCGTGCGGCCATTCGGCTTGCCGGTGGCGAAAGTAGGCGTGCAGTTCGTCGGCGGTGAAGCCGAAGCGCTCGGGGGCGCCGCCGACATCGTTGAGGGAGACGAGCCGGTTGTACACGTACAGCAGGGTGTCCTCGAAACCCTTGGCCATCAGCGGACCGGTGAACTGCTGGAAGCGCATGACGAAATGCAGCCACTGCTCCTGCTCTTCCGCCGGCAGAAATTCGTCGATTTCCAGCAGCAGAAATTTCTCCAGATAGCGAAACTCATTGGTCAGCCCGGGGTTGCGCGCCAGGGCCGCCTGGATCGCCTGATGGATGTACTTCCGGTCGGCCTCGCGGCCGCCGTCCGGGTGCAGATAGCTGCGGTAGACGGGGAAGGCGGCCATGATTTCGATGAGCGAGCGGCGCAGGCTGTACATGGTGATATCGGAGCCGTAGCGATGGCGGCTGGCGATGTTTTTCAGCAGATGGGCGAGATTGTTGATGTCGCCTATCATGTGCCGCTCGACAATCAGCTTTTTCTTCTCGTAGACCAGTTCATCATAGTCCACGGCCTCGCCCGAGAAGGCGCTGTACAGGCGGGTAAAGGCTTTGGCGTTCTCCTTCCGACAAAAGAGCCCGGCCACCCGGTTCATGAATTCATAGCCGGTGGTTCCCTGTATCGGCCAGGGCGGCAGGGGTTCGCCGGCGGCGGTAATTTTTTCCACAACCAGGTAGACCTCGTCGCCGATCTGCTCGCGCAGCCGCTTCAGGTACTGCGCCGGGTCGCACAGGCCGTCGATATGGTCGATGCGCAATCCGGTGAAATGGCCGGCGGCGACCTGCTCGCTAATCAGCCGGTGGGTCTCGAGAAAAACCTCTTCACGTTCGGCTTGGACGGAAATCAGATCGTTAATGCTGAAAAAACGGCGATAATTGATCTCTTCGGCGGCCATTTTCCAGAAGGAGAGGCGAAAGTTCTGTTCGCCGAGCAACTGGTCGAGGGGGGTGAAGCTTTCCAGATCGCCATGCCGGCCGTTGTATTCCTTAAGCAGCGCATCGATTTCCCGCCGAATCTGGCGGTTTTTGCGGTAGAGATTCCAGAGGGTGTTCTTGATGAACTTGATCTGGTTGTAGCGGTCCCGATCCCCGGTTGCGGTGCGCAGGGTTTCCTGCACATAGAGGACCCCGAGCAGTTGAATGTAGTCGGCATCCTCCTCCCCCAGGCGGCTGCGCAGCGTTTCGACGCAAGGGGTGAGCAGGCGCTGGTACGACTCGATCTTCAGCGGGAAGTGCAGGTCGTAGTAATGGACCGAAAATCCTTCCTGATCATAGGTCAGATGCAGTTGCCCGGCTTCCAGCACCTCGCCGTAGAAGCTGCCGAGAAAGGGAGCGAGGACGCGGTTGTGCAGCACGTCGTAGAAGTGGTCCCAGTGAATGTCGAAAAACTGGCAATAGCGGGAGCTGGACCCGTTCTCCAGCACATCGAAGAGATAGGGATTGCCGCGGGCGAAGGCCATGTGGTTGGGAACGATATCCTGCAGCCAGCCCATCTTGCGCGCCCGCACCGCCGCCGCCAGGTCCCGGAATTCTTCCGCCGTGCCGAGTTCCGGGTTGAACGCATTCGGATCGAGCACGTCGTAGCCGTGGCTGCTGCCGGAGCGGGCGTGAAAAATGGGGGAGGCGTAAATATCGCTGATCCCCAGGTCGTCGAGGTAGGCGAGAATCGCCCGGGCTTTTGCGAAGCTGAAATCGGGGGTGAACTGCAGGCGATAGGTAGCGTTCGGCAGGCGCACTTAATCCACCTTGATCCGCAACTGGCGTCCCAATTCGAGAAAAGGTTCAAGCGCGGCATCGGAAAGCCGCGACAGCGATGGGCGAAACAGGGCGAAGAAGGTATTCTGCGGCTGCCACAGATGCACCTTGAGGGTGGCCTCGCGGCAGGCGTCGAGGAAATCGAGCAGGTAGCGCAGCCGCTCCAGATCGTCCGGATGGTCGGCCAGGGGGGCGAGAAATTCCTGGACGCGCCGGCCGGACAGTCTTCCCAGCCCGGTCTGGTCCACCTGGATGCCGAGTTTGCGGACGTCGACGGCGAGGCGGCGGATTTCCTTCGGGTCGGGCGATTCCTCCTCCAGCAGGCGCAGCAGTTGCGCGTTGAGGGCGATTTCCATCGGTCCGGCCAACTGCGGCGGCGCCGGCATTTCGATTTCCTTGAGAAACCGCACCAGGGCGAAATGGTGGGTGTAAATGGTGCGGAAGGAATTCTCGATTTCCGCCAGCGGCGCTTCCATCAGCTGCCGCAGAATTATGCGCTGTTCGTCTTTGAACAGATGCCAGAGGGTGTAGGTGTGGCTGCCGAAATGCTGATCCATCAGGCGAACGATTCCCGGGATGTCGCTGCGCTCCAGGGCCTCCCGCAGCTGCGTGCGCATCTCGGCGAAGGCGCTTTCGCCGCGGCACGCACGGACGCCGGCGTTGAGGTTCTGGGC
Organism: Desulfuromonadales bacterium; assembly: GCA_041677125.1. Lineage (GTDB taxonomy): Bacteria > Desulfobacterota > Desulfuromonadia > Desulfuromonadales > JACZKF01 > JBAYQP01. The sequence continues at coordinate 8,413 of JBAYQP010000057.1, read as the reverse complement.
GCCTAAGTGCAAGACGGCGTAGGAATAAACTCCTTCGCTCAGGGTGACGCTCGAACGGATGCGGCTGCGGCCCACCGCAAGTTGGATCAATCCGGCCCGCAAGCGCTCGTTCGTCGCGTCTTCGGCGCTATAGCAGTAAATCTCGCTGCGTTTTTCGCCGTTTTCGAACAGGGAGCTGATGGCGTGATGCGCGGCGACCCGATCGAGATCGATGCGCGCCGGCTTGACCGCCATCTCGTAAACCTGCCGCGCATTGCGCCATTTGGGCAGATTGCTCGGCGCTTTCTCCAGCCGGCGCAGGAACTCCGACTCCAGGTCGATGCCGGCGACGGTTTGCGCCAACTGCACCGCCCGGCCGGCATAAAGCAAAATCTGGGTCGATTCGATACCGGAGACCTCGTCGAAGAACCAGCCGCAGCTGGTATACATGAGCATCGCCTGCCGCTGCATCTCCAGAAGTTTCAACGCCTGCACGGTTTCTTCCGCGTTCGGTTCCCGGCCGCAATGGCGCCGCAAGAAGTCGCGGGTCGCCGAGCGGTTGAGAATCACCTCGATGTACTCGTCGCGGGCCTGCCAGGGGTCGCGCACCAGTTTCCCCAGTTCCCGCACGAAGAGCGGTTCCAACTGGTCGCGCAGCCAGTCCAGCGCCTCGCGCACCGGTCCCCGCCAGCGTTGATGCCAGTCCTCGCCGCCGATACGGCAGCCGCAGTCGGCGCGCCAGCGTTCGACCCCGTGGGCACAGCTCCAGCTGGTGTTCTCCTGAATCTGCACCTCCCAGACGGGGGGATGCTTCTTCAGGAATTCCCCGTAGACGGTCAGGCGGGCCAGCCCCCGCTCCTCGATGAAAGAGAGGCAGTACGCCAGGGCCATGTCGCCGAAACGGTGGTGATGGCCATAGGTTTCGCCGTCGGTGGCGATATGCACCAATTGCGGATTTTCATCGACGGAGAAGGTGCCGGTCAGTCGGTGGGCGAAGTCCTCGCCGCGTTTGAGCATGTCGGAAAAGGCGACTTCCTGCGCCACCGGCCCATCGTAAAAAAACAGGGCGATGCTGCGTCCGGAGGGAAGATGGCAGAGATAGGCGCGCTTCGGATCGATGCGGCCATCGTCGGCTTCCTCCCATTTCCCCTTGCCGCCCGGACGCACCCGGTGCGCCTGGTAGGGGGAAAGGATGGTGAACCGGATCCCCTGTTCGGCCATCAGGTCGAGGGACTCGAGATCGACAGCCGTCTCCGGCAGCCACATCCCCTCCGGGGCGCGGCCGAACCGGTGGCGAAAATCGTGAATCCCCCAGAGCACCTGCGTCCGTTTGTCGCGGCTGCTGGCCAGGGGCATGATCAGATGGTTGTAGCACTGGGCCATAGCCGCGCCGTGGCCGGAAAACTTCTCCCGGCTCTGACGATCCGAGTCGAGAATCGACCGATAGGCCTTGGGCGCGTGTTTTTCCATCCACGACAGCAGACTGGGGCCGAAATTAAAGCTGATGCGGCTGTAATTATTTAAGATATCGAGGATGCGCCCCTCGCTGTCCTGAATGCGGGCGGCGCCGTTGGGGGCGTAACATTCGGCGGTGATGCGCTCGTTCCAGTCATGGTAGGGAAAGGCCGAGTCTTGCAGCTCGACGTCCTCAAGCCAGGGATTTTCCCGCGGCGGCTGGTAAAAGTGGCCGTGAATGCAGATGTAGCGATCCATATTACTCCTGCTGGAAAAGGGCGCAGCCGAAGGCGGGGAACGGCAAGGAGTCGCCGTTTGCCGCCGCTGCCGGCACGGTGGCGCCGGGACCGTCCCAGGCCCCATCGGCCGAATCGAGAATTTTGCGCCAATTCCCGGCTGCGGGAAAGGATAAAGTTGCGGCGGCGGCGTTGAAACTCAGCAGCAGAAGCAGCTGCGACCCGTCATGCCAGCGGCGCAGCCAAACGGCCTTTTCCGCCTCCAGGGCGCCGGCGTCCCGCGCCGCGCCGGCGCCGAGGGCCGGGTGGTCGCGCCGCAGTTGCAGCAACGTCTTATACCACAGAAGCATGGCGCGATGCCGCCCTTTGTGCCGCGTCTCCCAGTTCAGTATCGAGCGCTGGAAGGTTTCCGGATCGTGCGGGTCGGGCGGTTCGCCGCGCCACTTGAAAGCGGCAAATTCTTCGATACGTCCCCGGTGCACCGCCGCGCGCAGGCCCTCGTCGAGAAAATCGGCGAAAAAAAGGAAAGGCGCCTCCTCGGCGTACTCCTCTCCCATAAAGAACAGCGGCAGGTAAGGGGACAAAATGACGGCGGCGGCAGCGGTTTTGGCGGCCTCGAAGCCGGCCAGGGTGAGCAGGCGCTGGCCAAACATGCGGTTGCCGATCTGGTCGTGGTTCTGTGCGCAGACGACGAATTGCCGCCCCGGACGGTCGGCGGCGCTGCTGCCGCGCCGGTGTCCGCGAAATTTCGAGTGCCGCCAGTCGTAAGCGTAGCCTTCCCGGTAGGCTTTGGCCAGATCGGAGGCTTGGCCGAAATCGACGTAGTAGCCGACGTCCTCAGCGGTGAACAGGGTGTGCAGGGAGTGATGAAAGTCGTCGTTCCAGTGGGCGTCGAGGCCGAAACCGCCGGCCTCGGGGGGACGGATGAGCCGTGCGTCGTTGTGGTCGTTTTCGGCCATCAGCAGACAGCGCCGTCCGGACTCGACCCGGTACGCGCGCACCTGTTCGGCCAGTTCCTGCAGAAACGGTTTGGCGGAGAAATCGTAAATGCGGTCGGTGGCGTCGAGGCGCAGGGCGTCGAAATGGTACTCGCGCAGCCAGAACAGGGCGTTTTCGATGAAATAGCGGCGCACCGCGTCGCTGCCGGCCGCGTCCATGTTCACCGCCTCCCCCCAGGGGGTGTGGTAGTTCGCCGTGAAGTAGGGGCCGAACTCGCGCAGGTAATTCCCCTCCGGCCCCAGGTGATTGTAGACCACGTCGAGAATGGCCGCCAGGCCGTGACGGTGGCAGGCGTCGACCAGCCGCTTCAGTCCCTCCGGACCGCCGTAACTGTTCTGCACGGCGAAAGGATGCACGCCGTCGTAGCCCCAGCCGCGGGTGCCGGGGAATTGACTCACCGGCATGATTTCGATGGCGGTGATCCCCAGTTCCCGCAATTCCGCCAGGCGCGGGATGACCGCATCGAAGGTTCCTTGCGGGGTGAAGGCGCCGACGTGCAGTTCGTAGATGACGAACTCTTCCAGGGCCAGCCCCGGCCACTGCCCATCTTGCCAGGGAAAAGAGCGGTGATCGACCACCGCCGAGGGCTTATGCAGACCCTGCGGCTGAAAAAAGGAAGCCGGGTCGGGGCGCTCCCGCCCTTTGCTTTCCAGGCGATAGACATAGAGGGCGCCGGGGGGGACGTCGTCGGCCAGCAAGTGCCAGTAGCCGTCTTCCCGCCTCTCCATCGGCAACAGGCGCGCTGCGGGGGTGAGCAGATGCAGCTGCAGGCGCTCCTCCTGCGGCGCCCAGACGGTGAATCGACAGCGGTTGTCGCCAAGATAGTAAGCGCCGATGCGCATGTTGGTTTCCTTTGTTGTTCATCGGGGCAGGCCTTATGCCCGCCCTTGGGCGCCCCCAGGGGGGAGCGCCGGCGTCAGTCCCCGGCCAGCAGCTCCTCGATGCCCGCCAGCGGGATCGGCAGCCAGTCCGGGCGGTTGTTCAACTCATAGCCGAGTTCGTAAATTGCTTTCTCCAGCAGGAAAGCCCGCAGCATGGTGGCCAGATCGGTCGGATCGCCGGGGATTATGGGGGAGTCGCCCATCCGCTCCAGGTAGGCGCGCAAAAAGACGCCGCCGGCATGATTCTGCCAGCAGGTCAGCCACGGCTCCAGCAGCGGGGCGTCGCCGGGATGGCTTTCCAGATGTTGCCGCAGGGCGCTCTGGGCGGCGTAATGGAAAGAGCGCAGCATTCCCGCCACATCGCGCAGCGGCGAGCGTTTCAGGCGTCTTTCGCTCAGGGTGCGCGCCGGTTCCCCCTCGAAGTCGATGATGATGAAATCCTTGCCGGTGAACAGCACCTGCCCGAGGTGGTAGTCGCCGTGAATGCGGGTTTTCAACGCCTGCAGCTTCGGCCCCATGATCCGCGCCATCCGGGCCAGGACTTCCTTGTTCTGCGCCAGCAGGGCATCCACCTGGCGCCGCAGATCCGGGTCGAATCTCGGCCGCGCCTGCTCCAGTTGCATGAAGACGCGCCGGGCCAGGCTGCGCATCGACTGATAGACGGAGCGCTGATAAAGGGTGGAAAATGCGTCCGGACGCCAGACCGGATCGCGCACTTCCGACGCCAGGGCCAGATGCATTTCCGCAGTGCGCGCACCGAGAAGGGCCAGCATCTCGAAATGGAAATGGCCAAGATGTTCCCCCAGCCCCGGCGCCAGTTCGCCGGGGTCCAGGTCCAGACAGCTGTGCCTCCGGTTAGACAGATCGGGCAGGTCGGGGCGACGGGTCAGCAGTCGTTCGACAAACTGACCCAGCACGTCCAGGGTGAAGCGCCAGGCGTCCCCCTGGTTGGGCACGTAGTTCTGCAGCAGCCCAAGAATAATCGGCGTGCCCCCGGCGCTGCGATATTCGATGGCGCCGGCGAAGGTGGGGACCTGGGGGAAGCGGGTCCCTTCGGTGAGAAAGCGGGTGATTTCCAGATCGGGATTGATCCCTTCCTCCACCCCCCGATAGAGCTTGAGGAAAAAACGGTCGCCGTAGACCACCGAGCTGTTGGTCTGCTCCGCCTTGACCACCTGGGTCGGTAGAATTTCGCCCACCCGTGGACGCTGATGGCGAAAGGCGCTGCCGGGAAAGGTGCGCATCTCCCCCTGCACGCCGCGCAGACGCCGCCGGGCGCCGATCAGTTTCAGCAGCGCCTCGTGGAATCCTTCGTCATAGACCGCATCGATCAGCATCCCCTCTTCATCGCCGATGGTCGCCGCCGCCACCAGCGCCTGCGGCGTCCGCTCCAGCAAGATGGCGCCGGCATCCGGCGGCAAAAAAGCCAACGGCACCGAGTAAATCTCCTTGTTTCCTTCTGTATAGAGCACTTGCAGCAGGACCAGCCGATACCCTTTGCCCCGCCCCGGAATGGCGATCGTATCGAGGATTTCGAGCTGCCGCATCTGCCGGGCTTTGCTGCGGAACCAGCGGGCGCGGCCGAGGTGCTGGGGGAAGATCTCATCAACCAGCCGTTCGCCGGTTCGGCCCGTGAACAGCTCTCCCCAATCCTTCCCCCTGCGCACCGTCAGCTTCGGCGGTTCCATCGCCGGCGCCAGATTCTCGCGCCGTTCGGGGCGGAGTTGGAACCAGAGATAGTCGTGGATGCCGAGGGTGAGCAGGTACGGCTCTTCGCGGACGACCGGATAGCGGTTGCGGCTGAACACCTCCTCCGGCACCATGCCGGCGCAGCGCGACAGATCCAGATAGGTGATCTGCGCGTAGCGGGACAGGTTGACCACCACCAGCATCGTCTCGTCGCCGAGGCGCCGCAAGAACGCGAGGACCTTCGGATTGTCCGGATGCAGCATCTCCAGGGCGCCGCGGCCGAAGGCGGGAAAGCGCTTGCGCATGGCGATCACCCGGCGCATCCACCACAGCAGCGAGGAGGGATTGCGCTGCAGGTTCTCGACGTTGATCGCCGCGTAGTGATATTCCGGATCGCCGATCACCGGCAGGTAGAGCTTCTGCGGATTGGCCTTGCTGAAGCCGGCGTTGCGGTCGGGGCTCCACTGCATCGGCGTGCGCACCCCGTCGCGGTCGCCCAGGTAGTAGTTGTCGCCCATGCCGATTTCGTCGCCGTAGTAGATGATCGGCGTCCCCGGCAGGGAAAAGAGCAGGATGTTCATCAGTTCGATGCGGCGCCGGTTGTTCAGCAGCAGCGGCGCCAGGCGGCGGCGGATGCCGAGATTGATGCGCGCCCGCGGATCGCTGGCATAGGCGCGGTACATGTAGTCGCGCTCCTCGTCGGTGACCATCTCCAGCGTCAGTTCGTCGTGGTTGCGCAGAAACATCGCCCACTGGCAGTTCTCCGGGATGGCCGGGGTCTGGTCGAGGATGTCCGTTACCGGGAAGCTGTCTTCCATCATCAGTCCCATGTACATGCGCGGCATAATGGGAAAATGGAAGGCCATGTGGCATTCATTGCCCGCGCCGAAGTAGGCCACGGCGTCCTCCGGCCACTGGTTCGCCTCCGCCAGCAGCATGCGGTTCTTGAACTTGCGGTCGATATGGGCGCGCAGCTTCTGCAAAAACGCGTGCGTCTCCGGCAGGTTTTCGCAATTGGTCCCCTGCCGCTCATAGAGATAGGGGACGGCGTCGAGGCGCAGGCCGTCCACCCCCATGCCGAACCAGAAATCGAGGATGCGCAGCATCTCCTTCTGCACCTGGGGGTTGTCGAAATTGAGGTCCGGCTGGTGCGCATAGAAGCGGTGCCAGTAGTAGGCTTTGGCCACCGGATCCCACGACCAGTTGCTCGACTCAAAATCCTGAAAGATGATGCGCGCGTCCTGGTATTTTTCCGGCGTGTCGCTCCAGACGTAGAAGTTGCGGTTGGCCGAGCCGGGTTTGGCCCGCCGCGCCCGCTGAAACCACGGGTGCTGGTCGGAGGTGTGGTTGAGCACCAGTTCGGTGATCACCCGCAGACCGCGCCGGTGCGCGGCGGTGAGAAATTCACGAAATTCGCGCAGGGTGTTGTACTGCGGATGCACGCTGCGGTAATCGGCGATATCGTAGCCGTCGTCGCGCAGCGGCGAGGGGTAAAAGGGCAGCAGCCAGATGGCGGTAACCCCCAGCTCCTGCAGGTAGTCGAGCTTCTGAATCAGGCCGCGAAAATCGCCGATGCCGTTGCCGCTGGCATCGTAGAAAGCTTTGATATGCAGCTGGTAGACGACGGCGTCGCGGTACCAGAAAGGATCGTCGGTCAACGCAATGTCTTCACGGGGCATGGCCTGTCCTGTCCGATATGGGGGCGGGGTTTGCCCGCCCTGGACGGGGGGATCCCGCCCCGACCATCACATGAAATAATCAAAATCCTGTTCCCGCCGCAGGCGCGGGTAGAGGCGGAAGATGCGCGCCGGCATCTGCGGGTCGAGATCGACCTGGTTCCAGTCCCCGTGCCAGATGTTGCGCTCGCCGGTGAGCAGGTCGTGCGCCAGGTAGGGATGGCCGGCGACGATGCCGAGCTCTTCCAGCGGCACCCGGATCTTCCCTCCCTGCGGGTGAAAGGGATCGAAGCTGACGGTGACCAGCAGGATATTGCCGAAATCGTCGGTCGCCTTCAGGCAGGCCAGTATGCTGTCGTTTTCGCTCTGGCAGAAGCGGGCGTTCCAGGTCGTCTGCAAGGCCGGATTTTCCCGCCGGATTTGGTTGACGGCGGCGATCATGTCGCGCAGGTGCCGCGGATCGTTCCAATCCCAGCAGCGCACTTCGTATTTCTCCGAATCGAGGTATTCCTCCTTCCCCGGCACGGCCCGGTTGACGAACAGCTCGAAGGGCGGCCCGTAAATGCCGTAGCTGGCCGACAGGGTGGCGGCGAGGACGAAGCGGATGACGAAGGCCGGCCGACCGCCGTACTGCAGGAATTCCGGCAGGATATCCGGGGTGTTCGGCCAGAAGTTGGGGCGGAAGAATTCGCGCGCCGGCGGCCGGATCAGCTCCTTCAGGTACTGCTCCAGCTCAAAGCGGGTGTTGCGCCAGGAAAAATAGGTGTAGGACTGGTTGAAACCGGCCTTGGCCAGCCGGTACATCACCTTCGGCCGGGTGAAGGCCTCGGCGAGAAAGATAGCGTCGGGGTGGTCGCGGCGTATTTCGGCGATGGCCCACTCCCAGAAGCCGAAGGCCTTGGTGTGCGGATTGTCCACCCGGAAGATGCGGATGCCGCGCTCGAGCCAGAAGGCGAACACGTCGTGCAGTTCCCGCCAAAGCCCCTGCCAGTCCTCCGATTCGAAATCGAAGGGGACGATGTCCTCGTATTTCTTCGGCGGATTCTCCGCGTACTGCACCGTGCCATCCGGCCGCCAACGGAACCAGCGCGGCTGATGGCGCACGTACGGGTGGTCGGGGGAGGCCTGAAAGGCGATGTCCATGGCCACCTCGATGCCGTGTCCGGCGGCGGCGGCGATGAAATGTTCGAAGTCCTCCAGCGTCCCCAGATCGGGGTGCACCTCCTTGTGCCCGCCCTCTGGCGCGCCGATGGCCCAGGGGCTGCCCGGATCCTCCGGGCCGGCCTGGGTGTTGTTGTTCTTCCCCTTGCGATGGGTCAAGCCGATGGGGTGGATGGGGGGGAAGTAAACGACGTCGAAGCCCATGCGGGCGATTTCCGAGAGGAGTTTTTCGCAGTCGCCGAAGGTGCCGTGACCGCCCCCATCCGAGCAGGCGGAGCGGGGAAAGAGTTCGTACCAGGCGCTGAACAGCGCTTTTTTCCGGTCGACGCTGACCGCC
>JBAYQP010000056.1:0-17589 GCA_041677125.1 Desulfuromonadales bacterium | reverse complement strand
CTCAACAAGTTCAGCCGCGAAAATGGCAGGCGGGTCAGCGCCATTGACGAGATCGCCCTGCGCCGACTCTGCGCCCACGACTGGCCGGGCAATGTGCGCGAACTGGCCAACGCCATCGAACGGGCCGTGGTTTTCTGCCCCGGCCGTGAACTGCGCCTCGAACACTTCCCCGCTGAACTGCAAAAAATCCCGTTGCCCGACAGCGATTTCTCCATCCATTTGAGTTCCAGCTCCCTGCCCGAAATCGAAATCGAAGTGATCCGTAAAGTACTCGAAGCCAAACAGTGGAACCTGTCGCGAGCCGCGGATGCGCTCGGCATTGCCCGGGGCACCCTGTACAGCAAGATCAAAGCGCACGGCCTCAAGAAAAACTGATCCCGTCGTTTTCTTGCGGTATTTTCCTCTTCTGTTCAAATTCGAACGTTCTCCGAACGTAGGAAAATTCAACAAAATCATTCATTGCGCCGCTTCGTAGCAATGCATGCAACTGCCGGCGCTCAACAGCATCGTTGCCGCCCCATCGATGGCGGCGTAAGCGTCTCCTTCAGTGTCGAGGAAGACGGCGCGGCCAAGACCGACCTCACGGTGGCATCTTTCACGCTGACGAAACTGGTGCCGTCAACACCGGGTGCGCCGAGCTACTGGCAGAGCTACCTGAGTAAAGTCAGAACCAAGGATGCCACCCTGGCGCCGGTTATTCAGGGCAGAACAGAAGCGATCGCGGACGGTGGCGTTCTGGGCAATAATGGCGACGGCACCTACACCTACAAATTCAAACTGCTTAATGCCGATACGGTCAACACGGACGGCACGGGCGATATCCGCACCATTACCCATGCCCACAACAATACCTCCGTCGCCGGTGACTATCTAGCCGCCAACCTGGCCCAGATGGCTTATCCGGTGGCCTATGAGCCGGAGCTGACCCATCGCGTGGCCATCAGCATCGGCAACAACCAAACCACCGCCTTCTTCGATTTCGTGCCAGCCGGCATCGCCGCCGAAACGCGCAATATCGTCAGCCGCAACGCCTGCGCCAAATGTCACGGCGATAGCCAGCTGCCTGCCGGTTTCGCTCTGGAGTATTGCGTCGGCTGCCACAACCAGAATAGTTATGATCCCTTCTCCGGCCCTGTGGGATTGGGAGCTTTGGCTACCACCGATACAGCGCCGGCCGGCTCCTCTTCGGTGGAACTTGAGCGGATTGTCCACAAAATTCACATGGGCAAAAGGACACATATTTACGACAATTTGCAGTATCCGGGCGGCATCGCGGCCGATAGCCTGCATCCCAAGGCATCGGACTGCAAGGTCTGCCACGACGAGGCCAATACGGCGATGACGGAAGCAGACGCCTGGCGGTACGGCAGCCGCGCTTGCGGCAGTTGCCACGACAGCGATCTGGACACGGCCCACATTGAGGCCAATATGTTGGATGGTCTTGGCACTTGCGCCTTTTGCCATGCCCCGGGTAGAATTGCACCGGTGCAAGAGGCTCACTACGGTGTTCAGAAGTAACGAAGGACCTGCCATGCACCGCAGCCTTGGTTGTTGCGGCGCATGGCAGGCACGGTGTAAGTGGTGCCGTGCCCCGCGCGAAAAAACCCCTCCGGTTCGCCGGAGGGGTTTTTTTTTGCCAACCCTTGTTGCCAAATTCCGGCAGGTGCTATACTGCCATATTGGCCGGCAACTAAATGAAAAGTCGACGTTTTTAAAGGACAAAAATGGACAAATCGAAAGTCTTTCTCGGTCTCTGCGCCGTTGTCGCCCTCCTTTTGCCCGCTCTCGCCCGCGCCGCCGAAATCGCTCCCCAACTGCAAGCCGCCATGGCGACCATGGCCCCCGGCGAAACGGCGCCGGTCATCGTCACCTTCAGCGGCGACACCGATCTGCGGTCGTTGCGGGGGCAGGCGAGACCGCAGCGTCGGCACAATGCGGTAAAAGCGTTGCGGGACGCCGCCCACCAGGCGCAAGGTTCGGTGCGCGCCCTGCTGCACGCCCGGGGCAAGCCGTTCCAGCCGCTGTGGATCGTCAATGGACTGGCGTTGGACGCCACCCCCGAGCTCATCGCCGCTCTCGCCGCCGAGCCGCAGGTCGAGCGCATTGTCTACGATGCCGAACTGCGACTGCCGGAGGCCATCCCCAGCCAGATGGCCGAGGCCGAATGGAACATCAATGCGGTGCATGCGCCCGAGCTGTGGGCGCTGGGAATCACCGGCGCGGGGGTCACCGTGGCGGTCCTCGACAGCGGCGTCGATGGCAGCCATCCCGACTTGGCCGCGCAATACCATGGCGGCGCCGCCGGCTGGTTTGATCCCTATCGCAGCACCACCGCCCCCTACGATTCCTCCGGCCACGGCACCCTGGTCACCGGGGTGATTCTCGGGGACAGCGCTGGCGGATCCGCCATCGGCGTCGCCCCCGGGGCGCAGTGGGTCGCCGCGAAAGTTTTCCGCGATGACGGCACCGCCGAGAACAGCCAGATTCTCCGCGCCTTCCAATGGGTTCTCGATCCGGACGGCGACCCGGCCACCAACGATGCGGTGGCCGACGTGGTGAACAATTCCTGGGGCTTCGAGGAAGCGCCGGGGACGTGCGACAGTCTGTTTCGCCCGGCGATCGAGAACCTGAAGGCGGCCGGCATCGCCGTCGTCTTTTCCGCCGGCAACACCGGACCGGAGCGGGGGGTCAGCCCGGCCAACTACGCCGCAAGCTTTGCCGTCGGCGCCACCAACTTTTTTTCCCTGGTTTCCTCCTTCAGCGGCCGCGGCCCTTCGGCCTGCGACGGCGGCATCTTTCCCGAGGTCGTCGCTCCCGGCGATCACATTCGCAGCTCCGATGTGGGCGGCGGTTATGATTTCGTCAGTGGCACCTCTTTTTCCGCCCCGCACGTCTCCGGCGTGATGGCCTTGCTGCTGAGCGCGTCGCCCGATCTGCCGGTGACCGAACTGGAGAGCGTCCTCACCCTTTCCGCCGCCGATCTCGGCCCGCTGGGAGCGGACAATGAATCGGGTTACGGCATGGTCAACGCCCAATCCGCCTATAACCGGCTAAGCGGCGCTCCCGCCATCTCCGTGCACGATTCGGCGCCGCCGGCCGAGGACCTGCGTATCGATTTCGGGCACGTGACGCCAGGACAAACGGCCAGTCGCACCGCCACCGTGCGCAACGCCGGCGAAGGCGGCTTGTCCATCGGCAATCTGGGGGCGATACAGCCCCCCTTCGCTATGGTCGCCGATGGCTGCACCGGCCGGACGCTGGCCGCCGGACAAAGTTGCACCTTCAGTCTGCGCTTCGCGCCTGTCGAACTGGCTTCCTACGCCGACGTCGTCACCATTGTCAGCAGCGATCCCGATCAGGCGGTCACCAGCCTGCAACTGAACGGGGTCGGCAACACGCCGCCGCCAGCGCCGCAACCGGTCTTCCCCGCAGTCGGCGCCACCGGCGTCGCCGTGCCCGTCTCCTTGGAATGGACGCAGGCGCCGGATGCCAACGGCGATGCCATCGTGCCTGCGGTCCTGATCTCCGAGCGCAGCGATTTCAGCGATTCCGACCCGCAGCAGGCCGGGACCGCCAGCGAGCGCAGCGCGCTGTTCGCCGGCGCGGGCGGACTGCTGCTGTTCGGGCTGGGCGCGGGGGTGAAGAGGCGGCATATGCTGGCGGGTGTTTTTCTGCTTGCGGTTCTTGCGATGCTGGTCGCCTGCGATGGCGGCGGCGGCTCCGATTCCCCCGCGGATAGCCCGCCCGAACCGATTGGCGAATCCTTCAGCAAAACGGTGCCCGGTCTGGCCGCCGGCGCCACCTACTATTGGAAAGTCGTCGCCACCGATTCGCGCGGCGGCATAGCCGAAAGTCCCGTATTCAGCTTCACCACCCGCCCCTGAACGAAAAAAACCCCGGAGAATACCCGGGGTTTTTCTTTTCGCTTCGCCGAGACCGTTATTCCCTTACCCCCACCTTGCGCAAGATCGTAATCATCGGACACCAGTTGGTAAAAGCGCTCTGGAACAGATTCAGGCCGACGAAGGCGGTGAAGAAGAGCCAGTACGGCGAATGGAAATGGGCCAGGGCGACGCTGAGCAGGACGAAGAAGCCGGCGATCATACGGAGGTACTGATTGATGGTCATGACTTGAAACTCCTTGCGTGTTGTTCGGCCTTTTTGCCGTAGATGAGCCAGTAGACGACGGGGATCACCACCAGGGTAAAGGCGGTGGAGGCGAAGACGCCGAAGATGATCGACCAGGCCAGGCCCGAGAAGATCGGGTCGAGGGTGATGATCCAGTTGCCGAGGAGCGCCGCGCCGGCGGTGAGCAGAATCGGCCGCAGGCGCACCGCGCCGCTTTCGATGATCGCCTCCTTCAGCGAGGCGCCGCGCTTCAGGGCGTGGTGGATGAAGTCGATGAGGATGATCGAGTTGCGCACGACAATGCCGGCCAGGGCGATCATGCCGATCATGGCGGTGGCGGTGAAGAAGACCGGGGTGGCGTAGCCCCCCACCGGCTGGTCGGTGATCAGATTGAGAATCCAGAAGCCGGGCATGATGCCGATCATCGTCAGCGGGATGGCGGCCATGATGATCAGCGGCATGGCCAGCGAGCGCGTTTCGATGATGAGGAGCAGATAGATCAGCACCAGGGCGGCGCCGAAGGCGATCCCCAGATCGCGGAACACGTCGAGGGTGATGTTCCACTCCCCTTCGCCGCTCCAGACCGCCCGGGTGCCGGCCGGCAGCGGGTTCTCCTTGAAAAAGGACAAGAGGTTGAGGACGGCGTTGACCGGGCTCTTGCCGGCCATCTCGCCGAAGACATAGACGACCCGCTCCAGGTTCTTGTGGTAGATGGTCGGCTCCAGCGTTTCCTCGACGAAGCGGCCCAGTTCCGACAGGGGAACAAGGACGCCGTCGGCGCCGGCAATCCGCAGGGCGCCGAGGTCCTCCTTCGAGGAGCGCAGTTCGCGCGGCAGCTGGACGACGATCTCCAGCGGCCGGCGCTCGCGCGGCAGGTGCACCGTCCCCACCGCATCCCCGCCCAGGGCGAGGGCCAGGGTGCGGGCGATCTGTTCGTTGTCGATGCCGGAGAGGGCGGCTTTTTCCCGGTCGGGGACAAAACGCAGCCGGCGTTGCGGCGCCTCCACGGTATTGTCGACATCGACCACCCGCGGCTCCTGCACCATCCGGGCGTGGACGATCTTCGCCGCCGCCGTCTGCGCCGCATAGGAAACGCCCGCCTCGGCATAGATCTCGGCGGCGACGGTGGCGATGACCGGCGGGCCGGGGGGCGTCTCGACGATCTTCAGGCTGGCGCCGTGCCGCGCGGCGATGGCGGTCAGCTCGTCGCGCAGGCGCAGGGTGATTTCATGGCTCTGCTGCGCCCGCCGGTCCTTGGTCGCCAGATTGACGCGGATATCGGCGACGTTCGCCCCCTGGCGCAGATAATATTGGCGCACCATGCCGTTGAAGTCCATGGCGCTTGCCGTGCCGACGTACGCCTCATAGTCGGTCACCTCGTTCACCCGCCCCAGGTAGTCCTCCAGGTCGCGCACGGCGGCGTCGGTTTCTTCCAGGGTCGTTCCTTCCGGCAGGTCGAGCACCAGCTGGAACTCGTTCTTGTTGTCGAAGGGAAGCATCTTCATCGGCACCAGGTTGAACGCCGGCATCAGCAGGGCGCCGAAGAACAGCAGCACCACGCCGCCGACCAGCAGCCAGCCTTTCCTGCGCGAATCGATGAACGGCTCCAGAATCCGCCGGTAGACGCGGTAGGTGCGGCTCTCCTCGAGAACGAACTCCTCCTCCCCCTTGCCGTACTGGCTCTTGAGGATGTGGTAGGTCATCCACGGGGTGACGGTGAAGGCGACGACCAGCGACATGACCATGGTCAGCGGCACGTTGACCGCCATCGGCCGCATATACGGCCCCATCATGCCGGTGATGAACATCAGCGGCAGAAAGGAAAGGATGACCGCCAGGGTGGCGAGGATGACCGGCGGCCGCACCTCGTCGACGGCGGTGAGCACGGCGTCGCGCGGCGGCTCTTTTTTCATCTTGAAGTGCCGGTAGATGTTCTCGACATCGACGATCGGGTCGTCGACCAGCAGGCCGAGGGCCAAAACCAGGGCGAAGAGGGTGACCCGGTTGATGGTGAAGCCGAACCAGTAATTGACGATCAGGGTGAGGGAATAGATGATCGGAATCGAGACGGCGACGATCAGCGCCTCCCGCCATCCCAGGGCGAAGAAGACCAGCGCCAAAACAGTGACGATGGCGATGAGCAGGTGGGTGATCAGTTCGTTGACCTTGTGGTTGGCGGTCTCGCCGTAATTGCGGGTGACGCGCACCTCGACGTCGTCGGGAATGATGGCGCCCTGCATCGCGTGGACGGCTTCGATGACGTCGTCGGCGACGTTGACGGCATTGGTTCCCTTCTTCTTGGCGACGGCGATGTTCACCGCCTGGTATTCGCGGTCGAGGCGGTCGGCCGGCACATCGTTGGCCGCCGGACCGAACCCGATGCGGGTGTAGGTGTCGGCCTCGGCCATGCCGTCGATCACCGTCGCCACATCGCGCAAATGCACCGGACCGCCGTCGCTTACCCCGATAACCAGGGCCGCCACCTCCTGCGCCGAGGCGAAAAAGGCGCCGCCGCGCACCAGAAAGACCTCGTTGCCGCGAACGAAGTCGCCGGCCGGCAGCTCCAGGTTGGCCCCAGTCAGCGCCCGCCGCAGATCGAGGGGGGAGAGGCCGCGGGCGGCGAGCGCCTGCGGCTGCAGCTCGACCCGGATCTGCCGCGGCCGGCCGCCGATGATGGTGGTGACGTTGGTGTTCTTCACCGACTGCAGCCGGTCCACCACCTCCTCGGCGACCCGGCGCAGCTGGTGATCGGAGAGATCGCCGTAGAGGGTGAAATTGACGATCGGCACGTCGTCGACCGCCACCGGCTTCACCACCCAGCCGGTCACCCCGGGAGGGACGATGTCGGCGTGCGTGTCGATCTGGTTGTGCAGCTTGACCAGCGAATCGAGGCGGTCCTCGCCGACATAGAAGCGCACGGTGACCACCGCCATGTCCGCCTGCGACATCGAATAGACGTATTCGACCCCGTCCACCTGCCACAGGAGCTTCTCCAAAGGCGTGGCGACCAGCTTCTCCACCTCGGCCGCGCTCGCCCCCGGCATGTGCACGTAGACGTCGGCCAGCGGCACCTCGATCTGCGGCTCTTCCTCGCGCGGCGTCAGCAGCAGGGCGGCGGCGCCGGCGACGACGGCGATGAGGATGAGGATGACCGACAGGTTGCCTTCGAGAAATTTATCGACGATCCGCGTCGGCAGCGAATGCTTCTTCTGCGCCATGCTCACCCCTCCACCCGGGCGCCGCTGCGCGCGCGTTCGGTACCTTCGACCACGACCCGGTCGCCCGGCCGCAGACCGGAGAGGATTTCGAACTGTTCAGCGATTTGCCGTCCGGTCTTCACCAGGCGGTAATGCAGGATGCCGTCTTGCACCAGGTAGACGCCGGTCAACTGGCCACGTTCGATGATCGCCGAGGCCGGCAAAAGCAGCATCGGTTCCTCGCTGCCGGCGAAAACAACGCGGGCGAAGAGCCCCGGGGGCACCTGGGCCGTCGCCGGCAGATCGACCTTGATGGCAAAGGTGCGGCTGCGCGGATCGGCCGCCGATTGCACCTCGGCAACGGCGCCGGGAAAACTTTGGCCGAGGGCCGGAACTTCCACGTGCACTTGATCGCCGACCGCCACTTGGCCCGCCCGCGCTTCCGGCAGGGCGGCGCTCACCTGCAACCCGCCGCTGCGATCCAGAACCAGCAGCGGCGATCCCGGCTGCACGGTGGATCCTTCCTCGACCTGCGTGCGCACCACCCGGCCGGCGTAGGGCGCGGTCACCCGCGAATAGGCGAGCGCGGTGCGGGCGGCGTTTCGGCCCGACTCGGCGCCGGCAACGGCTGCTTTGGCCGCCGCCACCTGCTGGCGCGCCTCCTCGCCCTCCGCCGTCACCCGGTCCATTTCCTGCGGCGTGACCGCCTCGTTGGCGAACAGGCGCTGGTAGCGCTCATAGGTGCTCTGCGCCAGCCGCGCCCGTGCTTCGGCGGCCGCCAGCCGGTTCATCGCCCCGGACAGGGCGGCTTCGGCTTCACGCAGCCGGTCGGCCGCCTGATTGTCGGCGATGGTCAGCAGCAGATCGCCGGCCTGCACCTGCTCCCCTTCGCGCACGGCGATCCGCGTCACCCGGCCGTCGGTGCGCGCCGCCAGAATCCCGCGGTTGCGGCTTTCGACGGTGCCGGTGTAGGCGGTGCTGAATGGCAGGCTGCTTGCGCCGATTTCGGCGATCTTCAGGCCGCCGATGATCGGATGGTCGCCGGAGCGGCTGCCGGGCTCGATGTCGCCGCCGCAGGCGGCAAGGGCAAGCAGAATGGAAAAGAAGAGGGAAAAGCGGATCACGGTGCGTCCTCCTGGGAATCGGAAAGCAGGGCCTGGACGAAATCGCCTTGCTGAAATCGGGTGTTGCCGAGGGCGAGCAGAAAGCGGTCCTCGGCCTGCAAACGGTCGAAGCGCACCCGGTCAAGGGCCGCCTGGGTGGCGAGCAGCTCGGAAAGATCGATCAGCCCGGCTTGGTAGCGCTGCTCGGTCAAGCGAAAGCTCTCCTGCGCCTCCGCCAGCGCCTCTTCGGCGGTGACCATCTGCAGCCGCGCTTCTTCGGCCCGGCGACGCTCTTCCTCGACGGCGAGATTGGCCTGCGTCGCCGCTTCGCGCACCCGCGCCGCGGCCGCCTGGGCGGCGGCGGCGGTGCGGACGCGGCCATAGCGGCGTTGGCCGCCATCGAAGAGCTCCCAGGTCAGGCCCGCGCCGACCAACCAGCTGCCGGCGTCGGCGCCGAAAGGAACCTCATCGTGCAGGGAGTAGGAAGCCGAAGCTCCCAGGCGCGGCAGATAGGCCACCCGGCTTTGCCGGTGCGCCAGAGAAGCTTCTTCGGCCCGCAACCGCAACGCTTCCAGATCGGCGCGCGGCCCAGCGTCGCCGGTGGTCGGAACCAGCTGCCGTGGATCCACCGGCCCGGCGATCGACACCTCGCCTCCGGCGCGCCCCATCGCCTGCGCCAGGCGCAGGCGACTGAGGAGCAGATCGTTTTCGGTACTGAGCAGCCGACGTTTCGCTTCGGACAGGCGCACCCGGGCGCGCAGTTCGTCCGCTTTCAGGCCAACCCCCGCCAGCCGTCGTTCGCTGGCCAGGCGCAGGATCTCTTCGGCTTCGCGCATGGTCGCCCGGACCCAGTCGAGGGATCCTTGCGCCTGCTGCACCGCCAGATAGGCGCGAAAGGCGGCAAAGGCGGCCTGCTCCTCGCTCCAGCGAGCGCCGGCGGCGGCCGCCGCCGCGCCGGTTTCGGCGCGCCGCCGGCCGAAGGCGATATCCGGATCGTAGAGCGCTTGCTCGATGCTCAGTCGGGTTGCAAAATCCTTGCGGGTGGCCGGCTCGTTGTAAAAATCCGCGTCCTGGCGCACCTCCAGCTCCTCCTGATTGAGGGAGATAAACAGCGAGGTGGCCGGCTCGTCGGTGACGACAAAATTCTCGCTCAGGGTCGCCCGGGGAAAGTAGCGGCTGCGCGCCTCGCCGACCGCCGCCGCGGCGGCGGCGGCATCCTGGCGCGCCGCCTGCACGAAAGGCCGGGCGGCCACCGCTTCGCGCAGCGCCTGCTCCAGGGTGACCGTCTCTCCCCAGGCGAGGCGGGGAAAGGCCGTCAGAAGAAGAATCAAGGGGATAAAGCGCATGGAAAACCTCCAGATATATGCATAAAGCAATATATATAGGACATGGTTTTATTGCAATAGGGAATCGGCCGCGAGCGCTTGCCGCACCTAATAATCTACCATATTTCAGCGCATTTAATTAAGTTCAAATCCCTGGCGGCCACCGGGATTGAAAATTGAATTGACAATTGACGTTTAAAGCTTTCGAATGAGGCGGTTGCTCACGCCATTGCCTGAAAGGAGCGCCGGTCGTTGCGGCAGGAAGAAGAGAAAATCGATGCCGAGGTTGACTTGCCCGGTGACGCGAAGAGCGGCGCCGAACCGTTCGCCGGCGCGCGCCGGGAGCCCGCGCGGCGCTTCTCTTCCGTGCCGACCCTCCTCGCCGTTCTCGGCGTCCTTGTCCTCGTCCAGGCCTTCAGCGGCGGCATGAGCATTCTCTCCTTTTCCCGGTTGCACCTGGATTCCCTCCTTTCCCGCCACGAGGCGGTCGGTTTCGACCTCCAGCGGCAGATTGAACGCGGTCTGCGCTTCGGCAAGCCGCTGGATCGGCTGATCGGCATCGAGGATTCCCTGGAAAAAATCGGGGAGCACAATCCCGACCTGGACAATGTGACCGTCAACGCCGCCGACGGACGGATCCTGCACAGCCTGCTGCCCGGTCGCCAGGGAGAGCCGGCGCACGGAGCGAATCATTGGTCCGCCGGGGAAAGCCGCGCCGCCGCGGTCGGACCGATCGCCCGGCACGTGGTCCGGGACCAGCACCATCATCTGCTGCTCCCCCTGCGGGACCGGCAGGAGGTCGTGGTGGGAGTGCTCGATCTTTCCTTCCGGGACGAGATCATGGAACAGAAACGCAGCGCCATCACTGCCGCCAGTTTCCGCCACCTGGTCGCATCCACCCTGGTCGCCGGGCTGATCCTCCTGCCGGGGCTGTGGCTGGTTTCCCGCGTGCCGCGGTTGCGCGGCAAAAACGCCGTCATCGTCTTGCTTTTTCTGGTTCTCGGTGCGGCGCAGCTGATCCACACCTTTTCCAACGTTTCCCTTTTCCGCCGCAGCCTGACGGAAATCACCCAGGCGAAGGTGGCCACGGTCGCGCAGCTGACCCGTCAGGAAATCGAGGCGCTGCTCGATCTGGGAATCCGCATCGACAACCTGGTCGATATGGAAGCGCAACTCGAGCGAACCCTCGCCGACACCCCCGAGATGGGCGCTCTGCGCATTCTCGACGGCCAGATGCGCACGCTGTACGCCGCCGGGGAAGAGAAGATCGAAAATGGCGAGAAACTGCCGCTGCGCGGTCCGGAGGAAGCGCGTGGATACCTGGCCTTTGCGCTTTCCGGCCAACAGATCGCCGCCAAAAGCCGCGAGATCGCCCTCGATTCCCTTACCGTCATGGTTATTTCCTTCCTCTTCCTGGTGGAAGTGCTCATTTTCCTCGCCCGGCCGCTGGGCCGCCTGGGCCGCGTCCATCGGGAGGAGGGCGATGCCGGCGCCTTGATCCGGCCGGCCACCGCTAGTTTCATGTTCGCCGCCGCCCTGTGCTATTCCTTTATCCCTCTCTATGCCGAGACCGTGTACCGGCCGTTTTTCGATATGTCGCGCGAATTCGTCCTCGGCCTGCCGCTGACCGCCGAAATGCTCTTCGGCGGCCTGGCGCTGATTCCCGTCGGCATCTGGATCGACCGCCGGGGATGGCACCAGCCCTTTCTGATCGGCATCGTCTTGTGCGCGGCGGGGACCTTTCTCTCCGCCCTGGCGCAAGGTCCGGCCGATCTTATCTTTTACCGCGCCGTCGCCGGCCTCGGTTACGGTTTTACCTGGATGGCTGCCCAGGGGTGCGTTCTGCTGCATACCACCGGAAAGAACCGGGCCCGAGGCATCTCCGGCATTGTCGCCGGCATTTTTTCCGGCATCATCTGCGGCAGCGCCGTCGGCGCGCTTCTCGCGTCGCGCATCGGCTTCGGCGGCGTTTTCTGCGTCGCCGGCTTCTTCATGCTTTTCTCCCTTGGGTTCACCCTCGTTTGCCTGCGCCGTTTCTTTTGCCGGCCGCCGGCCGATGGCCGGGCCGACGCTTTTTCCTTCACCGAGTTCCGGCGCTTCATTCTGGACCGGGAAGTCCTGCGGGTCCTGGGCTGCAGTCTGCTGCCTTATTCGGTCGCCATGGTGGCCCTGCTTTACTATGTCTCGCCGATCTATCTGGGACGCATGGGGGTGTCGCAGGCCGATATCGGCCGCGCCATCATGATTTTCGGTCTGTGCATGATCGGCATCGCCCCCCAGGTGGCGCGGTTCGCCGACGCCCTGCCCGACAAGAGGGTGCTGGTCGCCCTCGGCGGATTTCTCGGCGGCGGCGGGCTGCTGCTCTTTCATTTTCTTGAGGGGTACGCCGCGGTTTTGCCGGCGATTCTGCTGCTCGGCATTTCCGTCAGCATCAGCGCCGCCTCCCGCAACGTTCTCACCATCGAATTGCCGGCGGCGCGGCGGCTGGGCATGTCGAAAGTCATGGGGGTTTACCGCTCCGTCGATAAATTGGGGCAGTCCCTGGGTCCGCTGATCGTCGGCATTTTGCTGATCCGCCTCGATATCCCGCAGGCGATGACGGTGCTCGGCATTGCCTGGATCGCCGTAACCGTTCTCTTCATGACCGGCGTCCGGGAAAAAACGGTTCAGCCACAGAGCGCCGATTGAATCCGGCCGAGGCGAAAACGATGCCGCCGCGGCAAGGGACGAAACCATCCACCCGCGACCTGATCGCCGGGGTGCACCCGGCCAAGGCGGGGATCGCCGAAACCTTCGATCGTTACGGAGATCTGAGCCTGGGCGCGTACGCGGCAACCTTCGGGCGCAACGCGGCGGCGCCGCTCCAGGCGCGGGACGATCTGGCCCGGGCGGCGGCGGCCTCGGCGCGCCCCATCCTCGGGGCGGCGACGGCGGCGGCCCTGGAGCGCCACCTGCGCAGCAATGCCTCAATCCTGACCGCCAACCATCTCGGGGTGGACTGTCACGACGTGTACGTGCAGGGAAGCCTGCTTTACGCGCTTGCAGATTTGTCCGGGGACGGGTGTGCGCCGGGCGAGGAACCAGTGGCGCCCGTCTTCGCCTACGGCTCCGTCTCCCTCAACAATGCGACCTGGCCCCGGGGAATCCTTCTGGCGCGCCCGCGCCGCGCGGCCGACGGCCGCTGGTTTCCCGTCCGGATCAACCTGTTTCCCGCCGGGCAAAGACACACCATGGTCAGCCGCGCGCCCGCCTTCACCGGGGAGATGGTGCGGCGCGCGGTGCGTGAGGTCGCATCGCTGACCCGGCAGGAAGTCCTCTCCCCGGTGGAAAGCCGGGTCGTCCAGGAGATTCTCCAGACGGAATTTTCCTCCGCGCCGGTCCTCGGCCTCGACCGCTACGCCGAGCAGGCGATGGCGATCAACGCGGCTCTCTGGGGCCGCGCCCTGGCCGCCATCCCCGGCGCGCCCCGCTTCGTCTATCTGGAGATGGAGAAGATCGTCGCGGAACTGCTGCTGCGGGATCTGCGCGACAGCGCCACGCTGGCCCATCGGGTGCTGTTCGACCCGCAACTGCGCGCCGGCGTGGTCGCCGGTCTGAACGGAAAAGACGGCTGCTGGGCCCTGCCGGCAAAGGGGGAAGCCGCCGCCGAAAGCGGGACGGTTTTTTTCTGGGGCATCGATCCGCAGGGCCGCCGCGTTCATCTGCGGCCCGTTGCGCAAGGGGCGGAATGCTGGCTGGCCGGCGTCGACCGGGCGGGAGGCGCATACCGCTTCCCCTGTACCCCGGAGGCGGTTTGCGCCGCACTCGCCGCGGGGCGTCTGCTGCCCGGTCTGTTCCTGACCTTTGTCCAGGTGGCCTTTGCGCGGGGCTATCGCTGTTTCGGCGGCCCCTGGCAGACGACCTATCTGCCGATCATGCGGGCGGGACTGGTCCGCGCCCTGCGGGCGATCCCCGGCTATCGAGCCTGGGCCGCTGCGGTGGCGCAGGCGCCCGCAGCCAATCAGGTCTCCGGGCTGACCTTTGCTCTTGCCGATTACGGGGGGGAACGACGGGCGGCGGGAATGATGGAGATGCTCGCCGCCGGCGGCCTCGGCGGTGCGGAACTGGCGCGGATCCGGGCGATCAGGGTCGGGGACGCCCTGCGCAACGGACTGGTTCTGGAGCGGCTGGCGCAGGGCGAGACCTGCGGCGGCGACGACGGTTGGGGCGGAGCGCTGATTCTGCGCTTTCCCGGTTAAGATCAATCGACGAGAAACCGCGCATCCTCGCCGAGTTTGCGGCCGATGGCCGCCGCAAACGCCGCCGCCGGCGCCCAGGCCACCCGAATGCCCTGGCTTTGCGCCGTGTGCAGGACCCCCTCTTCCTCCAGATAAAGCATCCGCCTGATCCGGTTGTACGGCGGAAACTGGACGCCGTCGGCGCCCATCTCGCGCACGAAAGCGGTGTAGGATACCTGCCGCCATCGGGCTTCGTCCTGGTAGACAACCCCGGCAAACGTTTTCTCCCGGCGGTAGTTAACGCCGGCCGCCCGCTCGACATCGTGCACCAGCGTCGACCAGAACCCCTCCATGCCGATGTTGACGATGGCCGCATCATTGGCCAGCAGATGGGCGAAGAGGCTTTCTTCGCCGAAGGTGCGCCCGTAGTCGATGGGCTGGCGACACAGGTAGTCGCCGCAGTCGAGCACGCTGTACATCGGGTCGGGGGTGCGGTAGGCGGCGAAATGCCGGCGCACCTCCTCGGAGAACCGGCCGACCTCCGAGCGGGAAAAGATCCGGTGAAAGACCCCGGTCAGCATAAACGAATAAATGGTGTAGGCAGGGACGAGAATCGTCGTCGGCCGCAAGTCGCGCAGGGCGGCGAGAATATCGCCGGTCAACTGGCGGTACGGTTGGCCGGTGCGGCGCTGCAACTGCCGCAGGGACACGTGGAGGAAAAGAATTTTTCCTTCGGGAATCTGCAGGCTACGGATGGCCGTGGTAATCATGGATTCGCCTCCTCGCAAAGCCGCCCGCCGCCGGCCTTCCCCTCGCGGGCAAGGGGAGGCCTGGCGGCGGCTGAGATCTAGAAGCCGCTGTCCAGTAACCTTCCCGCCGAACGGGAGCGTTCGCCGGCGCCGTGGGTGGAAACGGCGGCGGTTTCCGGAGTCCCGAAGAGTAAATCGAGCAGATCGTAAAGGACCAGGCCGTTGATATCGGAAGCGTTGGCGACATGCGCCAGCGAACGATTGATGCAGATCGCCATCGGCACTCCGTCGGTCAGGTTGTCCAGCTGCCCGTAGCGGTATTGCAGCGAGCAGTCGTAGCCGGCGATTTGCCCCCGGTGACCGATCAGCTGCCAGTCGGGCTCGTGCACGACCCCCCGGCCCACCTGGATGGTCATGTCCGGGATGTCGAACCAGTCGAGGAGGGCCTGTTGGCCGGCCTCGTTCAGCAACTCACCCTCCACCACCGCCTCGACCCAGCGCATGGCATCGTCCATGTCGGCGGCCAATATGCCCGCCGCCCCGACGAAGGAAGGGTGTATTGCCGGGCGCGCGACCAGACCGGCAGGGATGATGTCGTCGTCCATTTCGAGCCATTCCCGCCAGTTCATATAGCCCATGGCGGCGCTCTCCACCCTCGGCCCGGCGGGAATGTGCAGACTTTTCAGGCCGAGGTCGGCGAAACGGGACTCGGTTTCCGCCTGCCAGCCGTTGCCGGTGACCGCCTCGATGATCATGCCGAGCAGCACGTAATGGCTGTTGGAGTAAAAGAAGTCTTCGCCGGGAGCGTTGGCGCGCGGCAGCTCCTTGATCAATCCGATCAGGTCGGCATCGGTCCATTCCGTTTCCGGGTCGAGGACGTAAGGGAAAAGCCAGGCGTCTTCGGCGCTGAAGTTCGGCACCCCGGCGGTATGGTTCAGGAGCTGACCGATGGTGATCGCCGCGCCGTCGGGCAACAGTTCGGGGAGCCATTTTTCGACGCTGTCCGCCAGGGCGAGTTTTCCCTCCTGCGCCAACTGATGAACGATGATGGCGGTGAACGATTTCGACGCGCTGCCGATGCGGAAGCGTTCGTCCCCGCGCATGGGGGTGTTGTCGGCCATTTCCGAAACGCCGAGAGCGATATTCAAGGGCCCGGTTTCGGGCAGATCCACCGCCAGGACGAGACCGGGGATGTCGTGGCGATCCATTTTCTCCTGAAGAAATTGGGTGATCAGGGCGCGCTTCGATTCTTCGCCCGCATGCCGTCTGTGGTCGGAATCACCGCACCCGGCCAGATATAGAACCACCAGAACGACCGCCAACCATTTTTCGCCCATTTCAATGCTCCTCTCGCAAGCCTTCGTGGTTATTGCCACCGCGCTGAAGCATCGCATCGAGGCGGGAGCGAAAGTCCCCCGCCGCGGCGGCAATCTGTTTTTCGCCGAAACGTCTTTGGTTGTACTCCCAGACAACATGCAGGGAGGTTTCCGTCCGCGAGGCGGTGATCTGCAGGTCGCGCACCATTCGACCGCCGGCCAGGGTCGCACCGTCCCCCGGAACCGGCTGGATCGAGAAAACGTCGGTCCAGGGGTCGGTGGCGAAATGTCCCAGCCAATTGAAGCCGATGGCCGGTTCGCACTCTGGAAAATCGCCGCGCAGCACGGCCGGGGTAAGATGCCGCAGCACGCCGTAGCCGGCGCCCCGCGCGGCGGGAACCGCATCCTCCGTCCCACCGGTCAGAACAGCCGGATAAAAGGCGGTGAACCAGCCCACCGTGCGGTCGTAATCGCCCTCGACCAACTCCGGATCGCGTCCGTGCCCTTCGAGCATGACGGGAACCGCTGCCGCGCCGGTGAGGCGTTGCAGCGACCCGTGCAGGGCCGATAAAAGAAGCGGGAGGCCGACGCCACCCTCGGCCGGGCAGGGGAGGGTCGTCTCCAACCGCCGCCGCTGGGTCAGCGGGACTTCGGTGGGCGCCACTCCCGGCGGTGCGCAGCGGGCGAGGGTTTGTTGCCAATGGGGAATCGTCGCCAGCAGGGCTGGGGTGGTGGCGACGGCGCGAAGGTTTGTCGTCCAGGTGCGGAAGGGGGTGGTGGCCGGCGGCAGTTCCACCGCCTCGCCGGCGGCGAGTCGGCGCAGCCCCGCGGCAAGATCGTCGAGCAGGATGCGCCAGGAGACGCCGTCGACGACCAGATGCTGGACGGCGAGCAGCAGCCGGTCGCCGTCGTCGTGCCGGAACAGGGCGGCGCGCAGCGGAGCGGGGGCGAAGGGGTGCAGCGATTCGAGGATTTCCCGCCCGTGTGCGGCTAGCCGCGCCTCGGCGTCCGCCGTCCGCCGCAGATCGACGATGAGCGGCTCGCTGTCCCCGGGGACGGCGGCAATCTCCTGCACGATGCGCTCCTCCCCCTCTCTTCCCCAGCGGAAGGTTGCCCGCAGGGCGTGGTGGCGGCCAATAAGCGCAGTCAGCAGCTGCCGCAACCCCGCGCCGGACAGCTCGCCGGCGAGGTGTAGAAGAACCGCGTTCGGCGCCGGATCGAGGCGGCCGACCCGCTCGGCGTCGGCGACGAAGCGGGCGAAATACCAGGCTTGGGCGGGGGCGAGGGGAACGACGCCGCAGGGCTCGCCGGCGCTGCGGGGCGCGTCGGTCGCCGGCTGCAGACGGGGGGCGAGATCGGCGGGGACCGGATGCAGGAACAGGTCGCGCGCTGCCAGAGCCAGCCCTCGGGCGCGCAGGGCGGAGATGCTCCGGATCGCCCGGATGGAGTCGCCGCCGAGATCGAAGAAATTGTCGCGCCGGCCGATGTCCTCCCGGTCGAGAACCCGCCGCCAGATATCGAGCAGAATCCGTTCATTCTCGCTGGCCGGCGGTT
>JBAYQP010000055.1:0-19026 GCA_041677125.1 Desulfuromonadales bacterium | reverse complement strand
GCTTCAGTTCGGCGGAGGTAAGCATGAATATTCTCCTTTCGCATGATGGGCGGGCGAATGTAGCACAACCTGTAATCTCACACAATTCAGGCGGCTCGGTAATCTGGGCTTTTCGCCCCTATTTTTACCAGCAATTTGAAATTTCTTGACTTTTTCTTAGGTTCACATTAAATATATTCTCGTTTGGCTAAGCAATTTTTATCTAACAGGAGGTAAGGATGAAGAAATTGATGATCGCCGTTTTGCTGGTTGCTTTTGCCGGCATCCCCGCTTTCGCCGCCGATGCGCCGGATTCCGTTACACTGGAAGCCAAAAACGGCAATGTGACCTTCAATCACAAGGTTCACAGCGAGGCCATGGAGTGCTCGGTTTGTCATCAGGGTGAGCCCGGCAAGATGGAACTCGACAAAAACGCCGCCCACAACCTGTGCAAAGGCTGTCACCAGGACAAAGGCGCCGGCCCGACCAAATGCGGCGAGTGCCACAAGAAGTAAGATAAACAACACCAGTTTCGCAGAGGCCCCGGTTTTCGGGGCCTTTTTTTTCTCTTCCCGGATCGGTCCGGCTGGAACATTCTCCCATCCCCTGATAACCTTGCCCGAACGGGGCTGGGTTCCGCATGCAAAAGACCCATCCTGCGATTTAGCCGAAACGCTCCCGAAGGGAAACAGCGGAAGGCCTGCAGCCGATCTCTGTATCTGCCGGGAATAGCCACCTTGAGGTGTCATGGCTGAGCAAAGAGAACGGGTGGAGCCACTGTTGCCGGTCTTCGTCTATGGCACCTTGCGGCCTGGGGGCAAGAATTATCCCCGGTATCTACAAGGGACAACGGCGCGGGAAGAGGAGGCGACGGTCGCCGGTGAATTGTATTTCGTTGCCGATGGCGGTTACCCTTATCTGTCGCCTGGCGAGGGCACGGTGCGCGGGGAGCTGATGGAAATCCTCCCATCTCTTTACCGGCGCACTTTGCGCCGCCTGGATGCGCTTGAAGACTACGATCCGACCGACGAGGCCGGCAGCCTGTATCTGCGCAGGCGTGCCACGGTGCGCACCGCGCAGGGGGAATGTCGGGAAGCCTGGGTGTATTACTGGAATTGTCCGACGATTTGCGGGGAGAAGATCCCGGACGGAGATTTCCGCTCCGGCTGAGAATGCGGGGGAATCAGAAAGACGAACCCGGCTGCCGCAGGAACTCTTCTTCTTCGGCGGTGGATGGTCGCCCGAGAGTTTGGTTGCGGTGGGGAAACCGGCCGAAGCGCTCGATGATCTCCCGATGGCGCTCAGCGTAGTCGAGAAACCCGCGACAAGCGGCTTTCAGTCCGACGGGGGCCTGGGCCAGCAACTCGGCGAAAAGCGCCACCGAGAGGGCTTGCGCCTGTGGTTCCTCCGCATGCTCCAGGGGCAGATAAAAGAAGGCCCGCTGTAAAATGGAAAGATTCTGGTCCTGCCCCTGCGCCAGTCCCGCCCGGCACAGGCGCAGGGCTTTTTCGTCGCTGGCATAGGCCGCCGGTGAATGACGGAACATGTTGCGGGTGAATTGATCCAGCAGCAGGATCAGGGCCAGGGCGCCGTGCGGGCTCTGCCGCCATTGATCGTATTCCCCGCTCTGCGCCCGTTGCACATCTTCGGCGAAGCGCCCACGGATCAGCCGATCGGTGGCCTCCGCACCGCCGAACCACAGCTCTTGCCGCTCCGCCGGCAAGGGGCCGGCGGGCGGTGTGGCTGCGAACCAGAACTCCAGAATGCTTTCTATGCGGTCCAAAGCGCTGCTTTCTTCTCGGCTCAATTGATTTCGAGCAGTTGGATGTCGAAGATCAGTTCCTTGCCGGCGAGGGGATGGTTGGCATCGAGAGTGACCATTTCTTCGGTCAGTTCGGCGACCATGACCAAAAACTTTTCGCCGTTCTCCTGCGTCACCTCCAACTGATTGCCCACCTGCAGTTCCATATCCGCCGGGACATCACCGCGCCCCAGTTGGGTCACCAGTTGCTCGTGATGCTCGCCGTACGCCTGCTTCGCCGGAATGCGAACCGTTTTCGATTCCCCGATTTGCATCCCGATTACGGCTTGTTCGAAACCGGGGATGACGTCGCCGCGGCCGACGGTGAATTCGAGCGGCGCCGACTCCTCGGAGGAGTCGAAGGTGGCGCCGTTTTCGAGCCGGCCGGTGTAGTGGACTTTAACCCGATCATCGGTTTTGGCCTGGGCCATTTTGTTTCCTTCCGCTGAATAAAAGGGGCCGCTCCGTCACGAACTGGACGCGAGCGGCCCGGGAAATCCGATACTTTTATCGAGGTTTAATTGGCAGACCCGTCCTGGGGCGCGGCATCTTCTTTCGGATTGACCTCGAGCAGTTCCACGGTGAAGGCCAGGGTCGCATTGGGGCCGATGACCGGTCCCGCGCCGCGCTCGCCGTAAGCCAGGGCCGGCGGAATGACGAACTCGTATTTGGCGCCCTCTTTCATCAACTGAAGACCTTCGGTCCAGCCGGGAATCACACCGGTGACCGGGAAGGTTGCCGGCTCGCCGCGCTTGTAGGAGCTGTCGAAAACGGTGCCGTCGGGCAGCTTCCCTTCGTAATTGACTTTGACCGTATCGCTCGGTTGCGGCTTGGGCCCGGCGCCTTCCTCGATGACCTTGTACTGCAAACCGCTCGGCAGGGTGATCACACCCTCCTGTTTGGCATGCTCGGCAAGGAAGGATTCACCTTCCTTGAGATTCTTGGCGGCCATTTCGCTGGCCTTTTTTTCCTGTTTGGCCATCATTTCGCTTTGAAAGGCGGTGATCGTTTCCTGAATCTGCTCATCGGTAAGCCGGGGCTCAGCGCCGGAGACGGCGTCCCGGATTCCCAGCGCCAGCAACGCCGGGTCGATATCGATATCCTGCTGCTTGAAATCCCTGCCGATATTCAGGCCGATGCTGTAGCTGACTTTATCCCGCAGATCCTTGAGTTCGACCTTTTGCGCCGCCTTGTTGTCTTCGGCTGTACACCCTATTGCCAGAAGCAACATGGAACAGGTGAATACAGCGGCAAGTGCACGTTTCCTCATTCAGAAATTCCTTTCATCGGTTGTCGATTCGAGCGCCAAAAACCCCCTATAGATATACCTGCGGCCTCGGTTGTGTCAATAGTTTCGCCCATTTATTTGGTCATAATCAGGTCCGCCGCCTGTCGCCGGGCGCTGTATATCAGAACCAGGGCGCAAAGCGCCACCGCAATCAAGGTGAGGATAAAAAAGGTCCAGCCGTAGCTGCGATAAACGTATCCCGGAAAAAAAGAACCGATGACGCCGCCGGCGTAATAAAAAGCAATGTAGAGTCCGTTGACAATCCCTTTGCGACCGCTCGCGTAGCGATTCAGAAGGCCGGACGCCGTGGAATGCACCAGAAACATGGCGCCGCAGAAAACGAACATGATGGCAAAGAGCACTGCCGGCCGCTCGCCGGTCATTCCCAGCAAGGCCAGCACATACAGAAGGAGGCCCAGCAACATCGTCTTGACTTCACCCCCTAGTAATCGGGCGATGCGAACCGCATTCAGCGAGGTTACAATCCCCATGACATAGCCGGAGTACATCAGCCCGATGCGCAGATCGCTGGCGCGGTCGCTGATTTCGATAAGACGAAATGGAATGAAATTCATAATGGCCGCAAAAACCAGAAATAAGCAGAAGATCGTCAGGAACAGCTTTCGGTTCAGGGGCAGCGCCAGCACCTCGATGATGGCGCGCGGGGTGGGTTTGACCAACTCGGTAGGGGTGTTTTCCGCCAGACGGCCGAGAAGAAAATAACAGACGAGCAGACTCAGGGCGAGCAGCAGAAAGCTGAAGCGCCAGTTCAACACCGTGGCAATCGCCCCGGAGCCGGCGCGGCCGAGAAAACCACCCAGAATGGTGGCCGCAATATAGGCCGCTATCCCGCGCTGCACCTCGACGCCCCGGGCCGCGCGCGAAATATAAGTCATCAAGGCGGTGAGCATGGCCGGGATGAGGAGCCCCTGAAACAGCCGCAGTCCCACCAGGACGGGAAAGGAGCCGCCGAAGAAAAACAGCACCTCAGAACTCGCCAGCAGCAGCACCGCTATGCGCAGCAGACGGCGCGGCGCCAGAGATTCCAGAAGATAGCCGTATGCCAGTGGCGCAAGGCTCAGCGGGATGAAGGAAATGGTGATGAGAAAGGCCGCCATTTCCCGGCTGACGCCGAATTCGCGGGCGATGGCGGGAAGAAGGGGTTGCGGCGCATAGAGGGCCGACAGGGCGAGAATGGTGGTTAAAAGGGCGACGGCCATGGGCGGCCTTCCGGGCAGGCGAAAGTGGCGAAAATCCCCACAGAGGGCTTTTCTGCCCCAGAAAAGTCGTGCAGAAGACGATTTGGGAATGTATTGCAAAAATTTTTTATTGTCAACGCGATCGGGTAGAGGCTCGATCTGGAGGGGTGAGGGATCGAGTTTATCCCTTGCTCTCCGGAGGCGATGGCGTCCGCTTTTTCTTGCGTAGTCGCGCCCTGAGGGCAAAGAATGCACCGATACCGGTCAGCGACCAGATGGTGGCGACAAGCGCGATCTCACTGAACGTGTGCATATGGGGCCTCCGAGAAGGAAAGAAAGGTTGAATTATCCAACATTCACCCCGGCTCGGTCATTGACCTGTGTCAAGGCACCCTTTTCTCCAGGCGAAACTGACCAGCAAGGCGACGAGAAGGCGTTGAGCGTATGGTCGGCGCCGGCGGGCCAAAGGGGAGGCGGAACGGTTCGGGGCCGCGGGCAAAGGGGGGCGAGGGGGAAAGATTCAGGCTCCGAGCAGTCCCAGACTCAAGGCGGCTTGCCGACGCACGGTCGGGCGGGGATCGGAAAGGAGGGGAAGAAGATGCTCTTCGGCTTCGACAGCGCCGATCCGGCCCAGAGACTGCACCGCGGTGCGGACGAGTTCACCATCCTGGTTTTTCAACACCGCCGCCAGATAGGGCACCAGTCGCCGATCGGAGAAATTGCCAAGCGCCTCGGCGGCAAAGACCCGCACCGCCGCATGGGGATCTTTCAGGTGACGAAGGATGTTGGTAATGGTCTTCGGGTTTTTCTTCCGCCCCAACACCTGAACGGCGGCCGCCCGAACATCGGCATCCGCCTGATTGAGACATTTCAGCAGGGGCGGAAAGACTTCGGCGGAATTGATCCGTTCCATGGCAAATATGGCGCGCACTCGTTGCCCGCGCACCCCGGCATCGAGGGCGGACATGATCTGCTCCAGACTTTGCAACGATTCCAGGGTGTCCAGCGCTTCGGCGGCTGCCTGGCGCACCGTTTCTTCCGGATCGGTCAATGCCTGCCTAAGGCTGTTTTTACGTTTTTCCAGCATGAACGGCGCAATTCAGAGAATATTGACGAAGTTTCAGCGGCAGAGTTGCACGTGTTGGCAAGGTCCCTCGCATTGGGATTGCGCCTGAAGCAAAATATAACCAACTCTATCACTCTGCGAGAGGGTATGCCAGACCGAGGGGTAATGTAAATCAAAAAACTTATGAACTGTCGTTTGCTGAAGTGACAAACCCCCGGCGCGAAAAATGCGCCGGGGGCTCTGCCTTCAATCAAGAGCCCGCCAGGGGCGACCCTTGGCGGCGCAAGTTAGTCTTTTGCCTCCAACAGCACCGCCTGCGCCGCCGCCAGGCGGGCGATCGGCACCCGGAAGGGGGAGCAGGAGACGTAATCGAGGCCGATGCGGTGGCAGAACATAACGCTGGAGGCTTCGCCACCATGCTCGCCGCAAATTCCGAGCTTGATGTCCGGCCGGGTGGCGCGCCCTTTATCACACCCCATCTGCACCAGTTGGCCGACGCCGCTCTGGTCGAGGGTGACGAAAGGATCGCAAGGAAAAATTTCCCGCTCGACGTAGTAGGGCAGGAACTTGCCGGCGTCGTCGCGGGACAGCCCGTAGGTGGTCTGGGTCAGGTCGTTGGTGCCGAAAGAGAAGAACTCGGCCTCCTCGGCGATGCGATCGGCGGTCAGGGCGGAGCGCGGCAGCTCGATCATGGTGCCGATCAGGTATTCGACCTTAACCCCATAGCGATCGATGACCTCCTCGGCGACGCGCACGGCGTTGGGCCGCAGGATTTGCAGCTCCTTCACCTCGGCAACCAGCGGGATCATGATCTCGGGGACGATTTCATAGCCGTCTTCCTTGACCAACTGGCAGGCCGCCTCCATGATCGCCTGCACCTGCATGTCGTAGATTTCGGGGAAGGTGATCCCCAGGCGGCAGCCGCGATGGCCGAGCATCGGGTTGAATTCGTGCAGAAAGTCGACCTTCGCCTTGAGGGTGGCCGCCGGCACCTTCATGATCTGCGCCAGTTCCTCCAGTTCCTTCTCGGTGTGCGGCAGGAATTCGTGCAGCGGCGGATCGAGCAGGCGGATAGTGACCGGCAGCCCCTTCATCTCGCGAAAGAGGCCAAGAAAGTCGCCTTTCTGCATCGGCAGGATTTTGGCAAGCGCGGCTTTGCGCCCGTCCAGATCGGCGGCGAGAATCATCTCCCGCACCGCCATGATGCGCTCTCCCTCGAAGAACATGTGCTCGGTGCGGCACAGGCCGATCCCCTCGGCGCCGAATTTGCGAGCCACCGCCGCATCGTGCGGGGTGTCGGCGTTGGTGCGCACCTTGAGGCGGCGGATTTTGTCCACCCAGCCCATCAGCAGCCCGAATTCACCGGTCAGTTCCGGTTGCACGGTCGGCACCGCCCCGCGGATCACTTCGCCGGTGGAGCCGTCGAGGGTGATGATGTCCCCTTTTTTCAGGGTCACTCCGCGCTGGGTGGTGAGCTGCTGGGCGCGGTAGTCGACTTTGATGTCGCCGCAGCCGGCGACGCAGCATTTGCCCATGCCGCGGGCAACGACGGCGGCGTGCGAGGTCATGCCGCCGCGGGCGGTAAGGATCCCCTGGGCGGCGTGCATGCCGTGGATATCCTCGGGGCTGGTCTCCACCCGGACCAGGATCACTTTGAGGCCCATCTTTGCCGCTTCTTCCGCCTCATTGGCGGAAAAGACGATCTCGCCGCAGGCGGCGCCGGGCGAGGCGGGCAGGCCCTTGCACAGGATGTCCTTCTGCGCCTTGGGGTCGAGAGAGGGGTGCAACAGTTGATCGAGTTGCGTCGGCTCGATGCGAAGAACCGCCTCTTTTTCGCTGATCAGCCCCTCCTTGACCATCTCCACGGCGATGCGCACCGCCGCTTTGGCGGTGCGTTTGCCGTTGCGGGTCTGCAGCATGTACAGCTTGCTTTTTTCAATGGTGAATTCGATGTCCTGCATGTCCCGGTAATGTTTCTCCAGAACATCCTGGATTTTCATCAGTTGCTCGTACGATTTCGGCATGACCTCCTCCATGGAGGGGAGGGTGCCGTCCCCCTGGCTCTTCTTGATCGGCTGCGGGGTGCGGATGCCGGCGACGACGTCCTCTCCCTGGGCATTGACCAGAAATTCGCCAAAGAAGATGTTCTCGCCGGTGGAGGGGTTGCGGGTGAAGGCGACGCCGGTGGCGCAGTCGTCCCCCATGTTGCCGAAGACCATCGACTGCACGTTGACGGCGGTTCCCCACTCGGCGGGGATGTTGTTGAGCTTGCGGTAGGTGATCGCCCGCGGATTCATCCAGCTGCCGAAAACGGCGCCGACTGCGCCCCAGAGCTGTTCCTGCGGGTCTTCGGGAAAATCGCGGCCGAGTTCGTCTTTGACGCTCTTTTTGAACTGGAGGACCAGTTCCTTGAGATCGTCGGCGGACAGTTCGGTATCGTTTCGCACCCCCCGGCGCTCTTTCATCTGCTCCAGAATATGCTCGAGGACTTCGCCATTCATCCCCATCACGACATTCGAATACATCTGGATAAAGCGGCGGTACGAATCGTAGGCGAAGCGGGGATCGCCGCTCTGCTCGATCACCCCCTGAATGGTGCGGTCGTTGAGGCCAAGGTTGAGGACGGTATCCATCATGCCCGGCATGGAGGCGCGAGCGCCGGAGCGCACAGAAACGAGAAGTGGATTTTTGACATCGCCGAATTTCTTCTCCATCAGGTCCTCAACCCGGCGCAGGTTTTCCGCCACCTGTGCTTTGAGCTCTTCCGGGTAGCGGCGGTCGTTCTTGTAAAACTCCACGCAGACCTCGGTGGTGATGGTGAATCCGGCCGGCACCGGCAGACCGATGGCGGTCATCTCCGCCAGATTGGCGCCCTTGCCGCCGAGCAGATTCTTCATGTTTCCCCGTCCTTCGGCGTTCCCATCGCCGAAGAAATAAACATACTTTGCAGCCATCGACTTCTCCTCCATAGTGGCTTTGACCGTTGCGTTTGCAATGTTGACCGACATTTCAACAATCCTCCAGAAGTATTTGTCCCCGCGCTACGATGATTAAACGTGCAATAAATATAACGCTCAAAATCGGCTTTGACTGTACGACTTTTGCCTGATTATCGTCCGTTGTGATTGGTCACGGCTGGTCAGCCTTCGGAAATCCGCGAAAAATCGGCGATTCCCTTGAACAGCCGGGCGACGGAGGTGAGCAGGGCCAGTCGGTTCTGTCGGACCTCCTCGTCTTTGGCCATCACCATGACCCCCTCGAAGAAATTATCGACCGGTCCGCGCAAGGTGGCGATGGCTTGCAACGCCGCCGGATAATTGCCCGCCGCCACTTCCGTGTCCACCGCCTTTTGCACTTTCTGCAAAGCGGCGTGCAACGCGCTTTCGCAGGGCGCCTCGAAGCGATCCGGCTGGATCGGTTGTTCCACGCCGCCCTTAATGATATTGACGATCCGCTTGAATGCAACCGCCAGCGGCTCGAAATTTTCCTCTTTTTTCAGGGCGGCCAGCGCCAGCACCCGCGCCCGGGCGTCAAGGGGCTCGTCGAAGGCGGCGGCCAGGACGGCATCGACGACATCCTGCGGGTTTTGGCCGATGAGCATGTTGAAGAAACGGCCGCGCAGGAATTCAAGCACATCCGTCCGCACCTCGGCCGCCGGCCGCGTCAGCTTGGTCGCGAGGAGGGTCAGGCTTTCATCCACCAGCTGCGGCAGCGAGAGCCGATAGCCGCGATGCAGCACGATATTGAGGATGCCGATGGCGCTGCGGCGCAGGGCATAGGGATCGGCGGTGCCGCTGGGGATCAGGCCGACGCCGAAGCAGCCGCAGATGGTGTCGAGCTTGTCGGCGATGGAAACAAAGGCGCCGATGTCGCCGGCGGGCAGCGCGCCGCCCGCGTGTATCGGCAGGTAGTGTTCGTGGATCGCCTGGGCGACTTGCGCATCCTCCCCTTCGAGCAGGGCGTACTCGCGTCCCATCACCCCCTGCACCTCGGGGAATTCGCCGACCATGCCGCTGACCAGGTCGGCCTTGCACAGGGTGGCGGCGCGGGCGGTCTTCTCCCGCAACCCCGGTTGCAGCTTCGCGGCCAGACCGACGGCAAGGGTGCGAAAGCGCTCCATCTTCTCGTAGGAGGAGCCGAGCTTGGCCTGGTAGACCACCGCCTTGAGGGCTTCGACCCGGGTGTCGAGGGAGACTTTCTTGTCTTCCTCGAAAAAGAAGCGGGCGTCCGAAAGGCGGGCGCGCAGCACCCGCTCGTTGCCCTTGACCACCACCGACGGATCGTCGGTCAGGGTGTTGTTTATGGTGATGAAGGCCGGCAGCAGCTTGCCGGCGTCGTCGACAAGAGAGAAGTAGCGCTGATGGCTGCGCATGGAGGTGATCAGCACCTCTTTCGGCACCTGGAGAAAGTCGGGGTTGAAGGTGCCGAGGACGGCGCTCGGATATTCGACGAGGAAGGCCACCTGATCGACCAGATCCTCATCCGGCAGGATATGGCCGCCGCCGGCTTGGGCCAGCCGCTCGATCTCCCGGCGGATGATCTCCTTGCGTTTCTCCGGATCGGGAATGACAAAATGGCGCTCGCATTCCTCCAGATAATGGGCAAAATCGCGCACCGGAAAGGTGCTGTTGTCGGCCATGAACCGATGGCCGCGCGATTGGCTGCCGCTGGCGATGTTGCCGAAGGCGAAGGGGACGACGGCGCCGCCGAAGAGGGCGACGATCCAGTGCACCGGCCGGGCGAAGCGGACATCCAGGTCCTTCCAGCGCATCGATTTCTTGAAGGGGATGGCGTTGATCAGCCGGGGCAGGATGACTGTGAGCAACTCGGCGGTGGGGCGGCCGGTCTCTTCCTTCTCCGCGCAGAGGTAAGGGCCTTTCTCCGTCTCGACGATGGTCAGCTGGTCGACGGCGATTCCCTGCCCGCGGGCGAACCCTTCGGCGGCTTTGGTCGGTTTGCCGTCCGCGCCGAAGGCGACATTCTTCGCCGGTCCCATGGCGCGCGAGCGCCGGGTGGGTTGTTCTTCCGCCACCTCGGCAACCGCCAGCGCCAACCGGCGGGGGGTGGCCAGCGTTTTAATCGCGCCGAAGCCGATGTGGGCGCTTTCCAACTCGGTGCGGAGCAACGCTTCGATGTCGGCCATCGCCTTGGGGAGAAAGCCGGCGGGAATCTCCTCGGTGCCGATCTCCAGAAACAGTTCCTTGGCGGCCATCAGCACCCTCCTTTCAACAGCGGAAAACCGAGCTGCTCGCGCATCCGCAGATAGCCCTCGGCGCAGAGTCGGGCCACATTGCGCACCCGGCCGATGTAGGAGGCGCGCTCGGTGACCGAGATCGCCCCGCGGGCATCGAGCAGATTAAAAGAATGCGAGCATTTCATAACATAATCGTAAGCCGGCAGCACGAGGCCGCGCTGCACCAGGCGGACGCACTCTTTTTCGTACATGGTAAAGAGCTGGAGGAGCATGTCGACGTCCGCCTCCTCGAAATTATAGGTGGAAAATTCCACCTCGCTCTGGTGGTGAACATCGCCGTATTTGATCCCCTTGACCCACTCCAGGTCGTAGACATTGTCCACCCCCTGCAGGTACATGGCGATGCGCTCGCAGCCGTAGGTGATTTCACCCGACACCGGTTTCAGGTCGATGCCGCCTGCCTGCTGAAAATAGGTGAACTGGGTGATCTCCATGCCGTCCAGCCACACCTCCCAGCCGAGACCCCAGGCGCCCAGGGTCGGCGACTCCCAGTCGTCCTCGACGAAGCGGATATCGTGTTTCTTCGGATCGATGCCGAAGCTCTTCAGCGAATTGAGATACAGTTCCTGGATATTCATCGGCGAGGGCTTCATGATCACCTGGAACTGATAGTAAT
This sequence comes from Desulfuromonadales bacterium, assembly GCA_041677125.1. Taxonomy (GTDB): domain Bacteria; phylum Desulfobacterota; class Desulfuromonadia; order Desulfuromonadales; family JACZKF01; genus JBAYQP01. The sequence goes on along the minus strand of JBAYQP010000055.1, from coordinate 7,823 downwards.
GCTGCAGCCGATTCGGGTTTTCACCGTAGCGGCCGTCCGTCGGCCGGCGGGAGGGCTCCACATAAGCGACCTTCCACGGCTCGGGGCCAAGAACGCGCAGGAAGGTGGCCGGATTGAAGGTGCCGGCGCCTTTCTCCAGATCGTACGGCTGCTGGATGAGGCAGCCCTGGCCGGCCCAGTAGTTCTGCAGGGAAAGAATGAGATCCTGAAAAGTCACGATGCCTCCGTTCGGGGCGATTTCCGCCGCCCGGAAGGGCCGCGTAAAATCGTATACTGTATACAATTAAAAGGAATATTTTAGCCTGCGGGTGCTGAGGCTGTCAAGGAAAGTTGCTGGTTTTGCCGGCATCTTTTGGTGCTGATCGCAAACGCTTCCGTGAAGTTCCGCAGTGGGCATCGCTTCCGGCGGAGAAACGCCGGGGGAGGCAGGTTACCGCCGCTCGCCCATGATCTGTTCGAGAAATGGCAGGGTGCGCAGAGGCCGCTGCACGTGCAGGCGCAGGGCGGCGCTCAGGGCGGCTTCTCCCTCGTCGATCGTCGTTTTCCCGAGACGGATGCCGGCAAAGGCGGTCGCCGGTGTTCGCAGCAGGCGCGCCAGGCTGCCCAAAGTGCCCAGGGAGAGCCGGCGGGCGGAGCCGGCGCACTGCGGACAAAGACTGCCGCCGCGGGCCGGATCGAAGGCCGCTTCCGGTGCGCTCAAGGCGAGCATGCATTCGGAGCAGTGCAGCAGGTGAGGAATGTATCCCGCCTCTTGCAGCAGGCGCAGTTCGAAAAGAAGTCGGGCTTCGGCGGAAGGGCCGGTTGCCGCCAGGTGGGCGAGAAAAGCTTCCAACAGCGCAAAATATCCCGACGGCTCCTGCACATCTCCGAGCAATTCCTCAACCAGCTCGCAGCCATAGCCGGCCAGGGCGAGCCCCCCCAGGTCGGTGCGCAGCCCGGTTTGCAGGTCGAGCAGATCCGCCTCGCGCAAAGAAACCATTTCGCCGCGACCGGCGCTCCATTGCAGGCGCACCCGGGCGAAGGTTTCCAGCGCCGCCCCGAAGCGCCGCCGGCTCTTGCGCGCGGCGCGGGCGAATCCCTTCAGCCGGCCCCGGTCGGGGGTGAGAAAGGTGACGATGCGATCCGCCTCGCCGTAATCGAGGTGGCGCAGGATGATGGCTTCCGAAGTTTGGATGTGCATGATTTGCGAGGCCGCGAAGCGCGCCTTCCGAATAGCGCCAATTACCGAAGGTGACTGATGAACAGGGTGGCCATGCCGAAGTAGATGAGAATGCCGGTGATGTCGTTGGCGGTCTGGACGAAGGGGCTGGAGGCGATGGCGGGATCGATCCCCATTTTTTTGAAGAAGGACGGGGCGAGCACCCCCATGCAGGCGGCAACGGTCATGGCGGTGACCATGGCCAGGCCCACCACCACGCCGAGGTAGGCGTTGCCGTGCCAGAAAAGGGCGACCAGGCCGACAGTGACGCCGCAGACGCCGCCCATGATCATGCCGACCCGCAGTTCCTTGAAAAAGACCTGGCGTAGAGTGGTGAAATCGATGCGCCCGGTGGCGAAGCCGCGCACGACGATAGTGGCGGATTGCCCGCCGACGTTGCCGCCCATGCCGGTGATGACCGGGATGAAGGAAATCAAGGCGATCACCTCCTTGAGCGTGACCTTGAACCTCCACATCAGGTAGCCGGTGATCACGCCGCCGAACAGGTTGGTGACCAGCCAGGGGAGGCGCAGGCGGGCGATTTTCAGCGATTTGTTGCCGTAGAGCAGCTCCTCCTCGCTGGCGCCGGCCATCAGGTAGATGTCCTCCGTCGCCTCCTGGCGCATGACGTCGATGATGTCGTCAACGGTGATGATCCCCTTGAGTTTGTTTTCCTCGTCGACGACCGGGATCGCCAGCACGTTGTATTTGGCGACGACCTGGGCCACCACCTCCTGGTCGGTGTCGGTGCGGACACTGATCACATCCCGGATCATGATGTTCTTCAGCTTGGTGCTGGGCGGCACCGTCAGCAACTGGCGCAGCGACAGCACCCCCACCAGGTGGCCGTGGGCGTCGGTAACGTAAAGATAGAAAACCATCTCCACATCCTGCGCCTGCTGCAGAGCCTCGATGGCCATGCCGGCGGTGAGATTCTCCTCCAGGGAGAAGATCTCGGTCGCCATGATGCCGCCGGCGGTGTCCTCCTCGTAGCGCAACAGCTCCTCGATCTCCTCCGAATGCTCCTCCTGCATGCTGCTGAGGATCTCCTCCGCCAGCTCCTCGGGCATGTTGCGGATGATATCGACGGCGTCGTCGTACGGCATCTCCTGGAGTACTTCGGTGATCGTCTCCCGCGCGATCTGCTCCAGCAATTGGGCGCCGGTGGCGTGATCGATCTCGGAGAGAACATAGGCGGCCGTCTCCGGATTCTCGATCAGGTTGAACAGAATGCGCTGGTCTTTGAGCTCGAGATAACGAAAGAGATGGGCGATATCGGCCGGATGGGTTTTGGCGAGTACTTTGGAGAGGTTGGGAAAAGCGCCGCGGCGGATGAGCTTGCGTACGGTGTCGAGGAGAATTTGCAGCTTCTGGTCCATCTCTGGCATCCTCCTCGGTTTGAGTTTAATCAAGCCCGCAAAGATACCATCGGCAAACAACGACTGTCAACGCGTTTCGGGACGCATCGCTATGATTTTGCTGCGGAGAAGGGTAACGGCGGGGATCAGGAGCCGGGCGGCATTGTGCTCTTGGCGGTGGCCGTCCGGCGCATCCCGCCGTCCGGTGTCAGGTCGAGGGCCTGTCGAAGAACGTGGTCGCGGCCATAGATGTCCGGCCGGAAGTGGAGGGCGCCCTGCCTATCCACCCAGGCTGTCCGGTAGAGGATATGCACCGGGACGGGCTGTGGCAAAGATGCGCTGCTCTCCTTGTGTTCCGCCAGTCTTTGCTCCAGGGCCGAGCGGCTGCCGATGCGGCTGCCGCGCAGCAGATATTCGGCTAATTCCAGCGGTTTTTCCAGGCGAATGCAGCCGGAGCTTAAACTACGGCGATCCCTGGCGAAGAGCTGCCGCGCCGGGGTGTCGTGCAGGTAGATATCGTGCGCATTGGGAAACATAAACTTGATCCGGCCGAGGGGATTGTTCGGCCCCGGGTCCTGGCGCAACCGGTAGGGAAAGCGTTTCGTCCCGAGGGCGCTCCAGTTGACGAGGGCCGGGTCGATCTCGCGGACGTTGTTTCCCCAGCCCTGCAGCAGCTTCATCTGCAAACGCCCGAGATGGGCGGGGTCTTTGACGATCCGCGGCAGAATGTCTTTGACCGTGATCTGCTCCGGAACCTCCCAGTAAGGATTGAAGACGATGTAGCGGATGCGATCGCTGAAAACGGGGGTCTGGCGGTAAGGCCGGCCTACCACCACCCGCATATCGAGGACCGTCTCGCCTTTTTCCACCGCATAAAGGTGAAAATCGGCAATGTTGACCAGCACGTGCCGATCGCCGAGATCGGCCGGCAGCCAGCGCCAGCGTTCCAGGTTTACCTCGATCTGGTGCAGACGCGCTTCCACCGGCACGTTGAGTGCGGCCAGGGTGGCCGGTCCCAGCACGCCATCGGCCGTCAATCCGTGCCGGTGCTGAAAACGGCGCAGGGCGGCGCTCACCTCGGCATCGAAAAAATCGCCGCCAGTATGCAGCATCAGGTCGCCGGTGAGCAGCAGCCGGCTGCGCAGGGCGGCCACGCGCGATCCGCTATCCCCTGCGCGCAAAAGGCCGCCAGCCGGAATGGGCGCCCAGCCGCCGGCGGCGGCAAGCGACCGGTAGGTCAGCAACTGCTGTTTCAGGCCGGCGTATTCGGGCTGGGCGGGGAGCATGTTTTGCAGAGTGCGGCGCACACTTTCGATGAGGGCCTGGTCCAGATCCTCGCCCGGGTCGCCGCCACGCCGTCGGGCGTGCCATTCCGGGTCGATCGTCTCCGGATTGATGCGTCCGTGCCGGTAATGGGTGGCAAGCACGAGAAAGGCGTCGGTCAGCAGCAGGTCAAGATCGCCCAGCCGTTCGACACTCGGTTTTTCGTCGGACAATTCGGTCAGAAGCGCCTGAATGGCTTGCCGATGATAATGGTCGGGATCGAGCCCCTCGTTTTGCGCCTCGGCGAGGGCGGAGAGCAGTTCAGCGGCGGCGGGGGCGGGTTTTTCCCCCTGAATCCAGGCCGGCCGGTAGAGGCGCCGCTGGTAGAAATCGGGAAGCGCCGCCCCGGCGTGCAGCGCTGCGCCAACGGCCGGGATCAGCGGCGGATTTTCCAGTCGCTTGCGCAGCGCTTCCTGCAGCGACGAATCCGGCGGTTCGGCGGCGGAAACGGAGGCGCAGCAGGCCAGGAGGAAAACGAGGATCGGGACGGCGGCAAGGAGTGTCCGGTTGGTCATGTGCAGAGGCGTCCGCGGTTAGGGTCCATTAAAGAATAACCGCAACTCCCGCTCGGGTCAAACCCCCTGCCAGTTGCGGGGCATGCCGCCATCGAGATGGATGAAACCGGAAGTCGGATAATAACCGACGCCGCCGCAGTCCAGGGCGATGGCCTCTTGCCGCAGGCGGTCCAGCCTGATCCCGGGCATGCGCAGGTCTATCGCCTTGCCTTGCAGGTGCAGGCTGTTGCGGGCGACGCCCTTCGAACGTTGCCGAAGTTTTTCATTGTAGATTGGCGAGCGGTAACCGGAGATTATGTCGATTCGCCGGCCTTCGCCCGCGTTGCGATGCAGTCGGAGCACAAATTCGATCAGGCGTCGATCGATGGGGTGCACTTCGCCGGTAAAATGGCAGCGCAGAAGACCGTCGATTGCGGCGAAGGATGGATCCGATCCGGGCTTTTCGGCCTGCAGACCGGTCAACGCCAGCTCCTCGCCGGTATGGAGATTGCGCAAGGTCAAGTTCCGTATTTCCGGAGGATTTTTTCGGGCGCCGGACACCGCCGCATGCACCGATTCGAGGGGCCGTCCGCAAGCCATCAGCAGCATGGCCAGGGACATTTGGCGCAAGAAGTGCCGCCGCCGTTTTTCGCTCATCGCCTTCTCCAATTCACCGGGGTTGGGGTCCCGCAACAGTTCCCCAGAAGCCGCTCCCCGGCGTTTTGCTTCGACCAACGCGGGGGGCGCCGCTCCATCATGCAGGCGAAGTGCCAAAAACCGGCGGCGAAAGGTCAGGCGGTCGTTCCGGAGGGAGTTAGCCGCGCGCCGTTGCCGCCGCCAGAAGGAGCCAGGCGAGGATAAAGGCGACGCCCCCCAGGGGCGTGACGGCGCCCAGACTGCGCGCGCCGCCCAGGGCGATAACGTACAAGCTGCCGGAAAACAGCACGATCCCCGCCATCATCAGCCATCCCGCCCAGCGCACCAGGGGGGAATCCGGGAGGAGGGTGGCGGCGAAGGCGACGGCGAACAGGCCGAGGGCGTGGTAAAAATGGTAGCGCACCCCGGTTTCAAAGGTGATCAGCAGTTGCGGTTCCAGGCGCGCCTTCAGGGCGTGGGCGCCGAAAGCGCCCAGCGCCACGGCCAGGGCGGCGGCCAGACCGCCAAGAAAAGCGAAAATTTTTGTCGTTGCAATCATCTCTTTCCTCCGAATTTCTTCTCCAGCTGGGTCCGGACAAAAATATAGCCCCGCGCGTCGTCCACAGCAATGTCGATCGAGGGATTATTGACGATCCCGCCGGCCAGGACCACCGCATCGGTTTTTTCCGTTGTCTGCGCCATGCCGAATCACCTTCGGCCGATTGTGTTCGGCGGAAAGGGGATTCGGTTGCGAGGGCGACTATCGCCCGCCGCCGCGCAAAAGGCGGGTCAGGGTCCGGTCAAGGGCAGCGGCGAAGCGCTGCTTGTCCTGGGGGTTGAAGGGCGCCGGACCGCCCTGGACGAGTCCTTCGTCGCGCAGACCCTGCAGCAGATCGCGCACCGACAGCCGCTCGCCCATGTTTTCGTCCGTGTACAGTTCTCCCCGCGGATCGAGGGCGACGCCCTCTTTGCGCACGATGCGCGCCGCCAGCGGAATGTCGGCGGTGATGACCAGGTCTTCGCCCGCGGCATGTTCGGCGATGTAGTCGTCGGCCACATCCAGGCCGTCGGGGACGACGACGGAATGGACAAGGCGGCTGTTATGTTTCGCCAGCCCCTGGTTCGCCACCAGGCACACCTCGATCTTCAGGCGTTCGCTGGCGCGAAAGACGATCTCCTTCACCACCCGGGGGCAGGCGTCGGCGTCGATCCAGATCTTCATCGTTTCTCCTTGAGACACGCGGTCGGGACCGGTAGGGAATCGGAAAGGTAGCTCTCCATGTAGTGCTTCAGCAGGGTGGTCGTATTGTGATCCATGCCGATGAATTTAATTCCCATCCCCTGCGGCAATTCGGCATCGCCGGTCCCCCGCACATAGATGACCTCACCCTGCAACCGCAAGGAACTGCTCAGACCCGGCAGGGGGATGTCCAGGTCGAGTCGGGTCCCGGCCGGACACTGCCCATCCGTTTCGATGTACAAACCCCCCTCGCCCATGCTGACGACCTTCTGTTTTCTCGATGCGCGGCCATCGTTGATGGTGATCATCATTTCCATGCGGACTCTGATGTTGTGGCGCTTGTGATGGAAGGGTAAGTGCCGCTGCATCAGTTCATGGATGTCCCTGGAGGTGACCGGTTTCGTCAGAAAATCGACGCAACCAGCCTCCTGGGCCGCCTGTCGGGTTGCCATGCAGCCGTCGGTGGAGATAAGAATCACCGGTAGGTGCGCCAGGTGGATATCGTCGCGAAGAAAACGGCAGACGTCGACGCCGTTTTGCGCGCCAAGCACGACTTCGGAGATGACCAGATCGGGAGCATAGCGGACCACCGCCTCCCGGATGTTTTCGGCGCAGGTCACATGCCGCACATTGTACCCGAGCCGCATCAGGTTCAGCTTCATAAATTGGGCAAAGGTCAGCGCCGGTTCGATCAGCAGTATGGTCATCTTCCATTCTCCGTGGAAATTAACAACGAGCGAGTTGCATCCGCTCACCAAAATGCGGAAGCCCTTTTTCTATTTCCCGCCGGGGGGAAAGTCAATCGGAAAAGCACCGGGCAATGCGATGGTATTCCAGACCGGAGAAAACGTGAATTAAAATTACGTTTGACTTGATCTCAATGAAAGGTGTATTAGCTTGATCAATTAATCTTGCGAGAATCCGATTCTTTGGTGGAGGGGGCATGCCCCGGCAGATCGCGACGTAGGAGAAAAAAACCGCTGGAGCCAGCAGATGCTGGCCGGCGGTTTTTCCGTTGAAGGGGAGGGCATTCGGATGGCGACGGCAGCGCACCTTTTTATCCGATCATCTATGTTCGCGGCTACGCGATGACGAGAGGGGAGATCGACGACACCACCGCCGATCCCTTCTGCGGCTTCAATCTCGGCTCCACCGTTTACCGCGCCACGCCCGACAAGGCGCGCCCGCCGCGCAAGTTCATCTTCGAATCGCCGGTCGTCCGCCTCGCCTCCGATTTCGGCTACTGCGACGTCTTCGAAAACGGCAAGGACATCGTCGATCCCGACTGGGACGGCATCCTTCCCGTCCGGTCGATCATCATCTACCACTATTACGATATCGCGTCCACCCTGCTCGGGGTGGGCGAAACGCCGGCGATCGGCGAATTCGCCAAGGGATTGAGCGACCTGATTCTGAGGAGAGCCCCAAAGGGAGAGCCCCAAAGGGTCAGGAGAGCCCCAAAGGGTCAGGTCTCAACTCTTGACACATTCAACTTCTTTGATATGTTTTGGCAAATCCCGAAACAATCAAGGAGGCAGCGATGGCACGGCCGTTAAGAATCGAATATCCCGGCG
>JBAYQP010000054.1:0-19662 GCA_041677125.1 Desulfuromonadales bacterium | reverse complement strand
AGCCGAAGAGACTGGAGCCGAGGCGATTGGAGCCGAGGCGACGCAACCTGCGCATGAGCCTTCGCCGATAGAGAGCGAATCGCCGCCGCAGCCATCCGGCGAGGAAGCCCCGATACAACCCGCCAAACCGGCCCGTAAGAGCCGCGCGCGGCGGAAACCGGCGCCAGCGGAAGCGGCGCCGATCCCGGAGCCGGCGGCCGAGAGTTCAGAGGAAATCGCGGCGGCAATTCCCGCCGTGGCAGCGACCGAGGTTGCGGAACCGGCCGCGACGGTTGCGGCGCCCGAGAAACCGGCGGTCAAGCGACCCCGCCGCCCGGCGAAGAAAAAGCCCGAGGAGACAGAAACGCCGGAGTCGACATCTCCGCTGCCGACGAGCGAGATGGCGACAAAGGAACCCGCCGCCCCGACGCCGGAACCCGCCGCGAAAAAACCCCGCCGCGCCCCGGCGAAAAAGAAGCCGGCGGCGGAGGCGACTGGTCCCGCCGGCCAGGAGATGGAGAAGCCGGAGAAACAGGAAGCGCCGGCGGCCGCGAGCACCGCCACCGAGGACAAACCTGTTAAACAGCGGGCGCCGCGCAAGAAGGCCGCTGCCAGCAAAAAACCGGAAACCGAACCGGTCTCCGAATAGACAAGAAGGCCGGGCGATTTGCCCGGCCTTCCCTTTTTCAGATTACATTCAAAGAGCTATTTTTGCTTCCCGCGCAACAGAATGAACAACGCCCCGTCGCCCCCATAGCGCTGCGGCGCCCGATCCCACTCCAGCACCCAGGCGCCCGCCTCGCGGGCAAGAAACGTTTCCATTTCCTTGCGCAACACCGGCTCTCCCGCGGAGCCGTGGCCCCGTCCGGTAATCAGAAGCACGGCCTTCAAGCCTTGATAAACCGCATTCTCCAGAAAGTAGCCAACCTTCTCCCTGGCGCGGAGACGGTCGAGCCCGTGCAGATCGAGTTCAGCTTGCGGCAGCAGCTTTCCCGACTTCAGCAACTTGCGCAGGCGCGGCGTCGCCGTCGGCGTTGCCGGCTGCGGAAATTCGTCGGCGAAAACGGTCTCCATGTTGCCGATGGCTTCGAGAAAAAGGGCCCGTTCGTCGTCTATCGCCGCCGTTGGCCTTGACGCGATTTCGGGAGAGTCCACCGCCGAGGCGTCTCCCGCATCGTCTTCGTTGCCGCCGTCGGTTGGAAGTCCCAGTCGCTGCATTTCACGGGCGAACAGTTCGTCCTCGTTCAACTCCGGCTCGGCGGGAGCGGGTGCAACCGGCGGTGCTTTCGCGCCTTCCGGGGCGGAAACGCACAACCCCTTCAGATTTCCGAAGGGGTTGCCGGAGAACGATTTATTTTTTTTGCCGCCGGCCACGATTAGCGCCGAACGATTTTGCGCCGCCCCTGGATGGCTCGCGTCTGCTGCTTCACCAGAGCGCCCGGCTTTTCCAGATGAAACTGGAGCCACATATCGCCGTAGCCTTTCATTTTCATCTTCTTTCCTTCTTTCAGCGCCTCCAGATTGCCTTGCAGGCGTTCGTCGCCTTTGACTTTCTTCAGACCTTTTTCCAATTTGGCAATCGCCTTCTCCTTCTCGCCAACTCTTTCCAGGCAGTAGGCGTAAAGATTCCACAACAGCGGTTCGTTGCGGGTGCCGGCGGTCGCCTTGTCGAAAGTCTCGATCATCTTGCTCGGCTTGTTCCGTTTCATGTAACAGATGGCCAGCATGCCCATGGCGACCCAGTGGCGCACGTGCGCTTTTTTCAGGTACTCGAAAGCAGGAGCGAAGTCGCGCCTCAGATAATAGATGGTGCCGATCTGCGCATCGATCTGAGGGCGGGTGTAAAATTGCCAGCGAGCATATTTGTAGCCGCTTTCCAGCGTCTTTACCGCCTTTTCGACCCTTCCGGCCTGCAGGTCCTTTTGGGCTGTTTCCATCAGGCCGCCGATTTTTTTGAACATCATGCGCGAGAGCAGGAAAAAGGTCGCGGTAAAAAGGAGCAACCCCACCAGAAACGCACCCCAGAGCGGGATGCCGGAAAAAGCGGCGAGCAGGCCGGCGACCAGGGTGCCGATGAGTAGAGATATGAGCATATTGTACATGCGCTGGTGGGTCCTTTCCGCACTGAGTCAGAGGAATTAAAGCGCGCAGAGTTTAGCAACCCCGACATCAAAAGTAAAGCAATAAGGGCGTAAATACCCTCGCTTCAAGCGCTTTGGCGCAGAGTTCGGACGCTTTCCGTCACTTGGCTCTGGCGGCGGCCAGGCAGTCCGGAAGGCCAACAGGACGCGCCGGATTCTCTGTTTTCACCCTTTTTTTCCTTCTTCCACCAGCAGGGTCAATTTGTCCCCGGGCTGCAGGATGTCCTCCGCGGCCAACCGGTTCCATTCCATGATCTGCCGGGTGCCGACATCGAACCGGCGGCCGATATCCCACAGCGTATCGCCCCGACGCACCTTGTAGGTGATCTTGCGCAGAGAGTCTTGGTCGGACTTCACCCCGTAAAGGGTCAACTTGTCGCCGGGTTGCAAGATATGCCGTGGGGAAAGGCCGTTCCAGTCCATCAACTGGGCCGTGGTAACCCCGTGCCGGTTGGCGATCAGCCAGAGGTTGTCGCCAGATTGCACCTGGTATTGGCCGGGCTTTCCGACGCCCTTGCTTTTCGCTGTTTTCGGCGCGGCCCCCGCCGAGACGATCAGGTTCTGTCCGGGCCGGATAAAATCGCTGTGGCCGAGTTTGTTCCACACCCGCAACTGTCTCTCCGAGACATTGAATTTCTGGCCGATGCTCCACAAACTGTCGCCGCGACGCACCGCGTAGGTTGCTTTTTTGCTCGCCGTCGGGGTACTGCGCACCTCCTTCAGGGGAATCTCGCTCCACCCCTTGCGCAGAGGAAGAACCAGGTCGGCGCCGATCCGGAGCGCGCGCGGATTGCGAATCGAGTTCATGGCGACGATGTCGTTCACCCGAATACCGTATTTCTTCGCCAGCGCCAGCAGGGTATCGCCACTGCGGACCCGATGCCGCTGGTAATTGGCTCGCTCAGCCGCCGGCAGCAACGAGTACTGCTGATCGAATTGCGCCTTTTTCCCGGCCGGAACGCGCAGCACATAATTCTTCACCCCCGGCGGCGTGCACCAGCGGCTTAATTCCGGATTCAGGTTTTTGATTTCGTCGTAGGAGATATCGCAGAACTTGGCGACGATTTCCAGGTCGGTTGTCGTGGGCACCTCGACGGTATCGAACAGCAGCGGCTCCTGATACTTCAGGTCGACAAAACCGTATTTTTCCGGTTGCTTGGCAATCAATAGGGTGGCCAGCAATTTGGGGACGTAATGCTTGGTTTCGGTTTTCAGATAGGAATGGCGGGAGATTTCCCAGAAATCGCGGCTATTGTACATGTTGATGGCCCGCCGGATTTTTCCCGGACCGGCATTATAGGAGGCCACCGCCAGATACCAGTCGCCGTCGAACCGGCCATGCAGGTCTTTGAGAAAACGAGCCGCCGCCCGCGTCGCTTTTTCGAAATCGCGCCGCTCGTCGTACCACCAATCGCTCTGCATGCCATAAAGGCGCCCGGTGCTGCTGATGAACTGCCAAGGACCGGCGGCATGCGCCCAGCTATAGGCCCGGTTGTTGAACCCCGATTCGACCAGCGCCAGATACACCAGATCAAGGGGCAGTCCTTCGGCGGCGAAAATCTCCTGCATAAGGGGCAGATAACGCGTGGAGCGCTCCAACCAGCGGGTAAAGGTGCCGCGGGCCGGACCGGTGAAATAATTGATGTAATAATGCACCTTCTCGTTTTCAACCACGGGAAAATCAAAGGATACACCGTCGGCGACTTTGGTCGTTCCCTCGTCCTGCGGGGGAACTTCCCCGGCCCCGGACAGCGCCAGGTTATCGGCCAGGGTTTCCGAGTCGACCGGTTCTTCGTCAATGGCGTCGTCCCCGACGAAAAGTTGATCGAAATGGAGCAGGGAGTACGGCGTGCCGCTTTGATCGTCAAAAGGATTGTCGAATTCGGGTTTGAAAAAGGGCTGTCGACCGGCGTTGACCATGCCCGGCGGCGCCATCGCGCCGACCATTTGCCGTTGTGCATTATCGCCGGCGGGAAGCGTTGAAGCCTCCTGGGACAGTTGTGACAGACACCCTCCCAGCATCGGCAATAGCAAGACATACCACCATCTCATGGAGCAAAGACCTCCTGTTTGCAAAACGATAAAAAGGTGAAAAAAATTGGGACGACAAAGGCGGACCGGAAAATTTAATCGGTCCGAAGCGGACTTAGGCTTTTGGCAAATGCAAATTCCGAACCTATTCTCCCGGCCAGAATCGCTTCTCCAATTCATCGAGAAGCGTCCGGAAAGTCGTCCGATCGCGGGCGCTGACCGGGATGGCATTGTAGCGCCGACACATGGGCGTGATCTCCTCGGACGAACATAAATCGACTTTATTAAAAACCAACAATCGCGGAATCCGATCAAGTTCGAGATCGCGCAGGATGCGTTCCACCGCCGCAATCTGCTCGTCGAAACGGGGATTGCTCATATCAACCACGTGCAGCAGCAAATCGGCGTCGTTCAGCTCTTCCAAAGTGGCCTTGAAGGCGCCGAGCAGGCTTTTGGGCAATTTGCGGATAAAACCGACGGTATCGGTAATGATCACTTCGCGCTCCAGGGGAAAGCGCAATCGCCGGGTGGCGGTGTCGAGCGTGGCAAAGAGCAGGTCTTCGGTCAGCACTTCACTCTGGGTCAGGGCATTGAGCAGAGTCGATTTGCCAGCGTTGGTGTAACCGACGATGGACACGATCGGCACCCCGCCGCGAACCCGCTTCTGTCGGCGCTGCCGGCGCCCCTGCGCCATTTGCTTGAGTTGCTCCTCCAGGCGGCGGATACGGTCGCGGATGCGCCGGCGATCGATTTCCAGCTTGGTTTCCCCGGGTCCGCGTCCGCCGATGCCGCCGGCCAACCGGGAGAACGCAACGCCCATGCCGCTCAAGCGGGGGAGAATGTATTTCAGCTGCGCCAATTCCACCTGCACCTTGCCGTCTCGGGTATGGGCGCGGCGGGCAAAGATGTCGAGGATCAGCTGACTGCGGTCGATGACTTTCATCTCGACGATTTCCGCAATGGCGCGCACCTGGCCGGGAGAAAGCTCCTGATCGAAAACCAGCAAAGTGGCGCGCTGCTGCAGGGCGCGGATGATGACTTCCTTGAGCTTGCCTTCTCCCATGAGATATTTGGGATGCAACTGACGCGGCCGCTGGATCACCCGATCAAGGACCACCAGGTTGGCGGTGCGCGCCAGTTCCGTCAGCTCGTCGAGGGAGTCTTCGGTTTCCTGCCGGCCTTCATGACTGACGGAAATGAGAATGGCCCGCTCGCGGGTATCGCCAAGATCGATGACTTCGGCCGCTTTTTCCTCCAACTCGGCCTCGAGGGCGCGGAGAAAAACCGCCAGGTCGAAATCCAGGTCGTAGACGGAGGCCGCGGTGAGGGTTTCAGCGTTCTTTCCCTGCGGATTGGGGGGAAGCAGGTGGGCGTAATGCACCTTCTCCGGCTCGCCGGAACCCCCCACGGCGACAGCCGCCATCAAATCGAGGCGCAGCAGGGCAAGGTCGGTCAGGTCGTCCTGGGTGAGCGCCTCGCCCTTGAGATGGGTGTGGATGCAGCGCAGACCGCGCAAACCGCTGCGCCCCAGGCTGAAACCGGACAGATCGGGGATGACGATTTCCCGGTCGTCGCCCACGATCACGTGATGCACCGTGCCCTGGCGATCAACGATGATCCCCAGCTGGCGGCGCAACTCGTGCGAATGCTCGGCCAGATAACGAGCCAGCTCCGGCGACACCACCTGCCCGGCGGGCATGCGGCGTCGATAAATGCGCTCCAGCGCGTGGAGCTGGCTTGGCTTCAGACCTGCGGTGTTACCGTGGATCACGGTGCGGCAGAAAGGAGCGGGGACAAAGTCCCCGCGTTATGGACAGGTGGCAGATCAGGCCCCCGTAATGTTGTAGCCGGAATCGACAAAATGAATTTCGCCGGTAACCCCGGTGGCGAGGTCCGAAAGAAGATACATGCTGGCTTTTCCCACTTCTTCCTGGGTGGTGCAGCGGTGCAACGGCGCCCTGTCGTCCATCAGTTTGAGTTTTTCCCGGAAATGGGCAATACCCGAAGCGGCCAGGGTTTTGATCGGCCCCGCCGAAACGGCATTGACGCGAATCCCCTTTTGTCCGAGCTCGGCCGCCAGGTAACGCACCGAAGCCTCCAGCGCCGCCTTGGCTACGCCCATGACGTTATAGTTGGGGATGACCCGACTGGCCCCCAGATAGGTCATGGTGACGATGCTGCCGCCGTTCTTCATCAGCGGAGCGGCGCCTCGCGCCATCGCCACCAGCGAATAGGCGCTGATGTCCATCGCCAGGTGAAAACCGTCGCGCGAGGTCTGGGTGAAGGAGTGCTTGAGATCCTCGCGGTTGGCGAAGGCCACTGCATGCACGACGAAATCGATTTCCCCCCAGGTTTCGCCCAGCTTCTGGAATACCGCGTCGATATCGGCATCGCTGGCGACATCGCAGGGTAAAACCAAATCGGAACCGAGACTCTGCGCCAACGGCCGCACACGTTTTTCGAGAGCTTCATTGAGGTAGGTAAAGGCCAGAGTGGCCCCTTCGGCTTTCAACTGCTGCGCGATTCCCCAGGCAATACTCAATTCATTTGCTACACCAAAAATGATGCCGCGCTTTCCTGACATCAGACCCATTGAATCCATCCTCCATATGCGATTGGTAAGTAGGCTTTTTTAGCAGATCCGCCGTGCCAAGGCAAGAATTATGCGATTGTTCTTCTTATTTCGTATTCTTTTTTGCTGCCGCGTCGGTCCCTTTCGGATTGAGTATCTTCAGCAAATCGTCGGCCTTTTTGAAACCAGGCAGCAGCACCCCGTCGGGAAGAACCAGGGTGGGCGTCGAGCGGATGCCCAACTCCTGGGCCAGGGCGATATTGCGGTCGATCGCCGGCGTTTCGCACAACGGCGGCGGCACCGGCTTGCCGGCAAAGCTGTCTTCGAGCATGGCCAGAGACTTGTTGCAGACGACGCTTTTGGCAATTCCGTAGGCGTTGGGGTGCATCTGCAAGGGAAACATCTTGATCAAAAAGGCAATATCCGGATTGCGCTGCACCACGTCCTTGAGTTCCGCATGCAGACGCTTGCAGTAGGGGCATTCCGGGTCGGTAAAGACAATGATCTTCGTCTTTGCTTTGCTTTTTCCAAGCAGGATGGCATCTTCCAGGGGGATTTTGCCGATATCGATTTTGTTCAGGTCGGCCATGCGCTGGCTGGTGATATTCTGTTTGTCGGCCAGGCGGATGATGTTGCCGGTAAAGACGTATTTTTTGGAAAAATCGACATAAAGGGGAAATTTCTGATTGCCCTTCTCCACTTCGACGGCCCAGAAACCGGGAACTTCCGAACGCTCCACCTTGATCACGCGATCCACGCCCCCCTGCAGAAGATTGCCGGCTTCCTGCAGGCTCATTTTGTGGCAGTCGGCGCATTGGCGCTTATCGCCGGCAACCTGGGCAAAGGAGTGGGCGGCCACCGGCAGAAAAAGAAGGAGCAGCAGAGCCATGAATGTTTTCATCGGTACAATCTCTCCGTTGGAAATAAGGGGGCAAAGGCGCAACATGCTACCCTGTCGGAGTTCTTTTGGCAAGATGCAGCCGAGAGCATTTGCAAAAGACGCGGGAAAAACCGGAGGACCTACGTGGACAGCGGATCTATTTTCCGCTGAACCGTCCGTTGCCCGGCGCCAGAAAGGTCAACGGCCATTCCTCGCTTTGCCATGATTGTCTGTTTGACACTTGCGCCGCCAACCCATAAGATGCCGCAATTTCCACCCCTTCGGAGCCGCGCATGGATTCGATTTCCCTTATCGGCATCGCCGTCGCCCTGGCGATGGATGCCTTTGCCGTCGCTTTGGCGGCGGGCTTGTCTCTCGACGCGATCACCGGCCGGCATCTGTTTCGCCTTGGGTTCCATTTCGGCCTGTTCCAGGCGGGGATGCCGGTCCTCGGCTGGATAGCCGGCATGACGGTGCAGCGGTGGATAGCCGCTTACGACCACTGGATCGCGTTTGTCCTGCTGGCGCTGGTCGGCGGCAAAATGATCCGTGAGGCGCTGCACGAAGGAGAAGCCAAAGCGAAACGGGATCCCACCCGCGGCTGGACGATGATCATGCTCTCCATCGCCACCAGCATCGATGCGCTGGCGGTGGGGCTTTCCCTGGCGATGCTCGAGGTCAGCATCTGGCTGCCAGCCGCCGTGATCGGCCTGGTCTGCGGCGCACTCACCGTCACCGGCATGCTCCTCGGCCGCCGCGCCGGCACGGAATGGGGCCGGCGGGTGGAAATTTTCGGCGGCGTCATCCTCATTGCAATCGGCGGCAAAATTCTCTTGGAACATACGATTTTTCAGTAATCCCCCGCCTCCGCAACCCGGCGCGCCAAGGATCAACCGGACGAAAGCTTGAGCCCGAAGATGCCGCCGACGATCACCAGCAGACAGAAGAGCCGCCAGAACCCCGCCGGCTCGCCAAAGAGCAATATGCCCAGCACCGCCGTGCCCACCGCGCCGATCCCGGTCCAGACCGCGTAAGCGGTGCCGACCGGAATCGTCCGCAGCGCCTGCGCCAAAAAGAAAAAGCTGATCCCCATCGCGGCGATCGTCAGCAGCGACGGCAGCGGCCTGGAGAAGCCCTGGGTGTATTTAAGCCCAAGCGCCCAGGCGACTTCGAAGAGCCCGGCGAAGAACAGCAGCAGCCAGGGGGAACGGGGAAGAACATCGAAAATCATGTCGGCTCTCTTTTAATTCAGCTGTTTGCGGCGGTATAGAACGTGGCGAAAGTGCGGATATTGCGTCGCCTCGACGGTTTCCCACGTCGCCAGAGAAAACGGTGGAAACAGGATATCCCCGGCATATTCGTCGATAATCCACGAAATGCGCAGTTCGTCGGCCATCGGCAGCGCCTCGGCGTAAATGTCGCGCCCGCCGATGAAAAACAGTTTTTCAGCATCCCCGCCCAGCGCCAGCGCCTCCTGCAGGTTGCGGCAGATCTCGACCCCCGGCATCGCCGGCGGCAGCGTGCGGCTGACCACCAGGTTGCGCCGATCCGGCAGCGGACCACCGATCGCCTCGAAGGTCCGTCGCCCCATGACGATGGTATGTCCTTGGGTCAAGGCGCGAAACAGGCGAAGTTCCTGCGGCAAGTGCCAGGGAATGGCATTGCCGCAGCCGATCACCCGCTGTTCGGTCATGGCGACGAGAATGATTTTGGTCATGGGAAACCTCCGGGAAGCAGCTGTCGGCTTTCAGCTACTTCAAAACCTCGCGACGGCGATCCTCTTCGAACCGCTCCGTTCCCGCCGGTGCGCCCGGCGCCTTTCGGGGCGGCTGTAGGCGCGCGCCTGGCGTTCGATAAGGGAGGCGTAATAGCCGCCGGCCGAGGTATTGTAACCCTGTTCCAAGGTCAGCAGCAATATCAGCAGCACCAGCCAGCGGTGCGGCCGGGCAAAGGCCATTGCCCGCCGCCAGCGCGTTAAAGCGCCGGCAGTCATCAGCCTTCTCCCCGGACAAACAAAAACCGCGTCATCCTCGCATTTAAATTTCGGCTTGCGCCAAGCTTGCGGGAAGGGGGCGAAACTCTTTGCCGATTCGCAAAACCGGCGCCGATCACCGGCGGAAATCGTCGTCGCCGGCTTGACATCCGCCATGTCCAAACAATAATTAAGCATCGTAAATAAAACCGAAACAGGACCACCCCTTCCATTACACTCTCCGCCCGCGCCGGCCATTGACCTTGGCAATGACTTGGCCGGCGGAAATTTCACATCTCGTTCGGCGCCTCCGGCCGTGAAAGGGTTCAACAGCATGGCAGACATTGAAGTCAGAGTCAGGGCATTTATCGTGGAAAATTTTCTTTTCGGCGACGGCGCCGGACTTGAGGAGGAAACCTCTTTTCTGCAATCCGGAATCATCGATTCAACCGGCGTCCTGGAACTGGTCGGTTTTATCGAAGAAGAGTTCGATCTGGTCGTTCGCGATGAAGAACTGATCCCGGATAATCTGGATTCCATTGGCCGGGTAGCCCGCTATCTGCGGGTTAAAGCGGGCAAAGAGATGCTGAAAATGCCGGTTTCGGCAAGCATGTGAAACCTGGAACGGAATGACACCGCATGAACTGCAGATTTGTAATCAAACGCCTGATGCTGGGCCTGGCTCTGCTCGCCGTCAGTCCCCTCATTCTGCTGGCGCGCCTCGGGCTGGCGCTGGGCACTGATGCCATCTTCAATATCGGAGCGCAGACCCTCGCCCTGGTTCCCGCCCTGCCCGGCAGCTTTCTGCGGGTGGCGTTTTACAAGGGGACGCTGAAACGCATCGGCTCCGACGTGCGGATTTCCTTCGGCAGTTACTTCTCCAAAAGCTCTGCGGCACTCGGCAACTGGGTCAATATCGGCGCCTATTGCATTCTGGGCAACGTCGAAGTGCACGATGAAGTGCTCATCGCCAGCCGGGTGAGTCTGTTGAGCGGTAAATACGAGCACGGCAGCGCCTTTGCACCGGTCTCCGGAGGCGGCGATCGACCGAGCGAAGGGATTCGCGTCGGCGCCAAAACCTGGATTGGCGAGGGCGCCATCATCGCCGCGGATGTTGGCGGCAACTGCCTGGTGGCGACCGGCACGGTGGTGACCAGGCCGGTGCCGGATGGCACCATGGCCGCCGGCAACCCGATGAAACTGGTGAAAATGCAGCCGTTCATTGCGGTCGTCCCGAATTCTTCCGGAAGCGATCGCCTCCGCTCCGTCTGAGGGAGCAGCAAACATGTTCACATGCGGACCGTCAGCTTGCACAAAAAATAAATTTTCGCGAATTTCTGGGAATATTGTCATGGCCATGCTGATGCTTTCATTCCTCGCCTCCCCGCTTCTGGTTTCCGCCTGCCGGCAAAATGCGTCGACCGCCCAGACTTCCCGGGCTCCAGCCGTCGAAGCCTTGACCGAAAAAAGAATTCTCTTTGCCCACCAGTCGGTGGGCGCCGATATCATGGCCGGCATAGCTGAACGTTTCACCGATGAGAAGATGCCGTTGCGCATTGTCCAGGCCAGCGATTTGCCCGCAGATGGCGGCTATTTCGCGCACGCCTTCAACGGCGGCAATGGCGATTTTCACGGAAAACTCGACGATTTCGCCAGGCTTCTCGCCGCCGGGCCAGGTCATGGGGCGGATATCGCCATTTTTAAATTCTGCTATCTCGATTTGCCCGCCGATGCCGATGCGGAAGGACTTTTTCAGCGCTATCGGCAACGCATGGGCGAACTGGAGCAGACCTACCCGCAGCTGCGCCTGATCCATTGCACCGTCCCGCTGACCCGCAGGCAGACCGGCCCCAAGGCCTGGCTCAAGCGTCTGCTCGAACGACCGGTCACCGGTGTCGAGGACAATCTGGTCCGCGCCCGCTTCAACGACCTGCTCCGCCACACCTATGGCGATGCCGTTTTCGATCTCGCCGCCGCAGAGTCGACCTGGCCCGATGGCCGGCGAGAAATCGTCTCCCGCGGCGAGGCGACCGGCTACGCCCTGGTGCCCGACTACACCGACGATGACGGCCATCTCAACCGATTTGGCCAGCAGGTGGTGGCCGAACGCTTCCTTTCCTTTCTCCTGAACCTGTAGCCGATCATCCCGCCCAGCGGCTTCTCCATTTCCGGCATCCCATTGCCGATTTGCCGGCGAAACTTTCGGCAAGCAATCTCTTTATCCGCATACGATTTTTGGCGTCCAGCGGCAAAGAGTCCACGGGTTGCTATACTCCCTTTCAAGGCAGGCGACAGATGAAATTCGCCCCGAATCTGCGACCACACTCAGTGAAGGAGGAAGGGAAATGGGACTTGAAATTTCCAGCCCGGTGATCCGCAACCAGAAAATACCACAGCATTACACTTGCGACGGGGATAACGTTTCGCCGCCCCTGCAGTGGGGGGATATCCCGGAAGGGGCGAAAAGCCTGGCTTTGATCGTCGAGGATCCGGACGCGCCCGGCGGCGCTTTCATCCATTGGGTGATGTACAACATTCCGCCCGACGTGCGGCAGTTGCCCGAAGATGTCCGGCGCGACGAAACCCTGCCCAATGGCGCCTGCCAGGGAATCAACGACTTCGGCAAAATCGGCTATGGCGGCCCCTGTCCGCCCGGCGGCAACCACCGTTACTTCTTCAAGTTGTTCGCCCTCGACGTCCGCCTCGATCTCGAATCGGGGGCCACCCGGGAGCAGCTGACCGAGGCGATGCAGGGGCATATTCTCGCCGCTACCGAGATCATGGGCAATTACGCCCGGCATTAAGTCGCCGGCAAGCCGCTACGCCTTGCGGTCCGTCCCGCACAAGACAAAACCGCCGGCATTGCGATACGAATGCCGGCGGCTTGGTTCAGCTTGAAATTTTCAGGATGCTTTAGCGCGAATCCTGCAAGTAGCGGTAAAACTCGGCGTTGGTGGACAGCACCAGCCGCCCGTTGTCGCCGATGGTTTTGCGGTACGATTCGAGGGTGCGCACGAAGGAATAAAAGGCGGCGTCGCGGCCGTAGGCGCCGGCGTAGATGGAAGCGGCTTTGGCATCCGCCGCGCCGCGAATTTCCACCGAACGGCGATAAGCCTCCGATTCGATGCTGCGCAGCTCTTTCTGCATCTGGCCGAGGATATCGGCCTTCTCCCCTTCTCCTTCCGAGCGGTACTGGGCGGCGACCTTGTTGCGCTCGGAGACCATCCGCTCGTACACCCGCTGCCGCACCTGATCGACGTAATTGATTCTCTTGATCTGCACGTCGATCAGTTCGATGCCGTATTCGGGAATGCTGTTGCGCGCCTGTTGCAGGATACTGTCGAGG
Source organism: Desulfuromonadales bacterium (assembly GCA_041677125.1). Classification (GTDB taxonomy): domain Bacteria; phylum Desulfobacterota; class Desulfuromonadia; order Desulfuromonadales; family JACZKF01; genus JBAYQP01. The sequence continues at coordinate 6,741 of JBAYQP010000054.1, read as the reverse complement.
ATTTCTTCCCGGCCGTCCAGATTGGCGACATCGATCAATTCCCCATCCAGATCGATCAATTCACGGGTGCCCTCCGGCGGCTGATAATCCTTGCCCCGCACCAGTTCGAGCAGCAGGTGGCCGGAGACGGCGTCGCGCACCACCGAATCGAGGATGTCGTCGAGGCGGCTCTGCGCGCCGCGCTCGGTGGCCACCGTCTTGTAGAAAAGGAGCGGATCGACAATGCGCCACCGGGCGGTGGTATTAATCCAGATGTATTTTTTGTCCTTGGTGGGAATCTGGTTCGGATCGCCGTCCCACTTTATAATGCGCTTCTGAAAGCGCCGCACATCCTGCACCACCGGCAGTTTGAAATGAATTCCCGCCTGCTTGGTATCCCCCACCGGCTTGCCGAACTGGGTGATCAGCGCCTGCTCCCCTTCTTCCACCACGTAAACCCCGCCGAGCAGGATCAGGACGATAATGACTCCGACAACAAGCAACAGTTGTTTTTTCATTGCGCCCCTCCTTTCTTCTCGCTGCGCAACGGCAGCAATGGGAGGGCTCCGCTCCCCTTCTCGTCCATGATGTAGACTTCTTCCAGGCGCGGCAGCACCTCTTCCAGGGTCTCCAGATAAAGACGCCGCCTGGTCACCTCTGGCGCCTTGCGGTACTCGGTCAGCAGGGCGAGAAAGCGGCTGGTTTCCCCTTCAGCCTCGTTGATCCGCTCGATAGCGTAGCCCTCGGCTTCGAGAATCGTGCTGCGCGCCACGCCCCTGGCCTTCGGCACTTCGCGGTTATACTGCTCGCGCGCCTGCAAAATGAGGCTCTCCTTCTGCTGCTCCGCCTCGTTGACTTCGTTGAAAGCGGCCTTCACCGGACCGGGGGGGTTGACGTCCTGAAACTTGACGGTGACGATGCGGACGCCGATGTCGTAGTCGTTAAGGGCGGCTTGCAACTCCTTTTGCACATTGTCGGCGCCTTCGGCGCGCGCCGTGGTGAGCACTTCGCTGACATTGGAATTACCGACAACCTTGCGCACCATCGCCTCGGCAAGATCGCGGATTGTCCCTTCCGGGTCCTTGATCTTGAACAGGAACTTGTACGGATCGGCGATCTGGTACTGCACGATCCACTCAATGTCGCTGACGTTGAGGTCGCCGGTCAGGGTCAGCGACTCCTCTTCCAGATCTTTATTCGTGTAGGTGGTTTGCGCGCCAATCATAGCCGTGCGGAAACCGAATTCTTCCTTGAGCACCCGGCCGGTCTTCACCAGAAAAACCTTATCCACGCCGAAGGGAATCTTGAAATGCAGCCCCGATTCGGAAAAGCCGCTGAAGCTGCCGAAGCGCAGCACCACGCCGGTTTCTTCCGTGCCCACCTGGTAAAAGCTGCTGCGGACGCCGATAAAGACGACGAGCAGCAGTATGATCCAGAGGAAAATTTTCCCCGGCGGCTGGAATTCCTTGAGCCGGTTGATCGCCTGACCAACCTTCTCCTCCACCTCTTTTGCGTCTTTTTCCCACTGCCAGTTCTGCATTGTGCCTCCTTGGATTAATTCCAGCACGGCAGTCAACCATATAACCGGCCGAAAGGCAAGAAAAGCCGGTTGCGCGCCGTTCTTCACCGGACGACGGGGACGACGGGGACGGATTGACGGAGCAACCGAAAGCGGCTAGAATTTAACGAATTACAAGGAGGTCACCATGGCTGAAAACGACTGCACCAACCCGGAACAACATTGCGACATGCATGCCTGCCAGTTGAAGCACAAGGACATGAGCCCGAAAATTCAGAGCTTTTTCGACAACCCGCGTTATGCCTGCACCAACTGCGGCGCCAAAACGCATGACGCGGCGAACCTCTGCAAACCCAAGCCTTTGTAAGCCGCCGAAAATTCGTTAAGATTTCCGTAGCGCCCGCCAACGGCGCCGGCATTTCTCCGGCGCCGTTTCCCATTTTCAGTTTTTTCATACCCGAGTGAAATCCATGAAGATCGTCTGTTTATTGGGAAGTCCGCGCCGCAACGGCAACAGCGCCGTTCTGGCCCGCCATTTTCTCGCGCACGCCGAAAGTCTGGGCGGCAAAACGATGAGTTTCGTCCTGAATGATCTGCCGATGCGGGGCTGTCAGGCGTGTGAGGCGTGCAAAACCGGTCACGAGAGCTGCGTGGTGTCCGATGGTCTCAGCGAAGTCCTCGACGCGGCTTTCCATGCCGATCTTCTGGTTTTCGCCTCGCCGGTTTACTATGGCGACGTGAGCGCGCAGTTGAAAATGTTTATCGACCGCACCTATTCCTACCTGAAACCTGGCTATATCGCCCTGAAGCATCCGAATCGCCTCCCCGAGCGCAAGCCGCTGGTATTCATTCTTGCCCAAGGCCACCGCGATCCGCAGGCCTTTGACGATATCGTGCCGCGCTACAGCAAGCTCTTTCACTGGACGGGCTTTGCCGATGCGCATCCGCTGCGGGTTATCGATATCTATCATCGGGGGGATGTCGAAAAGAAACGGCCGGAGGTGTTTACAGAACTGGAGCGACTGGCGGAAAAACTCCTGCGAGACGCCAATACCGACAATTCCTCGATTCCTTAGATTTTCAACTTCCGCCGGAGAAAACGAAACGGCCCTATCCGCGCCTTCTTCCAATACGTGTTTTCCCATGAGCAGAAAATATCTGACATCCTGATTCGATCGGCCGTAGGATGGCCGCTTTGTGGGAGGTCGCCGTTTCGCCGGAGTCCACTTTTGGAGGGGAGTTGTTACCGAGCCCCTTTGAAAAAATTATTCGCCGATTTTTTTAAACAACCGAAATATCTTCTCCGTCTGCTGATCGTCATCGCGGCAGTCGGCCTGCTCGCCATCCTCATCCTGGCTACCTTGAGTTTCTGATCATCCTGCCCTGCGCGTTTTTCTCCGAAACCCTCGCCCTCGCCGAAAGACTCCGCTCGGCCATCCGCGACGTGCCGTTTTCTTTTGCCAACCATTCCTGGCAGGTCACCGCCAGTCTGGGAATTGCCATCACCGAGGACCAGCCGCAGCGCTTCGGTCTGGCGCTGGAACGGGCCGACGAGGGGCTGTATCTGGCAAAAAAACGGCGGCCGCGACCGGGTGGCCTGGGTCGACCCGGAACAACGAATTTCCTTGCGGCGCGACGAACAAGAGGCCTTTCCGCCGTCAGCCTGACGGGCCCTGAGTCAAGCCCGCGCCCCACCCTCCCGCATTTGACAAATCCCCATCCCCGGCTATTTTCAAAAAGCAGAAAACCTTCGTAAACAAACAGTTAATTAACCCTCGGAGAACCGTCGTGGAAAAGAAAGAGATCGTGCGGCATCTGTACAAGTTGGCCCAGCTCGACATCGACGCCTGGCATGCCTACGGTCAGGCCATGGAAAAAATCGAGAACGCGCTGGATGTTCGGGACCGGCTGGAGCGCTATCGCGGCGACCACCACCGGCATGTTGTCGACCTGTCGGCCAAGATAAGAGAGCTGGAAGGCGAGCCTCCCGATTTTGCCATGGACTTCAAAGGATTTCTGATCTCCGGCTTCACCAGCTTGCGCAGCGTGACCGGCGCCCAGGGCGCATTGGCGGCAATGGAAACGAACGAGAAGCTGACCAACCGCAACTACGCCGAGGCCGTGCAAACACCCGGTTTTCCCTCGGATATCCACGCTCTGCTCGAAGCCAACTATCAGGACGAAAAAGAGCACCTGCGCTATGTCGAGGATCGTCTTGACTTTCTCGTGCGCGAAAAGGGCGGCGCTGGTCGCTCGCAGAGGTACTGAGGAGAACCGGGAACCTACCGAGAAACCTCATCGACGATTTTCCAGCCCAGCCCGCCTCGGGGAATCCCCCTGGGGTCGCCGGGGCCGAAAATACGCGAATGCCAAAGGTTAAAACCAAATTCGGCGGGAATCGGTTCGCACGCGCCGCAGGGGTCCGCAGGGCGGTCATGACCCATCTCGTGGTCGATGGCTTGAAGCTGGATTATGTCCACACCGCCGCCACCGCCGAGGCGGAGGAGCGCCGGGCCGAAGGGGCCAAAGAAGCGCTGGTGCAAACCAAAGAAAGCGAATGGCAGTTTCTTTTGCAAAACCTGCATCTGACCCGGAGCGATTTCGGCTTCGTCAACCAGGCGGAAAATCCCGCCTACCGGATCTCCCTCGGCGGCATCGATCTGCAGGTAAAGAATCTCTCCAACCGGTTCCGGCAAGGAGCGGCGGAATTTCGGCTGGAGGGACAGTTCATGCACAGCGGCGACACCTATGCCACAGCCGTTTTCCGCCCGGTGGAAAGGGGGGCCGACTTCGACCTTCTGCTGGCCATTGAAGGGACCCGGGTGACGGCCATGAATGATCTGCTGCGGGCGCACGCCAGAATGGATGTGATGGCCGGTTCTTTTTCCCTGTATTCGGAATTGCAGGTCCGGGGCAATCGCATCGACGGCTATGTCAAACCGCTCTTTAAGGACCTCGACGTCTACGACACCAAGCAGGAAAAAGGACAAGGGCTGATCGCCAAACTCAAGGAAGGGCTGGTCGGCGCACTCAGCGCCCTGCTGAAGAACCCCGAGGAGAAGGTGGCGACCCAGTTCGACCTCTCGGGGACGATCGAAGACCCCGAGGCAAGCACCTGGCAGATCGTGCTCGAATTGATTCGCAACGCCTTTTTCGACGCCATTCTGCCGGGATTCGAAAACAGGGGCGGCGAGAAGACCTCCGGCTGAAAGGGGCAGACATGGTCGACCGGAATTTTTTTCTGGCCTTGATGGCCTTTGCCTTTTTCCTCGCCTACTCTTTTCTGGTATTTGTCATTCTGGCGCCTCTGAGCGGCGCCCTTATCTGGGCAGCGGTTTTCGGGGTGGCCACGTACCCCCTTTACCAGCGGCTGCGCCGACGCCTGAACGGAAGACATACCCTGGCCGCAGCCATCATGACGCCAGTGGTCATTCTTCTGCTGGCGATTCCCATCGTCCTTGTCGCGCTCTTCCTGGCCGTGGAAATCGGCTCATTTTACGAGGCCATCCAGCTTCGGGTCCTCACCGGCGATTATCCGAATCTTGAGGGGTTGGGAAACTGGCCATTCGTCACGACGATTCTCGAGTTTTTGCGCCCGATCAGCGAAATTATCGACATCGACCCGCAGGAAACCCTTGCTCCCGCCTTGCAGAACGTGATCAGCGCTCTTGTGGGAAAAGCCCAGAACATTGCGCAGGGAATTTTTCTCCTGGCATTGCAGGGAGCGGTAATGGCGATTACGCTTTTTTTCTTCTTTCGTGACGGGGAGAGGCTCTTTTCAATTTTTTCTTCGTTGGTCCCTCTGCCGGAGGATAGGAAAGCGGTTCTGCTGGGCAGGACCAGGGAAGTTCTCTCCGCCGTGCTCTACGGAGTTTTTTTTACCGCCCTGGTGCAGGGGAATCTGGCGGCACTCGGCTATTGGATCGTCGGGTTGACCTCCCCCGTCCTGCTCGGCCTGCTGACCGCCTTCGCTTCGATCGTCCCGCCGCTGGGTACGGCCCTGGTCTGGTTTCCGGCGGCCCTCTACCTGCTGATTTCGGGAAAGGCGGGAAGCGGCATCATCCTGCTTGCCTGGGGAGCCCTGGTGGTCGCGTCCAGCGACAACCTGATGCGCCCGTATTTCATCAGCGGCCGGGGCAAGATTTCCTTCCTGGCCGTTCTGCTCGGCATTCTCGGCGGTCTTGCCACGCTCGGCCTGGCAGGGATGGTCATCGGCCCGGTCATTCTCGGCCTTTTTCTTTCCATTGCCGAGATCTACCGTCCCCTGCTCCCCGAAAGCCAGGGACGGATCGTCACCCCGTGAATGGCCAGATGCGCAAACGCGCATCCATCACTCCATCATGCGGGAGGAGACCGATTCAAACTGGTCGACCATTTTCTCCTGGCCCGACTATCTGCACAGGACCCTCAGACTCAACGTGCCGCAGGGTGAAATCACCATCGGGGTTCGCGCTTTCCAGAACCCGGACGAGCTGACGATCGGCAAGCTGATGCAGCTGCCGTTCACCGCTGAGCGACCGAGTTGGCGGCTGACGGACGGGGAAAAACCTGAGCGGAAGAAGCCCCTGCCTCTGCCGCAAACAACGTTGGCTGGCTGAAAGGATATAGGCGCGGGAATTCTGGCGCCAGAAAAGGCGAGAAGGTGAGACTGCCGATCAGTCCGGCTTAGGGGGTCCTTCCTTGGCCGGCGGTCAATCAGCCGCGCAGACGGCTGTCGCTCATGGCAGCGGCTCGGCTGTCCGGGGGAGGCGGAAGACGGCGAGGGAGCGGCCGCGCAGGCGGTACTTGGTCCCCGCTGCCACGTCGCCGTCGGCGAAGGGGTCCTCGGCATAGGTGTCGAGGACCCGCTCCCACCGCGAGGTCTCCGGCTCTCGCGGCAGCAGAAAGTCGAGATCGTCCCACCAGGCGTTGAGCAGAACGAGGAAGGAATCGTCAACGATGCGCTGCCCGAGATCGTCCACTTCCCAGAGCGCATCCCCCGCCAGGCGCAATCCAAGTGTGCGCACGAATCCCGAATCCCAGTCGGCATCGCTCATCTCCTCGCCGTCGGGCCGCAGCCAGAGAATGTCCTTCACTCCGGAGCCGCGTACCGGCCGCCCCTGAAAAAAGGAACGGCGGCGAAAGACCGGATGCTCGCGGCGCAGGGCGATGAGGCGTCGGGTGTAGGCGAGCAACTCCTGCCCCTCCGCGTCGATCCCCCAGTCGAACCAGTTGAGCGCGTTGTCCTGGCAGTAGGTGTTGTT
>JBAYQP010000053.1:0-19672 GCA_041677125.1 Desulfuromonadales bacterium | reverse complement strand
TAACCGTTCGCGGCGTTTCGATCCAGGGGCCCGGCATGCCGTCGGCGTCCAGGGTTGCCGACCGGGTCCAGACGGTATAGGGTTTTTTTTCTTCGGCCAGGGCATGGGTCAGCAGGGTCTTGCCATAATAGCGGTTCGCTCCCGCAGTCAGGACCGTTTCGCCGGTGCCGAAAAGATCGAACCCGGCGGCGAGTCGCGGGGCGAAATCGGTGTTTTCCAGCAGATCGTCGCGGGAGGCCCGCACACCCGGCCGGAGGGAGAAACGGCCGAGAACCATGGCGTCTTCCAGGTAAAGATCGGTGAACGTCACCGAAACGTCGGCCGCGTCCGCTTCATATACCGTCTGATAGATCATGAACTGTTCGCCGGGAATGCAGGCGGCATCGTCCGGCGCACAGACCACCTGATCGTTCAGGCTGGCATTGGTGTATCGGCTGGCGGTTTCGGTGCGGTCGAAACTTCCCTTGGCCCTCTCGTACTGCACGCCGGCCGCCAGGACGTGCGACAGGGCTCCGGTGCGCAGAGGCGCGCTGGTGAAATGGATTTCCAGAGAAACGGTCTCCTGTTCCTTGTCGACGTCCCCGTAGGCTCCTTCCTTGCTGAACTTTTTGTCTCCCGCCAGCAGGCCCCAATCAGCCGAAGCGGAGTGACGCCAGAGATAGTAATTTTCAGGGGCGCGGCGGCTGTTGAAGTTCTTCTGATAACCCGCCGACGTCTCGACGAGACCCGCAGGAAGGTTGGCGTTCAGGCGTGTTGTTAAAAAATAACCGCCCCCCTCGATCGTGAAATCACTGTCTCGCACATCCTTGAGGAAGTACTCGCCCTCGTAAGGCGCCCAGAGAAAATCCGTTGACCACTCGGTGGCGGCCGACGGTTTCACCAGGGCCTTGAGAAACAGATTTTCCGTGGTCCGCGTCTCCACCTCGGTATCCCCAAGAAGATCAAGGGGAATTCTCGAGTGCAACAGTGAATAATGCACCAGCAGCGTCGCATTGTCGCTCAGCGGCAGGTCGAGAGTCAGCCGCCCGTCATGCTTGCGAAATTGCGGCTGGTTCTCTTCGCTGCGGGAATTCTTGAATTCGCCTTCCTCGGCTTCGTCGATGTGGAACCAGGTCCATTCGGAACGCGTGGTGTGGTAAGCGGCCTTGAACCCGAGCCCCGCGGCGGGCGCCCGGGTTCGGGCGTCGACCACCCCGCCGGTGAAGCGGCCGTAGCGGGCGGGGATATTGCTCCGGTGAACCCTCACTCCGTCCAGAAGCTCCGGGTCGAGGAAGAATGCCTGCGGGTGGCCGGGAACATTATCGACATGGGAGACAGTGTCGAAGGTCGGGTCGAGCAGGCTGTTGTTGCCGAGACCATCGATCAAAAAATTGTTCTCGTAGACCTTGCCGCCGGAAATGGAAATCGACGGCGGCAGAATCTCGCCGCCCGTATGCGAGGAACGATAATTTTCGGAAGTCTGGATGCCGGGAAGGACCCGAAGCAGTTCATTCAGGCTGCCGTCGCCGGCGGGGAGGTTCTCGATGCCTTCCCGGTCCAGAGAAACCTGGCTGGGGTCGGGGGGAATGGCGACGCCAACCACGGTCACCCGGGGCAGAACCGGGGCATTCGAACTGTCTTGCTCTGCCGCGGAACTCGCCGACGAGGAGCGGGTATCGGTACTTTGCCGTAGCGCTTCCGGATTTTGCCCGGCCCGGACGCGCCCCGGAGACCCTGCAAACAGTGCGATCAAGAGCAAAAAACTGAAGGCTTTGGCGCCGATGCCAAAACAATCCATGCGTGGGACCTTCCGAGAGCAGATTGCAATCGAGAATATTACCGAAATACTCGCAAAAACAAAACGGCTGTTTTGCTGTTTTGCTGCGAGCAAGGTGCGTGGCCGGAAGAAGAACTTGACCTCAGCTTGTTCAAATTCTATAAAGATCGTCGAAAAATCAGTAGCCGTATTGACCAGACAGGCCGACCAAGATGCCGCCAGAAAGTCGACAAGTCAATAGAAGGTTTCTTCGGGAGGCTTTGCCCTTCTGGATCCTGCTTTCCTTCATCTTTCACCTGGCCGTCCTTGCTCTGGCGCCCGAGCCCGGCCCGGGGGGCGCCCCGGATCCCCAGCGGCTGATCGTTGACCGGGTTTCTCTCTCCGCTCCGGCGCACCGGGGCGAAACGGAAGCGCTCCCCACCCCCAGCAAACCCCCTCCGGGATTCAGCCGGTCCCGAACCTCCTCTAAGCCGCAAAAGCCGGCAAGCACCGAAGTTGACGCCAAGCCGGCGGTTCTTCCCGCCCCAACGCCAGAGGGAAATCCGCAAATAGTGTCCGCTTCCCCACAGGGCGTTTTACCCCCGGCCACCGGCGCGGAAAAAACACCGGCTGCGGCATCGACCGGGATTCCGGCAGGAATCGAAGCATTTTCCGCGCCTTCCACCACCGGCAAGCTTGCCCCGGGGGCGGCGACGGCCACCGCCATTCCCCTGTACGACTCGAATGCCCCCCCCGATTACCCCCATATCGCCCGCCGGTTCGGCTGGCAGGGAGATGTCCTGCTGCGGGTCCGGGTGAAAAATACCGGGATCGTCGCCGCAGTGCGGATCGAAAAATCCTCCGGCTACGAAATCCTCGATCAAAGCGCTCGCGATGCGGTTCGCCGCTGGCGTTTCAAACCCGCCCTTGTTGGACTGCTGCCGGTCGAAAGCCAGGCCCTCGTTCCGATCCGCTTCCAGATGTAGGATTTTTCGCTGTTTTCGGGATTATTCCGAGGGGGCCGCTATCCGCAGTTTCTCCACCCGCTCCACCAGTGGCGGATGGGAGTAGTGAAACCAGGCGTACAGCGGATGCGGATGCAGGTTGGCGAGGTTTTCCCGCGCCATTCGGACCAGGGCGGAGGCGAGATCCTGCGGCCGACCGGTCAATTCGCTGGCGAAGCGGTCGGCTTGCCATTCGTGGCGACGGGAGAGGGCGCTGCCGAGGGGAGACAGGGGAAATGCGACGAGGCCGGCGAGAAAAGAGAGTATTGCCAGCTGTCCCGAGAAGGAGACGGCTTCCAGGCCGACCAGTTGCGGCAGTCCGCCCCGCCCGATCAGGTAAGCTGCCAGCCAGGCGGCGAGAAGCAGGATAACTTGCATCCCCAGCAGTCGCTTGAGGATATGCCGCAGCCGCCAGTGGCCGACTTCGTGGGCGAGAACGGCGAGGATCTCGCGCTCTTCCATCTGTTCGAGCAGGGTATCGAAGAGAACGATTCTTTTTACCCGGCCGAGGCCGCTGAAGTAGGCATTGGAGTGTCGGCTGCGGCGGGAGGCGTCCACTCGAAAGACCCGGCTGACCGCCAGGCCGGCCCTGTCGGTCAGTGTTTTTACCGCCGCCTCCAGACTCTCGTTCTCCAGCGGCTCGAATTTGAAAAAAAGCGGCTCGATAAGATATGGGGAGATATACATCAGTAAAATGGTGAAAAAGGCGAGAAAGGCCCACACCCAAAACCACCAGAAACCAGGGCTCGCCTGCACCAGCCAGAGGGCGGCGCCAAGGAGAATGCCGAGCAGCGGCAGCGACAGCAGAAGCGACTTGAGGGTGTCGCTCAGCCACAGGCGCGGCGTCGTCGTGTTGAACCCGTAGCGGTTTTCAATATGGAAAGTGCGAAAGAGAGTGAACGGCAGGCCGATCGCAGTTTTGGCCAGGAACAGCCCGAGAAAAAACAGGAGCCCGCCGCCGACAAAGGAATCGGTGAACCCGGCGATCCAGCGATCGTACCAGGGAAGGACGCCGCCGAAGACAAAAAGCAGCAGCAAGGCGCTGTCGACCAGGGATTCGACCAAACCGGCGCGGTTCACTTCCCTGGTGTAGGCCGAGGTCCGGGCCAGGGTGCCGGCATCGATCGCCCCGGCGAAGGCGGGCGGCACCTCGCCCCCGTGACGCCGCAGATGGCGAATATTGAGCAAGCTCAGGGCGGTGGCGCACAACAGAACGAGCAGGTAAAGGAGCAGAAAAAGCATATCGACTATGTTAGCCCATCGTCCGGCGCAGGTCGAGAAAAGTGTTGGTGCTATAATGACCGAAAAAGGAGATGGCGCCATGTTTGGAAGACCGCTATTCGTCGGCTTGCTGCTCGTCGCGCTCGCCGGCTGCGCCGCGCCGCGTCAGGCGCAGATTCTCGACCCACAGTTCGCCGACCGCTCCCTTGGGGTGGTGGCCCTGGCCCCGGTCGTTTTCGCCGATGAAGCGATCGATCGCTATTTTGGCGCGCAAGCGGCGGAGTCAATCCGCCAGGAAGCCGCAGAGGCGCTGAAGCGGAAGGGCTACCAAGTCACTTTCGTCGGCAACGGTCCGTATTTCGCCGGCCCGCCCATTGTTCCCGCAGCCGCCGACATGGCGCGTCTAGCCCCAGCCGCCCCCCCCGGTAGCGATGCCGTGATGCAGATTCGCGTCGATCACTTTCTCGATTCCGGGCTTTACGACGAGCGCACAAACGCCCCCCTCGACATCTATGCCACCGCCGCCATGATTGGGGCGAAAGGGGAAATTTTTTGGCAGGGGAGCGGACGGGGAGAGGGAATGCGGCAATCTTCCCAGGGGAGAATCTTTGAGTTTTTGCCCGCCACCAGCCGGCTCGCCGACAGCCTGTTCGCCACTTTGCCCGCGGCGCCCTGAACCGACGTCTCTGCTTTCACCAGGGTAGGTTTATGCTGCGCGCGGAGATTGGGCAAAAAGAGCGGCAGGTCGCGTCCCGCTAGGCGAGTTCATGGTGTCCATCGAGAAGGGTTTCCACTTTTTTCAGCAGCACATCCAGCTTGAAAGGCTTGGCGAGGTAATCGTTGGCCCCCACCTCAAACGCGCGCAGACGTTCCAATCGTTGATCCTTGGCGGTGAGGACCAACACCGGGCAGTCACTGGTCTGCGGATTTTCCTTTATTCGTTCGATCGCCTGAAAGCCATCCATGCCACCGGGCATCATTAAATCCATGATGATCAGATCGGGGGTTTCGGCACGGGCGACTTCGATGGCATCCTCGCCGCTTTCGGCTTCAAGTATGAGCCGATCCACCGTTTGCAGGCTGATTTCCACCAAGCGGCGAATGGTTGGCTGATCATCGACAATAAGTATTTTCTTCATTTATTTTTCCTAAGTTTTTGTCCCTTATATACTAAGAATAAACTAATTTCTACAAATTTTTTCTCCCATTGCTGCAAGCACCGCATTATAACGCATCCGGTCGCTGCCATCGCCCCCGTGTTCCCTGCGCCGGCAAAAGGCGATTTAGGTTGAAACATGGCCGGTATTTCCTATAATATCGGCACTTTTTTAATTTTCGGCAATCCAAGGAGGAGTTATGAAGGCGGTTCTACTCGATGGTTTCGGCGGTCTGGAGGTCTTGAAAGTGGGGGAAGCGGCGAAGCCCGCACCGGCCGAGAACCAGGTTCTCATTCAGGTGAAAACCACCTCAATCAACCGACCGGACATTGTCCAGCGCGAAGGCAAGTACCCTCCGCCCCCCGGCGATTCGGACATCCTCGGCTTGGAAGTAGCGGGCGTCATTGAAGAACTGGGCGCGGGCGTGACCGGATGGAAAGTCGGCGATCGGGTGATGTCGCTGGTGGGCGGCGGCGGTTATGCCGAATACGCGGTGGCTTACGCAAATCATCTGATTCCCATCCCCGAGGCGATGAGCTTCGAGGAGGCGGCGTGCGTCTGCGAGTCGTCCCTCACCGCTTTTCTCAACATCTTCATGGTCGGTGAATTTCGCGACGGGCAGACCGCCATCCTGCACGGCGGCGGCGGCGGCGTAAACACCGCCGGCATTCAGCTTTGCCGGGCGCTGGCGCCAAGCAGCAAGCTGATTGTCACCGCCCATCCGAACAAGATGGCGCGGGTGCGCGATCTCGGCGCCGACCTGGTCATCGATTTCACCCAGACCCCCGATTTCACCGAAACGGTCAAGGAATTTACCAAGAAGAAGGGGGTCGACCTGATCCTCGATCATATCGGGGCCAAGTATCTGGCGCCGAATATGAATTCCCTGGGCTACACGGGCCGGCTGGTGATCATCGGCGTCACCAGCGGCATCAAGGCCGAGCTCAATCTTGCGCTGATGATGGTCAAGCGGCAGCAGATCATCGGTTCCGTGCTGCGCTCCCGGCCGGTGGCGGAAAAGGGGGCAATCGCCGCCGAATTTACCCGTCGGGCGCTGCCGAAATTCGCCGACCGCGCCATCGTGCCGATCATTGAAAAGGTCTTCCCCCTCGATCAGGTGGTGGAGGCGCACCGGATGATGGAAGAAGACCGCCACTTCGGCAAGATTGTGTTACAGATCGCGTAGGAAATCGACCGAGGGCCGGAAGTTGGGGCAAACCTAGCTTTCGGCCCTCCCGCCTTCCACCTCCCTAGCATTCACGGTCAAAAGAACAAGATCCACCCCGCCGGTATTGCGGTAGGCGTGCTCGCTGCCCGCTGGCACCTCCACCACCCGCCCCGGCTGTATCGAGCAACTCTTTCCTTCGAGCGTAATCTCCCCCTCGCCGGCCAGAAACCAAAAGACGTGATGGTACGGATCGCGATGCGGCGCGAAACTACCGCCGGGCGCCATGCGGGCAATGACGATTTTTTCCGCCCGCCAGCCGGCCGGCAGCAGCGACCAGCCGTTGACTCCGGAGGTGGCCTCCGGCCGCAAGGGCGGCCAGTCGGTGGCCGGCAAATCATAGATGCGCACGCTCAAGGACTCTTCCTCCCACGCATTCCAGCGAAGTTCCGTCTAAACTTTACTTCGGCAGACGCGGATCTCCAGTCGGTCAGCGCTCGGCAAGACGGGTCGGCGGCGGCACAGCCGCCGGCAAGAGAACCCACATCCGCCCCGACTGCTTCATTCGTCCGGCGTAAGCGCCGGCTTCCTCCCCTGCGCCCCAGAAAAAATCGGCCCGCACCGCGCCCTTGATGGCGCCGCCGGTATCCTGCGCCACCATCAGCTGTTTCAGGGGGGTTGGGGAATTCGGCCAGGTGGTCGCAAGAAAAACCGGCGCCCCCAGCGGAGTGGTGCGTGGATCGACGGCCAGACTGCGCGCAGGCGTAAGCGGCACGCCCAACGCCCCCGGTGGCATGTCGAAATTCTCTCCCAGTTCGCGGAAGAAAATGTAGCTGGGATTCTCCGCCAGCAGTTGGCCCACCTCTTCGGGATGGGTGCGCGCCCAGGCGCGAATATTCTGCATCGACATCTGATTGGGAGTCATGGCGCCGCGCTCCAGCAGCAACTTGCCGATGGAGCGGTAGGGATGTCCGTTCTGGTCGGCGTAATTGACCATCAGGACCGAGCCGTCATCCAGGGTGATTCGTCCCGAACCCTGGATGTGCAGAAAGAAAAGCTCGACGGGATCTTTCACCCAGCAGATCTCATTGCCCCGCAAAGGCTTGCCTTCCCCGTCGATCGCCCCGCGATCGAAGTAGGGAACCACCCGTCGGCCTTCCAGCCTTCCCCGCAGGCGGTAATCGCCAAGCTCCGGATACACATTGCGCAGGTCGATGACCAGCAGATCGTCGGGAATCCCATAAAGCGGACGGGAATATTGCTCGCTGCGACTGCGGCTGCCACGCAGGTCCGGAATATAGTAGCCGGTGATCAAACCTTCGGTGCTCTCCCCATTGCTGATCCGGTAGGGGATGAACCGGCTTTCGAAGAAAGCGCGCACCGTTTCGCCGTCCGCCGGATCGAGCAAGGCGGCCGCCTCGCACACCGAATCCCAGCCGGGGCGATTTCGCAGCACCTGGCAACTGCGCAGGAAAACCGGCACCGCCGGCCCGGGGTCCTCCTCCAGCCAGCCGTCCACCTCATGCCAGCCAACGGCCTGCAGCGGCGGTGGCGGCGCTAGCGGCGGCGGCGCGGGCTTTGGCGCGCAGGCGGCGAAGAGCAGAAACAGCGACCCAAAAAGGAGCAAACGTGATCGGAGGATAGACATAACCACCTGTTTTTGGAAGTTTAATGAAGTGGAGCAAGAGCATCCTACCCTGTCCGGGCAGGAAAAAAAAGAGGGGTTTTCACCGGAGGCGCTCGGCGCCACCCCGATATGGCCTTACTTATAATGAAATCCAATATTTGGCAGGTTATAGAAAATTGACAAACCTCCCTCCGACGATACCATGCCACATAAACCGCCCTGTTTATCACCTGAAACCTGGAGGCTAAGATGCGTGGATTATCCCTGGTCAGGAAACACCCCGAACATACAGAAGGCCGCACGGCCAAAGCGATCGAGAAACGGACGGCCCAAATACCTTCCGACTCCTTCCTCTGGCTGGCCGGCGCTTCCATTGCCGGGGCCCTGGTGATGAAAGCGATGCACCGGGAAAACGATGCCCAGTTCATCGGCCAATGGGCGCCCACCTTGTTGATTCTTGGCCTATACAACAAAATCGTGAAGCAACTCGGGCACGATTAACCGGGAATCGGCCAGCCGCGGCGGCCGCACCGGCCGCTGCGGTTTTGCTTTATCGTTTTGCCCGCTCCATGCCATGCCCATCGAGCGTTGACACTCTCCCCGGCCAGGGCATAGAATAGCCCGTTTTCCTGGCCGCGCGGGGGTTTTTTCTTGAAAGCAAAATCGTTTTTCAGCTGCCAGCAATGCGGCTACCAGAGTCCGAAGTGGCTGGGCAAATGTCCGGACTGCAACCAATGGAACACCCTGGCCGAGGAAACGGCCCCCCTGCCTCTCGGCAAGGGCCGGCCGCTGGCGCCCGCCGGCAAGGTGCTGCGGTTGCAGGATGTCGCCGCCACCGAGGAGGACCGGCTGCGCTGCGGCATCGCCGAACTCGACAGGGTGCTCGGCGGCGGGCTCGTCCCCGGCTCCTTCATCCTGATCGGTGGCGATCCGGGCATCGGCAAATCGACCCTGCTGCTGCAGGCGACCGGCCAGTTGGCGGCCAACGGCGTCGTTCTCTACGTCACCGGCGAGGAATCCGCCCGCCAGGTCAAGATGCGCGGCGAGCGCCTTGGAGTACGTGGCGGGGAGCTGTTTCTGCTGGCGGAAACCTCCCTGGAAGCCATCCTTGAGCGGGTGCGCGAGGTGCGCCCGGCCTTTTTGGTGATCGATTCGATCCAGACCGTCTTTACCGCCGCCCTCGAATCGGCCCCCGGCTCGGTCGGCCAGGTGCGCGAGTGCGCCGGGCGACTGATGCAGATCGCCAAGGGGGAGGGAATTCCCGTTTTCATCATCGGCCACGTCACCAAGGACGGCGCCATCGCCGGTCCGCGCATGCTCGAGCACATGGTCGATACCGTCCTTTACTTCGAGGGCGACCCCGGCCACCCCTACCGCATCCTGCGGGCGGTGAAGAACCGCTTCGGCTCCACCAACGAAATCGGCGTCTTCGAGATGAAGGAGGCGGGCCTCTCGGAAGTCCCCAACCCCTCGGAGCTTTTCCTCGCCGAACGACCGCAGGAGGCCGCCGGCAGCAGCGTCGTCGCCGCCCTCGAGGGCAGCCGACCGGTGCTGGTCGAGGTGCAAGCGCTGGTTTCCGGCTCCTCTTTCGGTACGCCACGGCGCACCGCCATGGGGATCGACCACAACCGGGTTTCGCTGCTGGTGGCGGTGCTGGAGAAGAAGGTCGGTCTGTCGCTGCTGGCGCAGGACATCTTCGTCAACGTCGCCGGCGGGGTCAAACTGGTCGAGCCGGCCGCCGACCTGGCGGTGATGGCGGCCCTCGCCTCCAGCCACATGAACCGGCCGATCCCGCAGCGCGCCATCCTCTTCGGCGAAGTCGGTCTGGCTGGCGAAGTGCGCGCCGTCTCTCGCCCCGAACTGCGCATCAACGAGGCGGCCCGCCTCGGTTTCGACCGCTGCCTTCTGCCGGCCGGCAACCTGAAAAACCTGGAAGCGCCGAAAGGGATGGAACTGATCGGCGTGCGCACCGCCGCCGAGGCGCTGGAGGGGTTGTTCCAGTAGACGGACCATTTTGCCGGAATGCTGCCAAATGATCAAAAGGAGGGGGAGACGATGGAAGAAATTCGGATCATCGGTGAAGTACAGATTGAGAGTGCCATCTTGCTGATTCGAGGACAGAAGGTCCTGCTGGATGTCGATCTGGCGGAACTTTATGGGGTCCGCTGATCCGCCGCAGAGCACTAAATGCGTCATTCCCGACGCGACTCTGATCGGGAACTCACCTTTTGACCAGTCACCCCTATCGCGAGCAGTTGGCGGACGAGGTCTATGCCTACATACGCGTCAGCGGGCTCCCCTGCTTTCGGGGTTTGGCCGCGAAAGCCGCAGTATGGACAACGAAGCGCTGAGCTTTGGACTTGCTCCCAGGCTCTATGCCGATTTCGCGGAGACTTTTTCCCGCTATCTGTAGATTGAGGAAGTGCTGATTTTCGGGTCCCGCGCCAAGGGGACAGGCAAGCCGTGGTCGGACTTCGATCTTGCCGTAATCGGACCGGAGTTGAGCGGCACTGATTTCACCCGGCTGTGGGATGAGCTTGATGCGTTGCCGCTGGTTTTCAAACTCGATGTCCTGCATTATGATCGCCTTGCGCCGGGGGCGCTGAAAACCAGCATCGAGCAGCAAGGGCGCCCCGCTTCTATCCGCTCGAAGGCGCGCGCTGAAAATAGCAGATCAAGGGAGCATACACTCATGTCCGACAAACTGACCCACTTCGATGCCGAAGGCAAGGCCATCATGGTCGAGGTCGGCGACAAGACGCCGAGCAAGCGGGTCGCCCTCGCCGCCGGCGAGGTGCGCATGCGACCGGAAACCTTGCGCCGCATCCTCGATTCCAGCATCGAAAAGGGAGACGTCTTTGCCGTCGCCCGCCTGGCCGGCATCATGGCGGCCAAGAAGACCCCCGAGCTCATCCCCCTCTGTCATCCGCTCCTGCTCACCTCGATAGCGGTCGAATTCACCCCCTTCGCGGAAGAGGGTCGGGTGGAAATCGCGGCGACGGTCAAGGTCACCGGCACAACCGGGGTGGAGATGGAAGCGCTCACCGCCGTGTCGGTGGCGGCGCTGACCATTTACGACATGTGCAAGGCGGTGGACAAGGCGATGGTTATCGGCGACATCCGCCTGCTGGAAAAACAGGGGGGCAAAAGCGGCGTTTACCGACGCGGCGAGTAGTCCGGACGATTGCAAGGAAATGGCCATCTGCTACACTGTTGCCGGGTTACGGACCCGGGGAAAGAAAAGACATGTCCGAGACACGGCGTTTTGCCATTCGTCGCAGCTTCCTCCTGCCGCTGGGATTGCTCCTGGTGCTCTGTCTGGCGCTGTTCTTCATTGTCATCGCCAAGGGGGAGCCGACGGGAAAGATCATCATCCTCGGCTGCATCATCTTGCCGGTGGCCATCCTTTTTCTGGAAAGCGCTTTCCGTCAGGCCATTGTCGACGACGAAGGGATCACCGTCAAAAAATTCCTGCGGCGCAAAGAGCTGCGGTTTGCCGAGGTGACCTCGGTGGATACCGTCCTGGTGCGCCGGCGGGCATTTCTCACCCTTGGCGCGGAGGACGATTTCCTGATCCTCTCCAACGCCTACGCGGATTTTCCGGCCTTGGTGAAGGAACTTCTCGCTCGGGTGCCAACGCCCACGGTGAGCGCGGAGACGCAGCAGATGGCCGCCGCTCCGCCGAACAAAAGCACCGACATCGTTTCCTGCTGGCTGGCGGTGGCGCTGATGGCCTTCATTCTTTTTATCCAGCTTGGCGGACGCTTCTGAGAGACCATTTTGATTGACTTGCAAGGAGATTTCCTATAAATTGCCGTTTCCCCAACTGCGACAGGAGCGTTCCCATGGAGCAGGAAAAACTTGAAGAATTTCGAAACCTTCTGCAACTCCAGCTGGACGAGTTGCAACGTGAGGCCGGACGCACCGTCTCCGAGATGACCGATGAAAAAACGAATTTTCCCGACCCCACCGACCGCGCGTCCCTGGAATCGGATCGCAATTTCGAACTGCGTATCCGGGACCGCGAACGCAAGCTCATCATGAAAATCCGCGAGGCTCTCGCCCGCATCGATGAGGGCGGATTCGGTATCTGCGAAAGCTGCGAGGAAGAGATCAGCGATGCCCGCCTGCGGGCCCGGCCGGTAACCACTTTGTGCATCGAATGCAAAACCGAGCAGGAACGTCAGGAAAAGATCGGCTAGGAACTTTCGCCTGGGGGAAATTCAGCAGTGTCGACGGGGACTATGAAGTGCGACCGCTACGAAGTTCTCTACAAGGCAGGTCGGATCGCCAACAGCTCCCTTGATTTTCCCCACAGCTGCAAAAGCCTTCTCCGTCTGCTGCACCAAAACTTCAGTCCCGAATCCCTGGCTTTTTATATTCTCGCGCCGAGTCGCCGCACCTTTTCCGCCTGCATTACCAGCGCCGGCCCGGACCTGATCGTCCCCTGCCGCCACCCCCTGGCGGAAACCCCTGCCGCCATCGCCCTGCAGACCCGCAAACCGCTGCAAAAGGCAAATCTCTGGTGGTTCCCCGTGTACCAGGCACGGCAGAGTCTTGGCGTCCTGCACCTGCGCGCTGCCTCCGACCAGCCCTTGCCGGCCGCTTGCCAGGAGATCTTCGGCATGGTCGGTGAAGAACTGGCCAAACTGCTGCGCATCGAACAGCTACAGATGCGGGAGCGGCAGCGCCTGGCGCAGCTTTCTTTTCTTTCTGAAATCGGCCTGGAGCTGAACCGGGCCGGCGTTTTTGAAGATCTGCTGCAAACCGGCCTGCAGAAAGCGCTGCAACACAGCCTTGCCGCATGCGTTATCCTGCGGCCCCTGTATGACGGGGCCATGCTGGGAAAAAGCTTTCTGCGCCTGAACCCGAACTCCGGCGAGTGGCGCGAGCTGTTTCTTGCCCAGCAGGAGGAGCATGCCCGAGAGACAATCGCCGCAAAACAACCGCGTTTTCGTCGATTGCCGGCCCGATTGCGCCGAAAAAAAGGGATTCCCGCCGAAATGGTTTTTATCCCTTTGATGCTTGATGATCGGGTTCTCGGGGTTTTATCCTTTTTTGGCCACAACGATGCCAACCCATTCCCCTTTGCCCCGACCGCCGGCGCGCGTGAGTTTTTTGCCGCCGTCGGTTCCCTTTTCGCCAGCGCTCTAGAGCGGATCTGGACACGTGAGCACCGGGAACGCCTCTCGCTGGAAAACGATCGCAAGCTGCGGGAAACCGCCTTGCTCTATCGAACCTCGCGCGCCATCCACAGCACCCTGCATCTCAACGAACTGATGCACCTCATTCTATCGGCTACCGTCGCAGCGGGCGGTGGCGGCTTCGAGCGCGCCATGCTCTTTACCATCAACGAGCGCACCGAAACCATGCAGGGCATTCTCTGTGTCACCCAGGCAAACGCCACCCTCGTTTTGCCGCCGGAAAACCAGTCCTGGGACCAACCGGTGGTCACCGCCGAAATGCAACAGGCACAGCGCAAAGCACCGGAATGTCAGAAGGTGATGAAACAGCGCTTATCTCTCGACGACCGCAACAATCCCCTGGCCCGCTGCGTGCACCAGGGAAAGGTGCTCTTCATTTCGCATCCGCGGGAGGAGAACGGCATCGGCTCGCTGGTCGAAGCGCTGCAGCTCGCCCCTTTTGCCTGCGCTCCGCTGGTGGGACGGGAGCGCGCCCTGGGCGTGCTGGTGGTGGACAATCCCATTTCGCAGGAGCCGCCATCTCCCGACCAACGACGCTTTCTGGAAATGTTCGCCAATCACGCCGGAACGGCCATGGAGAATTCCATGCTCCTGCACCGCCTGCAGACGGCGCATCAGGATCTCCGGGAAACCCAGGCCCGCCTCATCCACGGCGAAAAAATGGCCACCCTGGGCGAGATGGCAGCCTCCATTTCCCACGAATTGCGCAACCCCCTGGTGCCGATCGGTGGCTTCGCCGAACGCCTCGCGCGCATGGCGGCGGACGGCAGTCGAGAGAAGGAATACGCGCAAATCATTACCCGCGAGGTGCGGCGGATGGAAGACCTGCTCGCCAACATCCTGGCTTTTTCGAAAAAGCAGATGCTCTGTTTCGGCGCCTGCGAGATTGCCAGCGTTATTGAAGAAGCTATCGAGATGGCAGCGGACTCCCTTGACCGGGGCAAAATCGCAGTGACCACCGAATTCGCCGGGGACCTGCCGGTCATCCAGTGCGACCAACAGAAACTGCGCCAGGTGCTGATCAATCTGATCACCAACGCCCGGCAGGCGATGTCCGCCGGCGGCCGCCTGGTGCTACGCGCCAGCCGCGGCACGCTGCGCGGCGAGGACGCCGTCGATGTGGAGGTGGAGGATACCGGCGGCGGCATCTCCAGCGAGGTGCTGCGCAATATTTTCAATCCGTTTTTTACCACCAAGGAAAAAGGGACCGGTCTGGGATTGTCGATCTCGCACCGGATTATCGAACACCACCGCGGCGAAATCGAGGTCAAGAACCGCGAGCGCGGCGTCGTCTTCATCCTGCGCCTGCCGGCCAATCCGAATTTCACATCTCAGGATTGACAAACCATTCTCTTTTGGGTAGTGTGTCCGGGCTAAATTCGGGGCCGTAGCTCAGCTGGGAGAGCGATGCGTTCGCAACGCATAGGTCGGGAGTTCGATCCTCCTCGGCTCCACCATAAAATCAAGGGCTTGCGCCGAACGGCGCAAGCCCTTTCCGTTTTATTAAGTGGTTTTTCACAGTTCCATCTGTCTCTCCATTTGAAGGGCTTGCTGGCAGCGCATCATGGCTCTTACCTCTTTCGCCTACGTCCATGCCGAAGGTCGGACGATTTACGCCGGGCCGGGGTGGGGGCGCGCTGAGGAAGCCCCGCAAATCCCCTTGCCCGCCCCTGCGCACTGTGTTAATTTTGCTGTTTGCAGAACTGCAATTGGCCGTTTACGGGAGATTAGTGCATGAATATTGAAATTCTGCCCCTCAAGGAAAATAAACCGCGAATTACCGATGAATCGAAACTGGTGTTCGGCAGACAGTTCACCGACCGCATGTTTATCATGGAGTACGACGAAGGCCGCGGCTGGCACAGCGCCCGCATCGCCCCGCATGGTCCCTTCGTCCTCGATCCGGCCGCTCTCGTTTTGCACTATGCGCAGGAGATTTTCGAGGGGCTAAAAGCCTTTCGCCGGCAGGATGGGTCGATTGCGCTGTTCCGGCCGATGGACAACATTCGGCGCTTTAACCGCAGCGCCTGGCGCTTGTGCATGCCGGCGGTCGATGAGGAATTCTTTCTCGGCGCCCTGAAGGAACTGATTCGCTTGGAGGCGGACTGGGTGCCGCGCAGCGAAGGGACGAGCCTCTATATCCGGCCGACGATGATCGCCACCGAACCGGTCCTCGGCGTCAAACCCTCATCCAAATACCTCTGCTACATCATCCTCTCGCCGGTCGGCGCCTATTACGCCGGCGGCTTCAAGCCGGTGAAAATCCTCATCTCCGATGCGTATGTGCGCTCGGCGCCGGGCGGCACCGGCGAGGCGAAGACCGGCGGCAACTACGCCGCCAGCCTGCGCGCCGCCATGGAGGCCGCGGAGAAGGGGTTCGATCAGGTGCTCTGGCTCGACGCGGTGCACCGGCGGCACGTGGAAGAAGTCGGCAGCATGAACATCTGTTTCCTTTATGACGGCAAGGTGGTGACCTCGCCCCTGGCCGGCACCATCCTCGACGGCATCACCCGGCGCTCGATCCTCACCCTGCTTGAGGAGATGGGGCTGGAGGTGCAGGAGCGGGCGCTCACGATCGACGAAATTCTCGAAGGTACGCGCAGCGGCCGGTTGCGCGAAGCCTTCGGCACCGGCACCGCCGCTGTCGTTTCGCCGGTCGGCCAGTTCACCTACCAGGACCAGACGGTGACCCTCGGCGACGGCCAGATCGGCGAGCTGACAATGAAGCTCTTCAACACCCTCACCGCCATCCAGTACGGCCGTCTTCCCGACAGCCACCAGTGGGTCGAAACGATCTAGACAGCACAGACCCGCTCCAGATCCCATAGCGCATCTTAACCTCCAGGAGGCCCGGCGATTGCCGGGCCTCCTTCATTTTTACCCGGTTCTGCTGCCTGTTGCGCAGGCAGGTCTGCTCAATTTTTCAGCAAAAAAGCCTCCAGCGCCCGGCAATGGGTTCCTTCTTTGTGTAATCAAAAAACACTCTCCGTACACACTTTATTTTCCCTTACCCTCCGAATCGGCGCAAAACCTGATATAAAGACGAAAAAACGCTTTTCGCAGCTGCCAATAAAAGCCATAAATTCAGTGTGTTGCAAAAAAAGTCGAAAAAAAGGACGGATTGTCTCCTGCGCGGGCATTTATTTTGCTCTTTGACTTCGCAGCTTGCCCTTACCCCCTGCCATTTCTTTCCCGGAGGTGCCGACCATGTGTCGCATTGGAGCCATGAAAAGCCTGAACTACATTCATCCGAGTCAGGCCCTGCTGTTGATGCAATCGCAGCAAAAGGGGCATGACAATTCCGGATTCGCCATGGTCATGCAGGACTTGGGGGGTGTTTTCGAAAACTACAAGCATCTGCCGACGTTGTCGCTGGCCTGCACCGACGAGGGGCTGAAGGTGGCGGAGGACATGATGCACGCCGCCGGTTTTCAGCGGGTGGTGCAATGGGTGCCTGAAACCAGCCCGCAGCCGGGGCTGGACATCGTCGCCATGCCCAATTACGTCTTCGAGACCTTCGATTACCCGAAGCATTACAAAAAGGCCAGTGAACCGGAAAAAGAGGACCTCCTGCTCGACATGCGCCTGAAACTGCGCAGCGCCCTGGAAGAGGAGGAACAAGGATTCGTCTATTCCTTCTGGCCGGACGTGGTGACGCTGAAGGAAATCGGCGATCCCAGGGACATCGGCGCCTATTTCAATCTCTGGGAGCCGGACAACCGGTTCACCGCCCGGGTGATCACCGCCCAGTGCCGACAGAACACCAACTACGACATCGTGCGCTATGCCGCCCATCCCTTCTTTTTGCAGGGATACACCGCTCTGGCCAACGGCGAGAACACTTTTTACCTGAAGAACAAGGAAATGCAGCACAAACTGCATCGGGGCTATATCGGATTCGAATCGGATTCGCAGTGCTTTCTCTACAGCCTGCACTACGTGCACCGACAGCTCGCCTGGCCTCTCTCCTACTTCAAGCATGTCATCACCCCACTGCCCTTCGAGGAGATCGAGCAGCGCGATGACCGCGAACCGTTGCTGGCCATCCGCCAGTCGCTGGCGCATCTGGAGATAAACGGGCCCAACACGATCATCGGCGTGCTGCCGGACGGAACCCTTTTCACCTGCTGCGACGCCAAGAAGCTGCGGCCGATCGTCGTCGGCCGCTCCGCCGACACGGTGGTTTTCGCTTCGGAGGTGTGCGGCATCAATGAAATTCTCCCCGGCCGCGACTGGGAAACCGATATCTATCCCAACGAGCGGGAAGTGGTGGTGATCGGCAACGATCTGGAGGTGCGGCGATGGAAACAATAAAAATCCAAGACATTACCCCCAACGACATGCCGTGGAAAATCCGCTACGACGCCAGCCGCTGCACCCTGTGCGGCTCCTGCGTGGCGGCCTGCTCCTTTCGCGCCATCGAGCCGAAAGTCGAGCGACGGCGCATGGTCTTCTCCGAAGGAGATTTACCCGAGCCGAAGCAACGCTTCTCCGCCGTGCCGGTGATCCGCCAGGTCAAATCGGTGACCAATTACTGCCGCGGCTGCGGCATCTGCGAAAAGGTCTGCCCAAACGACGCCATCGCGCCGCTACGCAACCAGGACACCCGCCACTCGATCGTCACGCGCTGCCTCGGTGGCGATTCGATCAAACGTGGCGGCCGCAAGAATCTGGAGGCCACGGTGCGCACCCTGGACAAGCTGCGGGTGGGGCGCATCTCGCAGATGACCGACCCGAGTCTCGACGCACAGCGCCACACCTTCGACCTGCTCGCCCCCTTCGGACGCATTCTGCCCCCCGGCAAACTGCCGTTGAAAGTCGGCGCGAACGGCAAACTGGAGGTCGCCGGCCAGGCGCCGCCGGTGCGCTGGATTTATCCGGTGATCATCGGCGATATGTCGATCGGCGCCCTGTCCTGGCGCATGTGGGAAGGGGTGGCGATGGCCGCCGCCTATCTGAACGAGGAGTGCGGCTTGCCGGTGCGCATGTGCTCGGGCGAAGGCGGAGTGCCGGTGCGGCTGCTGAAAAGCCGCTATCTCAAGTACATGATTTTGCAGATCGCTTCGGGGCATTTCGGCTGGAACCGCATCGTCAAAACGATGCCGCACATGACCGAGGATCCGGCCGGCGTGCTGATCAAAATCGGCCAGGGCGCCAAGCCGGGGGACGGCGGCCTGCTCATGGCGCAGAAGGTGGCCGAGCACATCCAGGCGATCCGCGGCGTGCCCAAAGCCGACCTGCTCAGCCCCCCCAACCACCAGGGGCTCTATTCCATCGAAGAGAGCGTGCAGAAGATGTTTCTCTCCTTCAACGCCGCCTTCAAATTCCGCGTGCCGGTGGCGATCAAGGTGGCCGCTTCGGCGACCAGCGTGTCGGTCTTCAACAACCTGGTGCGCGATCCGTACGACATCGTCGGCGGCTTCTTCCTCGACGGCATCGACGGCGGCACCGGCGCGGCGCACGAAGTCAGTCTCGACCACACCGGCCATCCGATCGTCAGCAAACTGCGCGACTGCTACCTGGCGGCGGTGGCGCAAGGGCGCCAAGGGCAGATTCCCCTGTGGGCCGGCGGCGGTCTCGGCCGCACCGGCGACCTGGCGGCGGACGCCTTCAAGATGATGTGCCTGGGCGCCAACGGCGTCTTCACCGGTCGCCTCATCCTGCAGATGGCCGGCTGCGTCGGCAACGACATGGGCCGCTGCAACGCCTGCAACACCGGACTGTGCCCCGCCGGCATCACCACCCAGGCGCCGGCCCTGGCGCACCGTCTGGATCCGGAGAAGGTGGCGCAAAACATCGTCAACTACTATCTGGCGATGGATCAGGAGCTGAAGAAGCTGATGGCGCCCATCGGCAACAGCTCCCTGCCGGTCGGCCGCGCCGACGCCCTGGTCTCCACCGACCGGGCGGTGGCGGAGAGATTGAAGATTCAGTTCGTCTGTTAGGCCCGGGGTCCAGGAAAAATCCTGTATTCACCTTTTGCTTGGGTCTTTGGCCTCGGGCCAGAAAAGGGGTTTCACTATGGCAGCGCAAATCAGCGGCTTCGACGAAAAGCAGAAAAGGATTTCCACCCAGCAGCTGTTGCAGCAGATCTATGCGGCGCTGGAGCAGGGCGAGACGGAATTCGAGGTTCTGTCCTCCGGTCATCACGATATCGGCGGCCCGCTATGGACCGGCGACGGCAAGCCGCTGCGTTTCCGGGTAAAGAACCCGGGGCAGCGCATCGGCTCCTTCGGCCTTGACGGCACCGAAATCATCGTCGACGGCAGCGCCCCGGCCGATGCCGGCTGGCTCAACGCCGGCGCCCAGCTCACCATCCTCGGCGACGGCGGCGACACCACCGCCCACTGCGCCGCCAGCGGCCAGATCTACGTCGCCGGCCGCGTCGGCGCCCGCTCCGGCTCGCTGATGAAGCACGATCCGGCCTACGAGCCACCCGAGTTCTGGATTCTGAAGAACACCGGCTCCTTCTCCTTCGAGTTTATGGGCGGCGGCATCGCCGTCGTCTGCGGCGTCGGCTGCGAGGAGGACGCATCGATCCTCGGCGACCGCTCCTGCG
>JBAYQP010000052.1:0-19981 GCA_041677125.1 Desulfuromonadales bacterium | reverse complement strand
CTGTAAAGGGTAAAATATGTCCATAGCGTGAAGAAAGAGGGGGGCAAAGAGGTCGTCTTGCGAATGCTCGCCCTCTCCTCCGCCGAGTTTAATCCGTAACTTGGCAATCTAACTATAGAATGAATAAGTGAATGGAGCAGAGATGTTATGTCTATTGGAGATCGCATTCGTCAAGTACGACAGGCTAACGGCCTCACACAAAAGGCTTTTGCTGAATCCTTGGGTATCGTCCAGGGATTTCTGAGCAATATTGAGCGTGGCAAGAATCTCCCTTCTGATACGTTTCTGATTGCCCTGACTCATGTCTACCAGATTGATAAACAGTGGCTTTCTTCGGGTAAAGGCGGTCCGCACGCCGATACTTCCCCCTCCCATGAGCGCTCGCCCGTGTCTGAAAACGACACTCTCTTGCTCAAGCAGATTTCTCCTGAATTCCCCCACGATGTAAAGCCGGAGGACATCCTCGGCCATGTCTCCTTGCCCGGCACCACACCCGACAGCTATGCACTCGTGGCCTATGGCGAATTCATGGCTCCCACTATCCAGGAAAATGACCTGGTTCTCTTTAGCCTCAGCAGAGAAGCTGAACACGGGGATATTGTCCTGGTGAACAGTAAATGGGGCGATGTCATCCTTCGCCGATACCGCATTAAGGATGATGGTGGATGGCTCTCCCCCGACAATATGGTGTACTCTCCGTTTCAGACAAATTCAAAAACTCAGATCATCGGAGTCGTGACCGGCATCTGGAGGAAAGTGAAATTTTGAGTAATCAAGATCAATGAAAATGAAGGAGGATCATAATGGAAAAACTTACCGTCGCCGCATTGATCATCGTCATCTATCTTGCCATTGTCCTGGGTGGGGGTCTCTGGGCCGGCCGCAAAGTCAATGACCTGGAAGAATACGCTGTCGCAGGCCGCAACTACAATGCCCTAATCATCGCTGCTATTCTCTCCGCCTTATTTATCGGCGGCGGATTTACCATGGGAAATGCCGAAAAAGTGTTTACCGTCGGCATCGTGAATATCGTGGTCCTGTGGGGATTCAGTCTCAAGGAGATTCTGGTAGCCCGCTTCATCGCTCCCACTCAGGCCGTTTCCCTACAGCCATTTCCGTCGGTGATGTGATGGAAACCGATTACGGCAAGGCCGGCAAGGTGGTGACCAGCATCTTCAGCTTTCTCATTCTTCTGGTTCTTTTCGTTCTTTCCGCCTGCGAACATCCTTCTCCGGAATCCCGAACTGAGCCGGATGCCGCTATCTTGGACGCCAAAATCGGCCAGATGCTGATGGTCGGCTTTCGAGGCATGACGGTGGACGACGATCACTTCATCATCCGCGACATCCGCCGGCACAACCTCGGCGCGGTCATCCTCTTTGACTACGATGTCCTTACAGAGCAGGCAGTACGTAATATCGAATCATCTGCGCAGGTCGAGGCGCTGGTCGCCTCGCTGCGGGAGGCCGCGGCAACGCCCCTGCTGGTGGCCGTCGATCAAGAAGGCGGTCGCGTCGCCCGGCTGAAGGAACGGTATGGATTCCCGCCCACGGTTTCGCATGGCGAGTTAGGACGGATCGACGATCTGGAGAATACGACCCGGGAAAGCGGACGCTTGGCCGAAACATTGGCCGATCTCGGCTTCGGCCTCAACCTGGCGCCGGTGGTGGACCTCTGCGTCAATCCCGACAACCCGGTGATCGCCGGGCTGGACCGCTGCTTTTCGTCCGATCCGGAGAATACGGCCCTCCACGCCCTGGAATATATCGGCGCGCACCACAGCCGGGGGGTTCTCACCACTCTCAAGCACTTTCCCGGTCACGGCAGCTCCCGCGCCGACTCGCACCTGGGCTTCACCGACGTCACCGACACCTGGACGCGAAGCGAGCTCGAGCCCTACGCCCGGATCATCGAGGCCGGAGAAGCCGATGCGGTGATGACGGCCCATGTCTTCAACGCCCGCCTGGACGCGGATTACCCCGCCACGCTCTCCCGCGACACGATTCACGAAATCCTGCGGAAGGAACTCGGCTTTGAGGGGGTGGTCGTCTCCGATGATATGCAAATGGGAGCCATCGTCGACCATTACGGTCTGGAGACGGCGGTCCGCAGGACGATCGAGGCGGGGGTGGACATCCTCGTCTTCGGCAACAACCTGCAGTACGACGAAGCGATCGTGCCGAAAACGATCGCGATCATCCGTGATCTCGTCCGGACCGGCCAGATCAGCGAAGCACGTATTGACGAATCGTACCGCCGCATCATGCGGCTCAAGGATCGCCTCGGCAAACCAGGAAAAACGGGTCCTCGGTAGCCAACGGAGATCGCAGGTGAAGAGATTTTTCGACTTCGACACGCCCCAAACCGCCCTGAAAACGGAAGTTCTGGCCGGAATCACCTCCTTTTTGGCCGCCATGTACATCATCATCGTCAACCCGGCCATTCTTTCCGCCGCCGGTCTGCCATATGCAGGCGCTCTGACTGCCACCACCCCGGTCATCTTCGTTTTTCTGTTCGCCGGCCTGTTCGACAGCCTTTCCACCTTTATCGGTGTCGCCGAAGCCGCCGACCTCAAGGACGACGAAGGAGAGCCCCGCAACATCAAGGCTTCCCTGCTGACCGATGCCGTGTCGAGCACCATCTCCGGTCTTCTCGGGAGCAGCGCCGGCTCGAGCTATATCGAATCGGCCGCCGGCATCCGCGAGGGCGGCAGAACGGGCCTGACGGCCGTGGTGGCCGGCCTGTGCTTTCTTCCCTTCATGTTTTTCTCCCCCCTGCTTTCCGTCATTCCGTCGATCGCCACCGCGCCCGCCCTGGTCTTGGTCGGCGTCTTCATGATGTGTCCCATCGCCAAGTTCGAGTGGGAGCGCTACGACGAAGCCATTCCCGCCTTTCTCGCCATCGTCCTGATCCCCGTCACCTACTCCATCACCCAGGGGATCGTCTGGGGGCTGATCAGCTGGACTGTGCTGAAAATCCTTTGCAGGAAAATGCACGAAATCCCCTTGACCCTGGCCGGCGTCAATGTTTTTGCCATTGCGGTTCTGCTTGTTTGAAAATAGACGACAGCAAAAGGACGGATGAGCACCGGGATTCTCCAACTGCTCAAGTTAGGGAGGGAAATGTGAATAACCTGGAGAAAAATAGTTCGAAATCCGCCCTGGCGCTTTTGGCCGGTTTGATTCTGCTCGTGTGCCTCTATGGCTGCGGGGATCGTAAAAGCGATACGAAAGCCCTCGCTCCGCTGACCGCGGCGGACGTGGGCATGGCTCCGCCGATCGCGGAGAAACGTGAATTCCAGGTGGTCGCCCCGCACGGCGCGGTGCGTGAGGACGAGTATTACTGGCTGCGCGACGACCAGCGGCGGGACCCGGACGTGCTCGCCTACCTGGAGGCGGAAAACGCCTATGCCGATGCGGCGATGGCGCCTCTCGCCGGCCTTCGGGAGCGGCTTTATGAGGAAATGGTCGGCCGCCTGCAACCGGACGATTCCACCGTCCCGTATTTTTCCAGGGGCTATTGGTATTACACCCGCAACGAGGAAGGTCTGGAGTACCCGATTCACGCACGCCGCCTCGGCAGCATGGACGCTCCTGAAGAGGTCCTGCTCGATGTGAACCAACTGGCCGAAGGCCATGATTATTTCGAGGTGGCCGAGCGGAAGATAAGCCCCGACGGGAAATGGCTCGCCTATGTCGTCGACACCGTCGGTCGCCGCCAGTACGCGCTGCAGGTGAAAAACCTCGAAACCGGTGACACCGTCGACACCGGCGTGTCCGGCCTATCGCCCAGCATCGCCTGGGCCGGTGACGGCATGACCATCCTGTATGTCTGGAATGACCCGGAAACCCTGCTGAGCAAGCAGATCAAGGCGCACCGGATCGACACCGACGCAGCCGCCGATCCGGTCATCTACCATGAACCCGACGACAGTTTTTACCTGGGAATCGGGTTGACCCGGTCGGAAGAGTACATCTGCATCTATCTGGAGAATACCGTTTCGGATGAGCAGCGCTGCGCGCCCTCCGCCGATCCGTCCGATTTTCAATTGATCGCGGCGCGGCAACGGGACTTCAAGTACAAGGCCGATCACCTGGACGGCCGCTGGGTGGTTCGCACCAACCTCGGTGCGCCGAATTTCAAACTCATGACCTTTGCCGAGGGGCTCTGGAACGCACCGGAGCAGTGGAGCGAATCCGTTGCGCATGCCGCAGACGTTCTGATCAGCGATTTCCTGCTGTTCGAAAATTTCATCGCCATGGCCGAACGATCTGAAGGCCTGGGGCGCATTCGTGTTCTGAGCAACGAAGGGGAAGAATATCTGGTCGCCTCCGACGAGCCCGCCTATCTGATGGAACTGAACAAGGGTCCGCGACCGGATACGGACTGGCTGCGCTACACATACACTTCCCTGACGACTCCGGATACCACCTACGAACTGAATGTGGCCACCGGCGAACGGCGCCTGCTCAAAGAATCTCCCGTTCTCGGCGGTTTCGACAAGAATGATTACATGACCGAACGCCTGTGGGCGACGGCTCGAGACGGCGTCCGGATTCCGATTTCCCTCGTCTACCGCAAAGGCTTCGAAAAAGACGGCAGCGCCGCCCTGCTGCAATACGGCTACGGCTCCTACGGCATCTGCTACGAACCATGGTTCAGCAGAAACGTGCTCAGCCTCCTCGACCGAGGAATGGTCTATGCCATCGCCCATATCCGCGGCGGCCAGGAGATGGGACGCCATTGGTACGAGGACGGCAAACTGCTCAATAAATTGAACACCTTCACTGATTTCATCGACGTCACCCGCTATCTGGTGGGCCAGGGCTATGCGGCGCCACAGCGCGTCGCCGCCATGGGAGGAAGCGCCGGTGGCCTGCTCATGGGAGCGATTGCCAATATGGCGCCCGACGACTATCGCGCCATCGTATCGCAGGTGCCTTTTGTCGACATCGTCACGACCATGCTCGATGAGTCCATTCCTCTGACCACCAACGAATATGATGAATGGGGAAATCCGAAGGATCACGTCTATTACGATTACATGCTGAGCTACTCCCCTTACGACCAGTTGCATGCGACCAACTACCCCGCAATGTTCGTCGGCACGGGGCTATGGGACTCCCAGGTACAGTACTGGGAGCCGGCCAAATATGTCGCACGGCTCAGGGACCGGCGCCTCGATAACAACCTGCTGGTGTTGCGAACCCAGATGGAAGCTGGGCACGGCGGCAGTTCCGGCCGCTATCAGCAGTACCGGGAGGCGGCTGAACAAATCGCCTTTCTGCTGAATCAGCTCGCAGTCCAGTGAGATACCGGGCCAATGCAGTATCGCGACATGGTCCCCGGAGGGTTCGGAAACTTTCTCGTGGCTGGAGGCGCCACCGAGGGGATTGAGATCGTAGGCCCAGCGGCCGGCAGCTGGTGGATCGCCGTGCAAAACTTTGCCTCGGGCCGGATCGAGGATAGTTTACCCTGCACTACGGCATCGTCACCGCCGCTCACGCCGATAGCGACGCGATTTCGGTTACGCCCGAAATGACGGCCGGCTCCCCGTTCGATTTGGAGATCCACTGGAGCCTAGATCAGCTTGGAGTCGGAGACCGCTGGTACGGACTCGTCGAATTCACGACGCGGGGGGGGATGGGCCGACCGGAGCACCCGGGTCCCATATGCTCCTTTCTCGGCGGTATTCGGGTATGGTTTTCGATTTCCTGGAAATGCCCTCCCTGTTCATGGAACACTGGGTTCGACGGCCCGATGTGCTCCTGGCTCTTCTCAGTGACGATCCCCGGCAGCCGGACAGCTCCTTCCCGGAAGGATTCACCGAATGGTGGGACGTTTCCACCGGCTCGGGCCGCGATGAGCTGGAGGAGGTGCGCTACGACCTCGTGACCAGCGCCATAGCTCTCGATGCGACGAGCTGGCAGCCCGGAGACGACAACGACCTGGGACGAATTGCCCGGGACAACCTGGCAACCTATTATTTTGCCTATCCCGTGGAGGCCGAACCTTACTACAACGCTTCTCATCTGATCCGGCCGGGCTACGATTACGGCTACTATCTCTATCTTCTCGGCAGGGTCGCGGCGGAAGACACCCTGGAGCAGTTTTACCGGG
The DNA here is from genome assembly GCA_041677125.1 of Desulfuromonadales bacterium. Taxonomy (GTDB): domain Bacteria; phylum Desulfobacterota; class Desulfuromonadia; order Desulfuromonadales; family JACZKF01; genus JBAYQP01. The sequence continues at coordinate 13,861 of JBAYQP010000052.1, read as the reverse complement.
GCGGGTCCTTGAGTCCCAAGGAAGCTCTGGTCTACCGAAAGATCATCCTGGAAGAAGGGATCTTTGACCCCCCACGGGCTTTCCGTGATTTTCTGGGTAGAGAAATCCACTTCGACGCCTTCGAGAATCACTACCGTGGGACTGCCCAGTGAGTTCAAGGGAAAAGAGGCACAAATGAAAGAAGAAGAATTCGATTTGAACCCGAACGGCTCGGTGGCAGTGCGCTCCCGGGAGAAAAGTTCCCGTTCCAACCTCTGGAAGGCCATCGGCCCCGGCATCCTGGTAGCATGCGCGGCGGTGGGCGGCTCGCACCTGGTCTGGTCGACCCGCGCGGGAGCCGAGTTCGGCTGGAGCCTTCTGGGTCTGATCCTGCTGGCCAACCTCTTCAAGTTCCCATTCTTCCTCTACGGCCAGCGCTACACCGCCGCTACCGGCGAGAGCCTGCTGGCGGGGTACCGCCGTAAGGGGATCGGCTACGTCTGGGTGTTCCTGCTCGTCAACATCCTGACCGGCACCATTAATATCGCTGGCGTAGCGATGCTCAGCGGCGCGCTCTTCGCCGGATACGGTTTCACCGGCATGGAGATTCGCGGTATCACGGTCGCCATCCTTCTGGTCTGCATGGCGGGGATTCTGCTCGGACAGTACAAACTGCTCGACGGTATCGCCAAGATCGTGGTCATCGTTCTCTCCCTCACTACCTTCGTCGCCGTGGCCCTCGCGCTCCCTCCTTCGTCGGGCCTAGCCCCTGGACATGGGGTTCCTTTGCCTTTCTGGTGATGCTGCTAGGGTGGATGCCGGCTCCGGTCGACCTCTCCGCCTGGTCTTCGCTCTGGATGTTCAGCCGCCACAAGCAGACCGGTCATTTCGCCACGACCCGGGAGACCTCCATTGATTTCTATCTCGGTTACGTCATGGCAGTGGTGCTGGCCGTCCTTTTTCTGGGCTTGGGGAAACTGGTCATGTTCGGCTCCGGGGAAACCTTTTCCAGCAGCGGCATCGCTTTCTCCAATCAGCTGGTCTCCCTCTATTCGGCCAATATCGGAGAATGGTCCCGTCCACTCATTCTGAGCGCCGCGTTCATCACCATGTTCAGCACCACCATGACCTGCGTCGACGGCTATCCTCGTTCCCTGGCCCTCCTGCAGCGATGCCCGACTTCGAACTGGAGCGCTACAGTTTCGAATCCCCCCCCCTCCGTCAGTAAATACGAAAGCCTAGCCGTTTTTCCGGCTAGGCTTTCGTGTTTGGTTCGCAGACCCCTCGCATCCGCCAGGGCATGCTTTTTGAGTTTCCCTTATTCGGCAGGGGGCGCCTGCGATGGCAGCAACTTCTTGCGCGGCAGAGGGACTTTATTGCCGTTGGCGTCGACGTGGACAAAGGTGATGGTGGTGGAAAAAACCTCTTTTTCCATGTTCTCCCCCGGCGCATCGGCAAAGACATTGACTGCGTAATGCACGGAGGTCTCTCCCCGCTGCAAGGGGAGAATGCGAAAGCGCAGGATGGATCCGTTGGCCACCGGTTGGCGAAAGCTGATGCGGTCCATGCCGACGGTCACCAGCGGGCAGCCGGAAAAGTCGCGCGAGGCGACCAGCCAGGCGAATTCATCCACCCACTTGAGCATCGCGCCGCCGAAGAGAAATCCATAGTGGTTCAGATGTTCCTGGCGGACAATGGTGTAATTGTCCATAGCCGACCTCCTGCCTGCGTGCAAATCGCCTGGCGCGCCTTTATCCCTTTTTCTACTTCTTTTCGGCTTCCGGAGAACGCTTCGGCATCAGGAATCCGGGGTGCAGGGCCGCGACGATCTGCTCCAACAGGGTCCCGTAGGGTTGCGACAGTTTCTTGCCGCCGAACAGGTCCTTTTCCGGTGTGCCGAGCGCCCGCTCAAGCCCTTCCACGGAAAGATACTTGATTTTAACCTCGTCGGTTTTGTTGTAATACGCCTCGTCGAAGGCGGCGAATTGCAGGGGGAGGAAGTTTTCGCCGGCTGCACCGGAGTATTCCCAGGCGATTTCGCCGGAGGGCAGGACCACCGCCGCCGTCATCAGAATCGGATTGAAGGGCGCCTCCAGATAGGCCAGAAGGGGGCCGCGGTCGCGCCGGGTTTCCTTGCGCACGACGCCGTTGGCGATGACCACCAGCAGGGCATCGACGACATTGTCTCTGGCCAGTTCGGCCACTGCGGCGGAATTGAACTGATAGCGCCTGTAGAGGGCGGGACCTTCACCGCGCAAGGCGCTCTCCCGCACCATGCGGCTGAAGAGTTGTTGCGGATCACCGGATATGCCGCGCACATCGAAATACCCCTTTTGCTTGCGTAGCATGGAAATCAGTTCCTCGGCTTTGCCGGCATTGTGCCGCCGCAGCAGATCGATGACCTGTTGCCGGTCCGGATGCTCGATCGTCGAGCCGGCATCGACCAGCAGCGGAGCGACGCCCAGAGTGCGCACGCGATCCCGATATTCTTCTTTGGAAATCTTGTAATTGCCGCTACCGCAGCCGAGCAGCAGCAGGGGAAGCAAAACCCAGACGATTCGGCGCATGCCCGTTTTCTCCTTGGATGGGGGTGAAGAAAGTCACTTTAGCACAGCCGGCAGTCCGGCGAAAAGAGCGAAAAAATAGGCTCTTAAGATAAAGACAGCGCATTTTTCGGGATCGGCGCGGAGCGGCCGGGCACCCGGGCCAGATCGAAATGCCGTTTGCCCCAGGCGAGGATGTCCCGTGCCGACGCTTGCTCCAGATCGTGCGGAATCTCCTGGCCGAGAAAGCGCAACGCCCGCCACAGATCCGATGCGCCGGCCGCCGCCGCGCCGTGGCGTTTGCTGATTTTCTCGCCGGTGGCCGTGAGGGCCAAAGGCAGATGGATATAATGCGGTACGGGAGTTCGCAGGCAGGTGTGCAGGTAAATCTGCCGCGGGGTGGAGGTGAGGAGGTCCTCGCCCCGCACCACCTGGTCGACCCCGCTGTCGGCGTCGTCGACCACCGTCGCCAACTGATAGGCGAACAGGCCATCGGCGCGGTGCAGGATGAAATCGCCCACCATCCGCAGATCCTGTTCCACCCGGCCGAACACACCGTCGGTGAAGCAGACGGCGCCAGCCGCCCGCAGCCGTTGCGCGCGCGGCTGCCGGCCCGGCGGCAGGCCGGAACGGCAGGTTCCCGGGTACACCGGCCCCTCTTCGCCGATATGCGGCGCGCTGGCGAGGACTTCCCGGCGCGAGCAGGCGCAGGGGAAGACGAGATTCTGCTGCCGCAGTGTTTCAAGGGCGGCCTGGTAGCGTTCGCCCCGGCGGCTCTGCCAGAGAATCTCACCATCCCATTCCAGACCGAGTCTTTCCAGGGTGCGCAGAATGTCTTCGGCGGCGCCGGGGACCACCCGCGGCCCGTCGAGATCGTCGATGCGCACCAGCCAGGTTCCTCCGGCCCGGCGGGCCAGGCAAAAACTGCCGACCGCAGCGACGAGGGAGCCGAAGTGCAAAGGACCTGTGGGACTGGGAGCAAAGCGGCCAGTGACTTGTTCGGACATAATCTATTCGCTTCCGCAAGGGGCGGGACCTATCATGCCGAAGAGGGCCGGAGGCTGTCAAGTTGCCGCGTGAACGGCTTTTTCGTTGACAAATAGGCCCTCTTTCGGGTATTTGACTTTTTAAGTTTACAATCTGGAGGTCTACATGGTTATTACCCGCGCCACCGAGTATGCTATTCGCGCCCTGCTTTACCTGGCCAAACAACCCCTGGGCGAAATAGTATTCAAGCGCGATATCTGCCGAACACAGGATATCACCCCGGCTTTTCTCACCAAAATTCTGCAACCCCTCATCAAACTCGGCATCGTCGGCTCGCAGCGGGGGGTCGGCGGTGGATTTTATCTGATTCGCGATCCTGCCGAGTTCACCCTGCTCGACGTGGTCAAAGCCGAAGAGGGACCGTTGTATCTCAATGTGTGCCTGGAGCGGCCCGGCATTTGTGAAAAGGACAATTTCTGTCCGACCCATGCCGCCTGGAAACAAATCCGGGAGGAGATGATGAGTCTGATGGATAGCTACACCTTTTCCCGACTGGTTCAGGACGAAAGAGAAAACCTGCGGCAGGCGCCGGTCCCTTAACCATCGACTTTGCCGAAAAATTCTCGGAATTCGAAAACAAAACGGTCACCCGACAGGGTGGCCGTTTTTCTTTGCCACCCTCCCCATCCGAAGGCATCGCCTGCACGGCGCAAAAATTCCACCCATGGCTTACTACATAAGATTACCGGTAAATAGATTCAAGATAAAAATACCAAGCTAGTGTGTTTTTTTGTTGACATCCTACCCGATTATAATTAAGTATTCAGCTCAACAATGCAGCGAAAAATGGAGGACTGAAGAACCGTGGAATCGAATCGGCGCAGCTTGCTCAAGGCCCTTTCCTGGCGCCTGTGGGCCACTCTTATTACCACTTCGCTGGTGTACTTTCTCACCGGCAAAGGGGAATTTGCCGCTACCGTCGGTTTGGCCGATACCGCGATCAAATTCTTTGTCTATTTCGTTCATGAACGTGCCTGGAACCGCATCGACTTCGGGCGCAAGAGAGAGCCTGAGTACATAATCTGAGGAGATGATCCCCATGTCCGCCACCACCCCGCATCCTGTCAGCGCATTGCAGTCCTTCGCACCGCTGGAGATTCTGAAGCGCGGTCTCGCGGCCGCCGCCGGCCCGGTCAAGCTTGCCTGTTCCTTTTCGGTCGAGGATGTGGTGGTTATCGATCTCGCCTTTCAGGCGCAACTGGACATTGGCGTTTTCGCTCTCGATACCGGCCGGCTCAACGCGGAAACCTACGAGGTGGCCGATGCGGTGCGCGCGCGTTACGGGGTGTCGATCGATTGGTACTTTCCCGAGCGGGAGGCGGTGGAGCGTTTGGCGCGGGAAAAGGGATTGTTCTCCTTCCGGGAGAGTCTGGACAACCGGCACGAGTGCTGCCGCATCCGCAAGGTGGCGCCCCTTGGTCGGGCGCTGGCCGGACTGGCCGGCTGGATCACCGGTCTGCGGCGGGAGCAGAACGTCACCCGGACCAGGCTGGCGCCGCTGGAAACCGACGCCGCCCACGGCGGCATCGTCAAAATCAATCCCCTCATCGCCTGGAGCGAGGCCGAGGTTTGGGCGTACGCCGAAGGCAACCGCATTCCCCTCAACCGCTTGCACCGGCAGGGTTATCCCTCCATCGGTTGCGCTCCCTGCACCCGGGCGGTCCAGCCTGGGGAACACCCCCGCTCCGGGCGCTGGTGGTGGGAAGATCCGGAGCACAAGGAATGCGGCCTGCACCGGCGCTGAGAACGACGATCGCTATTTTCGTCGGGGCGGATTGTTGCGCCCCGGCAAATCCAGTGGAAAAAGGGACCTCCGAATGAAACCGACCCATCTGCAACAGCTCGAAGCCGAAAGCATTCATGTTCTCCGCGAGGTGGCGGCCGAGTTCGAAAACCCGGTCATGCTCTATTCCATCGGCAAGGACTCGGCGGTGATGCTGCACCTGGCGCGCAAGGCCTTTTTCCCGGGAAAGATCCCTTTCCCCTTGCTGCATGTCGACACCACCTGGAAATTCCGCGAGATGATCGAGTTTCGCGACCGCATGGCGCGCGACTGTGGGTTCGAGTTGCTCGTGCACCGCAACGAAGAAGGCGCCCGGCAAGGGGTGAATCCCTTCACGCACGGCAGCGCCCTTTACACCGACATCATGAAAACCGAGGGCCTGAAGCAGGCGCTGACCAAATACCACTTCGACGCGGCCTTTGGCGGGGCGCGGCGCGACGAGGAAAAATCCCGGGCTAAGGAGCGGATTTTCTCCTTCCGCACCGAAACCCACCGCTGGGACCCGAAGAGCCAGCGCCCCGAGCTGTGGAATATCTATAACGCCAGGGTGCGCCCGGGCGAAAGCATCCGCGCTTTTCCCCTGTCCAACTGGACCGAACTCGATGTCTGGCAATACATCTATCTCGAAGCCATCCCCATCGTGCCTCTTTACCACGCCAAGGAGCGGCCGGTGGTGGAGCGCGACGGCATGCTGATCCTGGTCGACGATGATCGCCTCAAGCTTCGGCCGGGGGAGCAGGTGCGGATGAAATCGGTGCGCTTCCGCACTCTCGGTTGTTATCCGCTGACCGGCGCCGTCGAATCGACCGCCGCGATCCTCCCGGAGATCATCCAGGAGATGCTCCTCACCCGCAGCAGCGAGCGACAGGGGCGCCTCATCGACCACGACCAGGCGGGGAGCATGGAGAAGAAGAAGCAGGAAGGCTATTTTTAGCTGTCAGCTCTCGGCTCTCAGCTGTCTTTGAATCCAAATGCTTGAAAACTTTAGCTGATAGCTGGCTATCGGAGATTTCCATGGCACACCAATCCGACTTGATCGCCGAAGACATCCACGCCTACCTGAAATCCCAGGAGGAAAAATCGATGCTGCGCTTTATCACCTGCGGCAGCGTCGACGACGGCAAAAGCACCCTGATCGGCCGCCTGCTCTGGGACTCGAAAATGATCTTTGAGGATCAACTCGCCGCGTTGCGGGCCGACAGCAAGCGGGTCGGCACGCAAGGGGAGGGGATCGACTACGCCCTGCTGCTGGACGGATTGCAGGCCGAGCGCGAGCAGGGGATCACCATCGATGTCGCCTACCACTTTTTCTCCACCGATAAGCGCAAGTTCATCGTCGCCGACACCCCCGGGCACGAGCAGTACACCCGCAACATGGTCACCGGCGCCTCCACCGCCCAGGTCGCCGTCATCCTCATCGACGCCCGCAAGGGGCTGCTGACCCAGACCCGGCGCCACAGCTACCTGGTATCTTTGGTCGGCATCCGCCACATCGTGCTGGCGATCAACAAGATGGATCTGGTCGGCTACGATGCGGCGCGCTTCGAGGAAATCCGCCGGGAGTACGAGGCCTTCGCCGCCGGACTTGGTTTCGCCGAAGTCGTCGCCATCCCCATCTCGGCGCTGCAAGGGGACAACCTGCTCGCGCAAGGCGCCAATACGCCCTGGTATAACGGGCCGACGCTGATGGAATACCTGGAAACGGTGCCGGTGGCCGGTGCCGCCGCCGACCGCCCCTTCCGCATGCGGGTGCAGTGGGTCAACCGTCCCCATCTCGATTTTCGCGGCTTCTGCGGCACCGTCGCCGCGGGGACGATCCGTCCTGGCGATGCGGTGGCGGTGGCCTCCTCCGGACAGACGAGCCGGGTGGCGCGCATCGTCACCATGGACGGCGACCTCGACGAAGCCGTCGCCGGGCAGGCGGTGACCCTCACCCTGGTCGACGAGATCGACATCAGCCGTGGCGAAATGCTCACCCCGCCCGAGGAGCGCCCTTGCCTCGCGGACAGTTTGGAGGCAAAGATCGTCTGGATGCATGAAGAGCCCCTTGTGCCCGGGCGCAGCTACCTGCTCAAGGCGGGGGCCACCACCGTTCCCGCCCAGGTGCGCGAGCTGAGTTGCAAGGTGAACGTCAATACCCTGCGGCACGAGCCGGGGAAAATTCTCGCTCTCAACGAGGTCGGCGTCTGCACCGTCAGCCTCGGCCGGTCGATCCCCTTCGACCCCTACCGTGAGAACCGCGGCACGGGCAGTTTCATCCTCATCGACCGGATGAGCAACGCCACCGTCGGCGCCGGGATGATCGAGCGTCCCCGGCAGCGGGCGGCCGGGCACTGGCTGGCCATCGAGCTGGACAAGAAGGCGCGGGCCGAGCACAAAGGACAAAAGCCGCGGGTCCTCTGGTTCACCGGTCTGTCCGAAACGGGAACGTCGTCGGTGGCCAATCTGGTGGAAAAAAAGCTGCACTGCCTCGGCCGGCACACCTATCTTCTCGATGGCGAAGTCCTGCGCCGGGGGCTCAACCGCGACCTCGACCATGCCGACCCGGACCCGGTCGAGCATGTGCGCCGGGCGACCGAGACCGCCCGGATTCTCGCCGACGCCGGCCTCATCGTGCTGGTCGCCGTCACCGCCCCCTGCCGCAACGAGCAGCTGTTTGCGCCGGAGGAGTTCGTCGAAATATTCGTGGACACCCCCTTGGTGGTGTGCGAAAAAAGAGCGTCCGATCCGCACCGGAAGGCCGGCGCCGGAGAGGTTCGCGCCGTCATCGGCAGCGCTGCGATTTGCGCGCGGTCCGAAAAGCCGCAAATCACCGTTGCCGGCGGCGGGCGGGCCCCCGAGGAAATCGCCGAGCGGATTGTGGCCGAACTGTTCGACGGCGGGATCGCGGAAGACGACGCGCTGCTCGGCTCGGGAATCTGAAAACTGGAACTTGACAGTCTCCTTTTTTTGCGAAAATTTGAGGTTTTCATGACCATCGACTACCAGCGCCTCCGCATCGAGGGGGTTTACAAGCAGAACGACGCCGGACATCTCATGCTGCGGGTTAAAGTCCCGGCCGGGGTCCTCTCCGCCGAGCAGGCCCTGAAGGTGGCCGATATCGCCGAGCGTTTTTCCAACGACGGCGTCCACCTGACCTCCCGTGGCAGCATCGAATTTCACTGGCTGCAGTACGCCGATCTGTCCGAGGCGCTGCGCCTGCTGGCCGCCGTCGGCCTGACCAGCCGCGGCGCCTGCGGCGGCGCGGTGCGCGGCGTTGTCTGCAGCACCACCTTCGGCGAAGGCTTTCCCGTCGTCCAGTCCCTCGCCCGCAAGCTGCACCGCCACTTCGCCGGCAATCCCCATTTCGAGGGGCTGCCGAAAAAGTTTAAAATCGGGGTGGACGCCGGCTACGGCGGGTCGCGCCATCTGATTCAGGATGTGGGATTGGTCTACGTGGGGACGGAGGAGTTTTGCGATCTTTACGACGTCTGGCTGGCCGGCGGCCTGGGTCGCGAACCGCAGCCGGGCTTCCGTTACGCGGAGGGGGTTGCCGAGGGGCGGATCCTGCCCCTGCTCGAAGCGGTGCTGCGCCTGTACAAGCGCCACGCCCCCAAGGGAAAACGTCTCAAGCATGTGCTCCGCGAGTTGGGAGAGGCGACCTTCCGCCGCCTGCTGGAGACGGACCGGGCCCTTTATCCCACTGAGTTGGAATTGGCCGACGCCGTGGAGAAGCGGCTGACCGCGCTCCCCCACGCTCCCCGCACCTCGGTGACGGCGGCGGTTTTCGCCGGCGAGCTGAGCAGCAAATCCTTGCGGATCTTCGCCCACACCGCCGCCCGTCTGGCCGAGGGGTTCATGGTCCTCACCGCCGATCAGGATGTCGCTTTCCTGCTCGCCGATGCCGACGACGCCGCCGATGTGCGCGAAGCCCTGGCCGCCGCCGGTTATGCCGGCGAAACCACGGAGGAGCGGGTGACCTTCCGCATCTGTCCGGGGGGGCATGAATGCCGAATGGGCCTCTGCCGCACCCGCGAGGTCGCCCGCGAGGTAATAGCCGCCCTCGGCGAGACCGGAAAGGAAGGGAGCTGGGCCATCGCCGGCTGCCCCAACTCCTGCTCGCAGCCGCAACTGGCCGACTTCGGCATCGTTACGGCGAAAAGCGTCCCCGGCGCCGACGGCGTCCGCCGCCCCCTCTTCGATCTCCACCGCCGGCAGGGGGCGGGATTCGGGGAGAAAATTGCCGAGCAACTCGACCAGAATGCGTTGCTCGAAGCCGTGCGGAACCTTGGATAAACCGTCTCTCACAGCGGCGCAGAGAACGCGGAGACATCCTCAAATTCTGCCTTCTGGTTTCTCTGTGGGCTCGGCGCGAGATCGGTGAGATATATTTTCCTCCATAGAAAGGAGCACAACCATGGCCCCCATCTACAACGACAATTCCCTCGCCATCGGCCGCACCCCGCTGGTGCGTCTCAACCGCATTGTTCCGTCCGGGGCGACCGTCCTCGGCAAGGTCGAGGGGCGCAATCCCGCCTACTCGGTCAAATGCCGCATCGGCGCCAGCATGATCTGGGACGCGGAGAAAAAGGGGCTGCTCAAGCCGGGGGTGGAGATCGTCGAGCCGACCAGCGGCAACACCGGCATCGCCCTCGCCTTTGTCGCCGCCGCCCGTGGCATCCCCCTCACCCTGACCATGCCGGAGACGATGAGCATGGAGCGGCGCAAGGTGCTCAAGGCCTTCGGCGCCAACCTCGTCCTCACCCCCGGCGCCAAGGGGATGGGCGGCGCCATCGCCGAGGCCGAGGCGCTGGCGGCCTCGGCGCCGGACAAGTACCTGCTGCTGCACCAGTTCAAGAACCCTGCGAACCCGGCCATTCACGAGCAGACCACCGGTCCGGAGGTCTGGGAGGACACCGAAGGCGGCATCGACGTGCTTATCTCCGGCGTCGGCACCGGCGGCACCATCACCGGCGTCTCCCGCTACATCAAAAAGACGCGCGGCAAGCAGATCCTTTCGGTGGCGGTGGAACCGGCCGACAGCCCGGTTATCACCCAGAAGCTCGCCGGCCAGCCCCTCCAGCCCGGCCCGCACAAGATCCAGGGGCTCGGCGCCGGTTTCATTCCCGACACCCTTGACCTGTCCCTGGTTGATCGGGTGGAGCAGGTGAGCAACGACGAAGCAATCGACTTCGCCCGGCGTCTGGCCAAGGAGGAGGGAATTCTCTCCGGCATCTCCTGCGGCGCCGCCGCCGCGGTGGCCGCCCGTCTGGCCGCGCAAGCGGAATTCGCCGGCAAGACGATCGTCGTCATCCTGCCCGATTCGGGGGAGCGCTATCTGACCAGCGTGCTGTTCGAGGGGATCGTCTGACCGGACCAGATTCGCTCGGCAAGACGACAAGAGCCGCTTCCCCATCGCGGGGAAGCGGCTCTTTTTGGCCATTGTCGGGCATTTTGTGCATCGAACTCGCCGCCCCCTTCTCCCGGGCGGCGCAAGGCCATGGCCAAAGATCAGATAGGGCTCGACGTGCATAATGTGCTATAGGTCGACCAACACCCGGAACCCGCCGTACGCCATTCGCTTGACGTCGAAGGGCATCGTGGCGAATTCTTTCAGACGCGGATCGGACATGACCTTGGCGTTGACCTCGTCGCGGTGTTCGCGCGAGCGAAAGACGATGTAAGAGAAGACCACCGTCTCCCCCTCGCCGGCCCTGGCCAGTTCGGGGAAGGAGGTGAACCCCTCGGCCCACAGGTCGTCGCCGATGCATTCGCGAAAAGCGAGCGCGCCGTGTTCCATCCATATTCTGCCGGCCGACTCCGCCTGCCGGCGATACTCCTCGATTCTGCCCGCGGGCAGGGGGATGATGAATCCATCGACATAGTTCATCGCGCAGCGCCTCCCATCGCTTTTGTTGTAGTATACAACCTGTGAATCGATGTTCAGCTGCTGCCGTCGGAACTCCGGAAAGGTTAAATCCCAGCACTCGCGGCACGCATCCTTGGCGACTCATGGACGGTTCCGCAGAACGCAGCGCACACCTACCGCATTCTCGAGCCCTTCACGGCGGTGGAGGCGACGCATCCACCCGCCCTTGTCCACGGCCGGGATGAAGGCCAGGGCCGCACGAGGGGAAGAAGGAGACGGTATTGACGGCTGGAAGCAGCAAGGTTTACCCATGGTCTGGGTAATTTCCGGTATCAGACCCAGGTAATTTTCACCAGATGCTCCACTTGCCGGAACTCCGGACCGCCTGTAACCAACTGAGCGGAGTGCTCGATGGCTGACGCCAACGCGAAGGCCTCGGCGGCAGCGGGTAAACCTCAAGAACCACAGCGACGGCTTGGCCTGCATTGGCGCCTGTTCCAGATTAGCGTTGGATTTGTTCACTCTATGAGCGATAATCGAACCTGACTCGATCAGGGAGATACCAGTGAAACCCTCCGACGCCCTCAATGCAAATCGGAACGAAATCAGGCGACTTGTGGCTCAGTACCCGCTCCGCAATGCTCGAGTATTCGGCTCCGCTCTTCACGGCCAGGATTCCGAAGGCAGTGATCTTGATATCCTTGTTGATCCGCTGCCCGGTGCAACTCTATTGGACCTCGGTGGCTTACAGATTGAACTTGAGAGAAAGCTTGGGATTCCGGTGGAGGTTCTTACTCCGGGAGATCTGCCCCGGAAGTTTCGCGATCATGTCCTGCGGGAAGCGAAGCCGATATGACTGCCAAGCAGAAAGAATTAAGATTGCCCGACTATGTCGAGCATGTGATCGAGGCTTCGGCTCTGGACTGCAGCTATGTTGAGGGAATGAGTATTGAAAGCTTCCGGACAGAAAAACCCAGCAAGCTGTAATTCTGAACCTGGTGGTTATCGGCGAGGCGGCTACTCAGATCATGAATGAATATCCGGAGTTTGTGGCGAAGCATCCGGAGATTCCGTGGTGGCAGATACGCGGGATGCGAAACCGTATGGCTCATGGTTACTTTGAAATCGATCTGAATATCGTTTGGGACACTGTTCGCATTTCTCTTCCGGTGTTGCGCGAGCAACTGGAAAGAGCCGCATCTTCCTATCCCCGTACGTAGATATATACCTCTTGTCAAAAGCAGGCCGGATCACCGGTAGCGCCATCAGCCGTGAAAGTCTATTTTCGTTTAAGGGCGCCCATCGAAAATAAGCCGGGCCAACAATCACAGCCGTTAACTGGCCATGCGGAGTTTTAAAATGGTTTTCTCCGGTCGGTTCATGGCCAGATCGTACGTTGACTGGAGGTTGAGCCAGAATTCGGGTGTGGTATCAAGGGATTGTGCGAGCAGCCAGGCGGTTTCCGAAGTAATGCCCCGCTTGCCGCGCACAATTTCATTGATTCTTTGGACGGGAACCTCGATATGTGCCGAAAAAGCAACCTGGCTGATGCCGAGTTCGTCAAGGAACTCCTCTTTCAGGATTTTCCCGGGATGTGTCGGAATGCGATTGGTTGGGATCATAAAGATTCTCCTTGGTAAGATTAATGATAGTCGGCAAGACGCACTTCATAGGCGTTGCCATCTTGCCACCGAAAAACGATTCTCCATTGATCGTTGACACGAATGCTGAACATGCCGGCAAGGTCGCCTTGTAACGTCTCCAGTCGATTGCCTGGAGGGGAGCGCAAGTCCAGCATGTCATGAGCGGCATTGATCATGTCGAGTTTGCGAAGGGCTTGTTTGGCTATCTCCGGTGGCAATCGCCGAAGGTCCTTGTTTGTGGTGCCGTGATAAATAGCTTCCGTCAGTTTATCGCCAAACGATGAAATCATGTATTTCAACCCTCCAGTTCAGAGCCATTTTATCGCTGACACGGATACCGTGCAAGGATGAAAAAGGCTAACGGTTCTGCATTGAGCGGCGGGCTTGCGCAGGAGGTGGGTGGCCCTGGCGGCATCCTTCCAGATACCGAAATACACCGCTCCTTCCGCTATGGCTGTACGCCGGCCAACAGTTTTCCTCTGTAAGCGACCCCTTCGCAAGAAGATCTTCTCCCCCTCATGTTCCGCTCTCCTCCGCCCCCAGCCGCTCCACCTCCCACCACCCCGGCAGCAGCCGGCGCACCTCGGGCCGCGCGAAGCGGTCGTCGATGAGATAGACGACGCCCCGGTCCGCCTGTGTGCGGATCACCCGGCCGGCGGCCTGCACCACCTTTTGCACTCCGGGATAGAAGTAGGTGTAATCGTAGCCGGCGCCGAAGAGCGCGCCCATGCGTTCCTTGATCTTCTCGTTCACCGGGTTCACCTGTGGCAAGCCGAGGGTGGCGATGAAGGCGCCGACCAGGCGCTCCCCCGGCAGGTCGATCCCCTCGCCGAAGACGCCCCCGAGCGCGGCGAAGCCGATTCCCCGGCTCGACAAGGTGAATTGGCCGAGGAATTCGCTGCGGGCGTTTTCGTCCATGCGACGGGCCTGCCGCCACAGCGCAATGTCGGGATGGCGGGCGGCGAAGAGTTCGGCCGTCTGCTCCAGATAATCGAAGCTGCTGAAGAACGCCAGATAG